>NC_012522.1:6695996-7304723 GCF_000010805.1 Rhodococcus opacus B4 | reverse complement strand
CTCGTCGAGCACGGCCCGGTCGGACGTGAACAGTTCCGGGATCACGCCGTGCCCGAGGGCGAAGATCAGGGCGAGTCCTGTCGCGAAGATCGTGGACCATCGGGTGATGCGCCACGACAGTCGCGTGGCCCCGGCGGCGTGCCCGGCACCCAGTGCCGCACCGACGAGTGCCTGCGCGGCGATCGCCAGGGAATCGAGGGTGAGGGCCACGAGGTTCCACAGCTGCAGCACCACCTGGTGGGCAGCGACCGCGGCAGCGCCGAACCGGGACGCGACGGCGGCGGCGGAGAGGAAGCACGCCTGGAACGCCAGGCTCCGCAGGATCAGGTCACGGCCGAGCACCATCTGGGCGCGCATGACGTGCCATCGCGGGCGCAACGGCACCCGCTCCACCACGAGTGCCCCGACGAACAGACTCGCGGACACCGCCTGTCCGATCACGTTCGCGACCGCCGAACCCTCCAGTTCCAGCCGCGGGGCGCCCCACAATCCGTGCACCAGCACCGGGCAGGCCACGGCCGACACGACGAGGCCGGCGATCACGAAACGCAGGGGGCGCACCGTGTTCTGCACACCCCGCATCCAGCCGTTGCCTGCCATCGCGACGAGGATCAGCGGGGCACCGAACACCGCGATCCGCAACCAGCTCCCGGCCGCCGCCGCGATGTCGGAGCCACCCGCGATCGCCGACGTGACCGGGCGTCCGAACAGGTGGACCAGCGCGATCACCAGCGCGCCGATCCCCAGTGCCAGCCAGGTGGCCTGCACACCCTCCCGGACCGCGCCGCGCTCGTCCCCCGCCCCGTGCATGCGGGACGCGCGCGCCGTCGTGCCGTAGGACAGGAACGTCAGCTGCGTGCTGACCTGGGCGAGGATCAGGCCACCGACGGCAAGACCGGCGAGCGCCAGCGCACCCAGCCGGCCGACGACGGCGATGTCGAAGAGCAGGTAGATCGGCTCGGCGGCGAGAACACCGAGCGCGGGCAGCGCCAGCCCGAACACCGTCCGGGCGGTCGCGTCGCCCGTGACTTCCGAAACCTCAGCCAACGATTTCGGACCTCAGCCGAGCGATTCGACGAGCGAGGTCACGATCTCGTCCGCGGAGTTCACGGCCGTGTAGCCGGCGGCGAAGCGGTGACCACCGCCGCCGAGGTATCCGGCGACGATCGAGACGTCCACGTCGGATTTCGATCGCAGCGACACGGAATACGTGCCGTCCGCCGCCTCCTTGAGGACGGCCGCGACCTCGGCCTCGGACGTCGTCCGGACGATGTCGATGACGCTCTCGATCTCCTCCGAGCGGAGATCCCCGACGTAGGCCTGCCGGATGACGGCGTAGACGAGTCCACGCCCGCCTGCCGCCTCGGGAACGAGCGTCGCCGATCCCAGCACCGAGGACAGCATGGGCAGCCAGCCGAACGGGTGGGTGTCGAGAAGGCGCCGCGCGATGCGGGCACCGTCGATGCCGGTGGCGAGGAGCCTCTCCGCGAGAGTGTGGGTGCCGGGCTGCACCCAGCGGAAGGAACCGGTGTCCGTGACGAGTCCCGCGTACAGGCAGTGCGCGAGGTCGGCGTCGATGTCCACACCCCACACGTCGAACATCTGCGCCACGACAGCGGTCGTCGACTCCGCCGACTCGTCGATCAGGTTCATGCGACCGAACCGGGTGTTGGACCGGTGATGATCGATGACCAGGGTCTCCCCCGCGGTCGCGAGCCGGTCGGCGAGCTTGCCGAGACGTCCGGCGCTGCCGCAGTCGACGGTCACGAGCAGATCGACGTTGCGGCGCACCTGGTCCGCCGGCACCAGCAGATGGGTGCCCGGCAGTTCACGCATCGACTCCGGCAGTTCGTCGGGCGCGCCGAACGCGACCTGCACCGGAATCCCCTTGCGCTCGAGCACCAATGCCAGGGCGAGTCCACTGCCGATCGTGTCGGCATCGGGTTGGACGTGACACAGAATCGTCACCGACGTCGCGTTCTCGAGAACGGCGACCGCCTGCGGCAGAAACACCTCGTGACGATCGAGATCAGACAGGGACGTCTCCTGAGTGTGGGTCATGTCGGTTCGTGTCAGTCCGCCTGGCGGGAACGGGACGGCTCGTCGACTTCGGCGTCGTCCGCGTCCTCGACTCGGGGTTCCTTGTACGGATCGGGGTCGCCGGCCGGGGACGCGCCGGCAGCGACGCGCGCCACCTCGTCGTCGGCGGCGCGGGCGCGGGCGAGGAGTTCCTCCATGTGCCGTGCCGTGTCGGGGACCGTGTCCGCGACGAATGTCAGCGTCGGCGTGAACCGGACGCCGGTGCCTGCGCCCACCTTCGAGCGCAGAACGCCCTTCGCCTTCTCCAGTCCCGCAGCCGCGGACACGAGGTCCGGTTCGGACTCGAGGTCGGCGCCCATCACGGTGTAGTAGACGGTGGCGTCGTGAAGGTCGGCCGTCACCTTGGTGTCGGTGATCGTGACGAACGCCAGGCGAGGGTCCTTGATTTCGTGGTCGATCGCCGTCGCGACGATCGTGCCGATGCGCTTGGCGAGTTTTCGTGCCCGGGCGGGATCCACCATGACAATCAGACTCCTCTCCCTGGCCGGTCGATAACTTGTGAAGTTGCGGGTGTAGCTGTAGTTCATTCTGCACGCCGGGCCGCGGACGCGGCGGGCGGGCAGGGCGCTCCGAGTCAGTCCTCGGGGCCGAAAATCCTTCGCCGGACCGCAAGGAGTTGCAGTTCCGGCATCCCGGCGACGTGCCGTTCGCACGTGTCGAGCACCTCGTGTACGTGATCGACCGCCGAACTCGCCATCGTGACGCCGAGCATCGACCGGCGGTACCGATCCTGTTCTCCGGTCTCCGCCGCCGAGACGCCGTAGCGTCGCAGCTCCGCCAGAACCGGTTTGACCATTGCACGCTTCTCTTTCAGAGATCGCACGTCACCGAGCAAGATGTCGAGCTCGAGCGCACCGACGTACAAGCTTTCCTCCTTCGGGGAGACGTGCGCTCCCCCGGCCGATCGACTCGGCCGGGGAAGCGCACGCCGGATGACGCTGCCACGTCACCCCAAACGAATGGCGACTAGTCGCGCGGCTTTTCCCGAAGCTCGTAGGCCTCGATGACGTCACCGACCTTGATGTCGGAGTAGGTGAGCGTCAAACCGCACTCGTAACCCTCGCGTACCTCGACGGCGTCCTCCTTCTCCCGCTTCAGCGAGGAGATGGTGACGGTCTCGGCGACAACCGTGTTGTCACGCAGCAGCCGGGCCTTCGCATTGCGACGGATGGTACCCGAGGTGACGAGGCAACCGGCAATGTTGCCGACCTTGGACGAACGGAACATCGCACGGATCTCCGCCTTGCCCAGCTCGACCTCTTCGTAGATCGGCTTGAGCATGCCCTTGAGAGCCTTCTCGACCTCGTCGATGGCCTGGTAGATCACCGAGTAGTACCGGATGTCGACGCCCTCGCGGTTCGCCAACTCGGTCGCCTTGCCCTCGGCGCGCACGTTGAACCCGATGATGATCGCGTTCGACGCAGCGGCCAGGTTGACGTTGGTCTCGGTGACGCCACCGACACCACGGTCGATGACCCGCAACTGCACCTCGTCGTCGATCTCGATGCCGTGCAGGGCCTCTTCCAGGGCCTCCACGGTTCCCGAGTTGTCGCCCTTGAGGATGAGGTTGAGCTGCGACGTCTCCTTGAGAGCCGAATCCAGGTCCTCGAGGCTGATGCGCTTGCGGCTCTTCGCGGCCAGTGCGTTGCGCTTCCGCGCATTGCGCCGGTCGGCGATCTGACGGGCGATGCGGTCCTCGTCGACCACGAGCAGGTTGTCGCCTGCACCGGGGACCGACGTGAAGCCGACCACCTGGACGGGACGCGAGGGCATGGCCTCGAGCACGTCGTCGCCGTGCTCGTCGACCATGCGGCGCACACGTCCGTATGCGTCGCCGGCCACGATCGAGTCGCCGACCCGCAGCGTTCCGCGCTGGATGAGCACGGTCGCGACGGGGCCGCGTCCACGGTCGAGGTGCGCCTCGATGGCGACACCCTGAGCGTCCATGTCCGGGTTGGCCCGCAGGTCCAGGGCAGCATCCGCCGTCAACAGCACCGCTTCGAGCAGTGCGTCGATGTTGGTGCCCTGCTTCGCCGAGATGTCGACGAACATGGTGTCTCCGCCGTATTCCTCGGCGACCAGTCCGTACTCGGTGAGCTGCTGCCGGATCTTGTCCGGGTTCGCGCCTTCCTTGTCGATCTTGTTCACCGCGACCACGATCGGCACGTCGGCCGCCTGGGCGTGGTTGATCGCTTCCACCGTCTGCGGCATGACGCCGTCGTCGGCGGCGACGACCAGGATCGCGAGGTCGGTGGCCTTGGCACCGCGGGCACGCATGGCCGTGAAGGCCTCGTGACCGGGGGTGTCGATGAACGTCACGAGACGCTCGTTGCCGTCGAGCTCGGTCAGCACCTGGTAGGCACCGATGTGCTGCGTGATGCCGCCGGCCTCGCCCTCACGGACGTTGGCCTTGCGGATCGTGTCGAGCAGTCGGGTCTTACCGTGGTCGACGTGGCCCATGACGGTGACCACCGGCGGGCGGGACTCGAGGTCCTCCTCGCCGCCTTCGTCCTCGCCGTAGGTGAGGTCGAAGCTGTCGAGCAGCTCGCGGTCCTCGTCCTCCGGGCTGACGACCTGGACGACGTAGTTCATCTCGCCGCCGAGCAGTTCCAGCGTCTCGTCGTTGACCGACTGGGTCGCCGTCACCATCTCGCCGAGGTTGAACAGCGCCTGCACCAACGCTGCGGGGTTCGCGTCGATCTTCTCCGCGAAGTCGGACAGGGAAGCACCGCGGGCGAGGCGAATGGTCTCGCCGTTGCCACGGGGCAACCGCACGCCGCCGACGGCGGGCGCCTGCATGGAATCGTATTCCTGGCGCTTCTGACGCTTCGACTTGCGACCACGACGCGGGGCGCCGCCGGGACGACCGAAGGCACCTGCTGCCGCACCGCGCTGACCGGGGCGTCCGCCGCCACCGGGACGACCGCGGAAACCACCTGCGGGTGCTCCGCCACCGGGCGCGCCTGCGCCGGCACCGGGGGCTCCGCCGCCGCGGTATCCACCGCCGCCGCCACCGGGACGACCGCCGGGGGCGCCACCGGGACGTCCGGGACGACCGCCGGGGGCGGGACGTGCCGAACGAGCGGGCATCGCGCCCGGGTTCGGGCGAGGAGGCATCGAGCCGGGGCTCGGACGGGGACCGCCCTGACCCGGTGCCGGACGGGGACCGCCCTGACCGGGAGCCGGACGAGGTCCACCCTGACCGGGAGCCGGACGGGGACCGCCCTGACCCGGTGCCGGACGAGGTCCACCCTGACCGGGAGCCGGACGGGGTGCACCCGGGCGCGGCGCGCCGGGAGCCGGACGGGGTGCCGGACGCTCGGCGGGAGCCGAGGAGTACGGGTTGTTGCCGACGCGCGGAGGCTTCGGGCCCGGACGGGGTCCCCCGGGCTTGGCGCCCGTGGACGGGGCCGCGGGGGTGCTCGCCGCCGCCGGAGCGGCCGGGGCTGCGGGTGCGGCCGGAGCCGGGGCAGCCGGGGTGGGGCGACCGGGCTTGGGAGCGTTGGACGCCGGTGCGGCCGGGGTGGCTGTACTCGCTGCGGGTGCGGCCGGTGCCGGGGCCTGAGCCGCGGGGGTGGCCGCGGGGGCTGCTGCAGCGGGTGCGGCCGGAGCCGGGGCTGCCGGCTTGGGGCCGGGACGAGGTCCGCCCGGCTTGGCCGAGGTCGCGGGGGTGCTCGGCGCGGGCGCGCCGGGCTTCGCAGCCGGACGGGCTGCGGAATCTGCCGATTTCGCCGACGGGAACGACTCCCGCAGACGCCGGGCGACGGGCGCCTCCACCGTGGAGGACGCCGACTTCACGAACTCGCCCTGCTCCTTGAGCGTTGCGAGTAGTTCTTTACTTGTGACACCGAGTTCTTTAGCCAACTCGTGCACGCGGGCCTTGCCTGCCACTGCTCTCCTCACTGATGAGGTCGAGCAGGAGGCTCCCCTGAGAGGGGCCCGCACGACCTCGGGTTATCTCCGATGGACGATCATCGCTGGTGCTTCACGGTGTGCTCATGAGTGCTTGTGCCTGTTCTGTTCGAGAGGTACTGCTCTGGGTGGGTGCCCTGCGCGTACCCAGTGGTCGACTTCTGACGTGTCGACACTTCCGGACACTCGCAGCGCTCTGCCGAATGCTCGGCGTCGTTCCGCGAGACTCAGGCAAACCTCGACGGGGTGCAGCCACGCACCTCGACCGGGAAGCCTGCGCCTCGGGTCCGGGGCGAGAACATGACCTTGCGGCCCGCTCTCACCAACCACAACCCTGAGCAGATCGACAGCCAGCGCGCGCTCCCTACATCCTATGCATGTTCGGACCGGCGAACCGGCATTGACGCGCGCAGAAACGGGGTGCTCATGCTGAACCATTGACCACTCTACCGCCGACTTGCCCCGATCTCCGCATTCCCGGCTCAACGAGTGGTCGCGGCGGGTCCGCCTGCCGACTCCGGAGCGGGTGCGGCGTCGCTGCGGATGTCGATTCGCCACCCGGTCAAGCGCGCAGCAAGACGGGCATTTTGCCCCTCCTTGCCGATGGCGAGGGACAGCTGGAAGTCGGGGACGACGACACGCGCGGCCCGGGCCTCGGGATCCACGACAGTGACGGACACCACTTTCGACGGTGACAGCGCGTTGCCGACGAAGCGGGCCGGGTCCTCGTCGAAGTCGATGATGTCGATCTTCTCGCCGGCGAGCTCACTCATCACGTTGCGCACGCGCTGGCCCATCGGCCCGATGCACGCACCCTTCGCGTTCAGTCCCTGCACCCTCGACTGGACGGCGATCTTCGACCGGTGGCCGGCCTCGCGGGCGACGGCGATGATCTCGACCGAGCCGTCCGCGATCTCCGGAACCTCGAGCGCGAACAGTTTGCGGACGAGATTCGGGTGGGTGCGCGACAGCGTGATCTGCGGTCCGCGCTGCCCGCGGGCGACACCGACGACGTAGCACTTGAGCCGCTCGCCGTGCTCGTAGTTCTCGCCGGGCACCTGCTCGGCGGGCGGGATCAGGCCCTCGGCACCGCTGGCCTCGCTGCCGATCCGCACCACGACCATCCCGCGCGAGTTCGCGCGGGTGTCGCGCTGGATCACGCCGCCGACGATCTCACCCTCGTGGGTGGAGTACTCGCCGAAGCTCCGCTCGTGCTCGGCGTCGCGCAGCCGCTGCAGGATGACCTGTCGGGCGGTGGTCGCGGCGATCCGGCCGAACCCTTCCGGGGTGTCGTCCCACTCCTCGCCGACCATGTTGCCGTCGGAGTCGACGTCGTGCGCCATCACCCGAACGATGCCGCTCTTGGTGTCGACGTCGATCCGGGCGTGCTGCTGATGCCCCTCGGTGTGCCGGTAGGCAGTGAGCAGTGCCGTCTGGATGGTCGAGATGACCGTTTCGATCGAGATGCCCTTGTCGGCCTCGATGGCGCGCAGCGCCGCAATGTCGATATTCACTTGTCCAACCCCTCTACTACTTCTTCATCTTCCGACGCGTCTGCGTCCGCAGGTGCCACGCGACCCTCGGGAATTCCGCCGGCGAGTTCCAGCTCTCTCGGGTCGGGTTTCGAGAATTCCACCTGCACAACAGCTTTCTGGATGTCCGCGAGCGCGATGCGCCGAACGTCCGGACCGGTGCGCGAGCCGATCACCACCGCGACCGAGTCGCCGTCGAGGGCTCCGATCCGGCCGACGACGGTCTCGTGCGCGAGGTCGATACGGGCCTTGCGGCCGCGGGCCCGCCGCCAGTGCCGCTCGTGCGTGAGCGGCCGGTCGATGCCGGGAGACGTGACCTCGAGGGTGTACGGGGACTCCCCGAAATCGGACACCGAATCGAAGACCTCGGAGATCTCGTGACTGAGGTTCGCGACCGCGTCGAGTTCGAGTCCGGCGTCGCTGTCCACCATGATCCGGACCGCGCTGTGCTTACCCGCGAGCGTGACGGCAACGTCCTCCACGTCGTAGCCCTGGCGTTGCACCAGATCGGAGATGAGCTCCGTCACCCTCTCCTTGGATGGAACCGGCATCGGGGAAGCTCCTCGTTTCAGTTGTCGCTCGTCGTGTGTCGTGGTCTGCAGGTCACCGTGCCGCACAGAGCAGCACCTCGAACCCGCCGGGACGGGTTCGAGCATCTAAGAGTAACGCCGATTCGAGGTGCCCGTGACCAGCCCCGGCGCTCGATTCCCGGGATCGCGGCCCGACCTGGCACCATGGACCGGTGCTCATGCCCACCGTCTCCCGGCCCCCGACACCCGGTCCGGTCGTGTCCCGGCGCACCGCTCTCCGGTTCGCAGCAGCCTCCGCCTTCGGCGTCGCGAGCGTCCCCCTGCTGGCAGGGTGCGCCGACGGCGAGGACGCCGACACCGAGGTCGATTCGCTGGTCGAGCAGTCGCGTCTGGCGCGTCGCGACGCCGCAGGTGCGGCAGCGACCATTGCACTGCTGCCCGACCGCGGCGCGGCACTCGAACTGGTCCGCGCCCAGCGCACCGCGCACGCCGACGCGTTGGACGCCGAAATCGCAAGGGCTGCAGGAACTTACCCGGACGGATCCGCGCCGACGACGTCCGCTTCCCCGTCGGCGACACCGACCACGCCGGCGCCTCCACCCGGTCTCGAGCAGTTGCGGGCCGACCTGGCCGAATCGCAGCGCAGCGCAGCCGACTCGGCCCGCGCGCTGACCGCGTACCGCGCGGGACTGTGTGCGTCGATCAGCGCCGCGTGCGGAACCTACCTGGCGGTGGTGCTGCCGTGACGACACCCACCGAAGTCGAGAGCCGGAGCCTCGGCGACGCGCTGGCCGCCGAACATTCCGCGGTGTTCGCCTACGGGGTGGTCGCCGCCTTCTCGAATCCCACGCGGGCGGCGCAGGTGGCCACCGCCGCCGCGGCCCACCGGGCCCGCCGGGACGAACTCCTGGACACGCTGACCGCGGCGGGTCTGACGGCCCCGGCCGCGGAGGCGGGCTACACGCTGCCGTTCCCGGTCACCGACCCGATCACCGCCGCACAGCTCGCGGCCCAGGTCGAGGCGGACACCGCGGTCGCGTGGCGGGCGGTCGTCGAGCACGGCGAGACGGCGGACACCCGGACGCTCGGCGTGACCGCCCTGACCGACGCCGCCGTCCGGGAGGCCACCTGGCGTGTCGCCCTCGGAACAGATCCGGTGACCGACCCGTTTCCCGGCCAGCCCTGACGCGTAGGTTCCCGCCCACCGGGATTGCGCCCCCAGACGGCGCAGTCCCGGCTTAGCGTCTCTCCCGAGACACCGCACTGCAACGGGAGGACGACGGCGTGGACGAACGCTCGGTGGAGCAGCGAGTGGCGGACCTGGAGCGGGTGAACGCGATCAAGGCCCTCAAGTACCGCTACTGGCGGGCGTGCGACGGCAAGGATCCGGACGCGTTCCGTTCCTGCTTCGTCGCGACCGGCGCGTCCGTCGACTTCGGCCCGCTCGGCCGGTTCGACGACGCCGACCGCCTCACCGACGTCTTCCGCGGGATCGCGCTCCACGAGGTGGACGGCCGGCACGTGATTCTGGACATGCACCACGGCTTCCATCCGGACATCGTGCTGCACGGCGACACCGAGGCGACCGGTACGTGGACGCTGCAGTTCCGCCAGGTCGATCTGCTGAAGCGGACGGAGACCGTGTCCTCCGGCGAGTACGACGACGCCTACCGCTTCGAGGACAACGGCTGGCGTATGTCGCGATGCCACTTCACCACTCGATGGTCGATCACCCGCCCGCTCACCGAGGACACGGTGGTCGTCCAGTGAGCGCCGGGGTAGCACTGGTCACCGGGGCGAGCCGCGGCGTCGGCAAGGGCGTCGCGACCGCGCTCGGAGCCGCCGGGTGGACCGTCTACGTCACCGGACGCGGCCCGGTCACCGCGGACCGCCCGCTGTCGGCGTCCGCGCGAGCGGTCACCGACGCCGGGGGCACCGGCATCGCGGTGGCCTGCGATCACCGCGACGACGAGGACGTGCACGCCCTGTTCGCCCGGATCTCGGAAGAACAGGCCGGCCGACTCGACCTGCTGGTCAACAACGTGTGGGCGGCCCCTGCGGGGTTCGGCGGGTTCAGCACGCCGTTCTGGGAACGGCCTCTCGGCGACTGGGACTCGCTGATCGGCGTCGGACTGCGCGCCCACTATGTCGCGTCGGTGGAGGCAGCACGGTTGATGGTGCCCCGGCGGTCCGGGTTGATCGCGAACATCTCCTCTTTCGGGACCCGGGGGCATCTGCACTCGGTGCTCTACGGCATGTCCAAGGCCGGGTTGGACAAGATGGCCAGCGACATGGCGGCGGAACTGGCTCCGCACGACGTCCGCGCGGTCTCGCTGTGGCCGGGCATCGTGCGCACGGAGATGATCGTCGCCAGCGGCCTCGAAACCATCGCCGGCTTTCCCGTCGCGGATGCCGAGTCTCCCGAGTTCGTCGGCGAAGTGATCTGCGCCCTCACCGCGGATCCCACCCTGCCGGAGCGCAGCGGCCACACGTTCGTGACGGCAGAGCTGGCCGTCGAATACGGCATCACCGACACGCAGGGCCGCACCCCGCCGTCGCACCGGGAACCGTTCGGCGGCGGTCCCCTGTTCTGAGCCGTGGCCGTCAGTTCACGTCGCGTCGGCGGACGAGCCGGATCGTGCCCACCGCGAACACGGCGACGTAGCCGGCCAGGACGAGCACCGCCGTGCTGCCGTCGAGGATGTGCAGGACTCCGGGGGTGGTGTCGCCGCCGAAGTCGCGGAGTGAGCCGGCCAGCGAGCCCGCGGCGGTACCGGGGAGGAAGTCCGTCACCACGGACACGGGGTCGAGGACCGCCGCGACTCCGCGGAGCAGGTTTTCGACCACGAGCACCCACACGAGGCCGAGACCGACGGACAACGCAGGCCCCCGCGCGAGGGCGCCCACGAGGACACCGGCAGCGGTCCACATGGCGAGGATGAGCATCCCGGACGCGAGCGCCTTCAGCATCGCCGAGGCGGCAGGCAGATCCGCCGGCTCCGATTCGACCGCGGCGATGACGGTGGCCACCCCGACGTCGACGGCCGCCACGGTGAGGACGAGTCCGATCACCACGGTCAGCAGCGCGAGGAGGGTTCCGGCGAGTGCGGCCGATCGCGAGGGCCCCTGGGTGAACACGGTCTTCCACGTCCCCCACCCGTAGCCGCTGCCGATGGTGAGAGCGCCGAGGATGAGCATCAGTGCGCCCCCGAACAGGGCCATGCCCTGGGTGAACACCTGGGGCACCGCCGAGGGCAGCATCTGCGCGAGCAGCACGTCCGGGGGCGCGGACGACGCCATGTCGGTGGTGCCGCCGGTCTTGACGGTGACGTAGTTGAACACGTAGACGAAGACCAGGTTCAGCACGATCCAGGCGGCGAGCAGCACCCACATCGACGGCCATTTCCGCAGTCGGAGAAGCTCGGCCCGCATGCCGGCAATCACTGCATTCATGACACTCTCCTCGAATCGTTGCTCGCTGTGCGGTCGCCGGGACCGCCGTCCGACGTCATCGCGAAGAAGACGTCCTCGAGCGATCGCTCCCGCCGGGACATCTCGTGCAGGTCGATTCCCGCGTCGACGAGTGCCCGGGCCACCTTCGGGGCCAGATCGGGCGACACGGCGACGGCGAGCGCGTCACCCACCGTGCCGACGACGTCGCGTCCCAGCAGTGCCGCGAGCACCGTCGCGGCGCGTTCCCGCGGATCGGCGCGCACCAGCAGGCTGGTGCCGCCGCGCAGTTCGGCGACGGTGGACTGCGCGATCAGCTTTCCGCGTGAGATCACGCCGACGCGATCGCAGATCTCCTGCACCTCGCTGAGCATGTGGCTGGACAGCATGACGGAATGCCCGGAATCCGCGAGTTCGACTATCAGTTCCCGCATCTCGGCCATCCCGGCCGGGTCGAGCCCGTTCGTGGGTTCGTCGAGGATCAGCAGGTCGGGTTCGCCGAGGAGTGCGGCCGCGACTCCGAGGCGCTGCTTCATCCCGAGCGAGTAGGTGCGGAAGCGGTCGTGTCCGCGATCGCGCAGGCCCACCCGGTGCAGCGCGGATTCCGCCGCGTCGTCCGGCAGTCGGCGATATCTGCTGAGTACCCGCAGGTTGTCGCGACCGGACAGGTAGGGGAAGAAGCCGGGGCCTTCGATCAGCACCCCGGTGCGCGCCGCCACCGCGCCGTTCCCGGGTGCACACCCGAAGAGCATCGCGGTCCCGGATGTCGGCCGGACCAGACCCGTGAGTATGCGCAGTGTGGTGGTCTTGCCGGCGCCGTTCGGTCCGAGGAACCCGTACACCTCCCCCGCCCGCACGGTCAGGCTGACGGCGTCGACCGCCGTGTGTTCGCCGTAGCGTTTGGTCAACCTGTCGGTGACCACGATGTCGGAAGTCATGACTCCAGCCTCGGCCCCGTGGAAGACGCGCACATCCGCCTG
Source organism: Rhodococcus opacus B4 (assembly GCF_000010805.1). Taxonomy (NCBI): domain Bacteria; kingdom Bacillati; phylum Actinomycetota; class Actinomycetes; order Mycobacteriales; family Nocardiaceae; genus Rhodococcus; species Rhodococcus opacus. The sequence continues at coordinate 7,292,219 of NC_012522.1, read as the reverse complement.
CACGCGTCATCTCTCCTACGTGTCGCGGACGACGACATCGTCGCCGGATCGGGTCTACGTTCGGATGGTGCACACCGGCCGGAGGGACACGTCGATCGCCCCGCGGGACGTCCTGATCGCCCTGGGCGTCGCAATCGTGCAGGTCGTCGGCAGTGTGGGCGCCAACCACAACCAATCGTGGGCGACGCCGCTGGACGCGGCGGGATTCGTGTTGCTGGTATGCGGTCCCTTCGCGCTGCTCGTCCGGCGACGGTTGCCGGTCACGGTCCTGCTCGTCGTGCTGGCCGTGACGGTCCTGTACGTCGCCCGAGGTTACGGATACGGCCCGGTGTTCCTGTCGCTCGTGGTCGCGTTTCTGAGCGCCGCGACGGCCGGGTCCCGATGGCGCACCTATCCGGTCCTCGCGGTCGGTTACGTGCTGATCGTCTTCGCCGTGCCCGCGGTGTCCGATGCCGAGGCCCCGTCGCTCCTGGCCCTCACCGGCATCGCGGCCTGGTTGCTGGTGCTCCTCGCCGTCGCCGAGATCATTCGTCAGCGCCGCGGGACGCTCGACGCCCGCAGGCAACGCGCCGAGGCGGCGGAACGCGCCGCCCTGGACGAACAGCGTCGTCGCGCCAGCGAGGAGCGGCTCGCGATCGCCCGCGAGCTGCACGATGTTCTGGCACACAGCCTTTCGCTCATCAACGTGCAGGCGTCGGTCGCACTCGAGCTGTGGGACAGCAGACCCGAGCAGTCGCAGGAGGCGCTGTCCGCGATCAAGGTCGCGAGCCGCGACGCGATCGGCGACGTCCACGCGCTGCTGGCATCACTGCGCGGCAACGACAGCGCGCCCACCGCGCCCACCGCCGGGATCGGAGACCTGGACGGCGTGGTCGAGCGTGCCCGCACCGCAGGTCTCGCGGTGACGACGGTCGTCGAGGGCACACCGCGGTCGCTGCCCGCCGTGGTCGACGTCGCTGCGGCGCGCATCGTGCAGGAGTCGCTGACCAACGTGGCCCGCCACTCCGGCGGCTCGCCGGCCGTCGTCACCGTGACGTACACGCCCACCTCCGTCCGCATCCGGATCGACGACGACGGACGGGGCCCGGACAGCGCGCCGACCGTCGGGGGCGGAAACGGCATCCCCGGCATGCGGGAGCGCGCCCGCGCGCTCGGCGGTGAGCTGACCGCCGGGAGCGGACCGGGCGGCGGCTTCCGGGTGCAGGCGACGCTCCCCCTCACCCACGACACGGCGGGCCGGGCATGACGATTCGCGTCCTCGTCGCCGACGACCAGGCCCTCGTGCGGGCGGGTTTCGCCGCGCTGCTCGACGCCCAGCCGGACATCACCGTGGCCGGTCAGGCCGAGAACGGCGAGCAGGCGGTGAGCCTGACCCGCACGCTGATCCCCGACGTCGTTCTCATGGACATCCGGATGCCCGTGCTCGACGGACTGGAGGCGACCCGGCGGATCGCCACCGATCCCGCGCTGTCGGGTGTGCGGGTGGTGGTGCTCACCACCTTCGAACTGGACGAGTACGTGTTCGAGGCCATGCGCGCGGGGGCGACGGGTTTCCTCGTCAAACACACCGAACCCGCCGAACTGGTGCGGGCGGTCCGCGTGGTGGCCGACGGGGATGCCCTGCTGTCGCCGTCCGTGACGCGGAAGCTGGTCGCGGAGTTCGCGACCCACGCCAAACGGCCGCCGCACTCCAGCCGTCTCGACGACCTGACCGATCGCGAACGCGAGGTGATGACCCTGATCGCCGAGGGACTCACCAACGCCGAGATCGGCTCGCGGCTGTTCCTGAGCCCGGCCACCGCCCGCACGCACGTCAGCCGGATTCTGCTGAAGCTCGGCGCCCGGGACCGCACCCAACTGGTGGTCATGGCGTACGAGTGGGGCCTGGTCCGGCCGGGCTGGCAGGACTGAGGACGACCGGACCGGCCCGCTCACGTCGACGCCGGGACCGCCTTCGACCGTCCCGGCATGAGGGCGGCCGCGACGACCGCGACCGCCACGGATCCGGCTCCCACGTACAGCGCAGGCGCGAGGGCGTCGATGTACCCGTTCGGCGTGAGGCTGCCGCCCGCCCCGAGGAACACCGCGGTCAGCAGCGCGATCCCCAGCGCGACTCCGATCTCCCGGAGCGTCGCGTTGGTCGAACTGGCCGTGCCGTGGTCGGCCTCGGGCATGTCGGCGAGAACGGCGGTCGCGTTGGGGGCGAACGTCAGACCCATTCCCGCGCCGGCCATCACGAACGCAGGCACCATGCTGCCGTAGGTGGCGCCGGGGACGATGAGCGATGCCATCCAGAGCAGCGACAGCCCCTGCAGCACCAGTCCGGTGACGAGGAGTGTCCGGACGCCCAGCCGCGGCGCGAGCAACCCGGCGATCGGCGCCACGACCATGGGGGCCGCCGTCCACGGCAGCGTCCTCAGGCCGGCCTCGAACGGGGAGTACCCCATCACGATCTGGAGGTACTGCGACAGGAGGAACACGGCACCCATCATTCCCAGCGTGAACGTCAACCCGATCACGTTGGCCAGGGAGAACTGACGGGACCGGAACAGCCGCAGCGGCATCACGGGGAACGGTGTGCGCAACTCGCGCACCACGAACGCCGCGAGCAGCACCACCGCGGCGACGAGGGCACCGAGAACCGTGGCGCTGGTCCAGCCGTCGTCGTTGCCGTGCACGATCCCCCAGACTCCGAGGAACACGGCGGCCCCGGCCAGCACGACGCCAAGCGGATCCAGCGGTTGCCGCTTCCCCTTCGACTCGCCGAGCGCGTAGAGCGCCAGCGGGATCGCGACCGCGGCGACGGGAACGTTGATCCAGAACACGGCCTGCCACGACACCCCGTCGACGACGGCGCCGCCGACCACGGGGCCGAGCGCGATTCCGAGCCCCGAGACGCCGCCCCAGATGCCGATGGCGAGGGCTCGCTCGGCGACCGGCACTGCGCCGGCGAGCAGGGTGAGCGAGAGCGGCATGATCGCGGCCGCGCCGACACCCTGGACGGCACGCGCTGCGATCAGCATCTCGGAGGTGGTCGACAGCGCCGAGGCGACCGACGCCAGGGCGAAGAGCACTATGCCCCAGAGGAATACACGCCTGCGGCCGAGCCGGTCACCCAGCGCCGACAGCGTCAGCATCAAGGTGGCGAACGCCAGCGTGTAGGCGTTCATGAACCACTGCAACTGCCCCACCGACGCATTCAGGTCGCGTTGGATCACCGGCAGGGCGCTGGTCATCACCAGGTTGTCGAGGGTGGCCATGAACATCGGGATGGACGCGGCGGCGATCGCCAGCCACGCCGGCACCGTCCGGCCGCGGCGATGCCCCGGGGGCGGCGCGGCCGATTCGTGGTCGAGGCGTTCGGAGAGTGTCGTCATGACGGGACCTCACATCCGAGTCGTGGTAGAGGAGATCAGAAGTTGTAAGCATCAGATGATTACTTATTTCGGAGACTAGTAATCGACTGATAACATGTCAACATGGCCTCGCCCGTGAAACAGACCCGCATGAGCGCGACGGAACGGCGTGAACTCGTACTGGCCGCCGCATCCCGCGCGTTCGCCAGGGACGGGTATCACGGCACCAGCACCGACGCCGTCGCTCGCGAGGCGGGGGTGTCGCAGCCGTACGTGGTGCGCATGTTCGGTTCGAAGTCGCGGCTGTTCGCCGACGTCTTCGACCGGGCGATGCGTCGGATCATGGACGCTTTCGAGCCCTGTTTCGCCGACGTCGCCGCCGACCCGGAGAACGACGAGTCGTGGCTCCCGCTGGGCATTGCGTACACCGAACTGCTCGAGGACCGCGACCTCCTGCTCGTGATGATGCACGGCTTCACGTCCGGCGCGAACCCGGAGATCGGCGCCCTGGCCCGCGACTGGATGTCCCGGCTCTACACGCAGGTCCGCACGCGCACCGGATGCAGCCCCGAACGGGCCCGCACCTTCATCGCCAACGGAATGCTGCTCAACACGCTGCTCGCCATGCAGGTGCCCGAGCATGCCGGGCAGGATCCGGCGCTCGAGGAACTCGCCGTGTGCGCCTTCGGAAACACCCTGGACGCCGCAAGCTCCGAGAACTGATCCGTGATCGGCGATTTCCGCTCTTGATCTTGCTCATCGGACACACGGCGGGGCACGATGGAAGCGTGCGGAAGGGGTGTAGCCGTGGACCGAGCCGTTGAGTCTCGACTGAGCTATTCCGACAGGGAGGGTCACCACCACACCGTGGACCTCTCCCCCACTTCCGCGCGCGTCACGATCGGACGGTCGCCCGGCTCCGATCTCCTCCTCACGGAGGACGACGAGGTCTCGCGACTCCACGCCGTGCTCGAATGCGTCGGCTCGCACTGGACCATCCTCGACGACGGGCTCTCCCGTAACGGCACGTTCGTCAACGGCGAGCGTCTCGCGGGCCGTCGGCGGCTCCGGCAGGGCGACAGCATCCGAATCGGCGCAACCAAGATCCGGTACCTCGAATTCGGCGGCGCTCTCGACGAGGCCACCCGGATGGGGACCGACATGCCCGACGTCCGGTCCCTCACCGACACCCAGCGGGCGGTCCTCACGGCGCTGTGCCGGCCGTACAAGCACGGCGCCGCATTCGCGAATCCCGCCTCGAACCAGCAGATCGCGCAGGAGCTGTTCCTCAGCGTCGACGCGATCAAGACGCACCTGCGCGCCTTGTTCGCGAAGTTCGGCGTCGGCGATCTCCCGCAGAATCAGAAGCGGGTCAGCCTGGCCGAGCGGGCGATGCGCAGCGGCATCATCAACGAGCGGGACCTCTGATCAGCAGGCGGCCATCAGTTCGCGGTCGCGCGCGGCAGTCTCACCGTGGGCGATCCGCTCGACGAGTCCGATGATGGCGAGCGCGACGTCGGCCGCACGCTCGAGGATCACCGAGTGACCTGCCCCGTCGACGCTCACGAGTTCCGACGCGGGGAGCTTCGAGGCCATCGCGACGGAATGCTGGAACGGGGTGAGCATGTCCACCGAGCCGCACAGGATCAGCGACGGAATGTGTGCGAGCGCCGCTAGGGAGTGCCGCTCGTCGAACCCGAGCAGGGATTCGAGGAAGCTCGACATGGTGACGACGGACGTCGTGTTGACCATCGCCGAGACCAGAGCCGCGAGCCGCGGATCGACGGCCCGGTTGCGGGCGCTCGCCGCGCGGGCGATCGCCGTGCAGACGGTGCTACCCAGCCGCTTGGATCCGTGCACGACCCGCGGTGCCCGCCGCACCGCGGTGCGGAACAGCGACACCGCAGGGCTGCGCAGGTGGCGACCGAGTCCGGCCTCGGCGAGATCGCACGCCGCGGTGGAGATCAGAGCCATGCCCACCACCCGCGAGCCGATGGTGTGAGGGTTCTGCCGCGTGTAGGACAGCGCGGTCATCCCGCCCATCGAGTGCCCGACGAGAACGACCGGACCGCGCGGCGCGACGGTGTCGAGGACGGAACCGAGGTCGCGGCCGAGCTGATCGATCGTGTAGGTGGCGGCCGGCGCCTCCCCCGACTCCCCGTGCCCCCGGTGATCGTAGAAGACCATGCGAACATCGTTGCGCCAGAAGCGGACCAGCTGTTCGCGCAGTGCCCACCAGGACTCGGTGCGCAGGCAATGACCGTGGACGAACACCACCGTGGTGGCCGCGTCGGGCGAACCGAACTCACGAACCGCGAGCGGGACCCCGTCGTCGGTCCGGACCGTGAGGCGACGGCCTTCGTGCTCATGTGCAACCGGGGTGTTCGTCATGATTGCCTCCTCGGTTTCTTCGCTCGCGGCTGGTGAAGCGTTACGTCCTTGCTTGTCCTCCACTCTGCCGCCCACGGGGCGCGCCGCCCAGGACCCCCAGTGGTGGCCTCCGCACCCGGAGGTGTCGAGCATTCCACCCCTGGGGTGGGTGGACACGGACATGCCGGGGATCCCCCTCGGCGAGGAGGCTTCCAAACTTTCGCGACGACGGCGCGACAGGACCGGGTCACTCGTGGGGGCGACCTGTGCCGCGACCTCAGAATGCGGGGTCCGTCTCGGCGGAACCAGGCACCCTGGGGTGGGGAACCCGTCACCCCCAGGGGAGGCCCGGGCCGCCCTGTCCGCCAAAGTCGTGGCCGCCGACGCTCGTCCCGCCGGGCCCGGCCTTGATCCCGTCGACGGCGATCGGCCCGACGTGCGGGCCGCCGATGTCGACGTTGCCGCCCTGCGCGTTCGGTCCGGGAGCGAGGGTGCTCACGGAGGGGTCGTCGGACGGGGCGTCCGGCGCCGCCGACGCGATGCCTGCGCCCGCCGCCAGGACGAAGAACGCGGCCGCGACGGTGGCACCCGTGCGCGTGAGGACAGTGGAGAAGCCGAAGGAAGTCGACATGGGAAGAACCTTTCGCAGTGTGTTACAGGAGGCGGGAAAGCCGTGCGGCATGGCGCCGAGGGGCCGGCACCTGGCGGTGTCGACCCCTCGGGTGTTCAGCGAGATCGAGCGATCACGACTCGGTCAGAAGCAGAAGACGAATCCGCAGTTCTGGGTGTTGTCCGTGGTGGTCGTGTCACCGGCACCCGCGCCTCCGTTCGCGGAGCCGCCGTTCGCATCCCCTGCATTGCCTCCATTGGCATCCCCGGCGTTCCCGCCGTTGCCTCCATTGCCACCGTTGCCGGCGTTCTGGGGGCCGGTGGTGGTACCCGGGCTGCCGATGACCGGACCGCCCAGCACGACGTTTCCACCGGAGCCGTTGCCGCCGGCACCACCGGCGCCGCCCTGGGAAGTGCCGCCGTTGCCGCCCTGAGAGGTGCCGCCCGACGCCGTGCCGCCGTTCCCACCCGGATCGGCGGAGGCGATTCCTGCTCCGGCCGTGAGGGCGAAGCCCGCGATCGCGAGAGCGGAGAGGGTGCGCTTGAAGGTGTGTGCCATGTGTGGATCTTTCTGTGGGGGTGGGGTTTTGCTTGCCACATAAGAATGCTCTGAGAGCGCCCACCCGAACAGGTACCCCAGGGGGCAGGGGCGGCACCCCGAGGGATGACGCCGCCCCACCCCGTAGAGCCGGGTCTACGGCCGCATTTCGTAGGCCCCGTCGTAACCTTCCACCTGCGCCCACACCCGCGAGAATCGTTCCGCGTCCACGACGGGCCGGCGGATCGCACCGAGCGCCCACCGCTGCTGAGCCTCGGTGGCGGACGATTTTCCGTGCAGCGCAACGGCATACCGGGAGAAGTCGCGGATCTGGAAGTCGAAGATCTGGTCGACCAGGTCGCGGTCGATGCCGGCGATGTCGGCCTGCTCGAGAATCAGGTGCCCGTAGACCACGAGCGAGAACAAGTGCCCGAGGTCGAGCAGGAAGTCGAGGTCCTTCTGCTGTTCGGTGTCGGGCGGCGCGGTGGTGAGCAGTTCCCGCAACGCTGTCGCCTGCTCGTGGAACCGGGCCACGTTGGGGACGCCCGAGTGCGCCTCGTATGCCGTCGTCCAGTCGTGGAACTGGATCTTGCCCGCACCGCGGGTCGGTCCCTGGGCCCAGAAGAAGGCGTCGTCGGCGGCGTCGAGGCGGGTGCCGATCTCCGGGTACTCCGCCGGGTTGAGCAGGTAGTTCGGCATGAACTTCAGGATGAGGCCGACGTTGACGTGCACCGTGCCCTCGAGTTTCGGCAGGGTGCCGATCAGCTGTGCGGCCTCCCGGAAGTAAGTGTTCTTCTCGTAGCCCTTCGCCGCGATCACGTCGTGCAGGAGCGCGATCACCTTCTCCCCCTCGGAGGTGACCTTCGCCTTCGTCATCGGGTTGAACAACAGGTACCGGCGGTCGTCGAGACTCGCGCTGCGGAAGTAGTCGACGGCGCGGGCGCTGAACAACTTCATCGCGACCAGCCTGCTGTACGCGTCGACGAAGTTTCCGCGCACGTGCGGGAAATCGGTGACCGGGTTTCCGTACAGAATCCTGTTGTGCGCGTGGGTGATCGACTCGTAGAACGCATGCTCGGAGATACCGATGGAACCCGTGCACAGGTTGAACTTGCCGACGTTGACCGTGTTCAGTGCCGCCTCGAACGCGGCGACCCCGGTGTGCAGGATGTCCTCCTCCCGCACCGGGTAGTCCTCGAGCCGGAACGTGCTGACGTACATCTGGCCGTGCACCACGTTGCCCTGCAGGTGGTACGCCGGGTGGCGGCTGTCCGCGACGAAGAAGACGTACCCGTCGCTGCCCTCGACATCGGTGCGCCTGCCGAACACGGACACCATGCCCGCCACGTTGCCGTTGCCGATGTAGTACTTGTCGCCACTCGCGGTGAACGCGAGATCCGCGTCGTCCTCGGCGGGGGTCAGCAGCATGTCCGTCGAGTAGACGTCCGCACCGTGTTCCCGCTCCGACAGGCCGAACGCGAGCACACCGCCGTCGTCGAGGAGTTGCGCGGCGCGATCCTTCGCGGCCCGGTTGCCGCTCATCCAGATGGGGCCGAGACCCAGGACCGTCACCTGCCACGCGTACCAGTACGCCAGCCCGTAGAACCCGAAGATCTCACTGAGCGCGGCGTTGCGTGCGGCGTCCCAGCGTTTGCCCGGATCGCCGCCCGCCGATTCGGCGGGCGTGAGGAACGTGGCGAACAGCTTCTCCCGTTTCACGAACCCCAGGAAGTCCTCGGGCCACACCGCCTCGAGATCGTCCTCGATGAGCCGTTTCTTGCCCCGCGACTCGAACCACTCGATCAGCGCCCGCAGCAGTCTGCGCGTCTCCGGATCGAAATGCTCGGGATCGTAGGAGTTCGGATCGAACAGCAGGGAGTTCGTCACAGCAGGCCTTTCGTCCGGACGTGTCAGGCCAAGCTAACAGTCCGGACGAAAGGCGTGGGCGGGTTTGATCAGCCCCTGACGGTCTTGACGATCTCGCTCAGCGCCGACTCGGCGGCCACCTCGCGGCTCTCGCCGGTGAAGCGGTCCCGCACCTCCACCTTGCCCTCGCCCCAGCCGCGGCCGACAACCACGACCAGCGGGACACCGAGCAGTTCGGAGTCCTTGAACTTCACACCCGGCGACGCCTTGCGATCGTCGAGGATGACCTCGAGACCGGCCTTGTCGAGGTCGGCCGCGAGCCCCTCGGCGCCCTCCCGGGCAGTGTCGTCCTTGTTCGCGATCACCACGTGCACGTCGGCGGGCGACACCTCGGCAGGCCAGCGCAGGCCCTTGTCGTCGTGATGCTGTTCCGCGATCACCGCGACGAGGCGGGAGACGCCGACACCATAGGACCCCATGGTGGGCCGGACCGGCTTGCCGTTCTCGCCGAGCACGTCCACGGAGAACACGTCGGTGTACTTGCGGCCCAGCTGGAAGACGTGACCGATCTCGATGCCCCGGGCCGCGACGAGTTCACCGGCGCCGTCGGGTGACGGGTCGCCGCCGCGGACCTCGGCGGCCTCGATGGTGCCGTCCGGGACGAAATCGCGGCCCGCGACGAGCCCGACCACGTGCCTGCCCTTCTCGTCGGCTCCGGTGATCCAGCTGGTGCCGTCGACGATGCGGGGATCGACGAGGTACCGGACGCCGTTGGCCTGCAGCGCCTTCGGTCCGACGTAGCCCTTGACCAGGAACGGATTGGCCTCGAAGTCCGCTTCGGTGAGGAGTTCGAACTCCGCGGGCTCGAGCGAGGCGCCGAGGCGCTTGTCGTCCACCTCGCGGTCGCCGGGAACACCGATGGCGAGCAGTTCCCACTTCCCGCCGGGCTGGCGGACCTTGACGAGGAGGTTCTTCAGCGTGTCCGCGGCGGTGACGGTCCGGCCCAGGTCGGCCTCGTTCGCCCACGCGACGAGCGTCGCGATCGTGGGGGTGTCCGGCGTGTCGTACACCTTCGCGGCAGGCAGTCCGTCGAACGGAATGGGTTCGGGAGCCAGCGTCTTCACGGCCTCCACGTTGGCCGCGTAGCCGGACTCGAGGCAGCGGACGTAGGTGTCCTCACCGATCTCGCTCTCGGCGAGGAACTCCTCCGAGGCGCTGCCGCCCATCGCACCGGACGTCGCCGACACGATCACGTACTTGACGCCGAGCCGGGCGAAGATCCGCTCGTACGCGTCGCGGTGCGCCCGGTACGACTCGGTCAGCCCCTCGTCGGTGAGGTCGAAGGAGTACGAATCCTTCATCACGAACTCGCGGCCGCGCAGAATGCCCGCCCGCGGGCGCTCCTCGTCGCGGTACTTGGTCTGCACCTGGTACAGCGTGACGGGGAAATCCTTGTACGAGTTGTACTCGCCCTTGACGGTCAAGGCGAACAGTTCCTCGTGAGTGGGGCCGAGCAGGTAGTCGCCGCCCTTGCGGTCCTTCAGGCGGAACAGACCCTCGCCGTACTCGGTCCAGCGGTTGGACGCCTCGTACGGTTCCCGCGGCAGCAGTGCGGGCAGGGAGATCTCCTGCGCACCGATCCCGTTCATCTCTTCCCGCACCACCCGCTCGACCTCGCGCAGCACGCGCAGACCCAGCGGCAGCCACGAGTAGACACCGGGCGCGATTCGACGCACATAACCGGCGCGGACCAGCAGCTTGTGGCTGGGGACCTCGGCGTCGGCGGGGTCGTCGCGCAGCGTGCGGAGGAACAGGTGGGACAGGCGGGTAATCACGGGATACCAGAATAGTCGGCTGGGACGAGGCCGGGCGCGTCGGTAGGGTTTCGTGCGTGCTGGTGCTACTTCCTCCCTCCGAAACCAAGTCCGACGGCGGCGCCGACGCGCCCCTCGACCTGGCCGAGCTGTCGATGCCGCAGCTCACCGAAACCCGCGAAATTCTGGTCCAGGCGCTGGTCACGCTGGCGGCCGACGGGGAGGCGTCGCAGCTGGCGCTCGGCCTGGGCCCCACCCAGGCCGACGAGATCGAGCGCAACGCCAAACTGTGGGTCTCCCCCACCCGGCCCGCGCTCGAGCGGTACACCGGCGTGCTGTTCGACGCCCTCGACGCGAAGTCGTTCACCAGGGCGCAGAAGTCCAAGGCGCTGTCGCGGCTGGCGATGGGGTCCGCACTGTTCGGCGCGGTCCGCGCCGGTGACCTGATTCCCGCCTACCGGCTGTCGGGCGGATCGAAACTTCCCGGGCTCGGCACCCTCCGCGCACTGTGGAAGCCGGAACTGTCCGGGGCGATCACCGCCGAGGCCGACGGTCTCGTCGTCGACCTGCGGTCGGGGACGTACCAGCAGCTCGGACCGATCCCCGAGGCCGTGATCGCCACCGTCCTCACCGAGAAACCGGACGGCACCCGCACCGTCGTCAGCCATTTCAACAAACACCACAAGGGCCTGCTGGCCCGTGCGCTCACCGTGTCCCGGGCCGAACCTCACGACGTTCGCGGGGTGGCCCGGGTGGCAGCGAAGGCCGGACTCCGGGTCGAGGTCGCGTCGGACCGCGAGCTGATCATCCTCACCGACTGACCCCGGCTGTGAGTACTTGTCAACCGCGGGCGGTTGATAAGTACTCACGGGCCTCAGGCAGGCTTGACGGCCAGGACCGGTTTCCGGCAGGACAGCAGCAGGCGCTGGGCGGTGCTGCCCATCAGCAGTTTCCCGACGGGGGTGCGGTCGCGGATGCCGATCACGAGCAGTTCCGCGTTCGGCGCCGTCATCGCCTCGAGGATCACGTCGACGGTCTCGTCTCCGACGATCTGCCGGACCTCGTGGTCGATCCCGCTCGCGGCCAGTTTGCCTTCGAGTTCCTGCAGGTGCGCGTTGTCGGCGAACGCCTGATCGGCGAGGGAGTCGCCCTTCGACGAGTTGATCACCAGCAGCGACGTTCCGCGCAGCTGCGCCTCCGCGACGCCGTGTTCGAGGGCCGCCCCTCCGAACTGGTCGGGGGTGTATCCGACGACGATCATGCGTGTGCCTTCTCTCTGGTGTCGGTGGCGTCGCCGCCGGCCGGTCCGTCCGGGAAATCGGGTGCCGCGACGGGGTAGTGCGCGCGGACGACCTTGGCGACGAGGGGTGCGACGAGGAGCATGGCGATCACGATGTAGACGATGATCGCGACGGGCTCGGTGAACAGGCTGCCCCAGTCGCCGCCGCCGAGTTGCAAGCTCTGCCGCAGTTGCCGTTCGATGCGCGGCCCGAGGATGACGCCGATGATCAACGGCAGCACCGGCAGCCCGAACCTCCGCATCATCAGACCCAGCAACCCGAACGTCAGCAGCAGCGCCAGGTCGAGCCATTGGAGGTTGACGGCGAACGCGCCCAGGGCGGCGAAGAACAGGATGCCCGCGTACAGGTAGGGGCGCGGGGTGCGGAGCAGCTTCGCCCACAGCGGCGCGAGCGGAAGGTTGAGCACCAGCAGCAGGAAATTGCCGATGAACAGGCTGGCGATCAGCGTCCAGATCAGCAGCGGTTCCTTCTCGAACAGGGTCGGTCCCGGCTGGATCCCGTACGACACGAAGGCCGTCAGCATGACCGCGGCCGTGGCGTTGGTCGGCAGACCCAGCGAGAGCATCGGCACGAGTGTGCCCGCGGCCGACGCGTTGTTGGCGGCCTCGGGGCCTGCGACACCCTCGATGGCGCCCTTGCCGAATTCGTCCTTGTGCTTCGACAGCTTCTTCTCGGTGATGTAAGAGAGGAACGTGGGCAGCTCGGCGCCGCCCGCGGGCAGCGCACCGAACGGGAACCCGTAGGCGGTACCCCGCAGCCACGGCTTCCACGAACGCTTCCAGTCGCTCTTGCCCATCCAGGGCCTGCCGACGGGGATGACCTCGGCCGGTTTGCGGCGGAGGTGCGCGGCGACCCAGAGGGCCTCACCGAGCGCGAACACGGCGACCGCGACGACGACGATGTCGATCCCGTCCGACAACTGCGGGATGCCGAACGTGGCACGCGGCTGGCCGGTGAGGAAGTCGATGCCGACCAGCCCGATCGCGAGACCGAGGAGCAGGGAGATGCATCCGCGGAGTTTGGAGGTGCCGAGGACCGCGGTGACGGCGACGAGGGCGAGCAGCATGATCGCGAGGTAGGACGGCGCACCGAGGGTGACCGCGAAACTCGAGACGGCAGGCGCGAACAGCACCAGGAGCATCGTGCCGATGGACCCGGCGACGAACGACCCGATCGCGGCGGTCGCCAGGGCCTGCGCGGCCCTGCCGGCTCTGGCCATCTTGTTGCCTTCGATCGCCGTGATCACCGAGGACGACTCGCCCGGCGTGTTCAGCAGGATCGACGTCGTCGACCCGCCGTACATGCCGCCGTAGTAGATGCCGGCGAACATGATGAACGCGGCGCTCGGGCTGACGTTGTAGGTGACGGGGAGCAGCAGGGCGACGGTCATGGCCGGTCCGATGCCCGGGAGCACACCGACCGCGGTGCCGAGCAGGACGCCGATGCAGGCGTAGAGCAGGTTCATGGGGGTGGCTGCCTGCTCGAACCCCTGCAGGAGCCAGTTCAGATTGTCCATGTCAGAGAATTCCGTCCAGAATGCCTGCGGGCAGCGGTATTCCGAGCCCGACGTAGAACGCGTAGAAGCTGCCGAATCCGAGCACGGCCCCGATGGCGACGTTGCGCACCCAGTGCCTGCTGCCGAGAATGGTTGCGGCCCCGGCGAACAGGACTGTGCCGATGATCGCCCAGCCCAGGACGTCGACGAACGCGATGGTCACCACGAACAACCCGACGAGCAGACCGACCGTCTTCCAGTCGCCCGGGGAGTTCGGGTCGACGTCCTCGCCGCTGTCGGCCTCCCCGGTGGAGCCGCGCAGGATCGCGACCGCGAACACCACGGACAACACCAGCAGTCCCCCGCCGATGACGAGCGGGAACAGTCGCGGGCCCACCGGATCGACCTTCGCGAAACCGCCGGTGAGCGACAGTGCGTCGACGACGAGGAACACCCCGACCGCCGCCATCACCGCGCAGACGACGAACTGCGCATAATCCCTCCGCTTCGGCGCCGGCGCCGTGTCCGCGGAGACGGCGGACGGTTCTGCGGGCGCGGTCATGTCAGCCCCAATTCCGCCAGCGTGGACGAGACCCGCTCGTCCTGGTCCCGGAGGAACTGCTCGAACTCCGGTCCTGTCATGAAGGCGTCACTCCAACCGTTCTTCACCAGGGCCTCCTTCCATTCCGGTGTGTCGTGCAACTTGTGAAGCGCCTCGACCATGTCGGCCTTCGCGCCGTCGGACAGCCCGGGCGGCGCCAGGATGCCCCGCCAGTTGGTGAAGGTCAGGTCCACTCCGGCCTCGGTGAGCGTCGGCGCGTCGACACCCTCGACCCGCTCGTTCCCCGACACCGCGAGGACCCGGACCTGACCGGCCTCGATCTGGTCGACGTACTCGCCGAGCCCCGACGTGCCTGCGGTGATCTTCTTGCCGAGAAGGGCCGTCAGCAGGTCGCCGCCACCGTCGTAGGAGACGTAGTTCACCGCGTTCGGGTCCACTCCCACCGCGCGCGCCGTCTCCATCGGGAACAGGTGGTCGGGGCCGCCCGGCGAGGAACCGCCGCCGATGGTGATCGACGCCGGGTCCGCACGCCAGGCCGCCACGAAGTCGTCGATGGTCTGCAGGGGCGAATCCGCGGGCACGAGAATGCCCTCCTGCTCCTCGACCACCTTGGCCAGCGCGGTGGCATCGGAGACGCGTGCGGTGGAGCCGTTGGTGTAGCCGGCGCCGACGACGCCGAGGCCCATCATCATCATGAGGTCGTCGTTGCCGGCCTCGTTCATCAACCGGGCCATCGCAACCGTTCCACCTGCGCCGATCACGTTGAAGACCTCGACGCGGCCGGTGATGTCCTCGTCTTCCATGATCTTCACCGCGGTCCGCGCCGTGAGGTCGTAGCCGCCGCCCGGACTGTTCGGAACCATCATGCGCACCCTGTGCAGGCCCTCGTCCTCGCCGCGGGTGACTCCGCAGCCGGCCACGAGGAGGCCTACGAGCGCGAGCAGGAGCAGCGCGCGTACCCTGCTCCCGCTACCTGTTCTCGACATCGTTCCTCATTTCGCCATGAATGTGATCTTCCGCAATACTGAACCTCGGACGTGATGCACGTCACCTATGAGAACGAAATGGAACTTAAGTTCATTGTGGTCACCACTTCACCCCCGCGTCCGTAGCCTCGCGGGCCAGGTCCTGCTCCTCCAGCTCGTCGTCGTCGCCGTCGTGCTGCTCGCGGTGGCCGCGGTGTCGGTCCACCAGTCGACCGTGGAATTCCGCGACCTCCAGGGGCAGCGCATGATCGCGGTGGCCGAGAACGTGGCGTCGACACCGGTGGTCCGCGACCAGCTGTCGGACCGCTCGGTCGAACGGGTGCTGGCGCCGGAGGTCGATCGCGCCGTCAACCTGTCGGGCGCCACGCTCGCCGAGATCGTCGCACCGAACGGGGCGGTCACCGTGTCCTCGGATCCGACCCGGCTCGGGGCTCCCGCCGAACTGGGCGCCAGCGACGTGATGACCGGACGCGCCTGGTCGGGCGACGTGGACGTCGACGGGCGCCGCGCCATCGTCGGGCACGTCCCGATACTGTCCGCCACCGGGGACGTCCTCGCGGTCGTGTCCGTCAGCGACGACTACCCGTCCATCTGGGACCTGCTCAGCAGTGCGGGGGCGCGCCTGCTCCTGTATCTCGGAATCGGTGCCGGTCTGGGGCTTCTCGGCTCGTGGCTGCTGTCCCGCCGGATCAAGACCCACACCCGCGGGCTCGAAATCGCCGAGATCGCAAGCCTCGCCGACCATCGCGAGGCCCTGCTGCACAGCATCCGCGAGGGCGTGGTCGCGGTGAACCCCGACGGCGTGATCACCGTGCTCAACGACAGCGCCCAGGAACTGCTCGACCTCACCGACGACGCCGTCGGCAGGCACGTCGACGACGTCGCGCTCGACCCCGCCGTCCGGCAGTACCTCCTCAACGGGGAGGACGGCCGGGACGTGGTGCTGTCGACGTCGTCGCGGATGCTCGCCCTGAGCCGCCGCGCCGCGACCAGTCAGGGCCACAAGATCGGCACCGTCACCACGATGCGCGACAGCACCGAACTGGCGTCGATGCAGAGCCAGCTGTCGTCGCACAAGAGTGTCACCGACACCCTCCGGGCGCAGACCCACGAGTTCGCCAACCAGCTGCACACGATTTCGGGACTGACACAGCTCGGCGACTACGACGCCGTCACCGAGTTCGTCGGCACCCTCACCCGCCGCCGGGCGGAAATCAGTGACGCTGTCACACAACGTATCTCGGATCCCGCCGTGGCCGCGCTGCTGATCGCGAAGACGTCGCTCGCCGCCGAGACCGGAGTGTCGCTGACACTGGAACCGGATTCGCACCTGCACGCCCTCGACCCCGAACTCGCCACCGACGTGATCACCGTGCTCGGCAACCTCATCGACAACGCCGTCGACGTGTCCGAGGGCGGCCGGGACGCGCGGATCTCGATCCGGATCACCGACGACGACGGCATTCTCATCGAGGTCTCCGATTCCGGCCCCGGAGTGCCCGAGCCGATGCGGGAGGAGATCTTCTCCCGCGGAGTCACGTCGAAGCCCGGCACACCCGGTGGCCGCGGAATCGGGCTCGCCCTGGTCCGCCTCGTCAGCTCCCAGCACGGCGGGTCCGCGGCCGTCTCGGACGCACCCGGCACCGGCGGTGCCTTGTTCACCGTCCACGTGCCGCGTAGCTAGACTCTCCGACCATGACGGGACGGCGTGGCGATGTATGAGGTCCTGGTCGTCGACGACGACTTCATGGTCGCGGAGATCCACCGCCGATTCGTCGACAAGACACCGGGGTTCACCACCGTCGGGGTGGCGCGGACCGCCGCGGAGGCGCTCGAATCGGTGCGCACCGGAAACCCCGACCTCGTGCTCCTGGACGTGTACCTGCCGGACATGTCCGGTCTCGACGTCCTGCAGCGACTGCGCGCCGAGGGCAACGCCGTCGGCGTCATCATGATCACCGCCGCCCGGGAGATCGACACCGTCAGCCGCGCACTGCACGGCGGCGCCTCCGACTATCTGGTCAAGCCGTTCGACTACACGCAGCTGCAGGAGAAACTCGAGAACTTCCGGCGACGCGCCCGCGCCCTCGAATCACAGTCCGGCGCAGACCAATCACTGATCGACTCCCTGTTCGGGGGCAAGGGCAAGAACCCGGAACCGAGCCGGCTCCCGAAGGGGCTCAGCGCCGAAACCGGCCGCCTCGTGCTCGACATCCTGCGATCGAAGGGCGAACTGTCGTCGACCGAATGCGCCGAACTCGCCGGACTGTCCCGGGTCAGTGTGCGCCGCTACCTCGAGCACTACCTGTCCGAGGGGCGGCTGGAGGTCCGGCTGGAATACGGGGGCGCGGGCAGGCCCGTGCGCCGCTACCGTCCCGCCCCCCGCTGACCCGGACCCCGTCAGGATCGGGTGCACGTGCCGGGCAGCGCGAACGGTGTCGAATCGCCCGTGCCGCGGCTCTCCGCGCGCCGCAGCAGGTCGAGCGTGGCGGCGCCGAAGGCCGGCGAGTACGAGACCGAGTCGGTGCACCCGCCGTGGTCGAGGCCACCGACGAGCGCGACGACCCGCGAACCCGCCACCCACGGGCCCCCACTCCTTCCGTCACCGAGACCGGCGCAGACCACCGTCGGATAGCTGTCCGTCGACGTGGTCGCGGCAGTGCACGACACCGGACCGTCGCCCAGCGTCGGGTAGCCGGTGACCGCCACCGTGGTCTCGGTTGCCGGGGCAGGCGCCAGTTCGAAGCCACCACCCACGACCGATTCGACGGAAGCGGGAACGGTGGTTCCACTCGGCGCCACCCGGAGGACGGCGTAGTCGTGCCGGGGGTTCTGCGCCTCCAGCCAGGCGGGATCGACGTAGATCTGGGACACCGTCCACAGTCCGAACGGGGCGACTCCGCGGTCGTATCCGGGCGCGAACGACAGGGCGCCGCCGGACCCTGCGATGCAGTGCGCGGCGGTGAGCACGAGGTCGCCGTCCGTGCTGTCCAGTACCGATCCGGTGCAGACGTGGATCGGCGTCCCGGCCAGGAACAGCGGACCGACGCGTGCGTCCGCCGCGGCGGACGCGGCGGTGGCCGGAGCCCCGGCAGCCAGCAGCAGGGCCAACGCGGCTGCTGTCGTGCCGAACGTGCGGGTGGGCGTGACCACAGGACCATCATGCTCCGCCCGGCGTTCGCGGGCGGGCCGTTTCCTGCTGCCCGCCGTCCGGGTCAGCCGCGTTGCGGAAGCTGCTGCAGCGCCCACTCGTTGCCGTCTGGATCGGCGAAGTACACGAAGCGCCCCCACGCCAGATCCTGCACCTCGCTCACGGGCACACCGCGGGCCGACAGCTCCGCGTGGGCGGCGTCGGCGTCGTCGATGACGATCTGCAGTCCGTGCACCGAGCCGGGCGGGGTGTCGACCAGGCCCTCGCCGACGGCGATCGAGCAGGCCGATCCGGGCGGGGTGAGCTGGACGAACCGCACATTCTCGTCCACGCGGTGATCGTGGTCGACGACGAAGCCGACCTGGTCGGCGTAGAACGCCTTGGCCCGGTTCACGTCGGACACCGGCAGAATGATCAGCTCGATTTTGTAGTCCATGACCGGATGCTATCGACGGTCCCGGGCAATCGGGCCGAAACGCTCACGCCTGTTGCGCCGCCTTCTCGGCGGCCTGCGCCTGGGCGACCTGCTGCGGAGTGAAGCGGATGAACAGCGCCGCGAATCCGGCGATGAGGGCGCAGCCGGCGCTGCCGACGAGGGCGAAGGTGTAACCGTTGCCCAGTGCCTCGAGTTGCGCCGGATTCATGTCCGCAACCTTGCCGGAGATGCCGCCGAGCGACAGGGTGCGCGAGGTGGCCATCGCCCCGATGACGGCGAGGGCCAGGGGCCCACCCAGTGTCTGCGCCACCTGCGCGATCGCGGCGAGCGGCCCGATCTCCGTTTCCGACACCCCGGCGATGGCGCACAGCGGGAGCGGGACCACGGCGAGTCCGACGCCGAACCCGATCCCGATGACCGGTACGAACAGGTTGGCCAGATAGGTGGCGGAACTGTCGAGGGTCGATCCGTAGAGCAGCCCGACCACCATGATCGTGGCGCCGGCGACCACCAGCCACCGGGGCTGGATCCGCACGGCGAGCTTGGACGCCACCGCGGCCGCGCTGCCGAGGCCGAACGCGAACGGGATGAACGCGAGGCCCGCCTCTAGAGGGCTGTAACCGAGGATGTCCTGGACGAACAACGCCACGAACGCGGCGACCGTGAACATGACCGCACCGGCGAAGAAGATCGCGACGAGCGTCGCCACCCGGTTCTTGTCGTGGAACAGTGAGAACGGCAGCAGCGGGTTGTCGGCGGTCCGTTCGACGTACAGGAACGCGCCGAACAGCAGCAGCCCGGCAACGAGCGCGCCGATCACGTACGGACTCGCCCAGCCGAGCTCCGGGCCCTCGGTGAGCGCGAACACGACACCCGTCGCCGCGACCGTCGCGAGGACCGCCCCGGGAACGTCCAGCGCCAGACGCTCGCCCGCGGTCTCCTTCAGCGCCACGACCGCGCAGCCCACGATGACGACCCCGATGGGCACGTTGATGAGGAAGATCAGACGCCACGACACCTCGGTGAGCGCGCCGCCGATGATCAGCCCCGCGATCGATCCGATGCCGGTCATCGCCGCGAAAATCGCGATGGCCTGGTTGCGCGCCGGTCCGGCCGCGAACGTCGTCGCGACCAGGGCCAGCGCCGTCGGCGATGCCACCGCGGCGCCGACGCCTTGCAGGAACCGGGCCGCGATCAGCATGAACTCGCCCACCGCGAGGCCGCACAGCAGCGAGGCGACGGTGAACAGGGCGACACCGCCGACGAACATCTTCTTCCGGCCGAACGCGTCACCGAGCCGTCCGCCCAGGAGCATGAGGCCGCCGAACGCGAGCGCGTACGACGTGAGCACCCAGTTGCGGCCGCTGTCGCTGAGACCGAGATCGGCCTGCAGCGGGGCGAGCGCCAGGTTGGCGACGGTGCCGTCGAGAACCACCATCATCTGCAGCCCGCTCAGCACGACGATCGCCAGACCCATCACACGGGTGGCGGCAGTCGGAATCACCGCAGACTTCTTCGACGCTGAGGTGGTTTCGGGCATTCCGGAATCAGACACGAGGGTTCACGTTACCCAGCGTCCACAGAAAACCCGGCCACGGGCCCGATGACCACGATGGCGGGGGGACGGATCTGCTCTTCCTTGACCCGCGCCGCGACGGTCTGGAGATCGGCCCGGAGGGTGCGCTGCGTCCGCAGGGTTCCCTCCTGGATCACCGTGACCGGGGTGTCCACGGGACGCCCGCCGTCCATCAGGACGGTCGCGAACGCCTCGATGCGTTCGACGGCCATCAGCAACACGATCGTGCCCTTCAACCGGGCCAGGGCCGACCAGTCGACGAGCGAATCCGGGTGGTCGGGGGCGACGTGGCCGCTGACGACGACGAACTCGTGGGTGACGCCTCGATGCGTGACCGGGATGCCTGCGGCCGACGGCACCGAGATGGCGCTGGTGATGCCGGGAACCACGGTGACGGGCACACCCGCCGCGGCGCACGCCTCCAGTTCCTCGTAGCCGCGCCCGAACACATAGGGGTCGCCGCCCTTGAGCCGCACCACGAACTTGCCTGCCTTCGCGCCGTCGACGAGGGCGGCGTTGATCGCCTCCTGTGCCATCGCACGGCCGTAGGGAATCTTCGCGGCGTCGATGACCTCGACGTCCGAGCCCAGTTCGGCGAGCAGTTCCGGCGGGGCGAGGCGATCGGCGACCACCACGTCGGCACGGGCGAGCAGTCGACGGCCGCGCACGGTGATGAGGTCGGGGTCGCCGGGGCCGCCGCCGACCAGTGCGACACCGGCCGCCGGGGGCTCGGCGGTGTCCGCGACGGCACCGGACTGCAGACCCTCGACGAGTGCGGTGCGCACCGCGGCGGACCGGCGGTGGTCGCCGCCCGCGAGCACACCGATGCTCATTCCGTCGTAGCTCGCGCTGGCCGGGGTGACGGCCGTCCCGTAGCGGGCGTTGTCGGCGCGTACGCAGAAGACGCGATTCCGTTCGGCCTCGGCGACGATGGCCGCGTTGGTGTCCGGTTCGTCCGTGCACGCGATGGCGTACCAGGCGTCGGCGAGGTCGCCGTCCCGGTATTCGCGAAGGTCCACTGTGATCTGTCCCGCGGTGGCCATTCCCTCGACCGCCGGTGTGACCTCGCGGCTGATCAGGTGCACCCGGGCACCCGACGCGATCAGGAGCCCGAGCCTGCGCTGCGCCACCGTTCCGCCACCGACCACGACCACACGACGATCGGCCAAATTGAGTCCGACCAGGTAGTTGGTCTCGTCTCCGGTGGCAGCAGTCACGCGCTCTCCCCGTTTCTCCTGAAATTCCTGCACGACTCGTCTCGAACCTACGAAA
The DNA here is from genome assembly GCF_000010805.1 of Rhodococcus opacus B4. Taxonomy (NCBI): domain Bacteria; kingdom Bacillati; phylum Actinomycetota; class Actinomycetes; order Mycobacteriales; family Nocardiaceae; genus Rhodococcus; species Rhodococcus opacus. Next base: position 7,270,887 of record NC_012522.1, on the reverse strand, counting down.
CTTTACGGGCTGCGGCGACGACGACGCCATTCGCGGACCACTTGGTCACGATCAGCGGCCCGCCGCCCGCACCGAGCACGGCCGCCGCTTCCGCGACGCTCGGCGATCCCGTCGCCGAGTGCACCCGGTCCGACGGGTTGGCCACCGCGACGGCGGCGAGTTCGTCCGCGGCGAATCCGCGGACGGGGACACCCAACTCCGATGCGGCGTCCACGAGGGCCGGTTCCGCGGCCTTGCGGTCGAGGGTGCACAGGCAGTGCAGCGTCGCGTCCGAAACGTGGTTCGCGGACGCCAGCGCGTGACGGACGGCGGCGAGAATGTCGGCGCGGCCCGCTGCCGCCCGGAACCCGACGCCGACGCAGACGTCAGCCACGAGCGGAGAACGTGCGCGCGGCGGCGACGAAACGGGTGATCGCCCGCGGATGACCCGCGGGGTGGGTGTGCAGGTACGAGGCGTGCACACCGCCGCGCACGAAGCCCTCCCGCGCGGGGGCGCCGTCCCAGGGGCGCCACCCCCACGCGGGTGCGAAGCCGTCCGCCTCCGCCGCGGCGAGGAACGTGCGATGGAACTCGTGGCCGACCACCCGCTCACCCGCCGCGAAGAGGGCGGAGTCCGTCACCGCCACGGCTTCGCGGTATCCGAGCGTCAGGCGAGACCCGAATGCGGCGTCGACCCCGACCACGGAGGCCATCGCGTGACCGTCGAGGCTGCGCGCGAGGTAGAGCAGACCGGCGCATTCGGCATGGATCGGCGCCCCCGCGGTGGCGAGCTCGCGGATCTGCGCCAGGAGAGCGGCGTTCCCGGCGAGCGCGACGGCGTGCTCCTCGGGGAAACCGCCGGGCAGCACCACACCGCTCGTGCCGGGCGGCAACGGGTCGTGCAGGGGGTCGAACGTGGTCACGTCCGCACCCGCCGCGCCCAGGAGTTCGCGGTGCTCGGCGTATCCGAACGTGAACGCGCGACCTCCGGCGATCGCCACGGTGGGACGCGGGCCGGGCGGAGGGGGCCCGACCTCGGCGGCGGGATCCCACACCGGGCCGTCGACCGCCGAGGCCGCGAGTGCGCGAATGGCCGGGAGGTCGAGGTGGCGGGCGGCGAGGCGGGTCATCGCGTCCACGGCGTTCACCGCGTCGGCGCCGTGTTCGGCGGCCGGGATCAGCCCGAGGTGGCGCGACGGGACCTCCAGCTCGGCCATCCGCGGGACGGCGCCGAGCACGGGGAGCCCGACGCGTTCGCACGCCTGCCGCAGCACCTGTTCGTGCCGTGCGCTCCCCACCCTGTTGAGGATCACCCCGCCGATGCGGACCCCGGAGTCGTACGTCGAGAAGCCGTGCAGGACGGCGGCCAGACTCTGACTGTGGCCGCGGGCGTCCACCACGAGCACCACGGGGGCGCCGAGCAGCGCAGCCACCTGGGCCGTCGATCCCTCGGCCGACGGCTCGTGGGACGCGGCGTCGATCTTGCCGTCGAACAGGCCCATGACGCCCTCGACGACCGCGAGGTCGGATCCCGAACTCCCGTGCCGGTACAGCGGGGCGATCCGCTCCGCGCCCACCATGACCGGGTCGAGGTTGCGTCCCGGGCGTCCCGCCGCGAGCCCGTGGTACCCCGGGTCGATGTAGTCGGGGCCGACCTTGAACGGCGCCACCGCACAACCGGACTCGCGCAGCGCCCCGACCAGACCGGTTGCGACGGTGGTCTTTCCGCTGCCCGACGCGGGCGCGGCGATGACCACCGCGGGCACCGCGGGGAGGGTGGTCACCACTCGATGCCTCGCTGGCCCTTCCGGCCTGCGTCCATCGGATGCTTGATCTTCGTCATTTCCGTCACCAGGTCCGCCGCGTCGATCAGCGCCTGCGGGGCGTCGCGGCCCGTGATCACCACGTGCTGGTTGCCCGGCCGGTTCCGCAGGACCTCGACCACCTCGTCGACGTCGACCCACCCCCACTTCAGGGGATAGGTGAACTCGTCGAGCACGTAGAAGCGGTGCTCCTCGGAGCCCAGCCTGCGCGCGATCTCGGTCCACCCCTCGGCGGCCGCGGCGGCGTGGTCTTCCTCGCTGCCGTGCTTACGCGTCCACGACCAGCCCTCGCCCATCTTGTGCCACTGCACGGCCCCGCCGGCACCGGTGTCGTCGTGCAACTGACCGAGCGCGCGGAACGCGGCTTCCTCCCCCACCTTCCACTTGGCGCTCTTGACGAATTGGAACACTCCGACGTCGAATCCCTGATTCCAGGCGCGCAGCGCCATGCCGAACGCGGCCGTCGACTTCCCCTTGCCCGGTCCGGTGTGGACCGCGAGCACGGGAGCGTTGCGCCGTTGACGCGTGGTGAGGCCATCGTCGGGAACGTTCTCGGGAACACCCTTGGGCATGTGTCTTCTCTCTCCCTGCCGAATTTCCGGATCCGGGTCAGGCCGCGGCGCGGACGACGCCCGCGACCTGCTGCGCGGACAATTCGCCGAGCCGGACGTACCCACCCCGCAACCGGCGGGCCAGCTCCGCGGCCAGCCCGAGCCGGACCATCCCGCTCTCGCAGTCGACGACCACGGACGCGACCGCGCTGTCGGCGAGCAGCCCCGCGGCCACCTTCGCACGGTGCAACGCATCCTTACCGCCGGTCGCCCGCCCGTCGGTCAGCGCGACGACGAGGGCGCGGCGCTGCGGGTCGCGGAGCCGTTCCCGCAACACGACCTCGCGCGCGCGCAGAAATCCTTCTGCCAGTGGAGACTTGCCGCCCGTCTTCATTCCCTGCAGACGGCGGACGGCGATGTCGACCGACGAGGTGGGCGGCAGGACGAGTTCCGCGGCCCGTCCGCGGACCGTGATCACCGCCACCTTGTCGCGGCGCTGGTACGCGTCGCGGAGCAGTGAGACGACGGCGCCGGTCACGGCCGACAACCGGTCACGGGCCGCCATCGACCCGGATGCGTCCACGACGAACACCACGAGGTTGCCCTCGCGGCCTTCGCGGATCGCTCCGCGCAGATCGACGGAATCGAGGATCATCCGCCCGGTGGTCCGGCCGCGGGCCACCTGCTGCCCGGCTGCGGCGAAGAGCGTGCCCACGAGGTGGAGTCCGTGCCCAGACTCGGCGGTCGAGCGCACCGCGCGACCGCGCGACGAGCGGGAACGTGAGCGCCGGCCCGGCGCGCCCTCGCCGACTCCGGGTACCTCGAGGAGTTTGGTGGTGAACTGGGTGCCGGTCGGCCCGGCCGGGCGCTCCGGGGGTGCCGGTGCGCCGCCGCCGGGCCCGTCCGGATCGTCGGGACCCTCGGGGTCGGTGTCCGCGCCGTCCGCCGCGGGCGGTGCGGTGGGCGGAGTTCCGGGTTCCTGCTCCGGCTGTTCCCCGCCGCCGGACCGCGCATCCTCGTCGGCCTGCCGGAGAGCGTCGTCGAGTTGCTGTTCGTCGAGACCGGGTTCGTCGAACGGATCCCGGCGGCGGCGGTGCGGCAGGGTCAGTTCGGCGGCCACTCGCACGTCCTCCGCCTCGACGGCCCCGGCGCCCCGCCACGCGGCGTGCGCGGTCGCCGTGCGGGCGAGGACGAGATCGGCGCGCATGCCGTCCACATCGAACGACGCACAGAGAGAAGCGATTCGGCGCAACTCGACGTCGTCGAGCACGACGGAGTCGAGCCGGTCGCGGGCCGCGAGGATGGCCGCGGCGAGGGCGGCGTCCTGCTCGGCGTAGCGCTCGACGAACCCCGCGGGGTCGCGCTCGAAGTCCAGACGACGCCGCACCACCTCCATGCGCACGTCCACCTCCCGCGACGCGGCCACGTCCACGGCCAGCCCGAAGCGGTCGAGGAGCTGCGGCCGGAGCTCACCTTCCTCAGGATTCATCGTGCCGACCATCACGAACCGGGCGGCGTGCGAATGCGAGATGCCGTCCCGTTCGACGTGCACGCGGCCCATCGCCGCCGCGTCGAGAAGCACGTCCACCAGATGGTCGTGCAGCAGATTGACCTCGTCGACGTAGAGCACACCCTGATGCGCGGCCGACAGCAGTCCGGGCTGGAACGCGCGCTCACCGTCGCGCAGCACCTTCTCCAGATCGAGGGAACCGACGACGCGGTCTTCCGTGGCTCCGACGGGCAATTCGATCAGCCGCGCCGGGCGGGTGCCGTTCTCGTCCTGCACCGCGGGCAGCAACGCGGTGAGAGCACGGACCACCGTCGACTTGGCCGTCCCCTTCTCACCGCGGACGAGGACGCCGCCGATGCCGGGATGGACCGCGCAGAGGACGAGGGCCAGCCGCAACCGGTCCTGGCCGACCACCGCACTGAACGGAAAACCCCACGAAAAGTCGGGTCGAACCTGGTCCACTTCACGATCCGTACGCACGCTGCATCCCTTCACGTCCCGGTTTCCTCGCCGAGAGCTTTGGCCGGTACGAACGCCGCGGCAATCTGGCTGGGAGACCGGATCGGCAACCAGGGTGATGGCAGCCGGTCAGAGATCCGTCACAGTGGCGGGACCGCGCCTGATTCGAACAGGACTTCCCCGCGGACATTCACCTGACGACCCTAGTCGGCGCTCACTGCCCCGCACTCGACGGGGCCGCCTCCGCCACCTCGTACGGGGCACCGCCGCCGCGACGCATGGGGACGTGCGGGATTCCGTCCTCGACGAACTCCTCACCGTCCGGCTTGAAACCGTGCTTGGCGTACATGTCCACGAGGTACGTCTGCGCGTTGATCCGGCACGGCGCGTCGCCGACCTCCGCGAGCGCGGCGCGCAGCAGACGCGTCGTGTGTCCTTGCCCCCGGGCCGGCCGCGCCGTGCACAGCCGGCCGATGCGGAACGACTTGTTGCCGTCGGCGTGCTCCTCGAGGAGGCGCAGCGTGCAGACCACCTGACCGTCCTGCTCCAGCCAGAAGTGGCGCGTCTCGGCCAGCAGGTCCCGGCCGTCGAGTTCCGGGTACGGGCACGCCTGCTCGACGACGAAGACCTCTACGCGAAGCCGGAGCAACTCGTAGAGCGTCTTGTTGTCGAGATCGAGAGCCCACGAACGCTTGAGTGCTGCGGTTGCCGTCATGACAGGCAACTATCGCACAGCACCCGCGAGCGTGCGCGCCCGTGGACCCGGGCCGAGCAGTCGGTCAGACCGCGACCGACGCGTCCTCCACCTTGCTGGTGTCGAGCTGCAGAACCTTCGACGTCCAGTCCCACACCTGCGAGAACAGGCCGGTGTCGTCGGAGAGCTTCACGCCCAGCGACGGGACCATTTCCTGAAGCTTCGGCTTCCACGACTCGTACTGGGCCGGGAAGCACCGCTGCAGGACGTCGAGCATCGCCGGCACGGCGGTCGAGGCGCCCGGCGAGGCGCCGAGCAGGCCCGCGATGCTGCCGTCGCCGGCGTTCACCACGGCGGTGCCGAATTCGAGGACGCCGCCCTTGCCCTTGGCGCGGCGGATGACCTGGACGCGCTGGCCTGCGGTGATGAGTTCCCAGTCCTTGCCGAGTGCCTTCGGGACGAATTCCCGCAGGGTCTCGATGCGGCCGGCCTCGGACATCGCGAGCTCACTGATCAGGTACTTGACGAGACCGAGTTCACTGACACCGACGCCCAGCATCGACAGGAGGTTGTTCGGCTTGACCGAGCTGGGCAGATCGGTGACGCGGCCCTGCTTGAGGAACTTGGGCGACCAGCCGGCGTACGGACCGAACAGCAGTCCGGGCTTGCTGCCGATCACGCGGGTGTCGAGGTGCGGAACCGACATGGGGGGCGCGCCGACCGCGGCCTTGCCGTAGACCTTGGCACGGTGCTGGTCGATGAGTTCCGGGTTGGTGCAGCGCAGGAACGCGCCGCTGACGGGGAACCCGCCGAAGCCCTTGGCCTCCGCGATGCCGGACTTCTGCAGCAGGTGCAGTGCACCGCCGCCTGCGCCGACGAACACGAACTTGGCGCGCACGACCTTCTTCGCACCATTGCGGCGATTGGTGACCTTGACCACCCAGCTGCCGTCGGACTGCTTGGTGAGGTCGGTGACCTCGTGTCCGAAGTGGACGACGCCGCCGGACGCGCCGACGTAGCCGAGGAGCTGCTTGGTGAGGGCGCCGAAGTCGACGTCGGTGCCGTCCTGGGTCCAGTTGAGGGCGATCGGATCGCTGAAGTCGCGGCCCTTCGCCATCAACGGCAGGCGGCGGGTGAACTCGTCGGGGGCGTCGATGTACTCCATGCCCGCGAAGAGGGGGTGGCCGGCAAGGGCGTCGTAGCGGGCCCGCAGGTACTTCGCGTTGGCCTCGCCGTGCACGAAGCTCACGTGCGGGATGGGGTTGATGAACTCCTTGGGCTGCGTCAGCACACCGCTCTCGACGGCGTGCGCCCAGAACTGCCGCGACACCTGGAACTGCTCGTTCACGTTGACGGCTTTCGTGATGTCCACGGTGCCGTCGGCGTTCTGCGGGGTGTAATTGAGCTCACACAGCGCGGAGTGGCCGGTGCCCGCGTTGTTCCACGGGTCGCTGCTCTCGGCGGCTACTGCGTCGAGCCGCTCGAATGTGGTGATCGACCAATCGGGCTGCACCTGACGCAGGATCGCTCCCAGCGTCGCGCTCATGATGCCCGCGCCAACCAGCACTACATCCGTTTTCGTCTCTACCGCATTCTGATCTGACACTGGAGTATCGACTTCCTTGTCCATAGCCGTACGCGCATACGCCTGCCGTGTTCGCCGGATAGGTTACCCGCGCGTATGAGCGAAAATCACCTGCCCCAATTGTGCGCCTCCCCGCACCCCCGAAACGCACATTAGATTGTGATCTGTGACTACTTGGGCTCCCGACGTTCTCGGCGACGGATATCAACAGCTGACCATCCCTCTCGGCACCGACCCCGACGGCGAGGGCGAGGTGAAGGCGACGCTGATCCGGTACCAGCCCCCGCAGGAGACGAGGAAGACCGGCCGCGCCGTGCTCTACGTCCACGGATTCACCGATTACTTCTTCCAGAAGCACCTGGCCGAGCACTTCGCCGAACAGGGTTACGCGTTCTTCGCCCTCGATCTGCGCAAGTGCGGACGCTCGCTCGAACCGGGGCAGACGCCGCACTTCGTCTCCGACCTGAGCCTCTACGACGCCGAACTGGACGAGGCGTTGCGCCAGGTCCGGGAACAGACCGCCGACGGGGAGGTCCTGCTGGTCGCGCATTCGACCGGCGGACTGGTGCTGCCGCTGTGGCTGCACCGCCTGCAGCGCAAGGCGGGCGGCACCGCAGCCCTCGGCATCAGCGGGGTCATCCTCAACAGCCCGTGGTTCGACCTGCAGGGTCCGTCGTACCTGCGGAACGTCGGCACGGTGGCCGTCGACGCGGTCGGGCGGGTCAAGCGCAAGTCGATCATCCCGAAGACCGGGCTCGACACGTACGGCGTGAGCCTGCACGTGGAGGGCAACGGCATCTGGAACTACAACCTCGACTGGAAGCCGCTGAGCGGTTTCCCCGTCACGTTCGGGTGGCTGCGCGCGGTGCGCCGCGGGCACGCCCAGTTGCACCGAGGGCTCGACATCGGGGTTCCCGCCCTGATCCTGCGGTCCAAGGCGTCGTACTTCGCGCCGCGGTACGACCCCCGGGTCGACACCGCGGACGCGGTCCTCGACGTCCGGCAGATCGCGCGCTGGGCGGGATGCCTCGGCGACCGCACCACGATCGTGCCCATCCCGGGCGCCCGTCACGACGTGTTCCTGTCCTCCGACGAGCCCCGCGCCCAGGCCTTCGCCGAGGTGGACCTCTGGCTCGAGTGGCTGCACGGCCACAACTCCGCAGAGGCCGCGCGGTGACGCACTTCGATCTGGCCATCATCGGTTCGGGGTCCGGCAATTCGCTGCCCGACGACCGGTTCGCCGACAAGAAGATCGCGATCCTCGAGGAGGGCACGTACGGCGGAACGTGCCTGAACGTGGGCTGCATCCCGACGAAGATGTTCGTCTACGCCGCGGAGGTGGCCCGCACGGTCACGGGGTCCGCGAAGTACGGCGTCGACGCGCAACTCGAGGGTGTGCGCTGGCCCGACATCGTGAAGCGGGTTTTCGGCCGCATCGACCCGATCTCGGCCGGCGGGGAACGCTACCGCGCCGAGGACAGCCCGAACACGACGCTGTTCCGCGGGCACGCGACGTTCGTGGGACCGCGGACCCTCGACACCGGGACCGGGGAAGTGATCACGGCCGATCAGGTGGTGATCGCCGCGGGGTCGCGGCCGATCATTCCCGGCGTCGTCCGGGAGTCGGGCGTGCGGTACTACACGAACGACGACATCATGCGGCTGCCGGAACTACCCGAGCGCATGGTGATCATCGGCGCGGGATTCATCGCCGCCGAGTTCGCGCACGTGTTCTCCGCGCTGGGCACCCGGGTGTCGCTGATCGCGCGCAGCTCACGCCTGCTGCGCCACCTCGACGACGACGTCTCCCGCCGGTTCACCGATCTCGCCGAGCGGAAGTGGGACGTGCACCGCGGGCACGCCGTGGCGGCCGTGCGCCGGGACGGCGACGGGGTCGCCGTCGAGCTCGCGGACGGCACCGTCGTGTCGGGCGACGTTCTGCTGGTGGCCACCGGGCGGCAGTCGAACGGTGACGCCATCGGGGCTGCCGCCGGTGGCGTCGACCTCGACGACGAGGGACGCGTCGTGGTCGACGAGTTCCAACGGACCGGTGCCGAAGGCGTTTTCGCGCTCGGCGACGTCTCCTCTCCCTACCAGCTCAAGCACGTCGCCAACCACGAGGCCCGGGTCGTTCAGCACAATCTCCTGCAGGGCGCGTGGACGGACACGTCGGGGCTGCGCTCCTCGGACCACCGGTTCGTTCCCGCGGCCGTGTTCACCGATCCGCAGATCGCGCACGTCGGGCTCACCGAGGCCGAGGCCCGCGAGGCGGGCTGGGACGTCACGGTGAAGGTGCAGGCCTACGGCGACGTCGCGTACGGGTGGGCCATGGAGGACGACGAGGGACTCTGCAAGGTCGTCGCCGAACGCGGCACCGGGCGTCTGCTGGGTGCGCACGTGATCGGCGCTCAGGCGCCGACGGTGATCCAGCCGCTGATCCAGGCGATGAGCTTCGGCCAGACGGCGCAGCAGATGGCGCGGGGGCAGTACTGGATCCATCCGGGGCTGCCCGAGGTGGTCGAGAACGCCCTCCTCGGCCTCGACCTGCCGTCCGAGTGACGGTCGCGAAGTCGGTCGCACTGTTCGCCGTTGCGGCGCTGTTCGAGATCGGCGGCGCCTGGCTGGTCTGGCAAGGGGTCCGCGAGCACCGCGGCTGGATCTGGATCGGCGCCGGTGTGGCGGCGCTCGGAGCGTACGGGTTCGTCGCGACGATGCAGCCGGATGCCAATTTCGGCCGCATCCTCGCCGCCTACGGCGGCGTGTTCGTCGCGGGCTCGCTGATCTGGGGCATGGTGGCCGACGGGTTCCGGCCGGACCGGTGGGACGTGTCGGGGGCCCTCATCTGCCTGCTGGGCATGGCCGTCATCATGTACGCCCCACGCTGAGCCCGGCCGGGCTCGGCGTGGGGCCACACCGGGTCTACCAGGGGCTGGTGCGAAGGACGATCTCGGTGGCCAGTTCGGCGGCCGCCGAGGCCGGAACGTTGGTGACGCCGTCGAGTTGGACGACGCGGAAGTCGGAGTAGACGAAGCGTCCGCTGGCGTCCGCCTCGGCGCGCCGGCCGGGGTCCGCGACCATCACGGTCGTGGGGAGTTCGACCGCCGGACAGTCGGATCCGCGCACCGCACCCGCGGCGTCGGGCGCCGCTGGATGCCCCCGGTCGGCGACGACGAGGCTCGCGAAGCGCCCGAACTGGCGGGCCGCCAGCGACCAGGCGAGTTCGGCCCCTTCCCGGCTGCCGACGAGGTTGACCCACCCGACCTTCAGCTCGTCGAGCAGGCCCATGACGGCTGCCTCGTCGAGACCGGTGATGTCCTCGGGGACGATCGTGCGCAGGTCCGAATTGTGCAGGCGTTCGCAGACGCCGTCGTAGACATCCGGCCCGTCGCCGGCCCCCGGTAGCAGGAGGACGGTGTGTTTGCTCTCCGGTCCGTCGATCCGGACCGTGCAGTTGCCATTTCCCACCGCCACGTGCGTCAGTTCCATGGGCTAAAAACTACGCGATCGCGGACCTGTTGCGCTCGGACCGCCCTAGTTCTATGGTTCATTACATGAGTAATGAACCGATCAACCGACGAGGCGGGCGTCGATGATCGACAACGGCAGACCGCTGTTCCAGCAGATCGCGGCGCTCATCGAGAACTCGATCATCGACGGAACCCTTCCCGAGGAAGGCCAGGTGCCGTCCACCAACGAGCTCGCCGCGTTCCACCGGATCAACCCGGCGACCGCAGCCAAGGGCCTCAATCAGCTCGTCGCCGACGGGATCCTCTACAAGAAGCGGGGAATCGGGATGTTCGTCACCTCCGGCGCCCGGAATGCGCTGCGCTTCAGGCGACGCGAGCGGTTCGCGCGCCAGTTCATCGATCCGCTCGTCACCGAGGCGGACAAACTCGGCGTCAGCATCGCCGAACTCAAGACCATGCTCGACCAACGGGAGGGAGCACGATGATCGGCACGCTGTCCGATACGAAGACCATCGCCGCGGCGCGGGGACTCGGTAGGCGATTCGGCGACGTCGCCGCGCTCGACGGGGTCGATTTCTCGTTGCAGGAGAACAAGATCTACGGTCTCCTCGGCCGCAACGGCGCGGGCAAGACCACGCTCATGCAGATCCTCACCGGCCAGGAGTTCCAGACCTCGGGCGCCGTGGAGGTCTTCGGGCGGGCGCCACACGAGAATGCCCGGGTGCTCACTGACGTCTGCTTCGTCAAGGAGAGCCAGAAATACCCGGACGACTTCAAGGTCCGGCACGTCCTCGCGAGCGCACGGCACCTGCTCCCCCACTGGGACGAGGAACTCGCACAGACATTGCTGGCGGATTTCGATCTTCCGCCCGGCCGCAAGGTGAAGAAACTCTCGCGGGGCATGACGTCCGCGCTCGGCGTGACGGTCGGCCTGGCCTCCCGCGCACCACTGACCCTGTTCGACGAGCCGTATCTCGGTCTCGACGCCGTCGCGCGGCACCTCTTCTACGACCGGCTGCTCGCCGACTACGCCGAGCACCCACGCACGGTCGTGCTGTCCACGCACCTCATCGACGAGGTCAGCGACCTCATCGAACACGTGATCCTGATCGACAGGGGGCGGATCGTCCTCGACGAGGACGCCGACGCGCTCCGCGAGGGCGCGGTCGTCGTCTCCGGTCTCGCGTCGCTCGTCGCCGACTTCACCTCGAACAAGACCGTGCTGCACCGGGAATCGCTCGGCGGACACGAACGGGCGACCGTACAGACCACGCTGTCGGACACCGAACGGGACCGAGCGGTGGACGAGGGCCTGCGGTTCGAGCCGCTCAGCCTTCAGCAACTCGTGGTCCGCAGCACCACAGCCGCCGGCACCACGGCCGGCAAGGAGGACGCACGATGACGAACCGGATCCTGACCGTCTCCCGCATCCACACCGTCGCCTGGCCCCTGCTCGTCGCGTGGCCGCTGGGCATACTGCTCGCGTCGTTCACGATCGGCGCGGCCATCTTCGCGCTGGTCGGCGACACCGGCAGCGACACCAATTTCACAGGCGGGGTCTTCTCCCTGTTCGGGTTCGCCCTCGTGTTCTACCTGCAGGCCATGACGCAGACGTTCCCGTTCGCCCTGGGAATGAGCGTCACCCGGCGCGACTACTTCACGGCCACCCTGATCGTCGCCGGCGTCCAGGTCCTCCTGTTCGGAGTGCTCCTCTACGGACTGTCGCTGATCGAGGAGGCCACCGGCGGCTGGGGTGTGGGGATGCGGATGTTCGCGATTCCCAACTACTTCACCTCCGCCCCGATGATCCAGCTCGCCACGTACTTCGCCTTCCTCGCACTGACCGCGGCGGCCGGAATGCTCTTGGGCGCACTGCATCACCGGTGGCGGGTGGTGGGCCTGTTCACCCTCGGCGTCGGCACGCTCCTCGCCGCGGGCGCCGCCGCATTCGTGATCACGTGGCAGAGGTGGTGGGCGGACATCGGCCACTGGTTCGCGGACGTCCCCCGATCGGTTCCGATGGTGTGGCTGCCTGCGCTGGCCGCCGCGGCGGGAATCCTCGCCGCATGGACGGTCGTCCGCCGCGCGACGGCCTAGCGCAGAAGATCTGACGCGATGACAGGCAGCCCTGCCGGGGCGCCCGCCCCGAGCAGCGCCTGGAGGGCGGGAAGATCGAGATTCTGCTCCACCAGGTCCGCCAGCAGATCGAGTTGGGCGGTCCGGATCGCGGCGACGTCCGTGTCCGGGGCGGTGACGAAACCGGTTCTCCCCGCGTGCTCGGCCACGTCGTCCAGCAGGATCCGGCGGAACCGGTCGGTCTCGAGCAGACCGTGCCAGTGGGTGCCGTACACGGCGCCGCGGATGCTGCCCTCCGCGGCGCCGCCGCGCGCGTGGAGCAGCGGCGGATCACCGTTGCGCCGGACGCGGCCGTGATGGATCTCGTACCCGGACACCGGGACTCCGTGGGCGTCGCCGCGGACCTGCGCGAGCACCTTGTCCGGGGCGAACTCCACCTCGAGGTCGAGCAGCCCCAGCCCGGGGACTGCACCCCGGCCGGATTCGACGTCGTCGACGATGACGGACCCGAGCATCTGGTAGCCGCCGCAGACACCGAGAACCGGGCCGCCGCGTTTCGCATGCACCGCGATCGCGTCCGCGATGCCGTTGCGGCGCAACCACTCCAGATCCGACACGGTCGACTTGCTGCCGGGCAGCACGACCAGGTCGGCATCCTCGAGCCGCGACGGGTCGGTGACCCAGCGCACCGACACCCCCGGTTCGCACGCGAGCGCCTCGACGTCCGTCGAATTGGAGATGCGGGGCAGGCGGATCGCGGCCACGCGCAGCCAGTCGTCGCCGACCGGGGGCGCCGGCCGCCCGACCGGGGCGTCACCCACCACACCCAGCGAATCCTCCGCGTCGAGCCACAGGTCCTCGGCGAACGGAATCACCCCGAGCGTCGGGCGACCCGTCATCGCCGTCAGCTGTCCCAGACCCGGCGCGAGCAGCGACACGTCGCCGCGGAACTTGTTGATCACGAAGCCCGCGATCAGCGCCTGGTCCTCCGGGGCGAGGACGGCCACGGTGCCGAACAGGTGGGCCAGTACCCCACCGCGGTCGATGTCGCCGACGACGAGCACCGGGAGGTCCGCCGCGCGGGCGAGGCCCATGTTCGCCAGGTCCGTGGCGCGCAGATTGATCTCCGCGGGTGAGCCGGCCCCCTCGCACAGCACCACGTCGTAGTCGGCGCGCAGCGACTGCAGTTCCTCGGCGACCACCGTCCGCAGGTGCCCCCGGTGCTCGATGTAGTCGCGGGCCCCGACGGTCGTGACCGCCCGCCCCCGCACCACGAGTTGCGACGTGCGGTCGCTGCCCGGTTTCAGCAGCACCGGGTTGAAGCGGACACTCGGCTCGAGCCCGCAGGCCGCGGCCTGCAGGGCCTGCGCCCGGCCGATCTCGCCGCCGTCCAACGTGACGACGGAATTGTTCGACATGTTCTGCGCCTTGAACGGCGCCACCCGGACACCCCGCCGCGCCAGCATCCGGCACAGTCCCGCCACGAGCACACTCTTGCCCGCGTCGGACGTGGTGCCGGCGACGAGCAGCGCGCCCCTCCACCGGCTCTCGCTCAAGGCAGGGTGAGGATCTCGTTGCCGGTCTCGGTGACCACGATGGTGTGCTCGAACTGGGCCGTCCACTTGCGATCCTTGGTGACCACGGTCCAGTCGTCGTCCCACATCTCCCAGCCGATGTCACCGAGGTTGATCATCGGTTCGATCGTGAACACCATGCCGGGTTCGATGACCGTGTCCACGGAGGGCTCGTCGTAGTGGAGGATGACGAGGCCGTTGTGGAACGTGGTGCCGATGCCGTGTCCGGTGAAGTCGCGGACCACGCCGTACCCGAAGCGGTGCGCGTACGACTCGATGACGCGGCCGACGACGTTGAGCGCCCGGCCCGGCTTGACGGCCTTGATGGCGCGCATCGTCGCCTCGTGGGTCCGCTCCACCAGCAACCGGTTCTCCTCGGCGACGTCGCCGGCGAGGAACGTGGCGTTGGTGTCTCCGTGCACGCCGCCGATGTAGGCGGTGACGTCGATGTTGACGATGTCACCGTCCTGGATCACCGTCGAGTCGGGGATGCCGTGGCAGATCACCTCGTTGAGCGACGTGCAGCACGACTTGGGAAATCCCTTGTAACCGAGCGTCGACGGATAGGCGCCGTGATCAGTCATGTATTCGTGCGCGATGCGGTCGAGTTCGTCGGTGGTGACGCCCGGCGCCACCGCCTTACCGGCCTCCTGCAGTGCCTGCGCGGCGATCTTGCTCGCCACCCGCATGGCCTCGATGGTCTCCGGGGTCTGGACCCACGGCTCGTTGCCTTCCTTGGCCGTGGGCTTCCACGCGTACTCGGGACGCTCGATCCCCGCCGGTACGGCGAGGACGGGAGACACGGTTCCGGGGCTCAGTGCTGTGCGGACAGACATGGGTACCAGGTTAGACCCGCACCTGGCCGGGTCGCCTCGGGACCCGCCGCGCGAGCTCTCAGTCCCGCAGGGTCGTGAGGAATGCGATCCGGTCGCCGCGGTAGAGAGAACGCACCCGTTCGATCGGAACACCCCCGGCGTCGAGCGAGAGCCGGTGGAGCAGCAGCATCGGCATGGCCGTGGTCGAGTCGAGCAGCGCGGCCTCTCGCGGGGAGGCCAGCACGGTCTCGATCCGCTCGGTGGCCGACGCGAACACCACTCCCGACTCGCGGATCGCCGCGTACAGCGAGGTGCCCGGGTCGAATGCGCGCGCCATCTCCCCGAAGCGACCCGCCGGCAGATGGGTGCTCTCGAGGCCGATCTTCTGGTCGTCCGCGAGCAGGACCCGTTCGAGGTGGATCACCGGTGCGCCGGCCGCGAGACCGAGCGCCTCGGCGAGGTCCGCGTCGGCGCCGAGTTCCTCGAACGTGACCAGTTCACGCCCGGGCACCCGCCCCTGGCTGACCGCGCCCTCCGTGTAGGACCGCAGCGACAGCGGCTGCACGAGCTTCGGGCTGGCGACGACGGTGCCGCGGCCTCGACGCTCGACGCGGCCCTCGACCAGCAGCTCGTGGATGGCCTGCCGCACCGTCTCGCGGGACACCGTGAACCGCTGGGCGAGTTCCCGCTCCGCGGGCACCGCGTCCCCCACCTCGAGTTCGGCGAGGATCGACTCGAGTTCGGTGCGGACCCGGTAGTACTTGGGGACGTTCGGCGCCTGGGTCATCGCGTGACGGTGCCGTTCAGCACGGACTCTCCTCGCGCGTCTGCGTCGTCGTTCATGCGGCTGAGCGTACCCGAAAAATGGTCTATACCAATTGTTCACCTGCCGTTCCCCCAGCGGTGGCCCACTGGTCTAGACCAAACGGCAGGCTTCTGGGCACCGACCTCTCATCGTAAGGAACTCACCATGCGCCTTCGCCCACGGATCGCGGCAGCCGCCCTGGCCGCGACCGTCCTCACTCTCGGAACCGCCTGCGGCGGAACCGGTACCGCCTCGACCTCGGGCACCGACACCGTGACCGTGTACAGCGCCGACGGCCTCTCAGGGTGGTACCAGTCGCGGTTCGACGCCTTCACCGCACAGACCGGCATCGCGGTGAATCTCGTGGAGGCCGGATCCGGCGAGGTCGTCTCCCGCCTCGAGAAGGAACAGTCCAACCCGCAGGCCGACGTCGTCGTCACGCTGCCGCCGTTCATCCAGAAGGCGGACGCTCAGGGACTGCTCGTCCCCAGCGGCGTCGACACCTCGGCCCTCCCCACGGCGGAGACGGACCCGGCCGGCCGCTACGTTCCCGTCGTCGAGAACTACCTGTCGTTCATCGCCAACCCCGCGGCGTCGCCCGCTCCCGCTTCCTGGGACGACCTGCTGTCCGACCGCTTCAAGGGCAGGATCCAGTACTCCACCCCAGGTCAGGCCGGCGACGGCACCGCGGTGCTGCTGCTCCTGCAGCACCTGATGGGCAAGGACGGCGCACTCGACTACCTCGCGAAGCTCCAGGCCAACAACGTGGGACCGTCGTCCTCGACCGGCAAGCTGCAGCCGAAGGTCAGCAACGGCGAACTGCTCGTGGCCAACGGCGACGTCCAGATGAACCTCACCTCGATCGCCGACGACGGTTCGACGTTCGACCTCTTCTTCCCTGCAACCGCCGACGGCACCCGCACCACCGTCGCCCTGCCGTACGTGATGGGTCTGGCGAAGGGTGCGCCGCGCAGCGAGCAGGGCAGACAGTTGATGGAGTTCCTGCTGTCCGAGGAGTCCCAGAAGACGGTCGCTGGCGAGGCGCGCGGCGTGTCGGTCCGCGAGGACGTGCGCGCCGCCACGAGTGACAGCGCCCCGGCGCGCGCCCTGCAGGGTGTCCAGGTGTGGTCGCCGAACTGGAACGACGTACTCACCGAACTCGATTCGGACGTCGCCGCGTACCAGAACGCCACCGGGAGCTGATCGTGTCGGGAATTCCAACAGGGCGGACGCACCAGCCGCACACCGTCGCAGTCCGCGGCGCCACCGACTACTCGGCGCCCGCCATCACGTTCGACCGGGTCACCGTCACCTACGGACGCGGCAGAGGCGTCACGCACGCCCTCGTCGACTTCAACCTCCGCGTCGCCCGCGGTGAGACCGTCGCCCTCCTGGGACCGAGCGGCTCCGGAAAGTCGACCGCGCTGAAGGCGCTTGCCGGATTCGTCCGTCCCACTTCGGGTTCGGTGCGGCTCGGATCACGCGACGTCACCGGCCTTCCGCCCGCGAAACGGGGAATCGGCGTCGTCGTGCAGTCCTACGCGCTGTTTCCGCACATGCGGGTTTCCGACAACGTGGCGTTCGGGCTCCGGGCCCGGCGGGTACCGCGGGCGGAGATCGGCGCGCGGGTGATCGAGGCCCTCGAGATGGTCGGCATGACCGCCTACGGTTCGCGCCTGCCCCGCGAACTGTCCGGCGGGCAGCAGCAGCGGATCGCGATCGCCCGGGCGCTGGCGATCCGGCCCGCGGTCCTGCTGCTCGACGAACCACTCGCCGCCCTCGACGCGCAGTTGCGCGAGAGCATGCTCGGTGAGCTCACCCGGCTGCGGGCGGCCCTGCCCGACACGGCGATGCTCTACGTCACCCACGACCAGGGCGAGGCGCTCGCCCTGGCCGACCGGATCGCCGTCATGCGGAACTCCCGGCTCGCGGACGTCGACACCGCCGAGAACCTGTGGAAGCGGCCACCCAGCAGTTTCACCGCGGAATTCCTCGGCGGCGCCAACCTGTTGCCGTGCACCGTCACCCGGGTGATCGGAACGTCGGCGCTCGTGTCGATCGGCGGCACCCCCGTCACCGCGACGGCCCCGCAACCCGACATCGGACACGTCGAGTGGGAGTCGGACCTGCCCGCGTTCCTGTGCGTCCGCCCGCACGCGGTCACGCTGACCGCGCCCGGCGTCAAGGGTTCGTTCTCGGCGCGAATCGTCTCGACGGTGTGGCGGGGGTCGACCACGCGGATCACCCTGTCCGTCGACGAACTCGAGGGAGTGCAGGTGGACGCGGACGTCGCCGGCCACGACCAGCGCACCCCCGGCGCCGTCGTCGGCGTGCAATTCCCCTCCGACGGCAGCGTCCTGGTGCCGGCGGCATGACCGCGACACTCGAACGCCCGCCCGCGGCGGCGACGTCTCCCCGGCCGGAACCGGTCCGGTGGCGCGCCGTCGCCTGGACGCTCCCACCCTTGCTGCTCGTCCTCGGATTCGCCGTCTACCCGATGGCTCGGGTGCTCACCGAGTCCCTCGGCTCCGACACCGGTTCCGGCCTGGACACCTGGTCCGACGTGCTCGGCTCGGAACTGTTCCGCACGGCCCTGTGGCGGACGGTGCAGATCGCCGCACTCTCGACTCTCGGCTGCCTGGCCCTCGGCACGTTCCTCGCGCTGGTGCTGGCGTTCGTCCCGTTCACGGGATCGAAGGTCGTGGGACGGCTGATCGACGCCGTGCTGTCGCTGCCGTCCTTCCTGATCACCCTCGCGTTCACCTTCCTCTACGGCACTGCCGGGGCGGTCAACGCGCTGATCGCGCGGATCACCGGCGACGGCGACGGGCCGCTGAACTTCGTCGGCACCCCACTGGGGGTGATCGCCGCCGAGATCACGTTCTTCACCCCGTTCGTCGTCCGCCCCCTGCTGGCCGCGTTCACCCAGATCCCCCGGGAACAACTCGACGTCGCCGCCAGCCTCGGGGCGTCGCCGCTGCGGGTGCTGCGGACCGTCGTGATGCCGGAGGCCTGGCCCGCGCTGCTGGCGGGTGGGTCGCTGGTGCTGCTGCTCACGCTCAACGAGTTCGGCATCGTCCTGTTCACGGGCGCCAAGGACGTGGTGACGCTGCCCGTTCTGATCTACACGCGCGGCATCGTCACGTTCGACCTGCCGGGCGCGGCCGTGATCGCCACGGTCCAGGTGGCGTTGTCGCTGGCCCTGCACTGCACGTACCGAACTCTGTTCGCGACACTGACGGGAGGCAGCCGTGCTGCTGTGGACGAGAAGATCTAGGGCGCTGGCCCTGAGCCTGTTCGGTCTCGTGGTGACCGTCGTCTTCGCGGCGCCGATCGCCACCGTGGTTGCCGCCGGTCTCGCCGGATCCTGGACGGGCCCACTGCCCTCGGACCTCGGCGGGCAGAATTTCGCGGCGGCACTGTCCGACGAGAATCTCGCCAGCCTCACCGTCAGCCTGCAGACGGCGTTCATCGCGGGTGCACTGGCACTCGCGGTCGGGACGTGGGCGGCACTTGCGGCGCGGGAGGCGCCGGCGTGGTTGCGCCGCGTCACCGACGCCGTCTTCCACCTGCCGATCGCGATCCCGTCCGTCGCGATCGGTCTCGGCCTGCTGATCGCGTTCAACTCGCGGCCGCTGCTGCTCGGCGGGACCAAGTGGATCGTGATCCTGGCGCACACCATCCTCGTGCTGGCGTTCACGTTCAGCGCCGTCTCGGCCGCGCTGGACCGGCTCGATCCGGCGTACCGGCAGGCCGCCGAATCGCTCGGCGCGGGGCCTGCCCGGGTGTTGTTCCGGATCACGCTGCCGCTGCTGCTCCCGGCCCTCGGCGCCGCGGCGGGTCTGTCGATCGCACTGTCCATGGGCGAACTGGGCGCCACCGTGATGGTGTACCCGGCGACCTGGAAGACGTTGCCGGTGAGCATCTTCGGCCTCACCGACCGCGGCCGGGTGTTCCTCGCCGCGGCCGACACCACCCTCCTGCTGGCGGTCACCCTGCTCGCGCTGCTGGTCGTCGGCCGCCTCCGCAGGCGCTGACGCACCCGTGCGCCTTTCTGGTTGTGGGAGCAACCAGAAAGGCGCACGGGCGGCGGAGCCGCCTACTGCTGGCGGAGCAGGTACCGCTGCACCTTGCCGCTGGGGGTCTTCGGCAGGCTCGGGACGAAGTGCACCGTGCGCGGGTAGGCGTGCGCGGCGAACTTCTTCTTCACCAGCGTCTGCAGTTCGACCTCGAGTTCGCCCGTCCCGTCGATGCCGTCGCGCAGGACGACGAACGCCTCGAGCACCTCACCGCGCAACTGGTCGGGCATGCCGACGACTGCCGCCTCGACGACGGAGTCGTGCATGACGAGCACGCTCTCGACGTCGAACGGCCCGATCCGGTAGCCGGCCATGATGATCACGTCGTCGTCGCGGGCGGAGAAGAAGTAGAAGCCGTCCTCGTCGGTCTGGCCTGCGTCGCCGGTGAGGTACCAGCGACCGTCGGCGGTGAACCGCTGCGCGGTCTTCTCGGGTGCGTCGACGTAGCCGGTGAACCACATCAGCGGACTGTTCCGGGTGTCGATGGCGACCCGTCCCGGGGTGCGCGGCGGGGCGAGCGCGTCGGAATCGTCCTCGAGGACGGCGCACGCCCACCCCGGCAGCGGCTTGCCCATGGACCCCTCGCGCACCTCGTCCCGCAGCCCGTCGGCCCAGGCGTTGGCGATGAACATGCCGTGCTCGGTCTGCCCGTAGTGGTCGCGGACGAACACGTTCAGGTTGGCCTCGGCCCACGAGATCACGTCGGGGGTGAGGGGTTCACCCGCCGACGACGCGCGCCGCAGCGTCACGGTTTCGGGGATCGGGGTGGGGTCGGCGCGCAGGCTGCGGTAGACGGTGGGGGCGGCGGCGAAGTTGGTGACGCCGAATCGCTCCATGACCTGCCAGGTGAGGGGTGCGGAGAACCCGGCGTGCAGCAGAATGCTGCGGGTGCCCGCGGCGAGCGGCCCGAGCAGCGCGTAGTAGAGGCCGTACGCCCAGCCGGGGTCGGCGGCGTTCCAGAACACGTCGTCCTTGCGGACGTCGAGGCCGAACTCCTGGTAGGCGTGGAACGACGCGAGCGCCCGCAGGGGCACCGGAACGCCCTTCGGTGTCCCGGTGGTGCCGCTGGTGAACAGCTGGACGAGGGGACCCTCGCCGCCGACCGTGACGGCGGCGCCCTTCGTATCGGTCGCGTCGTGCGCGTCCACGAGCGTCGCAAAATCGAGAGCGCCGGAGCCGCCGCCCACGACGACGACCTGCCACGGCGCGTCCACCGGAATGTCCTCCCCGGGGGCCAGCTTGTCGACCTGATTCGCGTCGGAGACGACGACCTTCGCACCGCTGGCACCGAGCCGGAACGCGATCGCCGGCGGCGCGAACGCGGTGAACAGGGGGACGTGGACGGCGCCCCGGCGCCAGATCCCCAGCAGCGCGACGACCAGTTCCGCGGACTTGCCCATCAGCGTCGCGACATGGTCGCCCGGCTCCACCCCCAGGTCCGCGAGTGCGGCGGCGAATCGCGCCGACTGCTCGCGCAGGTGGCCGTAGGTGAGGTCCGCCGACGACAGGTCGGATTCGACGACGGTGAATGCCACGTCGTCGGCGGGGTGACGATCACACAGCAGTTCCGCGGCGGACGCCGTCGGCGTGTCGTACTGGTCCAGCAGCTCACGCACGCGTGCGGCGGGATCGGTGGTCATGCGGTACTCCTCGTGTTCTCATGGCCAGGTAAAGAGGTCGGGCCGTCACCCGACTTCACTACGGTTATGATCTAGCTCACAGACTGCTGTGACTACCCCCGGAAAGGGGTGACGACTTGGTTGCTCGTGCACCGTCGCTGCTGCGCCCTCGGGACGGGGACGCACTGCGTGGTGAGCTGCGCAGCATCGCAGCTCACGGCGTCGCGCCGGTCCTGTTCGCCGGCGAGGTGCAGGGCGACACCCTCCACCTCAGCGAGTTCGTCGGCACCCGAACGAACAACCTCAAGGGGCTCGCCATCCCTCCGCGTTCCGGACTGGGCGGTCGCGTCGTCGCCCAGCGCACACCCGCGGCGGTCAACGACTACGGCAGAGCCTCGACCATCACGCACCACTTCGACCGGCCCGTCCTCAGCGAGGGGCTGCGGTCCATCCTGGCGGTGCCCGTCATGGTGCGGGGCAGCTCGCGCGCGGTGCTGTACGCCGCCATCCGCGATTGCGCGCCGATCGGCGACCGCACCGCGGACATCGTCGTCGCGGCGTCGCGACGCCTCGGTACCGAGATCGCCATCCGGGACGAGGTCGATCGCCGCCTGGAGATGATGGCGACGCTCGAGGGCAACGGCGCAGGCGGTGCCACCACCGAGGAACTCCGTGACATCCACGCGGAGTTGCGGAGTGTCGCGCAGACCGTCACCGACACCTCGCTGCAGGCCCGCCTCCGCGGGCTGTCCCAGCGCCTGGCCGGGATCCTGCGGCCGGACGCCGTCGCCGACGAGGACCCCGGCGTCCGCCTCACCCCGCGTGAGATCGACGTCCTGTCCCACGTGGCGCTGGGATGCACCAACGGGGAAGCGGCACAGCGACTCTCCGTCGGGCCCGAGACGGTGAAGAGCTACCTGCGCAGCGCCATGAGCAAGCTCGACGCCCGGTCGCGGCACGAGGCGGTGGTCACCGCCCGCAGGCTCGGGCTGCTCCCCTAGCGAACACGGTCTCCTCGAACGAGGGCCGCAGGCGGTAGCGAAAGGCGGTGGGTCATGGGATCGACAGCGGACGCCACGAATTCGAACGCACCCGGTTCGAATTCGCCCGAACAACCGAGCCTCAAGCGGGTCATGGGCCCGGGGCTGCTCCTGTTGTTCATCGTCGGCGACATCCTCGGCACCGGCATCTACGCCCTCACCGGCAAGGTGGCCAACCAGGTCGGGGGCGCGGTGTGGCTGCCGTTCCTGGTGGCGTTCCTCGTCGCGATCATCACCGCCTTCAGTTACCTGGAGTTGGTCACGAAGTACCCGAAGGCCGCGGGCGCCGCGCTGTACACGCACAAGGCGTTCGGGGTGCACTTCCTCACCTACATGGTCGCGTTCGCCGTGATGTGCTCGGGAATCACATCCGCGTCGACGGCGTCGCGGGCGTTCGCAGCGAACTTCGTCGAGGCGTTCCACCTCGACTTCTCCACCGGGATCGGCATCACCCTGCTCGGTCTCGGGTTCATGACGCTCGTGGGTCTCGTCAACTTCCGCGGGGTCAGCGAGAGCGTCAAGACGAACGTCGTGCTCACCTGCGTCGAACTGTCCGGCCTCCTCATCATCATCATGATCGGGCTGTGGGCCCTCGGCGTCGGCGACGGCGACTTCTCCCGGGTCACCACGTTCGACACCGGCGACCGATCCGCGCTCGGCGCGGTCGTCGCGGGAACCGCCCTCGCGTTCTTCGCGATGGTCGGGTTCGAGGACTCGGTCAACATGGCCGAGGAATGCAAGGAACCGAGCCGCATCTTCCCGAAGGTCCTGCTGACCGGTCTCGTCATCACGGGCTGCATCTACGTGTTCGTGTCGATCACCGCGATCGCGCTGGTACCGGTGAGCGAACTCGGCGAGGGCGACACTCCGCTGCTGAAGGTCGTTCAGGCCGGGGCGCCCGGCTTCCCGATCGGCATCTTCGCGTTCATCACCATGTTCGCCGTCGCCAACACGGCGCTGATCAACATGCTGATGGCGAGCCGGCTGCTGTACGGCATGAGCCGGGAGGGCGTCCTGCCGCCCCCGCTCGGCCGCGTGCACTCCACCAGGCGCACCCCGTACGTGGCGATCGTCTTCACGACGCTCCTCGCGTTCGGCCTCATCACCTTCGTCGGTGAGGTCCCCGAACTGGGCGGCACCACGGCGCTGCTGCTGCTGGGCGTGTTCACCATCGTCAACATCACCGTGCTCGTCCTGCGCAAGCAACCGGTGGAGCACCAGCATTTCCGGGTGCCGACCATCCTGCCGATCGTCGGCGCCCTCACGTGCGGCTTCCTCGTCACTCCCTTCGCCGACCGGCCCGCCGTGCAGTACCAGATCGCGGGCATCCTTCTCGGAATCGGTGTCGTTCTGTGGGCCGGGACCGTCGTCGTGAACAAGCGGATGGGCAAGGGCGGGCCCGAGATCGACCCCGAGAAACTCGCCGAGCACGAGTGACCCGACCGTCCGCCGCTCAGTGGAGCGAGAGGAACAGTTCGACCGACCCGTCCGGGTGGTGCACCTCCAGATCCTCGGTGAACGCGCGTTCGATCCGGCCGCGGGCCGACGCGTAGTCGGCGACGCTCCACGTCTCGGCCAGCGCGTCCGGTTTCGATTCGTCCTCGCAACAGAACCGAGCGAAGTAGCCGGACCGTACGCTGATCAGGACGTCACCGGGGTCCATCTTGTCGGTGGAATCGCACGGGTATCCGACGACGACCGTGAACGTGCGCGGCGGTGGGGATGCCGCGTAGACGACGAAGACCTCGGAGATCCCCCGATCCCTGATCCGCTCCACCGTGTAGTCGACGAGTTCCCGGCCCGGCCCGGGACGTCCGGGTCTCCCTTCGGGGATGGTCAGGCCCACAAACGATTCGGCCTGCCTCTTGACGATTTCGATCATTGCTTCTCACCTGTTGCACTCGACGGTCGGACGGCCTCGTCCACATGGATCGGGATGTACAGGTCGACGGCGTAGGCGTGTGGATACGCCTCGAGGTCGCCGGTGTACGTCCGCTCGATGTCGCCGTTCGACTCCGCCTCGCTGACCTGCGCCCACAGCCGCAGCATCACGTCCGGGAACATGCCCCGCGAGGTGAACTTCGCGTAGGTGCCGGGCGGGATCCGCGAAATGACGTGACCCCGGGTGGCGTCGTCCACCGTCGCGCACTCGTACCCGACGATCTGGGTGTAATACGACTCGACGTCGGGCGCGAAGTCGATGTAGGTGGAGGCGAGCGGTCCCCCGACCTCGTGGTGGAGCACCCTCGTCCAGGCGCGGTCGAGACGAGGGTCGCTCAGCTTTCCCAAGGCCCGCTGGGGGCTGCGCACGGGCAGCCCGGCCACCAGGGTTTCGCCGCGCTCGATGATCTCGAATGACATGTCAGATCGCGTCCTCGAGCACGTGCGCGTCGCGAACGCCGACGCAGGGCACCCCTCGAGCCCGCGCCAGCTGCATCGCCATCGCATCGGATGGCGAACAGAGTCCGTCCAGAACGTCCTCGGTCGCGATCGCGCAGACGACGTCACCCTCACATTCGGTGATCGATTCGATTCCACGGTCGGAAGCCCACTGCCGCAACGCAACCCACCGCGTCAGCTCGGTGCCGGCGCCCGGGCGCCCGACGAACAACACCCGCCGGGTACGGTTCGCCGTCTCCACACGATTCACTTCTGCACTGATGGTCATGGTCCGACTTCCTGTCCGCGTTGGCTTTTCGATCCCCGCTGTGCGGGTTCTTCCGTCTGCAACCAACTATGGACGGCACCGACGGCGAAGTCTGTCCGCCGATCAGCCCCCGAACAGGATGAATTCCGCGTCCCCCGATCGGTGGACAGCGGCCGGGTCAGTACCCCTCGGGCAGGGCGGCGAACATGTCGCGGGTGACGGCGACGGCGTTGTCGGAACTGCCGCCCCGCACCACCAATGTCGCGAATGCCAGGTCGCCGCGGTATCCGACGAACCAGGCGTGCGAGCCGCCCTCGACCTCGGCCTCACCGGTCTTGCCGTACACCTCGCCCTGATCTTCGATCCGCTCGGCGGTACCGCTCGTCACGACGAGGCGCATCATTCCGCGCAGCCCGTCGACCATCTCCGGGCTGATCGGCGGATGCTCCCCGTCGATCTTGGTCTCCCGTCCCGCGATCAACCGCGGCACGGGCGTCGTGCCGTGTGCGATGGTCGCCGCGGCCAACGCCATTCCGAACGGACTGACCACCACCTTGCCCTGCCCGAACCCGTCCTCGGTCCGCTGCACCAGGTCGTCGGCGGGCGGCACCGAACCCGAGTCGGTGGGCAGGCCGACCACTTCGTAGTCGGGCCCGATTCCGTACTGCGAGGCGGCGACGGTCAGTGCGTCGGGCTGCATCTCGCTGGCGAGTTTCGCGAACGAGGTGTTGCAGGAACGGGCGAACGCCGTCGCCATGGGCACCGTGCCGAGCGCGAATTCGTTGTAGTTCGGGACGCTGCGTTCACCGATGTCGATGCGCCCGGGACACGGCACCATCGTGTCGGGTGTCGCGATGCCCGAGGAGATCGCGGCGCCGGCGGTGATGATCTTGAACGTCGAACCGGGCGGATACAGGCCGGTGAGCGCAACCGGTCCGTCCTTGTCCGCCGCCTTGTTCTGCGCGACGGCCAGCACGTCGCCGGTCGACGGCTGGATGACGACCATCATCGTCTGGTCGGTGCGGGCGTTGACGGCGTTCTGCGCGGCGATCTGGATGGGACGGTCCAGGCTGATCGAGAATGACGGGGACGTCTGCGGCGCGGTCTCGGTGAGCACATCCGTGTCCACACCGTTCTGGTTGACCGTGACCACGCTCCAGCCGGCCTTGCCGTCGACCTCGTCGATCACGGTCTTCTTCACCTGACCGACCAGATCCGGAGCGAAATTCCGGTCGGTGGCCACGAGGTCCGCCTCGTCGGACACGCTCACCCCGGGAATGGCGCCGAGCACACCGGCGACCTGTTCGTAGTCGTCCGACCGCAACCGGGTGACGAGGTAGTCGCCCTTGACCGCCGTCGCCGATTCGGCGATCGACTGCGCGGTGAGCGTGTTGTCGAACGTGACGAGCGCCGACGCGAGGGACTGGGCGCTGCCGATCACGTTGCCCGACTGCGCCGCATCGAACTTCACCCGGTACACCACGCCGGGGACGAGGACGTCCGAACCGGAATGCTCGTTCACCCGCGCCCGAGGGGCCGCGGTGGACCGCAGTGACATCGTCTGCCGGTCCCCGAGCCGGGGATGGACGTTGGTGGAACTCCACCGCACGGCCCAGTCGCCGCCGCGCCGACCCATCTGCAGTTCACCCGAGTACGTCCAGACCCGGTTCTTCGGCAGATGCCATTCGTAGGTGTACCCGACGGTGGCCGTGTCACCGCTGACGTCGACGTCCGTCGTCCGGGCGTCGAGCGACTCGGCCTGCAGCGACGTCCACGCGGACTCGAGGGCCTGACGCGCGGCGTCCGGGCGATCCGACAGGTCGGCGGCCTGCTCCGAATCCTGCTCGGCGAACGCCGTCAGAAACGCCTGCGCCGCCGGTTCCGGACCGTCCGGTCTAGGCGTGCACGCGGCGAGACCCACCGTCAGCGCAGCGGCGCCGCAGAGGGCGATCGACTGGACGACGCGGGAGCGAGAGTGTGGCCGCAGGTTCATCGCCGCCCATGCTATGTCGGCGGACGCCGCCGACACGGTAGGCGGCCAGCGCGTCAGTCCAGGAGAATTGTGGCGAACGTCGCGACCTGCCGGAAGCCGATGCGTGCGTACGCGCTGCGGGCCACCGTGTTGAAGCTGTTGACGTAGAGACTGGCGATGCGGCCCTCCGCGATGACGGCCTCCGCGACCGTCGCGGTGCCCGCCGCGCCGAACCCGTGTCCGCGGTACATCGGGTGCACCCAGACGCCCTGGATCTGCCCGACCCGCGCGGACACCGAACCGACCTCGGCCTTGAACACCACCTGATCGTCCTCGAATCTCGCCCACGCCCGGCCGGCGGCGATGAGATTGGCGACGCGGCGCCGGTACCCTCGACCGCCGTCGTTGGCGCGGGGGTCGATGCCGACCTCCTCGATGAACATCGCGACCGCGGCGGGCAGGTACTGCTCGAGTTCGTGCATCCGCACCTGCCGGACCAGGGGATCCGGGCGGCACTGCGGGGTACTCGCGAGCGCCAGCAGCGGCTGATCGGGCCGGACCTCGCGGGCCGGCCCCCAATCCAGCTCGAGCATCTCCCACAGCGGCAGCGTCAATTCGGCCCGCCCGACCAGCGACGAGCACATGCGCGGCGTGCGACAGGCGCGGTCGGCGAACGCCCGCATGTCGTCGATGCTGCCGCGCAGCGGCACGAAATTCGCACCGGAGAAGCACAACGATTCGAGCGGCCCGCCCCGACTCCACAACTCGCCGTGGATCATCCGGGGATCGATACCGCCCTCTTCTACGCGAGCGGCAACCATGCAGGCGGCGACAGGATCGGCGTCGAGAACGCGGAGCACGTGTGCGGCGTCCCGACTGCTCAACTGTTTGGCACCGAGGAGCTTGAGCATCTACCCAACCTTGTCAGCTAGTGGACCTGCCCACCAGATTGCCACGAACTCGCCGGAAACGGGAGACGTTTCGTCGGCCACCGCGGGCGCCGGGTCAGCTGACCGTCACGACGGGAGATCCGGTGGTCGAATCGCCCTCCATCTCCTCGGCGATCCGCATCGCTTCCTCGATCAACGTTTCGACGATCTGCGCCTCCGGCACCGTCTTGATGACCTTGCCCTTGACGAAGATCTGCCCCTTGCCGTTGCCGGACGCGACACCCAGATCGGCCTCGCGGGCCTCACCGGGGCCGTTGACGACGCAACCCATGACCGCCACGCGCAGCGGGATCTCCATGCCCTCGAGTCCGGCGGTGACCTCGTCGGCGAGGGTGTACACGTCGACCTGGGCGCGCCCGCACGACGGGCAGGACACGATCTCGAGCTTCCGGGGCCGCAGGTTCAGCGACTGCAGGATCTGCGTGCCGACCTTGATCTCCTCCGCGGGCGGGGCGGACAGCGACACCCGGATGGTGTCGCCGATGCCCTCGGCCAGCAGCGCGCCGAACGCCACCGCCGACTTGATCGTGCCCTGGAACGCGGGACCGGCCTCGGTCACGCCCAGGTGCAGCGGGTAGTCGCACTGCGCCGCCAGCTGCCGATAGGCCTCGACCATGATCACCGGGTCGTTGTGCTTCACCGAGATCTTGATGTCGCCGAATCCGTGTTCCTCGAACAGGCCCGCCTCCCACAGCGCGGACTCGACGAGCGCCTCCGGCGTGGCCTTGCCGTACTTCTGCATCAGCCGTGGGTCGAGGGATCCGGCGTTGACGCCGATGCGGATCGGGATGCCTGCGTCGCCTGCCGCCTTCGCGACCTCCTTGACGCGTCCGTCGAACTCCTTGATGTTGCCGGGGTTCACGCGGACGGCCGAGCAGCCGGCCTCGATGGCCGCGAAGATGTACCGCGGCTGGAAGTGGATGTCGGCGATGACCGGGATCTGGCTCTTCTTCGCGATGGTCGCGAGCGCGTCGGCGTCCTCCTGCCGTGGGCAGGCGACGCGAACGATGTCGCAACCGGATGCCGTGAGTTCGGCGATCTGCTGCAGCGTGGCGTTGACGTCGTGCGTCTTGGTGGTGCACATCGACTGCACGGAGACCGGGAAGTCGCTGCCGACACCGACAGATCCGACCTGGAGCTGGCGAGTCTTGCGGCGAGGTGCGAGAACGGCGGCCGGGCCTTCGGGCATTCCCAATCCGACAGGGCTGGTCACGTGGGTGCCTTCTTTCGTAGCTTCGGGTCCGAGTTTAGCCATCACTGGAAGAGCTTGATCGGGTTGACGATGTCGGCGGTCAGCGTGAGGAGCATGTATGCGCCACCTATGACGATCACCACATAGGTGACGGGCAGGAGCTTCATGTAGTCGACGGGTCCGCCGCGCGGAAGCCCGCGCCTGCTGCGGAACCAGTCCCGGACCCGCTCGTAGACGGTGACCGCCATGTGCCCGCCGTCGAGGGGCAGCAGCGGCAGGAGGTTGAACATCCCGAGGAAGAAGTTCAGGCTCGCCAGCAGCAGCACGAACGCTTCCCAGATTCCCTGTTCGGCGATCTGACCGCCGATGACGCTCGCGCCGTACACGGAGATCGGGGTCTCCGGGTCGCGTTCGCCGCCGGTCACCGCATGCCACAGGTCGACGGCCTTGCTCGGCATCTGCACCATCCGCTCGGCGGTCATCGCGAACATGTCGCCGGTGAACTCGAACGACGCGGGAACCGCGGAGAGGGCCGAGTGTTCGACGACGCTCGGGGTCGCGCCGATGCCGATCGCACCGACAGTGGCCTCGTGCGGTTCGGTCTCCCCCTTCTCCTGGACCCAGCGCTGCACCTGCTGGACCGGGACGACGATCGTCTGTTCCTCGCCGTCCCGCTCGATCGTGAAGTCGACCGGACCGGACAGCGAGCGGGTCGCGGCGGCCACGTCGGCGAACGTCGGGGTGTCCGTGCCGTCGACCGCGGTGATGACGTCGCCGGTCCTGATGCCCGCCTGTTCGGCGGGGCCCGGTCCGGTGCACTCGGACAGGGCGAAGTCGGGGCCGGGACCCTGTGTCGGCGCCGCGCACCCGACCGATCCGACGACCGCGTCGGGAGACCGGTTCAGATCGGGCAGCCCCCAACCGACGGCGAGGACGTACACCAGCACGAGGCCGAGGACGAAGTTCATGCCGATGCCGCCGGACATCACCGCGAGGCGCTTCCAGGTCGGCTTCTTGTACATGGCCCGGTCCTCTTCGTCCGGCGCGAGCTCGTCCAGCGCCGTCATCCCGGCGATGTCGCAGAACCCGCCGAGCGGGAGCGCCTTGAGTCCGTACTCGGTCTCACCGCGGCGGAAGGAGAAGATCTTGGGTCCGAAGCCGATGAAGTACCGGCGGACCTTCATGCCGGTGGCCTGCGCCACCCACATGTGCCCCGCTTCGTGAAGTGCGATCGACAACGCGATCCCGAGGGCGAAGAGAACAACGCCCACTGCGAACACCATGCAGTTCTAGCCTTCCTGCTTCACGAGCTGGCGTGCTCGCTCACGTGCCCAGCCGTCGGCGGCCAGTACGTCTTCCACGGTAGCCGGTGGCGCCGACCACTCGTCCGCCTCGGACAGCACGGAGGCGACGGTGCGGACGATGCGCGGGAACCGGATGATTCCGTCCAAGAATGCCTGAGCGGCGACCTCGTTCGCAGCGTTGTAGACCGCTGTGAGGCATCCCCCACCCTTGCCTGCCTCGCGCGCGAGGTCGACGGCGGGGAAAACCTGCGAGTCGAGTGGTTCGAACTCCCAGGTGGAGGCGGTGGTGAAGTCGCAGGCCGCGGCGGCGCCCGCGACCCGGTGCGGCCAGCCGAGGGCCAGCGCGATCGGGAGCTTCATGTCGGGTGGGCTGGCCTGCGCGAGCGTCGAGCCGTCGGTGAACGTGACCATCGAGTGCACGATGGACTGCGGGTGGACGGTGACGTCGATCCGGTCGTAGTCGACACCGAACAGCAGGTGGGTCTCGATCAGCTCGAGCCCCTTGTTGACGAGGGTCGCCGAGTTCAGGGTGTTCATCGGCCCCATCGACCACGTGGGGTGGGCCCCGGCCTGCTCGGGTGTCACCGATTCCAGCCGGTCGGCCGTCCAGCCGCGGAACGGCCCGCCCGAGGCGGTGAGAACCAGACGGTCCACTTCGTCCGCACCGCCGCCGCGCAGGCACTGCGCCAGCGCCGAGTGCTCGGAGTCGACCGGCACGATCTGTCCCGGCGCCGCGGCCGCCGTCACGAGCGGCCCGCCGGCGACGAGCGACTCCTTGTTGGCCAGCGCGAGCCGCGCACCGGACTCGAGCGCGGCCAGCGTCGGCTCGAGGCCCAGCGAACCGACCAGTGCGTTGAGCACGACGTCCGCTTCCGTGGTCCGCACGAGTTCGGTGACGGCGCCGGGTCCGCTCAGCACCCCCGGCAGATCCAATGACGCCGCGGCCTGCGGATCCGCGACCGCGACGGACGACACACCCGTCTCGTGAAGCTGCCGGCCGAGCAGTTCGACGTTTCCGCCACCGGCCGCGAGCCCCACCACCGTGAACTTGTCCGGGTTGGCGGCCACCACCTCCAACGCCTGGGTGCCGATCGAACCGGTGCTGCCGAGCAGCAGGACGCGAGTGGGCCTGGTTTCATCCACCCACCCATTGTTCCTGATGAAATGCGGACCGCCCGCCACGGATGGCCCCGCTACGTACGACGGACAGTCGTATGTCACGATATGTCGAGTAGCGCAACCGAATCTGCAGGAGGATCGATCGTGGCCGGTACCCAGTTGGAGCCCTCGTCCAGCGACCCCATCGTGGCCGCACACATCGACACCGCGGAGGTCCCGTCGGCGGCGTGGGGCTGGAGCGGTGAGGCTCCGAAGACGTTCCGATTCTTCGGATGGTTCTTCGCCGTGTTCCTGCTGCTCATGATCATCGGCAACCACACCGGCCTGGTCGAGGACCTGTGGCTGATCGGCTGCGCGGCCCTGATGGTCCTCATCCTCGTGCGCGACATCGTGCTGCGGCGCAAGCCCCGGTAACACCGGACCACGAACAAACCCCTCGCCCCGATCACCCGGGGACGAGGGGTTTCGTCGTATCGGCCTGCGCGGCGAACGCTCAGTTCTCGGCGGCGAGCTGCCCGCAGGCGGCGGCGATCTCCTGGCCGCGGGTGTCACGAACCGTGCAGGACACGCCCTGCGCCAGCACGCGCCGGACGAATTCCTTCTCCACCGGCTTCGGGCTCGCGTCCCACTCACTGCCCGGTGTGGGGTTCAGCGGGATCAGGTTCACGTGCACCAGCGGTCCGAGCGCCTTGCGCAGCTTCTTTCCCAGCATGTCGGCGCGCCACGGCTGATCGTTCACGTCCCGGATCAGGGCGTACTCGATGGAGACCCGGCGGCCGGACTTGTCCGCGTAGTAGCGGGCGGCGTCGAGGACCTCCGCCACCGACCAGCGGTTGTTCACGGGAACCAGGGTGTCGCGCAGTTCGTCGTCCGGGGTGTGCAGGGACACGGCCAGCGTCACGCTGAGATCCTCGTCCGCGAGCTTGCGGATGGCGGGCGCCAACCCCACCGTCGACACCGTCACCGAGCGTTGCGACAACCCGAGGCCGTCGGGGGCTGGCGAGGTGATGCGGCGGACGGCGGCGACCACGCGCTTGTAGTTGGCGAGCGGCTCCCCCATGCCCATGAACACGACGTTCGACAACCGGCCCGGACCACCGTGGACGTCTCCGTCGCGCAGGGCGGCCGCGGCGGCACGCACCTGATCGACGATCTCGGCGGTCGACAGGTTGCGTTGCAGCCCGCCCTGCCCGGTCGCGCAGAACGGGCACGCCATTCCACACCCGGCCTGGCTGGAGATGCACAGCGTCGCGCGGTCCGGGTAGCGCATGAGGACACTTTCGAGCAGCGTCCCGTCGTTCGCCTTCCAGAGCGTCTTGCGAGTGTCGCCGCCGTCGCACGCCAGGTGCTTGACGGCGGTGAGCAGTGTCGGGAACAGCGCCGCACCCACCTGCTCGCGCACCGCGGCGGGAAGATCGGTCATCTTCTCCGGATCCGCCTCGAGCCGCGCGTAGTACTGCCGGGCCAGCTGGTCGGCCCGGAACCCGGGCAGACCCAGCTCCTTGACGGCCTCCCGCCGCTCGGTGGAGTCGAGGTCCGCGAGATGCTTGGGAGGCATCCCACGCCGGGGCGCGGTGAAAACGAGGGGAAGCGAGACAGCCATAATTTCTCCATTGTCCCATTGATTCGGGGTTCGTTGTCGTGCGGATGCCTGATCGACGTGGTTTCGCCGCCCGATGCGCATGCGGAACCCGCCCAGGTGGGTGAAGATCAACTCATGTCGAAAACACCGGACGACCCTTCGAACTTCCCACCGGACGTCCCGGCCGGTCGTGGTCCCGGCACCGGGCCGGCGCCCACGGACCCGGCACACCCCGACACGCCGCCGACCGGCACCGAGCATCCCGACGTCGCCCGCCGCAAGGGGATCAAGCACACGCGGGTGGGTGCCACCTGGACCGGCCTGGTCATCGGAATCGTCGTTCTGGTACTGCTTCTCGTGTTCATCCTGCAGAACCTCGACAGCGTGACCCTCGAACTGTTCGCCTGGGAGTTCACGCTCCCGCTGGGCGTCACACTGCTGTTCGCGGCGATCGCGGGTGCGGTGATCATGGCCCTCGCGGGCGGTGTCCGCATCATCCAGATCCGGCGGGCGGCGAACCGGCAGCGGCGTCTGAACAGTAATTTCTAACTGAACAATAGTTACGCAAGTGGATTACGACGACGCCCTGCGAGCAGAATTACTGTCGTGGATATCACCGGAACGGCACGACTGTGAAGGCCGACATGGAGACGACTGTGGCACCGCGCATCGCGGCTGAACAAGCACGATCCTGGCTGCTGGTTCCCGCCGGCAAACCCGAGGGTTTCGAGGCGGCCCACACCAGCGCCGCCGACGCGGTGATCCTCGACCTCGAGGACGCCGTCACTCCCGACCGCAAACCCCGGGCCCGGGCCGACGTCGTCGCCTGGCTCGGCGAGAACCGGCGCGCGTGGGTGCGCATCAACGACGCCACCACCCCCTACTGGGCGGACGACCTGGCGGCCCTGAACGGTGTTCCGGGTCTCGAGGGCGTCATGCTCGCCAAGACCGAGAGCGGCATGCAGGTCGACGCGACGGCCGAGCGACTCCCGGAGGGCACGAAGGTGCTCGCGCTCGTCGAATCCGCGATGGGTCTCGAGGCCGCACCCGAGATCGCCCGGACGGAGGCCACGTTCCGCCTGGCATTCGGCAGCGGCGACTTCCGTCGCGACACCGGCATGGACGACTCACCGCTGGCGATGGCGTATCCCCGCTCCCGGCTGACCGTCGCCAGCCGCGCTGCCCGGATCGCACCGCCGATCGACGGCCCCACCCTCGGCACCGATGTCGACGCCCTGGTCCGCGCGTCGGCGCTCACCCTGTCGATGGGGATGAGCGGCAAGCTGTGCATGACCATCGCGCAGACGGCGCCGGTCAACGACGCGCTGAGCCCGTCCCCGGCCGAGGCCGAATGGGCGCGCGACGTGATCGCGGACCTCGGCGAGGACGGTTCCCGGGTACGGGACGGCAGCGACCTCCCGAAGTTGGCGAAGGCCAAGAAGATAAACGCGCTCGCGAAGCTCTTCCACATCGCGCCGCGGTAGCGACACCGGTCAGAGCAACTCCAGCCCGGCGGGCTTTCGGCGGACGTGCACTCGGTAGCGCACGTCGAGAGCCACGCCGGGGGTCTGAGCGAACGCCGCCGATGCCGTCCTTGTGGTGAACTCGATGCCGAGGACTGCGCGCAGCGCCTCCCGGTACGGGAAGCGCCATCGGGTCTCCACGCGGGCCAGGTCGAACCCCTGGGCCGCGAAGAACTCCTCCACGGTCGCCGGGTGGTATTGCGGCAGGTCGGTACGCATCCACTCACCGTAGGGGTGGGCCGTCGCGTCGAGATCGACCACCACCAGCGCGCCGCCCGGGCGCAGCACCCGCATCGCCTCGCGGATCCCGCGGCCGCAGCCCGGACCGAAGAAGTACGCGGTCCGCGCGTGCACGACGTCGACGGTCGCGTCGCCGAGGGGTATGTCCTCCGCGGAACCGTCGAGGACGCGGACGTTCGGCAGATGCCCCACCCGGGTGCGGGCCCGTTCCAGGAGCGGCGGATGCGGTTCGACGCCGTAGACCGTCGCCGCGGACTCCGCGAAGACCGGGAGATGGAAACCGGAGCCGCAGCCCACGTCGGCGACGGTGCCGGCCGTCCAGTCCACGGCCGCGCGCAGGTGCCGGAAGATCGCCCCGTCCACGTCCTGGGCACGATTCTCCACCTCGTACCACTCCGGCCAGTGCCAGATGTTCGGGCTGGGAATGGTCACGGCAGCGCGGTCACACGAGGACCGTGAGCACCAGCCACGTCACGAACGCCGACGGCAGCAGGGAATCGAGACGGTCCATGATCCCGCCGTGCCCGGGCAGCAGGGTGCCCATGTCCTTGATGCGCAGCTCGCGCTTGACCTGGGATTCGATGAGATCGCCGAGCGTGGCGGTGACCACCAGCACGACGCCGAGGAGAACACCGATCATCGAGTTCTCGTCGAGGATCAGCGTGACCGTCAGCAGGCTGCCGATCACGCAGAAC
The DNA here is from genome assembly GCF_000010805.1 of Rhodococcus opacus B4. Taxonomy (NCBI): domain Bacteria; kingdom Bacillati; phylum Actinomycetota; class Actinomycetes; order Mycobacteriales; family Nocardiaceae; genus Rhodococcus; species Rhodococcus opacus. Next base: position 7,235,587 of record NC_012522.1, on the reverse strand, counting down.
AGCAGCGAGCCGAAGAACCCCTCCCACGACTTCTTGGGGCTGATCGCCGGCACCATCGGATGCTTGCCGAACAGCACCCCCGCCGCGTAACCACCGACGTCGGAGCAGACCACGCCGATCATCAGGCACAGCACCCGCCCGGCGCCGTCGTCCTGCAGCACCATCAGCACGGCGAACGACGCCAGCAGCGGAATCCAGGACGCCACGAACACGGTGACCGCCGTGTCCCGGAGGAAGTTCTGCGGCGTCGCCTTCAACCCGTGGTCGAACAGGCGCCAGACCATGCAGACCAGTACCGTGCCCGCGAAGGCGCTGAGCACTCCGACCGGGCCGAACGGCCACCCCAGCCACAGGATCGCCTGGCCCCCGGCGATCAGCGGGATCCGGGGGGCGCTGATGCCGGCTTCGCGCAGCCGCTTCGTGACCTCCCACGTGGCGACGGCCATCGCGACCGCGACCACCCCGATCCACACGAGGGGCACGTAGACGAGGATCAGGATGAGCGCGACGCCGAGTCCGACGCCGACGCCGATCGCTGCGGGGAGGTTACGCCCGGCCTTGGACTTCGCGGCCGTGGCCGGTTCCGGCGTGGGCTTCCCCTCGGAGACCGGTCCCGAGGGGTCGCCCTCGGAGATGGGTCCCCCTGAGGTCCCGTGTTCTGCTGGCACGGTCACTGTCCCCGATCCACTCCTCGTCTCGTGACTAAACTTCCAGTAACTCGGCTTCCTTGTGCTTCACCAGTTCGTCGACCTGCGCGACGTACCGGGCGGTCGTCTTGTCGAGTTCCTTCTCGGCCCGCCCCACCTCGTCCTCGCCGGCCTCGCCGTCCTTCTGGATCCGGGACAGCTCGTCCATCGCCTTGCGGCGCACGTTGCGCACCGACACCTTCGCGTCCTCGCCCTTCGACTTCGCCTGCTTCACCAGTTCGCGGCGGCGTTCCTCGGTGAGCTGGGGAACGGAGATGCGGATCAGGTTTCCGTCGTTGGACGGGTTCACGCCCAGGTCGGAGTTCCGGATCGCCGTCTCGATGGCATTCAGCTGTGAGGCCTCGTACGGCTTGACGACGACGAGTCGCGCTTCCGGCACGTTGATGCTGGCGAGCTGCGTGATCGGGGTGAACGCGCCGTAGTAGTCGATTCCGATGCGGTTGAACATGCCAGGATTCGCGCGGCCCGTGCGGATCGATCCGAGATCGTCCTTGGCCACCGTGACAGCCTTCTCCATCTTCTCCTCGGCTTCGAAGAGAGCTTCATCAATCACGGCTGTTCCTCCATGTCGTTCTGCATCGATTCGTCACTGCCTCTGTTTCGAGAAAACACTGTGTCGAGCGTGGCACGCGCGTCATGACTTGACGAGCGTTCCGATCTTCTCACCGGACACCGCCCGAGCGATATTCCCCTCGGTCAGCAGATTGAACACCATGATCGGCATCTGGTTGTCCATACACAGGCTGAAGGCCGTTGCGTCGGCCACCTTCAGCTCCTGTTCGATGACCTCGCGGTGCGTGATCTGCGTGTACATCGTCGCGTTCGGGTCGAGGTTCGGGTCCGCGGTGAACACACCGTCGACGGCCTTGGCCATCAGCACCACCTCGGCGCCGATCTCGAGGGCGCGCTGCGCCGCGGTCGTGTCGGTGGAGAAGTACGGCATGCCCATGCCGGCGCCGAAGATCACGACGCGTCCCTTCTCGAGGTGACGCTGGGCGCGCAGCGGAATGTACGGTTCCGCCACCTGGCCCATGGTGATCGCCGTCTGCACGCGGCTGTCGATGCCCTCTTTCTCCAGGAAGTCCTGCAGAGCAAGGCAATTCATGACAGTGCCGAGCATGCCCATGTAGTCGGAACGCGCGCGGTCCAATCCTCGCTGCTGTAGTTCCGCACCACGGAAGAAGTTGCCGCCACCGATGACCACCGCCACCTGCACCCCGGAGCGCACGACCTCGGCGATCTGCTCGGCAACCTTGGTCACCACGTCGGGGTCGAGACCGACCTTGCCACCACCGAACATTTCTCCGCCGAGTTTGAGAAGGACCCGATGGAATCCCGTACGTTCGTTGGCTGGTTCGGACATTGCTCTCCTCAGTTCCACAGCACTCGTCGATTTCGACAGCGGCCGAGCGCACCCACGCGTCTCCTCGGCCCATTCAGACGGCCATCCTCATCCTGCCTCATCAGGACGGTGGCGGTATACGTAGGCCCCGCCGGGCGAGCGCACTCGTCCGACGGGGCCATACGGTTCACACGACTAGCTCGAAGCACCGACCTCGAAGCGCACGAAGCGCTTGATGGTCACGCCGGCCTCGTCGAGGATCGCCTTGACGGACTTCTTGGAGTCCTGCACCGAGGACTGCTCGGTCAGCACGACGTCCTTGAAGTAGCCGTTGACGCGGCCTTCGATGATCTTCGGCAGAGCCTGCTCCGGCTTGCCCTCGGCGCGCGCGGTCTCCTCGGCGATGTGACGCTCGTTGGCGACGATGTCCTCGGGAACCTCGTCGCGCGTGACGTACTTGGCCTTGAGCGCCGCGACCTGCATGGCGGCGCCGCGAGCGGCCTCCGCGGCAGCGTCACCCTCACCGGTGTACTCGACGAGCACGCCGACGGCGGGCGGCAGGTCGGCGCTGCGCTTGTGCAGGTAGACCGCGACCGGCCCGTCGAAGGAGGCGATCTTGCTCAGGACGAGCTTCTCGCCGATCTTCGCGGACTGCTCCTGGATGACGGTGTCGACCGTCTTGCCGTCGAGTTCGAGCGCCTTGAGGGCGTCGACGTCGGCGGGCTTCGCTGCCGCGGCGACCGTGACGATCGACTCGGCGAGCTTCAGGAAGTCCTCGTTCTTCGCGACGAAGTCCGTCTCGCAGTCGAGCTCGAGCAGGACGCCGTCCTTCGAAACGACCAGGCCCTCGGCCGTGGTGCGCTCGGCACGCTTGCCCACGTCCTTGGCGCCCTTGATGCGCAGCTGCTCGACAGCCTTGTCGAAGTCACCCTCGGCCTCAGCGAGAGCGTTCTTGCAGGCCATCATTCCGGAGCCGGTGAGCTCGCGGAGCCGCTTGACGTCAGCGGCGGTGTAGTTCGCCATGGTGAGCGAGCCTCCTCATATGTCTGTTGGGACGTAAGTCAGGGTAGTACTCGGGGCAGACCGTGAAACGGCCCTGACCAAAGATCTCTTGGTCAGGGCCGTGTGCATCGGATCAGGCCTCGGTGGAGGGAGCCTCTGCTGCGGGGGCCTCGGCAGCCGGAGCCGCCTGTGCCTCAGCTGCGGGAGCGGCCTCTGCTGCGGGCGCTGCCTGCGAGAGCAGTTCCTGCTCCCACTCGGCGAGGGGTTCACCGGCGCCGGCCTCGGGCTTCGCGTCCTTGTCGGAGCTCAGTCCGGCACGGGCCTGCACGCCCTCGGCCACCGCGGAAGCGACGACCTTGGTGAGCAGGGCGGCGCTGCGGATGGCGTCGTCGTTGCCCGGGATCGGGTAGTCGACGAGGTCGGGGTCGCAGTTGGTGTCCAGGATCGCGATGACCGGGATGTTCAGCTTGCGGGCCTCGGCAACCGCCAGGTGCTCCTTGTTGGTGTCGACGACCCACACCGCGGAGGGAACCTTGGCCATGTCGCGGATACCACCGAGGGTGCGGTCCAGCTTGGTCATCTCACGCGTGAGCATGAGGATTTCCTTCTTGGTGCGACCCTCGAAACCACCGGTCTGCTCCATCGCCTCGAGCTCCTTGAGGCGGAGAAGACGCTTGTGGACGGTGGTGAAGTTGGTGAGCATGCCGCCGAGCCAACGCTGGTTGACGTAGGGCATCCCGACGCGAGTGGCCTCGGCCGCGATGGACTCCTGGGCCTGCTTCTTGGTGCCGACGAAGAGGACGGTGCCGCCGTGGGCAACGGTCTCCTTGACGAATTCGTACGCCTTGTCGATGTACGTCAGCGTCTGCTGCAGGTCGATGATGTAGATGCCGTTGCGGTCGGTGAAGATGAACCGCTTCATCTTCGGGTTCCAGCGACGGGTCTGGTGGCCGAAGTGCGTGCCGCTGTCCAGCAGCTGCTTCATTGTTACGACAGCCATGGCTGTGTATCTCTCTTTCATTGCCGGTTGATGCCGAACGTCGGTGACGTTCCGCCCTGGCGCCCGTGAACCGTCGGACTCACATCGAAATGCGAGACCAGCCGACGATCCGTACACTGCGCGGACGCGCGAAGTCGGACTGTGCGAACACAGACCGCTCGATCAGTGTACGGCCTCCACGCCCTCCGCCCTAACCGCCCCGTCACACCACGGCCGACCGTGCAAGGGTTTCGCGAAATCTGTGGACAAAGCGCTCTCGATCCACAGATTCTTCCCGGCTGCCCTCGGCGTCCCGAACGTGCGGGATCGTCGGACCATGACGAGGTTCGGAACGACGCTGCGGGCGCTCGCGGCGACAGCCACGGCCGCCACCGTGCTGGCCGCGGCCACCCTCCTCACACCGCCCGCCGACGCCGCGCCGACCGGCGACTTCGACTGGCCCCTGCACCCGCGGCCGCGGGTGGTGCGGGCGTTCGACAATCCCGAGCACGACTGGCTTCCCGGCCATCGCGGCGTGGATCTTGGTGGCGTGCCCGACGAGGCGGTGCTGTCCGCGGGGGCTGGTGTGGTGGTGTTCGCAGGCACGGTCGCGGGCAAGCCCGTCGTCTCCGTCGACCACCCGGGCGGTCTGCGCACCACGTACGAACCGGTGACCGCCCGGGTCGCCCCCGGACTGCGTGTCGGCCGCGGCACCGTCCTCGGCACCCTCGAACCCGGTCATCCTGGCTGCATCACCCCCGTCGCCGCGTGCCTGCACTGGGGTCTGCGCCGCGACCGTGACTACCTCGACCCGCTCGGACTGGTCCGGGTGGCGCCGGTACGGCTCGAACCTGTCGGCGGCTAGCGCCACTCGGCGACAGCGTGTCTGCCCGCCGACTCCGGGAAGTCGTCCGCGACCATCGCGGCGAGTTCGACGAACGCTTTGCGCGTCGCGGGACGCAGCAGGTCCAGATCCACGACCGAGCCCTCGGCGAGGTGCTCGTCGAACGGCACCACCTTCACCGCACGGCACCGGGCTAGAAAGTGATTGGTCAGTTCCGTCATGTCGATCATGCTCGAGCCGGGCCGGGCGGCGCTGATCACGACGACGGTGCGGGACACGAGGTGCCCGTACCCGTGGTGCTGCAGCCAGTCCAGCGTGGCGGCGGCACTGCGGGCGCCGTCGATGGCCGGCGAACTCACCAGCACCAGGGAATTGGCCAGTTGCAGAACGCCGTTCATCGCCGAATGCATGATGCCCGTGCCGCAGTCGGTGAGGATGATGTTGTAGTACACCTGCAGGATGTCGATGACCCGCCGGTAGTCGTCCTCGCTGAACGCCTCGGAGATCGCCGGGTCCTGCTCGCTCGCGAGCACCTCGAGGCGGCTCGGCGCCTGCGACGTGTGAGCTCGGACGTCCGAGTAGCGCCGGATGTCCGGTTCCGCCGCTATAAGGTCGCGGACGGTCGAATGTGTCTGCAGGGGCACCCGTTGCGCGAGCGTCCCGAAGTCGGGGTTGGCGTCGACGGCGACCACGCAGTCGCCGCGCAGCGACGCGAACGTCGATCCGAGCCCGATCGTGGTCGTCGTCTTCCCGACACCGCCCTTCAAGGACAGGAACGCGATGCGATAGTCCCCCTGGATCGGCTGCCGGATCCGGTCGAGGAGCGCCGCGTCACGAGCCTCCCCCGACGACTCCCCCGGATTCACCGTTCCCCCGGTGAGCCGGTGCAGTCCGCGCCGCCAACCCCGGCTCGGCGCCTGGCGCGCCCGCTTCAGGAGCGCATCCGCCACCAGATCCTGATTGGTGACCTGATGCTGACTCGGTGCGGGAGCGGGATCGTCCCACGACTGCTGCACCCACGGATCCGCTGCGGCTTCGCCCACCGGGGCGCCGCCACCGTCGTTCAGCCAGGACGGCTGCGGTCGAGTCAAGTTTTCGCGGTCCACTGTTCCCCCGGGATGATGCAGAAACAACTGCAGATTCGTGGGGCGACGCTACCAAACCGGGCCAGGCCCGGGGATGCGCCTGATCGTGCACCGTACGCAGCCTCGACACGGACACGTCGGGCCGGGTGTACTCCTCGAGTATCAGCTCCACCGGTGCCGGCATGTCGTTGCGCATCGAGGCGACAGTCGACTCGGTCGGGACAGGAATCGAGCAGCACCGCCGCTAGAGTTCTTTTGTGCAACGAACGATCTCCATCCCGATGTTGTGTGTCCTGGCGTTACTGTCCGCGATCGCCCCACTGGCCACCGACATGTATCTCCCCGGTCTCCCCGTGATGACGGAGAGCCTGAACACCTCGGCGCCGAGCGTGCAGCTGACGTTGACCACGTTCATGGCCGGGCTCGGGATCGGCCAGCTCGTGGTCGGACCGTTGTCGGACGGCCTCGGGCGGCGGCGCCTGCTGATCGGCGCCACCGTCGTGACGACACTCGCCGCAATGGCCTGCGCCGTGTCCCCGACCGTCGAAATCCTCATCACTGCACGACTTTTCCAGGGGCTCAGCGGTGGTGCCGCGATCGTGCTAGCCCGTGCCTGCATCGCCGATCGTGCCCGCGGCGACAACGCCGCCCGGCTCTTCAGCATCATGATGATCATCGGCGGGGTCGCACCGGTGGTGGCGCCGCTGCTCGGCGGTGCCCTGCTCGGACCCGTCGGCTGGCGAGGAATCTTCTGGGTGCTCACGGCCGCCGGGGTCGTGATGTTCGCCGGCGTGCTGATCCTGGTTCCGGAGACGCTGCCCGAGGAGAACCGACACGGCGGCGGCCTCGCGGCCCTGGTGCACAACCTGCGGTATGTGGTCGGCAACCGCGTGTACCTCGGCTATGCGTTCGCGTTCATGTTCGGATTCGTCGCGCTCTTCTCGTACATCTCCGCGTCGCCGTTCGTCGTGCAGAACGTGCTCGGTTTCAGCCCGGGGCAGTTCTCCGTGGTCTTCGCCGTCAATGCAGCGGGCATGGTGACTGCGGCGATCGTGAACACCAGGCTCGTGGGCACGTTCCATGCCCGGCAGCTGCTGGGTTTCGGGGTGACGCTACTCCTGGCCGCGGGGGTCGTCCTGCTGCTCGCCGCGACGTTGCCGGCCGCGCCGCCGTGGTGGGCGATTCTCGTTCCGCTGTTCGTCTCGGTGTCGAGCATCGGTTTCGTGATGGGCAACGCGACGGCACTGGCTCAGGGTGAGGTGACCAAGGCGTCCGGCACCGGATCCGCACTCCTCGGGGCCGGCCAGTTCGGGCTCGCCGCGGTGGTCTCACCGCTCGTCGGCATCGCCGGACCCGACACGGCCGTGCCGATGGCGGTGGCAATCCCCGCCGCCGGCGTCGTGGCGATGACGTCGCTGCTGGTGCTGACGCGGCGGACGCATACGTCGTAGCGTCCGCCGCATCGGGTCACGCATCGGGTCAGCGGGAGGCACCCTCGCTCGCGGCGAGTTCGGACTTCCACACTCGGAAGCCCTCCTCCGTGCGGCCGCGGCGCCAGTATCCGGAGATCGACGCATCCGCCGCGGGGACGCCCCGCTCGTTGCGCACGTACGAGCGGAGGTTGTGCATCACGGCCTGCGCCTCACCGTGAACGAACACCTGCGCGCGGCCGGGCAGCCATTCGGTGTCGCGGACCGCCGCGACGAGGGGGGCGTTGTCTCCCGACGCCTCGTCCCCGATCCGGTCCGCCGTGTCGCCCCGGTGGATCCACGTGACGTCGACGCCCGTGGGCGCGTCGAAGGGAATCTCGTCGTCCGGCCCGGCGACCTCGATGATCACACTCCCCACCGCCGACGCGTCGAGTTTCCCGACGGACGCCGAGATGGCGGGGATCGCGGTCTCGTCGCCCGCGAGCAGGTACCAGTCGGCCGCCGGGTCCGGCGCGAACGCCCCTCCGGGGCCGCGCAGTGTCAACACGTCACCGGCGGCCGCGGACGCGGCCCACGGGCCGGCGACACCGGCGTCACCGTGGACGACGAAGTCGATGGCGATCTCACGCGTCACCGGGTCCACGGACCGGATCGTGTAGGTGCGCAGGACCGGCGCTTCGGGGCTTCCGAATTCGAGTTTCGCGTACGCGTCGGTGAAGGCGTTGGGAACGAAGCTGTCGAATCCCGGGTCGCCGAGGACTACCCGCACCATGTGCGGGGTCAGCCATTCGGTCCGGAGCACGGTCAGGGTCGCAGTCGGTTTTGCCACAGGCATCTCTCCAATGAACTCAAGTTGGTTAGCGTTACCTAACCACGGTACAGGAGGGGCTGCCGGCGGCGGTCGGAGCCGTTTACGAGCCGGATGCGATCAACAGGCTCAATACCTGCGCGACGAAGTTCCGCCACAAGTCCTCGGCTGACCCCATATCTCACTCCTCACGTGACGTATCCCATTCCAGAGACGTTTCTACTCCACCTCGGCGCCGATCGGCCGGTTCGACTCGCCCCGAGGCAGGCCGGCATGCGACGAACAGCCGGATCCGCGACACCCTTCGGTCCTTGCCTATATTGGCGACAGCCGATATAAAGGGAGTTGTGCATGCGTTCGACGTACTCGGCGACCCCGTTCGGCGGCGGATCATGGAACTCCTGTCGGCGGGCGAACTCTCGGCCGGTCAGGTGACCGAGGTCGCAGCAGCGGAGTTCGGAATCTCACAGCCGACGGTGTCCGGGCACCTGCGGGTGCTCCGGGAGAACGGGTTCGCCACCGTCCGGCGGGAAGGCACCAGACGTCTCTACGCGGTCGAGCCGGCGCCGCTGCAGGAAGTGGATCGATGGCTCGACGGGTTCCGGCGGTTCTGGAGCCAGCCGCTCGACGCGCTGGCCACCGAACTCGCCCGCGGGAGTCGTCAGAATCCCCGGCCGAGCCGAGCCGCACACCCCAACTCATCGACAGAAGGAGACCGACTGTGAACGAGATCGCCGGTCAGGACACCAGCCTGACGACAGTGCAGCGGAGCATGGGCAACCGGGAGATCGCCGAGGGTGCAGCGCGAACGGCAGTGCTCAGGCGACGGTACGACGCTCCGATCGACGAAGTCTGGAATGCCATCACGACCCCGGACCGCGTCGACCGCTTCTTCCTCCCGCTCAGCGGCGACCTGCGCGCGGGTGGTTCCTTCGCACTTCAGGGCCAGGCCAGTGGGGAGATCCTGGCCTGCGACGCCCCGCATCTGCTGCGGCTGCAGTGGACTCCTCCCGGCGACCGGGGTTACAGCGACCAGGTCGAGGTCCGGCTGACCGCCGACGGTCCGGATGCGACGTGGCTGGAGTTGGAACACGCCTCCGTCGCGGACGTCTTCCGGAACGATCCGGACACGGGCTGCTACGGCGTCGGAACGGGCTGGGAAGGTCCCCTGCACTATCTCGGCGAGTACCTGCGAGGCGTCCTGCCGGACCGCCCCAGCACCGAGTGGTACACCTTCGACGAAGCCGAGGAACTGCGCCTCGCCAACTACCGCGGAAGGGAGTGGGCGAAGGTCGAGGCACAGTACGCGCGAAGCACCGGCGACGCCTGAGAACGCACCGGGTCGCCCGCCCCCGGACCTGCCCCGTCTCACCGCTGCCGCGACCATCCCGTGTCGTCGACGCCGACGAAGCCCTCCATCTCCAGCAGCGGGAGCACGGCGCGGACCTGATCCACCGCGACCCCCGACAGTTCGGACAGTTCCCGGACCCCGCGCGGTCCGGCGGCCGGCAACGCCTCGTACACCAGCAGGGCGTCCCCCGACAGCGCGTCGAGATCGCGGACCACCTCGGGGCCTTCCCGCAGCCCGATCGGCCCGGCCTCCTCCACGACGTCACCGGCATTCGCGACCAACCGCGCCTCACCCTCCCGAATCATCCGATTGCATCCGGTCGACGACGCCGACGTCACCGGACCGGGCACCGCCATCACCGGACGCCCCAGTTTGCGCGCCCAGCTCACGGTGTTCCTGGCGCCGCTGCGCCAGCCCGCCTCCACCACGACCACCCCGTCGGACAGGCTCGCCACCAACCGGTTCCGCGCCAGGAACCGATGTTTCGCGGGAGTTGTGCCCGGCGCGTACTCGCTGATCACCGCACCGTTCTGCGCGATTTGCCGCAACAGGCGCGCATGCCCCGACGGGTATGCGCGATCCACGCCACACGCGAGCACCGCCACCGTCAGGCCACCGACGCCCAGCGCCGCACGATGCGCGGCGCCGTCGACCCCGAACGCCGCGCCCGACACGATCGTCCACCCGTCGACGGCGAGATCACCCGCGATCTCCGCCGTCACGTGCTCGCCGTACCCACTCGCCGCCCGTGTCCCCACGATCGAGATCGCCCGATCGGTGAGTTCGGCCACCGGGCGCGATCCGAGCACCCACAACGCCAGGGGCGGACCCTCGTCCCGCGACCGCGACAGAGTCCCGAAACCGAGGAGCCGCCACTGCGGCCACTCGTCGTCGTCCGGTGTCACGAGCCGGCCACCCATCGCCGCCACCAGTTCGAGATCCTGTGCTGCCGTGTCCACGTGGGCACGGGCGACCGTGCGCTCCCCCAGCACGTCCGACAGATCCCTCTCCCGCACCGCCCGCGCAGCCTCCTGCGGCCCCACCTCCTCTGCGAGCCGCGACAGCGCCGGACACGGCCCCTGCACCACCTTCGACAGATACGCCCACGCCAGTCGGCGCGGATCGGAAACTCCACTCGGATCGCTTGCATCACTTCGAATTTCCACCGTCATTGAAAACTCCGATCACGAAATCCCAGCGCGGTGACCACCTGCTCCGGCCCCGGCATGTCCAGCCCTGCCAGATCACTCACCGTCCATGCCACTCGCAGCGCGCGATCGGCCCCTCGGGCGGTGATCAGCCCCTTGCGCAGCGCGCGCTCCACCGGCGCCAGTGCCGGGCGCGCCAACCGGAACTTCTGCCGCAGGGCCGGGCCCGGCACCTCCGCGTTGGTGCGCCACCCGTAGTCGCTCCACCGCTCGCCGGCCGCGGCTCGCGCCTGGGCCACCCGCTGCCGGACGTCCTCGGTGCTCTCGCCGACGTCGTCGATGAACGCCCCGGTCGCGACGGCCTGCATCCGCACACGAAGGTCCACGCGGTCCATCAGAGGTCCCGACAACTTCCCGAGATAGCGTCGCCGGGCGGTCGGCGCGCACACGCAGTCCGCCTCCCGCGGCGGCGCGCACGGGCACGGATTGGCCGCGAGGATCAGCTGGAAACGCGCCGGGTAGCGGGCCACCCCGTCCCGTCGTGCGATCCGCACCTCCCCGTCCTCGAGTGGGGTCCGCAGAGCCTCGAGCACCTTGGTTCCGATCTCGGCGCACTCGTCGAGAAACAGCACCCCGCGGTGGGCGCGACTGACCGCACCGGGCTTCGCGACGCCGCTGCCGCCGCCGACGAGCGCACTCACCGACGCGGTGTGGTGGGGTGCGATGAACGGCGGCACGTCGATGAGGGGGCGCTCGGGTGGCAGGAGCCCCGCCACCGAGTGGATTGCCGTCACCTCGAGCGACTCGGTCTCGGTGAGCGGCGGCAGAACCCCCGGAAGACGTTGCGCCAGCATTGTTTTCCCGACGCCGGGTGGGCCGGTGAGCATGAGGTGGTGTGCTCCCGCCGCGGCGACCTCGACGGCCCATCGTGCCTCCGCCTGACCCACCACCTCGCTCAGATCGGCACGCACCGGTTGCGCGGCCCACTGCGCCGGCTCGGGGTACTCGAGATCACGCTCCTCCCGCATCCACGCGATCGCCGCCCGCAGATCGTGCGCGCCGAGCACCTCGACGCCGCCGACGAGCCCCGCCTCGGGCAGTGACTGCACCGGGACCACCACCGTCGCCCAGCCCGCGTTCTTCGCTGCGAGCACCGCGGGCAGGATCCCGCGCACCGACCGCAGCCGCCCGTCCAGCGCCAGTTCGCCGAGCAGAACGGTCTCGCGCAACCGCTGCCGCTTCACCTGCTTGGCCGCATCGAGCACGGCGGCGACGAGCGCCAGGTCGTACACCGAACCGACCTTCGGCAGCGTCGCGGGCGACAACGCGAGAATCACCTTCGAATCCGGCCACTCCTCGCCGGAATTCGCGACCGCGGCCCTGATCCGATCGCGAGCCTCCGACAGCGCGGTGTCGGGCAGCCCGACCAGATGCACCGCGGGAAGCCCACGGCCGATGTCGGCCTCGATCTCGACCAGCTGACCGTCGACCCCGGTCACCGCCACCGAATGCGCGCGTCCCAGCGCCATCAGAACGCATCCCGGACGTGTTCGATCTGGGGCTGCGGGCCGTGCCCGATCATGATCGCGACGACGTCGAAGCGCACCCGCGACCAGTGCCGGCTCGACTCCCGCAGCCATTCCACCGCCAGCAGACGGATCCGTCGCTGTTTGGAGAACGTCACCGCCTCGGCGGGAGTGCCGTATCCCAGGCCGCGCCGTGTCTTCACCTCGACGAAGACGAGCCAGTCCCCCTCCGCCGCAATGAGATCGACCTCACCGTATCGGGATCGCCAGTTGCGGTCGATGATCTCCATGCCCGCCTCGGTGAGGTACCGGGCGGCCAGATCCTCTCCATGTGCACCCAGCGCGAGATTGTGCGCCACAGCAGCCTCCACCCCGTCCCGCGGCGGCCCACCGATGCGAACCGCGCCTCTCGCACCACCGTGGCCCACTCGGATTACGGAAGAAGTGCTCGAGCTGGGCAAACGATTTGGGATGTGGATGGATCACACGTTGTGGACAACTCGGCATCTCGCGGCGACGGCTCACGGGAAAACCCCTGGCCAGTGCTGTCAAGCCGGTAATCGAGGGTCAGCCGACCGCCGGCATCCAGCGGCGTGCGAGACCGGCCACCCATTCGGCGGCCGCACCGGGATCCTCGGGTGGTGATTCGACGAGGACGAGTTCGTCGACTCCCGCGCCGGCCAGGGCGCCGACGTGGGACGGGTCGACTTCGCGCAGGGCAACGGACAGTCGCAAGTCGGCGGGATCGCGGCCCGAGTCCCGGCACAGTGCGCGGATCGCCTCGATCCGTTCGGCTACGGCGTCGACGCCGTCCAGGTTGAAGCCGTACCAGCCGTCGCCCCACGCCGCGACCCGGCGGAGCGCGGCATTGCTGTTGCCGCCGAGGACGATCGGAATCCGGCGGTCGCGCACGGGTTTCGGGTTCACCCGAATCGAATCGAAGTGGACGAACTCGCCGTCGAATGTCGCGACGTCGTCACTCCACAGTGTGCGCATCGCGGCGACGTATTCGGCGGTGCGCTCGCCGCGGCGCTCGAACGGAATGCCGAGCGCAGCGAATTCTTCCCTGGACCAGCCGATGCCGACGCCGAGGGTCAGCCTGCCACCGCTCATCAGATCCAGCGTCGCCGCCTGTTTGGCCATGAGCACGGGATTGTGTTCGGGTAACAGCACTATCCCGGTGGCGATGCCGATCGTGCGAGTGGCCGCCGCGGCGAAGCTCAGCCCGACCATCGGGTCGAGCCAATCCGCGACCGCGGGGACGGCGATCTTCCCGTCATCCGCGTACGGATACCGCGACGCCGGCCGGTCGACCATCACGACGTGTTCGCCGGCCCACAGCGTGGCGAATCCGCTGCTCTCGGCGGCTACGGCGACCGCGTCGATCACGGCGCGGCGAGCGCCGGTGCCGATTCCGAGGGCGTGCAACCCGAGGCGCATCGGCCGATCGTCTCACAGTTGCCCGGCCGGAGTCCCCGGTTCCGGGACGCACGACTCACCTATCCGCGCACGTCGAGGCTCCTGGCGTAATGCTCCTTGAACACTTCGAGGTGCGTCCAGGTCTCCAGGGCCACCACCCCGGTGATCGTCCGGATGTGCTCGGCGAGGGCGTAGAGGTCACCCGACGAGTCGGCGGCGACGGTGCCGATCAGGTCGAATCTGCCGAGTGACCGCGCCAGGAATTCGATACCCGGCAAGGCCTCGATCTGCGCGCAGGTTTCACGATCCCGCGATCCGAGGTTCACGCCGATGCCCATGGCGAGGGTCCGGCCGCCACCCCGCCGCCGTACGACGGCACCGACGCGCAACGCGGTGCTGTCGATCAGATGGTTCACCCGGTTCCGCGCCGCGCTGGGCGAGAGTCCGGTGCGCTCGGCGAGTTCGAGAAACGGCATCCGGCCGTTTCGTTCCAGCAACTCGATGAGCGCGACGTCCTTCGAGTCCAGTCGCACATCGGCCCGTAATGCGCTCTTGGGCATGAAGATTCCCTTGACGACCTCGGCGTAGAACAGCGTGTTGACGGTGCGGACACCGGGCACCTCGCGGATCGCGGCGATGGCGTCGTAGAGGTCCCGCCTGCCGGGGACACGCAGTTCGGCGATGATGTTGTACTGCCCGCTGACCGCGGAAATGTAGACGGCGGCCTCCGCCGCACAGAGCGCCGCCGCCACCGGGTTCACCGGCCCCGAGACGGCGACCGACACGTGCGCCATCGCCTCGAGGCCCAGCAACTCGGGATGGGCGACGGCGACGATGCTGACCGTGCCGGTGTCGAGCAACGCCTGGACGCGCGCGGACACGGCGGCACGCGGCGCGCCGACGGTCGCGGCGAGTTCGCGGTAGGTCGCTCGACCGTTCGCCTGCAACGCTGCGATGAGTTTGGAATCCAGTTCGACACTCATGAGACCCCGAATTTTCTCGATTTTCTTTCTGCACCGACGACAGATGAGAAGAATCGCATGGATCGTCGTATTCTGCGAATCGGTGCGAATCTGCTCCGATTTTCGAACACATTCACCGTAGACCGCGCGGTACGGAACTTTGATGCATTGCACCGCCCCTGGTCGGGGCGTAATTTCCCTCGCAGCCGGAACGTGACCCACACCACCATCTCGAAGGATCCCCATGCGCAAGCTGTTTCACCACGAGGCGTCGCCCCTCGACGCCACCGCCACCGTCTTCACCGGTGGCACGCTCCGCACCGTGGACGCCGACACCGAAGGCGCCGAGGCCTTCCTCGTCTTCGGTAATCGGTTCGCCGCCGTCGGCACCGTCGCGGAATGTCGTGAGGAGGCGCGGCGGATCGGTACCCGGACCGCCGATGTCATCGACCTCGCCGGGGCGACCGTCGTACCCGGGTTCGTCGATCCGCATGCGCACCCCCTGATGTACGGCCAGATGCTCAGCTGGGTGGACTGCGGCCCCGAGAAGGCGCGCAGCATTCCGGAGATCGTCGCGCTGCTGCAGGAGGCGGCCCGGAACCAGCCCGCCGGGATCCCGGTGCGCGGGTACGGGTACGAGCACCGCAACCTGGTCGAGGGCAGGCACCCCACGAAAGAGGAACTCGATCAGGTCGGTACCGACCGCGAGGTGTACCTGATGAACGCCAGCGGCCACGGCGGCGTCGTCAACACGTTCACCCTGGAACTCCACGACGTCACGCGCGAGACCCCCAATCCGCCCGGCGGCGAGTTCTTCCGCGACGCGGACGGCGAACTGACCGGCGAGCTGTCCGACGCCGCGTGCAACATCCTCACCGGCGTGAACGGGGTGAAGGTCGGCCACCACGGGCCGAACTTCCACCTCGAGGACGAACCCGAGGAACATCTGCGGCAGCTCTCCGTGGCGCAGGAGAAGTTCCTGGAGGGCGGCGTCACCACGATCGGCGACTGCCAGGTGACCCGGCGCGAGTTCGACATGTACCTGCGCCTGGCGGAGCAGGGACGGCTCGAGACCCGCGTGAGCATGTACCTGCTCAGCCACCTGCTCGATCATGCGCTCGACACCGGATTGCACGGCGCGTTCGGCAACTCGCGCCTCGCGTTCGGCGGGATCAAGTTCTACGCCGACGGCACGCTCGGCGGCTGGACCGCGTACTTCCCCGACGGGTACGTGGGCGACCCGTGCCGGACCGGTCAGCTCTATCACGAACCCGCCGACTATGCGGCGCTGATCGCGAAGGCACACGCGGCCGGCCTGCAGACCGCGACGCACGCGCAGTCACCGACCGCGATCGACATGGTCCTCGACGCCATAGATGCTGCGCAGAACGCGCGTCCCGACGCCGACGCCCGCCACCGCATCGAGCACTGCGGGTTGCCGACCCCCGAACAGATCACCCGGATGCACGCGCTCGGTGTGTACCCCGTCAACCAGCCACAGCACTACTACAACTGGGGCGAGGGCGTGACCGCCGCCATCGGCACCCCGGGCGAGCGGTTCAATCCGCTGGGCGAATTCGTCGAAGCCGACGTGCCGGTCACGATCAGTTCCGACGCACCCGTCGCCGAGCCCAAACCTCTCGAAGCCATCCAGGCCGCCGTCACCCGCATCACCCGCCAGGGCCATCAGCTCGGCTCGAACGCGTTGCGGCTGACGGCCACCCAGGCTCTCACCGCGCACACGCTGAACGGCGCCCGCGCACTCGGACGGGAATCCGAACTGGGCAGCATCTCCCCCGGCAAACGCGCCGATTTCGTCGTCCTCGGCGCCGACCCGCTCACCGTCGATCCGCACACCATCGCCGACATCGAGGTCCGGGAAACGTGGATCGACGGCGAATTGGCGCATTCCACCCGCAGCGACCTATTCTCGACCACTGCAACCACCGAGGATCAGTCATGAGTCACGACACCCAGATCGCCAAGGCCCGCAAGGCGGGTTTCGCGGCCTTCGTCGGCACCACCATCGAGTGGTACGACTTCTACGTGTACGCCACGGCGGCGGCACTGGTGTTCGGTGAGATCTTCTTCCCCTCCGACACCGACCGCCTGACCGGCATCGCGGCCGCGTTCGCGACCTACGCGGTGGGATTCTTCGCCCGCCCACTCGGCGGCATCGTCTTCGGGCACGTCGGCGACCGGCTCGGCAGGCGGACCGCACTGGTCGTGACACTCACCCTGATGGGCGCGGGCACGTTCCTGATCGGCGCGCTGCCGACGTACGCGCAGATCGGATTCTGGGCACCGCTGCTGTTGGTGGTCCTGCGATTCGTGCAGGGCTTCGCGGTGGGCGGCGAATGGGGCGGTGCCGTCCTGATGGCCGTCGAACACGCACCCGAGGACAAGAAGACGTTCTACGGCGGATTCGCGCAGCTCGGCAACCCCGCGGGCGCGCTGCTCGCCACCGGCTTCTTCAGCGTCCTCTCGACCTTCGGGGACGACGCGCTGCGCGACTGGGCGTGGCGGCTGCCGTTCCTGTGCTCGGCGCTGCTGGTCGGTGTCGGACTGCTGGTGCGACTGAAGGTGGAGGAATCGCCCGTCTTCGAATCCGAGGTGCACACGGCGACCGAACCCGAAGCGCTCCCGCTGAAGTACGCCCTCGTCACCAACTGGCGCCCGATCCTGCTCGGCATGGGCATCCTGCCGGTCGCGGTGGGTGGCTACTACCTGGTGACGACGTTCATCACGGCCTACGCCACCGACCCGGACGTCGGACTGTCCGAGACGCTGATCCTCAACGCGCTCAGCGTCGCCGCGGTGGTGGAACTGATCGCCACGCTCGGAGTCGCCTGGCTCGGCGACAAGGTCGGCCGGATCCGCGTCGTGATCTACGGACTGCTGGCGGTCGCGGTGCTCGCGGCGCCGCAGTTCCTGGTGCTGAAGTCCGGCTCGGTCGCCCTGATCTTCGTGACCTTCGCCGTCATGCGGCTGGTCCTGGCCGCGACCTACGGTCCGATCGCGGCGGTGTTGTCGCAGATGTTCCGACCGCAGGCCCGGTACACCAGCATTTCCCTCGCCTATCAGGGTGCGGGCGCGCTGTTCGGTGGACTGTCGCCGTTGGTCTCGACGCTCATGTATCAGGCCACCGGCAGCGTGTGGCCGGTGATCGGACTCCTGATCGGCATGTGCGCCGTCAGCATTCTCTGCCTGCTCGTGGCGCCGCAGCACGTCGATCGTGTGGACGAAGACACGTCCGTCACGTCGCGTCGCGGTCCGAATTCACCGGAGACGCATCCGCTGTCGTCGAGGTGAGTCCGGCGTCGTCGAGTGCACGCCCGGTGAGCACACGGCCCAGTTCGATCATCTCGGCAGCGCGATGGAAGTCGAGACTGCGGCACGCATTCCGCGGGACCCGGACGTGCACGTCCGGTGGATACGCGGCGAGCTGGTACCGGGCCAGCGTCGCCTGCATCACGTCGAGCGAACGGTTCATCACCGCGAACCGGCTGAACTTCGGGACGGCCACCGCGGTCCCCTCCACCACGGGCTGATCGCCGGTCAACTGGCCGTCCGGCTCCTCCGACGGATCCGGTTCGGTGTGCGCGGCTCCGAACCGTCCGACCACCGACCGCACGATGTCCAGGTCACGCAGCTGCGCGGCGCTGCGGCGGAAGCGTGCCATCCATTCGTCCACCGGCCGCGAGTCCGCACTGACGTTTTCGGGGGCCGGCGAACGGCCGTCCCGATCCTCGGCGCCCAGGCTGATCCCGACGGTCAGGTCGGCGCTCACCGAAACGAGCGGGGCCATCGGCAACGGGTCGAGGATGCCACCGTCGGCGAGGACCCTGCCGTTGAGCACGTACGGCGTGATAACCCCGGGGATGGCGATCGACGCGCGGATCGCGGCGTCGACCGGGCCGCGCTGGAACCACACCGACCGGCCGGCCGCGAGATCGGTGGCCACGGCGGTGTACGGGACGGGAAGATCCTCGATGCGGATGTCGCCGAGGATCTCCCGGACCCGGTGCAGGATCTTCTCGGCGTGGATGGCGCCCGGCGCCGATACCGACAGGTCGAGAAGCCGCACGACGTCGAGCTGTGTCAGACCGATCGCCCAGCGGGTGAAGTCGTCGAGCGTGCCCGCGGCGTGGAGGCCACCCACGAGGGCACCCATCGACGACCCTGCGACACCGACGATCTCGAATCCGCGCTCCTCGAGTACCTGGATTGCGCCGATGTGGGCGTACCCCCGCGCGCCGCCACTCCCCAGAGCCAGCGCGACGCGCCTCGGTCCGGTCATCGGATGATCGTACGCGGCCGGGAACTGCGGTCCGTCAGGACAGACCGTTGTCCGGCAGCCGCAGGTCCGGCTTGTCGAGTTCCTCGATGTTCACGTCCTTGAACGTGATGACGCGGACGTACTTGACGAACCGCGCGGGACGGTACATGTCCCACACCCAGGCGTCGGACATGCGCAGCTCGAAGTAGATCTCGCCGTCCGCGTTGTGCGGCAGCAGTTCCACCGAGTTGGCCAGATAGAACCGGCGCTCGGTCTCCACGACATAGGAGAACTGACCGACGATGTCCCGATACTCGCGGTAGAGCGACAGCTCCATCTCGGTTTCGTACTTCTCGAGATCCTCGGCACTCATCGGTCTCGGAGTCCTCCTGCTCTGGTGTGAATTGTCATCATCTCGCACTTCCGGAACTGTTATCCACTCGGTGTAGCAGCGCCGCCACATTCGACCACGAGCGGCGGTGCTCCGGGCACGGGCCCAGCACCTCGAGCGCCGCCAGGTGGGCGGGCGTGTTGTACCCCTTGTGGATCGCGAAACCGTAACCCGGATGTGTCTCGTCCATCGCGACCATCACCCGATCCCGCGACACCTTGGCCAGGACACTCGCCGCCGCGATGCATGCCGCCGCGGCATCGCCTCCGATCACCGGCAGCGACGGGGCCGGGAGCCCCGGGACGCGGAAGCCGTCGGTGAGAACGTAGCCGGGGGTCGTCGTCAGGCCGGCGACCGCACGCCGCATTCCCTCGATGTTGGCGACGTGGACCCCCATGCGGTCGACTTCGTCGGCCGGGAAGGACACCACGCTCCACGCCACTGCCAGGCGGGTGATGGCCGGGAACAGCTCTTCCCGGGTGCGTTCGGTGAGCTTCTTCGAATCGTCGAGCCGCGCCAGCGCCGGATACGGCTTCGGTGCGAGCACACACGCCGCCACGACGAGCGGGCCCGCACACGCGCCCCGGCCGGCCTCGTCGACACCGGCCACCGGGCCGAGTCCGCTGCGGACCAGGGCCGACTCCATCGTCCGCAGACCGGACGACCTGCGAATGACGATGCGTGGAGGCCAGGAAGTCACTTGCCCTGGATATCGGGTGAACTGATCGTGCCCATTCGCGACGGCGGCAACGCGATGAAGACCGCCTTGCCGATCACGTTGTCGAGCGGGATGGTGCCTTGCATGTCGTCGCCGACGTGGTAGCGGGAGTCCGCGGAGTTGCTGCGGTTGTCGCCCATCACCCACAGGTGCCCCTCGGGGACGGTGACGGGACCGAAGCAGCGCGCCGACTTCAGCGCCGTGTCGCAGGCCTGGGAGCCGGGGACGAAGGGGAAGTCCATGACGACGTAGGGCTCGTCGATCGGTTGTCCGTCCACCAGGATGCGGCCCTGGTCGTCGCAGCATTCGACGGTCTGACCGCCGGTGGCGATCACACGCTTGACGAGGTCGTTCTCGTCCGGCGGGACGAGTCCGACGAGGGAACCGACTTCCTGCGCACCGCGGATCACCACGTTGGAGGAACGGGTGGAGACGAAATCCTGTGACCACGAGTCGGGCCCGCGGAACACGATGACGTCACCGGGTTGCGGGTCCCCGAAACGGTAGCCGATCTTCTCGACCACGATGCGGTCGCCGGTGCAGCCCGCGCACCCGTGCAGCGTCGGTTCCATCGACTCCGACGGAATGAGATACACGCGGGCGACGAACGTCTGCAGCAGGAAACTCAGGACGAGCGCGACCAGGATCAGGATCGGCAACTCGCGGAGGAAGGAGCGGGGTTTCTTCTCGGTCTCCGCCGCACCGCCGTTCACTGCGGAGGTGGCGGCCGAATCGCCGGTGGTCTCGGATTCCGACGACAATGCCCGCTCCTTCGAAGAATCTGTCACGAAATCAGATT
Source organism: Rhodococcus opacus B4 (assembly GCF_000010805.1). Taxonomy (NCBI): domain Bacteria; kingdom Bacillati; phylum Actinomycetota; class Actinomycetes; order Mycobacteriales; family Nocardiaceae; genus Rhodococcus; species Rhodococcus opacus. Next base: position 7,214,797 of record NC_012522.1, on the reverse strand, counting down.
AGCCCGGCACCGCGAGTACGCAGTGCCGGGCTCATCGGAAAGGTCAGCGCTTTTCCTTGATCTTGGCGGCCTTGCCACGCAGATCGCGGAGGTAGTACAGCTTGGCGCGACGGACGTCACCGCGGGTGACGACCTCGATCTGTGCCAGGTTGGGGCTGTGAACCGGGAAGGTGCGCTCGACGCCGACACCGAAGGAGACCTTGCGGACGGTGAAGGTCTCGCGAACGCCGCCGCCCTGACGACGGATCACGACGCCCTTGAAGACCTGCACGCGCTCCTTGGAGCCTTCGATGACCTTGACGTGCACGTTGAGGGTGTCGCCGGGACGGAACTCGGGAATGTCGTCGCGGAGGGACTTCTTGTCCAGGAAATCGAGAGTGTTCATCGGTGTTCCATCCTTGCGTTTTCGCAGGAGCAGAGGAACCGAGCGGCACCCGGACGTTCGGAGAACACCGGCGCTCGTCTGGTTCGTGCCCAGATCAAGTACTGCTGCCTGGTCCAGGCAACCCGTCCATTGTGCCAGACGCCACCGGATGAAGCGAAATCGGCGGTGGCGCCGCATGCACCACGTGGTCGAGTTCCACCTCGGCCGCCACCTTGGCGTGTTCCGCGGCTTCCTTCACGTGTACCGCGCTGGGGGTGCCGGCGATGAAGTCCTGCACGAAGATCTTGGCCCGGATGACCGGCCGCCGCCACTTCCGCTCCCGTTCGAGCGCCCGGAGCATCCGCTTCGGCTTGGACGTGTAGCGCCACCGTGCCCACGGCGCGCTCGGCCTGCTCAGCCGAAGCGCCCCGATCAGCAGGATCGGGAAGACGAACAGTCCGAGCAGCCCGGTCCAGATCTTCCCCTTGAGCAGCACCACCGCCGCGATGAGCAGGTTGATCACGGATGACAGCGCGATCGCGACCCGCACCCAGGGATCCGGGGAATCGCGGAAGTCGGTGACGTTGATCAGTTCGAGCGGACGGAGACCGAGGAGCAGCAGACCGGTGACGGCGATCGCGACGAACACGGCATCGACGGACGTCCGGCCCTCGTCCGCCCAGTACACGTCCTGCAGGTAGAAGATCAGCGCGAACTCGTCCAGCACCAGCGCGGCGCCGATCCCGAAGAACGTGGCGAGGACGGCACCGGTGGTCTGGGTGCCGTCCTCGTACACGGCGATGAGGGAGACACCCGACACGAGCATCGTCACCACGCCGAACACCACGTGGTGGACGTGGTGCCCGCCGGGTTTCACGTTGCCGGGCCACCACGAGACCTCGGCGCGGATCATCCGCACGCTCAACCTGATGAACAGGAACGACGCGAGAAATCCGAGCAGGAAAAAGAGCAGAGGCAGGCGCCCGTGCCCGACGATTTCCCTATCCAGCCATTCGTACATCGGCATCCACTATCCCAGTAAAGAAAGGGTCACTCCACGGGAAAGAGGCCGCTCGTGTCGGGATGGTGACCTCTTACTTGCCGAACCCCGCCTTTCGGAGCGCGTCCGCCATCGACCCGCCGGGCGCCGGGCGGTTGTCCCGTCCCCGATCGCGTCCACCCTGCTGCTGCGGCTTGCCGCCGCCGCGCCGGTCCTGCCGCTGTCCGCCGCCGCTTCGATCCTGGCGCTGCGCGCCGCCGCTTCGATCCTGGCGCTGCGCGCCGCCGCTTCGATCCTGGCGCTGCGCGCCTCCGCTTCGATCCTGGCGCTGCGCGCCTCCGCCGCGGGGCCCGTCGTTCTTGCGACCGCCCGCCCCGACCTCGTCGTCGAGCCGCAGCGTCAACCCGATGCGCTGACGCGCCTCGTCGACCTCGAGGACCTTCACCGTCACCACGTCGCCCGACTTCACGACGTCCCGCGGATCCTTGACGAAGTTGTGCGACATCGCCGACACGTGGACGAGGCCGTCCTGGTGGACCCCGATGTCGACGAACGCGCCGAACGCCGCCACGTTGGTGACGACGCCCTCGAGCGTCATCCCCGGCTTCAGGTGCGACACCTTCTCGATGCCGGCCGCGAACGTGGCCGTCTTGAACTCCGGCCGGGGGTCACGTCCGGGCTTCTCGAGCTCACCGATGATGTCGGTGACGGTGGGGAGACCGAACCGGTCGTCGACGAAGTCGGCCGGGTTCAGGCTGCGCAGCGCGGACGTGTTGCCGATGATCTCGCGCACGCCGGTGCCGCTGGTCTGGACGATCTTGCGCACCACCGGGTAGGCCTCGGGGTGGACGCTGGACGCGTCGAGCGGGTCGTCGCCGTTGAGGATGCGCAGGAAGCCGGCGCACTGCTCGAACGCCTTCGGGCCGAGCCTCGCGACGTCCTTGAGACCCTTGCGGCTGCGGAACGGGCCGTTCTGGTCGCGGTGCGCGACGATGCTCTCGGCCAGGGACCCGGCGATACCGGACACGCGGGACAGCAGCGGTACTGACGCCGTGTTGACGTCGACGCCCACGGCGTTCACCGCGTCTTCGACGACGGCGCCGAGCGAACGCGCGAGCAGGGTCTCCGACACATCGTGCTGGTACTGGCCGACGCCGATCGACTTCGGGTCGATCTTCACCAGCTCGGCGAGCGGATCCTGCAGACGCCGGGCGATGGAGACGGCGCCCCGGATCGACACGTCCAGGTCGGGCAGCTCCGCCGAGGCGTACGCGGACGCCGAATACACGGACGCGCCGGCCTCGGACACGACGATCTTCGTCAGGTTGGTGGCGCCCGACTTGGCGATCAGCTCGCTCGCGAGCGCGTCGGTCTCCCGGGACGCGGTGCCGTTCCCGATGGCGATCAGCTCCACGCCGTACTTGGCGACGAGACCGGCGAGAGTGGCCAGGGAGGCGTCCCACTTGTTCTGCGGCTGGTGCGGGTAGATCGTCTCGTGGGCCACCACCTTGCCGGTGGCGTCCACGACCGCGACCTTGGTGCCGGTCCGGAAACCGGGGTCCAGGCCCATGGTGGCGCGGGTCCCGGCAGGCGCCGCCAGGAGCAGGTCGCGCAGGTTGGTGGCGAACACGTCGACGGCGTCCTTCTCCGCCGACTGACGCAGCCGCATCCGCGTGTCGATACCCAGAGTGACGATCATCTTGGTGCGCCACGCCCACCGCACGGTGTCGAGGAGCCACCGGTCGGCAGGCCTGCCGCGGTCGGCGATGCCGAACCGTCCGGCGATCCGGCCCTCGTAGACCGTCGCCTCGCCCGGGACGGGTTCTTCCGTGTCGGGCGCCAGGGTGAGCGAGAGCACCTCTTCCTTCTCGCCGCGCAGGACCGCCAGGATGCGGTGGGAGGGGAGCTTGCCGAACGGTTCGGAGAACTCGAAGTAGTCGGCGAACTTCGCGCCCTCGGTTTCCTTGCCCTTGCGGACGGCGGACACCAGTTGCCCGCGCGTCCACATCAGCTCACGGAGTTCGCCCACCAGGTCGGCGTCCTCGGCGAAGCGTTCGACGAGGATCGCGCGCGCACCCTCGAGCTGTTCGGCCGTGTAGGACGCCGGATCGGTCGACGGATCGGTGATCAGCGCGTCGGCGACGGGTTCGTGACCGGCCTCACGCGCGATCTGCGCCTTCGTGCGGCGCTTCGGCTTGAACGGCAGGTAGATGTCTTCGAGGCGCGCCTTCGTGTCGGCGGTCATGATCTGCCCGCGCAGCTGATCGTCGAGCTTGCCCTGCGAGTCGATCGACTCGAGCACGGCGTCCCGGCGCTCGTCCAGTTCCCGCAGGTACCGCAGACGTTCCTCGAGCTGGCGCAGCTGAGCGTCGTCGAGCGTTCCGGTGACTTCCTTGCGGTACCGGGCGATGAAGGGCACGGTGGCTCCACCGTCGAGGAGGTCCACGGCGGCCGCGACCTGCCCCTCCCGTACGGCGAGTTCCTCGGCAATGCGCTGGTTCACGGTCTTGAGGGTCACGGAAATGGACCCTACCGCTACGCTGAGACAATATCGTCGGCGGTGAGGCCGTCACGGAAATCTCGGGAGAATTTCATGTCCAGGCTGATCCGCTGCCTGACGGTCATGGTCCTCCTGCTGGTTGCGACGCTCGCGTGCACCATCCCGACCGAGACGAACTCCGTGGTCGACATCCCGGTCACCTCGCCGGCGGTCGCGACCCCCGACCTTCTCCCCGCGGGCGAACCCGCCGGTGACGGCGTGACCGTGAGCCCGGAACCGTTCCCGTCCGCGCGGGTGCCCGTCTCCGCACCCCTCGCCGACCGCATCTCGGCGGCGGTCGCGACGGCGGCGACCGAACGCGGCGCCGACGTGTCGATCGCCGTCCTGGACCGTGCCACCGGCAGCTATCTGGAGGACGCCGCAACCGAACCGGTCGAAACGGCGTCGCTGGCCAAGCTCTTCATCGCCGCCCAGATGTATCACCTCGACGCGCTCGGTGAGCGGCCGCTGTCCGACTTCGACCGTCTCCTGTCGGAGCGGATGCTCGAATCGTCCGACGACGACGCGGCCAACACACTCTGGGACGATCTCGGCGGTTCGGACCTGGTCGTCGACGTCGCGCGGCGGTACGGACTCGCCGCGACCACGCCGCCGTGGGACGGGTCGTGGTGGAACACCGAGACGACCGCGGCAGACCTCGTGACGTTCTACACCGGACTCCTCGACGACCGTGACGGTCTCGGCCCCGGGCGCATCGCCGAGTTCGTGGGCTACCTGCGTGGGTCGACACCCGAGGGCATCGACGGCTACGACCAGCGCTTCGGCATCCCCGACGGGTTGCCGGGCGAGACCGTCGTCGGGGTGAAACAGGGCTGGATGTGCTGCGTGGGCGACCGGTGGATCCACGTGTCGACCGGGGCGATCGGGGAAGACAACCGCTACATCGTGGCCGTCGCGTCGCGGGAGGACATCCGGTACGAGGACGACGAGGAGTCGTACCCGGACACCGCGATCACGGACGTCACCGAGGATTCGAGTGCGCGGCACGCGCGGGACACGATGACCGGGTTCGTGAAGTCCGTGTTTCCCGCCGGGGTCGTCGACGACTGGGCGCAGCCCCAGGGTTAGAGCCCGGCCCCGAAATCGTTTCAGGGCAACAGGTCCGGGCGGCGTTCGGCGGTGCGGTGCAGGGACTGCTCGCGTCGCCACGCCGCCACCCTCGCGTGATCGCCCGACAGGAGGACGGGCGGGACGTCGAGTCCGCGCCACGTGGCGGGACGGGTGTAGCTGGGACCTTCGAGGAGGCCGTCTGAGAACGAATCCTCTTGGTGGGATTGCTGATTGCCGAGGACTCCAGGAATCAGGCGCACGAACGCCTCCGTCATCACCAGCACGGCCGCCTCCCCGCCGATGAGGACGTAGTCGCCGATGCTCACCTCTTCGACGCGCACCCGGCGGGCGGCGTCGTCGAAGACCCGCTGATCGATGCCTTCGTAACGCCCGCAGGCGAAGACGATGTGCTGCTCCCCTGCCCAGCGCTCGGCGGTGGCCTGCGTGAACGGAACGCCGGCGGGTGTGGGGACGACGAGCAACGTGTCGGTGTCGTCGCCACCGGCGGCGAGGACGTCGTCCAGCGCGGGCCCCCACACGGTGGGTTTCATGACCATCCCCGGCCCGCCGCCGTACGGCGAATCGTCGACCGCCTTGTGCACGTCGTGCGTCCACTTCCGCAGATCGTGCACCTCGACGGAGATGAGGCCCTTGTCGATGGCCTTGCCGAGCAACGCCGCACGAAGCGGTTCGAGGTATTCGGGAAAGATGGTGACCACGTCGAGGCGCATGCCTACCGACTCACTTCCCGTCGGCGGATTCACCGAAGTCGGGGTCGAGCAACCCTTCCGGCGGATCGATCACGACGACGCCGTCGGCCACGGACACCGACGTGACGATCGCGGCCACGAACGGGACCAGAAGTTCGCCCGACTGTTCACCGGCTCGACGGATCGACAGCAATTCGCCTGCCGCGGAATGCAATACCTCGATGACGGCGCCCAGCTCGGTGCCGTCCGCGAGGCGCACCGACAGTCCCTCGAGTTCGTGATCGTAGAACTCGTCGGGGTCGTCGGAGGGCACGAGTTCAGCGCTGTCGATGACGAACAGCGTGCCCCGCAAGGCATCTGCGGCGGTGCGATCCGGGACACCCTCGAGGCGCAGCAGAAGCCGCCCGGAATGCTCCCGGGCGGCTTCCACCCTGTACGTGTTCACAGTCTGCTCGCGCGGCTTGTGTCCCCGCAGCACGGCACCCACGGCAAATCGATCCTCGGGTTCGTCGGTGCGAACCTCGACCACGATCTCACCCTTGATGCCGTGCGACTTGGCGACACGGCCGACCACGAGCTCCACTGTCGAAAGGCCTCTACTGATCGGTGTCGACGACGTCGACACGGATCCCCCGGCCACCGATACCGGAGACCAGCGTGCGCAGAGCGGTCGCGGTGCGACCACCGCGGCCGATGACCTTGCCGAGGTCGTCAGGGTTGACGTGCACCTCGACAGTGCGCCCCCGACGCCCGGTGATCAGCTCGACACGAACGTCGTCGGGGTTGGCGACGATGCCACGAACGAGGTGCTCCACGGCATCGGCGACGACGGCACTCACTTGTCAGCAGCCTCGGACTCTGCAGCAGCCTCGGCGGGAGCGTCGGCAGCAGCCTCGGCGTCCTCGGCCTTCGCCTTCTTCTTCTTGGGCGTGATGGCCTCGCCGACGGGCTCGTTCTCGGCCTGCGCGAGCGCAGCCTGGAACAGCTCGAGCTTGGTGGGCTTGGCTTCCTTGACGCGGAGGGTACCCTCGGCGCCCGGCAGGCCCTTGAACTTCTGCCAGTCACCGGTGATCTTGAGGATGGCCTCGACGGGCTCGGTGGGCTGGGCGCCGACGCCGAGCCAGTACTGCGCGCGCTCGGAATCGACCTCGATCAGCGAGGGCTCTTCCTTGGGGTGGTACTTGCCGATGGTCTCGATCGCACGGCCGTTGCGGCGGGTGCGGGAGTCGGCGACGACGATGCGGTACTGCGGGTTCCGGATCTTGCCGAGCCGGGTGAGCTTGATCTTGACAGCCACTGCTGTACTTCTCCTTCAGTGCGCACACGAATGTGCCCACGTGTCACGTGCAATTCGGCGACGCGCAGGAATAGCGCGCCCGGTTTTGCCTCTAATCTGTGACCGCCGCGCGGTGCGTAACCGGATGCGACGAACAGCGGTTCATTCTGCCAGACGAACCCCGCCGGGGGGAAACCAGGTCACCGGGTCTTGACGACGACGCCCCGCAACACCACGACGTCGGGCGCGGCGAGGGTGTCGCTGCTCGCGCGCGGGTCGTTCCGGAAGACCAGCAGATCCGCGGGGGCACCCGCTTCGACACCCGGATGTCCGAGCCACGCGCGCGCATCCCAGCACGCGGCGCCGAGCGCCTCGGACGGAGTCAGCCCGACCGCCTTCAGTTCCTCGACCTCGTCGGCGATGCGCCCGTGGACGATCGATCCGCCCGCGTCGGTGCCGGCGTAGATCGGGATCCCCGCGTCGTGAGCGGCACCGATCGTGTCCTTCACCCGCGAGTGCAGGTCGCGCATGTGCGCGGCGTAGACCGGGAACCGTGAGGCGGACTCGGCGATCTCCGGGAACGTCGCGATGTTGATCAGCGTCGGGACGAGCGCGGTCCCGTGCGACACCATCAACTCGATGGTCTCGTCGGTGAGCCCGGTGCCGTGCTCGATGCAGTCGATTCCGGCGTTGATCAGGCCCGGAAGCGCATCCTCCGCGAAGACGTGCGCGGTGACGCGCGCCCCTTCGCGGTGCGCCGCCGCAATCGCCTCGACCAGGATGTCGTCGCTCCACAACGGCGCCAGGTCGCCCGCGGAGCGGTCGATCCAGTCGCCGACGAGCTTGACCCACCCGTCGCCGGCCCGGGCCTGGCGCAGCACCTCGTCCGGCAACTGCGACTCGTCCTCGAGATCGACCGGAAGTCCGCGGATGTACCGCTTGGGGGCGGCGATGTGCTGCCCGGCGCGGACGATCCTCGGCAGATCGGGGCGGTCGTCGACGAATCGGGTGTCGACCGGCGAGCCGGCGTCACGAATCAGCAGGACCCCGCAGTCGCGCTCGGTCTCCGCCTGCGCGATCAGCCCCTCGACGCTCTCGCCACCGCCACCGCCGAACCTGATGCCGACGTGGCAGTGGGCGTCGACGAGACCGGGAACGATCCACCCCGACTCGCAGACGGTCTCGGCCCCGGGAATCGGCTCCGTCGAGATCACACCGTTCTCGACCCATAATTCGACCGGCTGTTCGTCGGGCAGACCGGTTCCCCGGAAGTGCAGTGCAGCCATCGGCTACTTCTTCGGCAGCTTCAGCTGGGACAGATCGATGCCTTCGAGACCCGGCGGCAACTCGTCGAGGCCCTTCGGCATGTTCGACAGATCGGGCATCCCCGCGGGGAGCCCTCCGGGCGGCATACCCGGGAACCCGCCGGGCAGGCCGCCGGGGAATCCTCCGCGCACCTTCGGCGGCGTGGGTCCCTTGCCACCCTTCTTGCCCTTCTTGCCCTTCTTGCTGCGCTGCGGCTTGCGCGCACCCGGCATGCCCATGCGGCCGGCCATCGCGGCCATCATCTTGCGGGCCTCGAAGAAGCGGTCCACCAGCTGGTTGACGTCGGACACCTTGACACCGGAGCCGTTCGCGATCCGCAGGCGGCGGGACGCGTTGATGATCTTCGGGTCGTCGCGCTCGGCGGGGGTCATACCGCGGATGATCGCCTGCACCCGGTCGAGCTGCTTCTCGTCGACGTTAGCGAGGGCGTCCTTCATCTGCCCCGCACCCGGGAGCATGCCCAGCAGGTTGCCGATGGGGCCCATCTTGCGGACGGCCATCATCTGCTCGAGGAAGTCCTCGAGAGTCAGCTGGCCGGAGCCGATCTTCTGCGCGGTCGCCTCGGCCTGCTTCTGGTCGAAGACCTGCTCCGCCTGCTCGATGAGGCTGAGCACGTCACCCATGCCGAGGATGCGGCTGGCCATGCGGTCGGGGTGGAAGACGTCGAAGTCCTCGAGCTTCTCACCCGTGGACGCGAACAGGATGGGCTGCCCGGTGACCTCGCGGACGCTGAGCGCGGCGCCACCACGGGCGTCGCCGTCGAGCTTCGTGAGCACGACACCGGTGAACCCGACGCCCTCGCGGAACGCCTCGGCCGTGCTGACCGCGTCCTGACCGATCATCGCGTCGAGAACGAAGATCGTCTCGTCGGGGTTCACGGCGTCGCGGATGCCCGCCGCCTGCGCCATCAGGTCGGCGTCGATACCCAGGCGACCCGCGGTGTCGACGATGACCACGTCGAACTGCTTGTTGCGGGCTTCCTCGACACCGGCCCGGGCCACCTCGACCGGGTCGGCCGCGGTGATGCCCAGTTCGTTGTCGCCGCCGCCGATGGACGTGCCCGGGTGCGGCGCGAACACCGTGGCGCCCGCGCGCTCACCGACGATCTGCAGCTGGGTGACGGCGCCGGGCCGCTGCAGGTCGCAGGCGACGAGCAGCGGGGTGTGCCCCTGGTCGCGCAGCCACTTCGCGAGCTTCCCGGCGAGGGTGGTCTTACCGGAACCCTGCAGGCCGGCGAGCATGATGACCGTCGGCGGCGTCTTCGCGAACGCCAGTCGGCGGGTCTCGCCGCCGAGGATTCCGACGAGTTCCTCGTTGACGATCTTGACGACCTGCTGCGCCGGGTTCAGCGCCGCCGAGACCTCGACGCCCTTGGCGCGTTCCTTGATCTTGGCGATGAACGAGCGGACGACGGGCAGCGCGACGTCTGCCTCGAGCAGGGCCAACCGGATCTCACGGCAGGTGGCATCGATGTCGGCTCCGGAAAGGCGACCCTTGCCACGCAGATCCTTGAGGGCTCCGGTCAACCTGTCGGAAAGGGATTCGAACACCGAGTGCGCTCCTGAAGTCATGCGAGTGTGCGGTGGATATTCTCGGGCACCAGCCTAGCCGCTCACGTCCGGTCGTTCATTCTCCCCCGCTGCCCTCCTGCTTCTTCGGCTTCGTGAGCGGAACGACACCGAGGATCGCGCTCTCGACCTGTTCCCTGCTCGCCCGGGTGTCCCCGCCGCCGACATCGAGGCAGAACGAGTCGATCACCGACGAACCCCGAGTGGTTACCCGCGCCCACCGGACGTCGGCTCCGCACGTGTCGAACGCGTCGGCCAGCCTGCACAGCAGCCCCAGCCGGTCCTCCGCCCTGAGCTCGAGGATGACCTCGCCGGGGGTCGCCGTGTCGAACCAGATGACCCGCGGCGGCGCCTGCGCGTACTGCACGGGAACCGCGGCCTCGCCCCGCTCCTCGACCGCGGCCACGCGCTGACTCTCGCGAGCCTCCTCCTCCTTGGCGGTCAGCATCTCCAGCAGATCCAGCTCCCCCGCCAGCGCGCGGATCAGCTCCTGCCGCAGCAGCCCCGCCTGCGGCGGCGCCCCGAACCTCGGGGACACTACGAACGAGTTGACCGCGGAACCCCCGGCACCGCCCAGCGAGGCGGAGTAGACCCGCAGGGAATGCAGCGCGAGCACGCCCGCCGCCTTCGACAGCAGCCCCCTCTCGTCTGGCGCGATGACCGTCACCACATACGTGTGGGGACTGTCGGCGGGGACCAGTGCGACGTGCACGCCCCCTGTCGCCGCCAGTGCGACGTGCTCCGGATCGAGCGGGTCGGGTGCGGGCAGCACCTCCCCCGCCATGACCAGGCGGCAGCGGCGCACGAGCTCACCGATCAGCGAGGACTTCCAGTCGCCCCACACCCCGGGACCGGTCGCCAGTGAATCCGCCTCCGCCAGCGCGTGCAGCAGTTCCAGCAGAACGCCGTCACCGCCGAGCGCCTCCACCACCCTCTCGACCGTCTCGGGATCGTCGAGGTCGCGCCGCGTCGCGGTGTGCGGCAGCAGGAGATGGTGGCGCACGATCGCCGTCAGCAGCGCGACATCGGACGGCCACAATCCGAGCCGTTTGCCGATCTGGGTGGCCAGTTCCGCGCCGACCACGCTGTGGTCGCCGCCGCGGCCCTTGCCGATGTCGTGCAGCAGTGCGCCGAGCATCAGCAGGTCCGGGCGGGCGACACGGGTGGTGAACCCACTGGCGTAGGCAGCGGTCTCGACGAGGTGACGATCCACCGTCCACGTGTGCACGGCGTCGCGCGGAGGCAGGTCCCGGACGGCACCCCATTCGGGAAGCAGCCTGCCCCACAGTCCGGTGCGATCGAGAGCCTCGATCGCGGCGACGGCGCGGCTACCGGAGCCGAGCATCACCAACAGGTCGTTCAGTGCCTCCTTCGGCCACGGTTCCCGCAGCTCGGGGGCGTTGTCGGCCAGGCGATTCAGAGTGGACGCCGACATCGGCATCCCCGTCGTCGCCGACGCGGACGCGACCCGCAACACGAGGCCGGGGTCCTTCGCGGGCCGGGCGTCGCGGGCCAGCACCACTTCACCGGCGTGCTCGACGACTCCCTCGTCGAGGGGCCGCCGCACCGGTGGGCGGCGCAACCGCGCCAGGCCGCGCCGCGGCAGTGCATGGCCTGCCGTGCGCACACCGACGTCGACCGAGTAGCTGATGGTGCGCGCGGCGTCGCTGAGCATGCGCGCGAGGTCGAACCGATCACCGATCCGGAGTGCGGCGCCGATCTCGTCGGCATCCTGCGCCCGCAACTGGTCACGCGAGCGGCCCGCAACGCGGTGCAGTTCGGTGCGGACGTCGAGGAGCCGCCGGTGCGCGAGTGCCAGCCCCCCGCCCGGCGACTCCGGACCGAGTCCCGGCATGCCGTCGGTGAGCTGCGCGATGGACAGCGCGTTGAGCAACTGCACGTCCCGCAGTCCACCGCGACCGCTCTTGAGGTCGGGCTCCGCGCGGTGGGCGATCTCGCCGCTGCGTTCCCACCGGGACCGCGTCTGTTCGATGAGGCCGTCGAAGCGGTTGCGGATGTCGGTGCGCCACTGCCTGCGCACCCCGCTGATGAGCAGGTTGGTCAGCTCGACGTCGCCGACGATGTGGCGCGCCTCGAGCATTCCCAGGGCCGCGGTGATGTCCGTGTCCGCCACCTGCATTGCCTGAGGGATGGTGCGGACGCTGTGGTCGAGCTTGATGTGCGCGTCCCACAACGGATACCAGAGCTGGTCGGCCACCTGCGAGACCACCGCCGGATCCATGTCGTCGTGGAGCAGGAGGAGGTCGAGGTCCGAGTACGGCAGCATCTCCCGCCTGCCGAGCCCACCGACCGCGACGAGCGCGAAGCCGCTGTCCGGCTTGATGCCGAGTTCGGCACCCTTTGTGGTCAACCAGAACTCGTGCAGGTCGACGAGCGCGTGCCGCAGCGCGGCCGCATCGAGCCGACGTCCGTGGCCTGCCGGATTCCTTGTGCCGGGGCCGGTCTCGGCGCCGCCGGTGAGCAGTTGCCTGCGTGCGCGGGCCAGGTCCGCCGCTTCGTCCGATCCGCCTGACGCAACCGGCCCTGGTTCCGTCGCCTTGGCGGCGGAACCAGGGCCGGTCTTACCGGACCCGTTGGGGTCAGAGCGCATCCGCGCCGCGTTCCCCGGTGCGTACCCGGATGACCGACTCGACCGGCGAGACCCACACCTTGCCGTCACCGATCTTGCCGGTGCGCGCCGCCTCGACGATCACCTCGACGACCTTGTCCACAGCAGCGTCGTCCACGACGACCTCGACCCGGACCTTCGGTACGAAATCGACCGAGTACTCGGCGCCGCGGTAGACCTCGGTGTGACCCTTCTGGCGGCCGTACCCCTGGACCTCGCTGACGGTCATGCCCAGGACGCCCGCCTGCTCGAGTCCCGTCTTGACGTCCTCGAGAGTGAACGGCTTGACAATTGCCGTGATCAGCTTCATTTCGTTGTCCCTTCCAAAGCGCTTCGGTACTCGATGTTCACTCTTATCACTAGCCGATCAGGCGAAGTCGTAGGCGGTCTCCGCATGTTCGCCCTCGTCGATGCCCTGAGCCTCTTCCTCGGCGGACACCCTCCAGCCGAGCGGCTTGAGAGCGAACGCGATGACAGCGGTCAGGATGCCGGTGAACACGAGCGCGAACAGCGCGATCACGATCTGGACAACCAACTGCTTGTAGTCACCACCGTAGAACAAACCGGTCGACGTTCCGAAGAATCCGATGGCCACCGTGCCCCAGAGTCCGGAAACCAGGTGGACACCGACGACGTCGAGCGAGTCGTCGTAGCCGAACTTGAACTTCAGGCCCACGGCCAGCGCAGACAGGATGCCGGCGATCGCGCCGAGGACCAGCGAGCCGACCGGGCTGAGGGCACCGGCAGCCGGGGTGATGGCGACGAGGCCCGCGACCGCACCGGACGCGGCGCCGAGGCTGGTGGCGTGACCGTCGCGGATGCGTTCCGTCAGGAGCCAGCCCAGGATTGCGGCGGCAGTCGCGGAAGTCGTGTTGACCCAGGCGAGTCCGGCGTTGCCGTCCGCGGCGAAAGCGGAGCCCGCGTTGAAACCGAACCAGCCGAACCACAGCAGAGCGGCACCGAGCATCACGAACGGCAGGTTGTGCGGGCGGAACGCAGTCTTGCCGAATCCTGCGCGCTTGCCGATGATCACGGCGAGGACGAACGCGGCGATACCGGCGTTGATGTGGACGACGGTGCCACCGGCGAAGTCGATCGGGGCCACTGAGGCGACGAGTCCACCCTCGCCGTCGTCGGTGGTTCCGAAGATCTTCGCCGCGAGTCCGTTCTCCGAACCGGACAGCAGACCGCCACCCCACACCATGTGAGCGAGCGGGAAGTACACGATGGTGACCCACACGCCGGAGAACAGCATCCAGGTGCCGAACTTGACGCGCTCGGCCAGCGCACCGCTGATCAGCGCGGTGGTGATGATCGCGAACGTCACCTGGAAGGCGATGTCGATCACGTTGGGGTAGCCGAACGCGCCGGCGATGAAGTTGCCGTCGGCATCGGTGATGCTGTCCTTCAGTCCGAAGAACTCGAACGGGTTCGCGAAGACGCCCCCGATGTCGTCGGTCCCGTAGGACATCGACCAACCCCACAGCACGTAGATCACCGCGATGACCGCCATCGCGCCGAACGACATCATCATCATGTTCAGCACGGACTTCGACCTGGACATGCCGCCGTAGAAGAACGCCAGGCCGGGCGTCATCAGTAGAACCAGGGATGCCGACATCAACATCCATGCGGCGTTGCCGGAGTTTGCCAACACTTCGTCGGGACTCACTTACTACCTCCTAGTCGCGCGCTGGTCTGCACGTCGTCAGGAAGTAGATTCGCTTTGCGGTGTTTCGGCTGTGCCACTGCACTGTTTCGCGCGCGTGAACGCATCGGCCTATTTTGTTGCGTATACGTTTCGCCAGGCGATTTGCGGTCGGTTTCAGTTCCCCGGAGCGGTCCGGGCCCCCGCGACGGCCTGCCCGATCGCTCGTCAGCCGAGCAGCGCGTCGACGAAGGCGCCCGGCTCGAACGGTGCCAGATCGTCGGCACCCTCGCCGAGTCCGACGAGCTTCACCGGGACCCCGAGTTCGTGCTGAACCTGGAACACGATGCCGCCCTTGGCGGTCCCGTCGAGCTTGGTGAGCACCACGCCGGTGATGTCGACGACCTCGGCGAACACCCGGGCCTGCGCCAGACCGTTCTGGCCGATGGTCGCGTCGAGGACCAGGAGGACGTCGTCGACCGACGCCTTCTTCTCGATGACCCGCTTGACCTTGCCGAGCTCGTCCATCAAACCCGTTTTGGTGTGCAGCCTGCCCGCGGTGTCGATGAGCACGACGTCGACGCCGTTGTCGATCCCCTTGGACACCGCGTCGAACGCCACGGCTGCCGGATCCGCGGCTTCCTTCCCGCGCACCACCTCGGCGCCGACCCGTTCGGCCCACGTCTGCAACTGGTCCGCGGCGGCCGCACGGAAAGTATCGGCGGCGCCCAGCAGGACGCGCCTGCCGTCGGCCACGAGCACACGCGCGAGCTTGCCCGTGGTGGTGGTCTTGCCGGTGCCGTTCACCCCGACGACGAGCAGAACCGCCGGATGGTCGTCGTGAGGGAGAGCGCGGATGGAGCGGTCGAGTTCCGGACGGAGTTCCGCGACCAGGACCTCGCGCAGCAGTGCGCGGGCGTCGGCCTCGGTGCGGACGCTGCGGGACGCCATCTGCTCACGCAGGGACGTGACGATCTTCGTGGTGGTCGCCGAGCCGAGGTCCGCGATGAGGAGCGTGTCCTCCACCTCTTCCCAGGAGTCCTCGTCGAGGTCGCCGCCGCCGAGCAGTCCCAGCAGGCTCTTGCCCACCGCCGACTGTGACCGGGACAGGCGACCGCGCAGACGGTCGAGTCGGCCTTCGGTGGGCGCGATGACGTCGAGTGCGGGTGCCGCGAGTGCCGGCTCGGGCTCGGGCTTCGGTGCAACCTCGGGTTCCGGTTCGACCTCGGGGGAGACCACCGGTTCGTAGGTGACCGGCTCCGGCGGGGCCGCCGGCTTCTCCGGTGCCTTCTCCGGTGCCTTCTCGGGAGCCTTCTCCGGGGTGGGGGCCGTCTCCGGCTCCGGAGGCGCCACGACCTTCGGTTCGGGGGTGATCGTGGGTTCCGGGGTGATCGTGGGTTCGGGCAGGACCGGCTCCGGCACCGCCTCCCGGGGCGGCGCGGTCGCCGTCGACCCCTGGCTGAAGTTGAATCCGCCGTCGGCGCGATAACTGCCCGAACGGTCTTTCTCCGCCGTGGTGACCTGCGGGGTGTCCGGCGCCTTCAGAGAGATCCGACGACGCCGATACAGCAGGGAACCGACGACGAGAACGACGAGTAGTACGGCCAGTGCGGCCGCGATGGCAATCCAGGCTCCGGTAGTCACGCCGCCCATTGTTTCAGGCTCCGGATTCCGTCGCGCACCGCCTCGCCGGGCGAACCGACCCGGCCGGTGCCGGAATCAGGCGTCCGCGGCCGCCATGTCCTGGCCACGGAGTCGCTGGGAGATGACGGTGGTGATGCCGTCGCCGCGCATGCTGACGCCGTACAGCGCGTCGGCCACCTCCATCGTCGGCTTCTGGTGGGTGATGACGATCAGCTGCGACTTCTCCCGCAACTGCTCGAACAACCCGATGAGGCGACGCAGGTTGGTGTCGTCCAGCGCGGCCTCCACCTCGTCCATCACGTAGAAGGGGGACGGCCGCGCCCGGAAGATCGCCACGAGCATCGCCACTGCCGTGAGCGATTTCTCACCACCGGAGAGCAATGACAGCCGCTTGACCTTCTTGCCGGGCGGCCGGGCCTCCACCTCGATGCCGGTCGTCAGCATGTCGGACGGGTCGGTGAGCACCAGCCTGCCCTCGCCACCGGGGAACAGTTTCGCGAAGACCTGGACGAATTCGCGTTCGACGTCCGCATAGGCCTCGGTGAACACCTGCAGGATGCGGGCGTCGACGTCGGCGACGACACCGAGGAGGTCCTTGCGGGCGGTCTTCACGTCCTCGAGCTGGGTGGAGAGGAAGTTGTAGCGCTCCTCGAGCGCGGCGAACTCCTCGAGCGCCAGCGGGTTGACCTTGCCGAGTGTCGCAAGGTCCTTCTCGGCACGCTTCGCGCGACGTTCCTGCGTGGTTCGGTCGTACGGAACCGGTGCGGGCATCGTGACCTGTTCGCCGCGCTCTTTCGCCTGCTCGTACTCCTCCATCTCGAGTGCGGACGGCGGCAGCGCCACGTCGGGACCGTATTCGGCGATCAGATCGTCCAGGCCGATCCCGTGCTGCTCGAGGATCGCCTCCTCGAGCTGTTCGATGCGCAGCGCGGCCTGGGCCCGTGCCACCTCGTCGCGGTGCACGGCGTCGGTGAGCGACGCCAGCTGTCCGGTGAGCTGACGCACCCTTTCCTTCACCTGTTCTAGTTGGGTCGTCCGCTCGGTGCGGGCCCGGGCGAGGTCGTCCCGGTGCGCCATCGCGGAGTCGACGACCTCTCCGAGGTGCTCGGCGACCCGCTGTCCGGACTCGGCGACCGCCGCCGCGACGGCGGCCGCGTTCTGCCGGGCCTTCATGGCACGCTCGGCCCGGGCCCGCGCGTCGCGTTCCACCTGAGCGGCGCGGCGCAGCGAATCGGCCTTGCCACGCACCGACTCGGCGCGTTCCTCGGCCGTCCGCACGGACAGCCGGGCCTCGACCTCGACGGCCCGCACTTCCGCCAGGGCCGCGGCCGCCATCTCACGATCGATACTCGTCGAATCGGAACCACCCGTGTCGCTGCCGGCGGGCGAGCCGTCCTGTTCCGCCATCCGCAGCCGTTCCTCGAGTTCGGCCAGCGCGGTCAGCGTGTCCTCGCGACCGCTCTCGGCCTTCTCCCGCTGCGCCATGAGCCGATCGGATTCGGCGTGCGCGGCGCGTGCGGCCTGGCCGAGGCGGCCGAGGCGCTCGTAGATGGCCGACATCGCGGCGTCGGACTCGTTCAGTGCGGCCAGCGCCTGCTCGGCGTTCTCCTGGCGGTCTGCCTGCTCCGCGACGGCGCCGGACAGTGCCGCGGACAGTTCCTCGGCGCGACGTTCGGCGCGGGCGAGATCCTGCACCGAGTTGTCGATTGCGGCCTGGACCTCGAGGGTGCTCGGCTGGCGGTCCGAGCCGCCGCTCATCCAGCCCGCCCCGAGAAGGTCTCCGTCGCGGGTGACGGCGCGCACGTCGGGCCTGCGCCGGACGTGTTCGACGGCGTCGTCGAGGGAGTCGACCACGACCACTCCACCGAGGAGCGCCGCGAGCCCGGTCCGCAGTTCGGTGGGGCAGTCGATGACGTCGACGGCCCACCGGGCGCCGACGTCCAGGTGCCCCGCGCTCGGCGCGGCCTGATCGGTGCCGATGACCAGGGACGCCCGACCGCTGTCCGTCTCCTTCAGCGCACCGACCGCGCCGCGGGCGGCGTCGAGGGAATCGGCGACGACGGCGTCGGCGGCGGGGCCCATCGCTGCCGCGACAGCGCCCTCGTAACCCTTTTCGACGGTGATGAGGCCACCGATCGGTCCCCGGATACCGTGCTCGCCACGGTTCTCGACGAGCCAGCCGGCGCCGTCCTTGCGTTCGAGGCCCATCGACAACGCGTCGATCCGGGCGCGGAGCGACGCCACTTCCTGCCCTGCGGCACGCTCTTCGGCCTGAAGTTCGGTGACGCGTTCGGTGATCAGGCGCAGCGCCTCGACGGCACGTTCGTGGTGGGAGTCGAGACCGAGTTCACCGGCGTCGAGGTCGCCGATCTCGTCCTGGACGACCTCGAACTCGGACTGCGCGGCGTCGCCGCGCCGGCGGGCCTCGTCGATCGCGACGGTCAGCCGGGACACTTCGGCGTCGACGGAGTCGGCGCGGGTGCGCAGGGTGTCGACCTGCCCGGACAGCCGGGCCATGCCTTCACGGCGGTCGGCGATCGCCCGTACCGCCGCCATGTGGGCCCGTTCCGCGTCGGCGGCGGTCTCCTCTCCCAGCGCCAGTTGCTCCTTGGCCGCGTCCAGTGCCGCACGCGCCATGTCGACGGCTTCGACGAGTTCCATTTCCTCCGCGGCGATCCGGTCGGCGCGGGCCTCCATCTCGTCCGGATCCTGACCGCGGTTCGCGGACGGCTCGGAGTCGAGGTGGCGCGCCCGTTCGCGCGCGATGCGGATGGTCGCGTTGACGCGCTCCGCGAGTGCCGACAGCTGGAACCACGTCTGCGCGGCCGCTTCGGCACCCGGGGTGAGCCTCGACAGTTCCTGCTCGTGCCGTCCCAGCTCGAGATTGGCCTCGTCGAGCGCCTCGGTGACCTGGTCGTGCTGCTCGCGGGCGACCTTCTCGTCCTGCGCCTGGCCGGCGAGCTCCTCCCGCCGCGTCACCAGGTCGTCGGCCGCGAGCCGCAGCTTCGCGTCGCGCAGGTCGGCCTGCACGGTCTGCGCGCGGCGGGCCACCTCCGCCTGCCGCCCGAGTGGTTTGAGCTGGCGCCGCAGTTCCGCCGTCAGGTCGTTCAGGCGGGCCAGATTGGCCTGCATCGCGTCGAGTTTGCGGACCGCTTTTTCCTTGCGTTTGCGGTGCTTGAGCACCCCGGCGGCCTCTTCGATGAACGCGCGCCGGTCTTCCGGACGCGATTCGAGGATGGCGGCGAGGCGGCCCTGCCCGACGATCACGTGCATCTCCCGGCCGATACCGGAGTCGCTGAGCAGTTCCTGCACGTCCATCAGCCGGCACGAGCTGCCGTTGATCTCGTATTCGCCGGCGCCGTCGCGGAACATACGCCGGGTGATCGACACCTCGGAGTAGTCGATCGGCAGGGCGCCGTCGGAATTGTCGATGGTCAGTGTCACCTCGGCGCGCCCGAGGGGTGCCCGCCCGGCGGTGCCGGCGAAGATGACGTCTTCCATCTTGCCGCCGCGCAGCGCCTTCGCCCCCTGCTCACCCATCACCCAGGTGAGGGCGTCGACGACGTTGGACTTACCCGACCCGTTGGGCCCCACGACACAGGTGATTCCCGGCTCGAATCGCAGAGTCGTTGCGGACGCAAAGGATTTGAATCCCTTCAGCGTCAGACTCTTCAGATGCATGACGGAGAACTTTACCTGCGGTTCACCGTTCGACGAACCCGGCGAGGCCGCCGCGGGGGGAATCCCATTGCTCCACGACGAGATCCACCGCGCCCGGCGTGTCTCCCGACCGCAGCAGTGTCAGCAGGGCCTCCAGCTTGTCCCGGGGTCCCTCGGCGATGACGAGTACCCGGCCGTCCTTCTGGTTGGCGGCGTATCCGACGAGGCCGAGCTCGAGTGCACGGGCGCGGGTCCACCACCGGAATCCGACACCCTGCACGTACCCGTGCACCCACGCGGTCATTCTCTCCATGTCAGTCACGACCGTTCGAGCTTGTAGATCTTCCCGGTGAAGCTGGTGGCGTAGAGCGCGTCCGGGTCCCAGCCCGGTCCGGCGCCGAAACGCACCGAGGAGACGAGGGGCAGTCCGGACGCCAGGGCGCAGCTCTCCCCCGTCGCCGGATCGACACGGACCACCTTGCCGCCGCCGTTGTACGCGACGTACACGATGCCGTCCGATCCGACGGTGAGGTCGTCGGCCGCGTTGAGTGGCCCGGAGCCGGGCAACTCGACGGACACGACGGGACCGCGCAGATCGTCCTCGCGGAGGATGCGCAGCGTGGTCGTGGTGTCGAACGTCGTCACGGTGTACACGCTGCCGTCGTGCACGGCGAGTCCGTCGACCGTTCCCAGGTCGGTGCGCACGATCTCCGGGGTGTGGGGATCGTCGGCCGGGACACGGGTCAGGCCGGCGCCGGAGCCGAGATTCCGCGCGGTGAGGATGTCGCCGTTGCTCAGCCGGACGAGCCCGTTCGGCATCACCAGCCCCTCGGCCACGGTGCGGGTGTCCCCCGTGGCGATGTCCACGACGTCGACGGTGCCGCTCGCCGAGCCGGTGACCCCGGAGGCGAAGGAATTCCCCGTGGCGAAGTACGCCTGGGCGCCGTCCACGGCGATCCCGCCCGGCGACTCGACCTCCGGCACGATCGGGGTGACGGTGCCGTCGGGGCCTACCCCGTCCAGGGCTCCGCCGCCCACCAGACCCGTCCGCGACACCAGCATGGTGCCCGCGCCGTCGAAGGCCAGGTTCTCGAGCACGCCCGCGCCGGACGTCACCTCCGACACCGACCACGGGGTGCAGGCGCCGCCGGGCGGCGCGAACGCGGGTCCGGCCGCCGCCGGCGCGACCACCAGCAGACCCGCGCAGAGCGCCGACCCGCCCGCGAGCGCCGCGAGCTCACGCCGCATCATTGTTCCTTCTCGACGGTCAACGTCACTTTCGTCCCGGCCTTCAGCGTCCGCCCGACCGTGCACACTTTGTCGACCGACCGTTCCACGAGCGTGACCAGACGATCCTGCGCATCGGCGTCGAGTTCGCTGAGATCGAGCTCGAGCACCTCGTCGAGCTGCGGGTACACCTCGTTGTCCCGGTCGGCGGCGCCGGACACCCGGATGGTGGCCTCGTAGTTGTCGCCCAGGCGGCGTGACAGCGGGAAGTCCGAGCTCATTCCGCTACACGCGGCAAGGGCGATCTTCAGGAGCTCCCCCGGAGTGAACACGCCCTCCACGCCCTCGGAGCCGATCAGGACCTCGGCGCCGCGGGAGCTGCGGCCGGTGTACCGCCGGGTGCCCGTTCGCTCGACCCACAGTGAGGTGGGCGCCGTCGTGTCGGAAGTCTGTTCTGCCATGCGCACAATCCTGCCACCGACCTGCGCAACGCCAGGTAGGCGGGTGGGCGGCACCGGTTTCCACCAATTTGTGAACGCCGATTCTCAGCAGTGGGAAGCGGCGGGCCGTAGGGTGAACCGACCAACGACGCCGAGACGTAGCGGGGAATGCAGATGGGGCAGATCGGGAGTGCGGGAGAACGCCGACTTCAATCCGAGTTCGGCACCGAGGATCGTGCCGCCAAGTTCTACTCGGATCAGATGCTGGACCATCTCAATCCGACGATGATCGAGTTCGTCGGACGCCAGGAGATCGCGTTCATCGCCACCGCCGACGCGTCGGGCGAGTGCGACAACAGTCTGCGCGCAGGCACACCGGGATTCATGCACGTCATCGACCCGAGAACCCTGGCGTACCCGGAGTACCGCGGCAACGGCGTCATGGCGAGCCTCGGCAACATCCTGGAAAACCCGCACGTCGGAATCATTCTCGTGGACTTCGTGCAGGACCTCATCGGGCTGCACGTGAACGGGTCGGCCCGGATCGTCGACGACGAGGTCCTCCGCGCCGAGGTCGCGGATCTGCCGGCGGACCATTCCGGCGGGCGGGTCCCGGAACGCTGGGTGGTGGTGGACGTGGAGGAGGCATACATTCACTGCCGCAAGCACATTCCGCGGATGGCACCGGTTCCCCGCCACCGCGAATGGGGAACCGACGACGTGAAACGCAAGGGCGGCGACTACTTCGACGCCAAGGCGACGCCGCGCCACGACGCCGGCGGCCGGACCGGCCGGGAGTCCGCTCCCGCCGAACTCACCCAGGTCATCTCGCCGGGCTTCTCCGTGGCGCCCGCTGGCACTTCGGGCAGCTGAACGACGAGCGATTCATGAATTTCTCCCGCCGGATCGCGGTGCCGCAGCGCGGGCACGGGCGATCCTCCTGACCGTAGGCGGACAGGGAGCGGTCGAAGTAACCCGACTCGCCGTTGACGTTCACGTACAACGCGTCGAAGGACGTGCCGCCCTGGGACAGTGCCTCACGCATGACCTGCTGGGCGGCCGTGAGTACGGCTCCGATCCGGGGACCGGTCAGCCTGTCGGTGAGCCGATTTCCGTGGATCTGCGCGCGCCACAATGCCTCGTCCGCGTAGATGTTGCCGATGCCGGACACCACGGTCTGATCCAGCAACACACGTTTGATCTCGGAGTGCTTGCCGCGCACCACCTTCACGGTGGCCGCGAGATCGAAACGCGAATCCAGTGGGTCGCGGGCGATGTGCGCCACCGAGTCCGGCACGAGCGAGCCGTCGACCTCGACGAGGGGCGCGAGCGCCCAGCCCCCGAACGTCCGCTGATCCACGAACCGGAGGTCGAGACCGGAGTCGAGCCGAGCCCGGATGCGCAGATGCTTCTCGGTGGGCAGTTCCGGTGGCTGCACGAGCATTTGACCACTCATACCGAGGTGGACCACGAGTGCCACCGTGCTGGGTTCGAGGACCAGCCACAGATACTTGCCGCGGCGGTCGGCGCCCGCGATACGTTCACCGGTGAGCTGTCCGGCGAGGTCGGCGGCACCGGGCAGGTGACGCCGGATCGCCCGCGGATGAAGAATGTCCACGGAATCGATCGACGCCCCCACGATGTGGCGTTCGAGTCCGCGCCGGACTACCTCGACTTCGGGTAGTTCAGGCACTGACGCCGTCGGCCGCTACGTCGGGGCCTGCGTCGGACAACGCATTCCACGCCGTGCTCGCGGCTTTCTGCTCGGCCTCTTTCTTGGAGCGGCCGATTCCGACGCCGAGGGGCTTGCCGCCGACGATCACGGTGGCGGTGAACTCCTTGTCGTGATCCGGACCGGTCGCGGTGATCTCGTACGCCGGAACTCCGACGCCGCGCTCCGCGGTCAACTCCTGCAGGCTCGTCTTCCAGTCCAGGCCCGCGCCGAGGCGGGGGGCTCGCTGGAGGAGGTCGCTGAAGAGATCGAGCACGACACGGCGGGCCGTGTCGATTCCGTGCTCGAGGTGGATGGCGCCGAGAATCGACTCCATGCCGTCGGCCAGGATGCTCGGCTTGTCGCGTCCGCCGGTCATCTCCTCACCCTTCCCGAGCAGGAGATGGGCACCGAGACCGCCCTCACCGAGGCTTCGTGCCACCTCCGCGAGCGCGTGCATGTTCACGATGCTCGCCCGGATCTTCGCGAGGTCGCCCTCGGATTTGTCGGGGTGCGCGAGGTAGAGCTTCTCCGTGACAGTGACCCCGAGTACGGAGTCACCGAGAAACTCGAGACGCTCGTTGGTGGGCAGACCGCCGTTCTCGTACGCATACGAGCGGTGCGTCAACGCCAGAGTGAGCAGTGAAGGCTCGATTTCTACGCCGAGGGCGGCGAGGAGGGAAGCATGATCCTCCTCGCCGCCGGCGGGTGTATTACTGATGTCGCTCGTCACAACGCCTCTCCGTGGAGAATTAGACGGCGGCAGTGACCTGGCGGCCCTTGTATGTGCCACACGACGGGCACGCGACGTGGGGCAGCGTCTTCTCGCCGCAGCCACGGTTGGGGCAGGTGACGAGGGTAGGCACAGTGGTCTTCCACTGGCTGCGACGCGACCTCGTGTTGGATCGCGACATTCTGCGCTTGGGGACAGCCACTTCTACTTCTCCTCGGCTTCGTTGTTCACAAGATTCTTGCTGGGTTCCGAATCCACGCCAAATTTGGCTGCAAGACCAGCCCAGCGAGGATCAAGTATGTCATGCCCGTGGCCAGATTCGGCAATCGCCAGGCGAACGCCACATTCTGGGCACAATCCTTGGCAGTCGTCACTGCAGAGCGGCTGCAACGGCAGTGCGAGGCCGACGGCGTCGATCACGACGGGTTCGAGGTCGATCTCGTCGTCGACGACGTGATAGACCTCCCCCTCCTCCGTGGTCTCCTCCGTGGTGCTGTCCGGGTACGCGAACAGCTCCGTGAGAGTGAGGTCCACCGTGCCGGAGAACGGCTCGAGACATCTCGAGCACTCCCCGGCCGTGTCGGCTCGCAACGAACCGGTGACCAGGACCCCCTCGGATACGGCCTCCAACCGGAGATCCAGATCGATCTCCGATCCTTCCTCGATGGCGATCAGGTCGAGCCCGATGCGCTGTGGCGCCGTCACCACCCGTTCCACGGTGCGCATCGAACCAGGACGACGGCCGAGTTTGACCGTGTCCAGCACGAAGTCCGCGTCCCGACGGGAACGCGATGAGCTGTGGCGATGGGATGGCAACAAACTTCACTTTCGAGAAAAGGGAAACGACAAAGGGCAACCACTCCACGATACGCAATGAGCGCGGTGGAGCCAAATTCGATCGAGAGTTCGGACGCTCGGCGAAGTGCTCAGCGACGACGCTCGGCGCGGCGGTCGTCGACGTCGTAGTCGGAGGCGTAGTCGGGCACGCCAGAACCCGTCCGCAACTGCTGACGCCCCCGCCCGACGGACCGGACGGTGCCGTTCAGGAAGTCCTCGAACTCCGCGAGCTTCGTGTCGACGTACAGGTCGCAGTCCGAGCGGAGTCGATCCGATTCGGCGTGCGCGGAATCGATCACCCGGGCCGACTCGGCGTGCGCGGCCTGCACGACCTCCGTCTGCGAGACGAGCCGCGCCTGCTCGGCGGTGCCCTCGGCGACGGACCTCTCGTAGGACGCCTTGCCCGACTCGATCATGCGGTCGGCCTCGGACCGTGCCCGTCCCGTGAGCTGGTCGTACTCGCGCCGGCCCTCGGCGACGGAGGACTCGGCCTCGGCGCGGGCGTCGGTCACCAACTGCTCGGCGTGCGCGCGGGCCTCGGCCACCATCCGGTCGGCCTGCGCCTTCGCGTCCGCCAGGATGCGATCGGCGTCGTCGCGGGCGTTCTCGATGGTGGAGTTCGCCTCGGCGTTGGCGCTGGAAACGGTCTTCTCGGCGTTGGCCCTGGCGTCCCCCACCAGTTTGTCCTTGTGATCCAGGACGTCCTGGGCGTCGTCGAGTTCACCGGGAATCGCATCGCGCACGTCGTCGAGCAGTTCGAGGACGTCGCCGCGCGGAACCACGCAGCCGGCGGTCATCGGTACGCCGCGTGCCTCTTCGACAATCGCGACAAGTTCGTCGAGCGCCTCGAATACCCGGTACACAAGCAACCCCAATCGTCGATGACCCTCAGCAGGTCGGCGCAGCCTTCCCCGTGCAAGTCTGCACGACCGGACGCCGCGGGTGTGTCGTGGCAGCCGGTGTGTCGGGTATCAGCTGCTCTCGGCGGCGCGCTCGGCGATCCGTGTGAGAAGGCGGGCGTGCACCTTCTCGGGGAGCATGTCGGAGACGTCGCCGCCGAACGTGGCCACTTCCTTGACGAGCGAACTCGACAGGTAGCTGTAGGTGGGGTTGGTCGGGATGAAGAGGGTGTCGACGCCACTGAGCTTCTGGTTCATCTGCGCCATCTGCAACTCGTAGTCGAAGTCGTTGGCACCGCGCAGGCCCTTGACGATCGCCGTGATCCCTTGCTGCTTGGCATAATCCACCAGCAGGCCGTGCCAGGAGGAGACCCGCACGTTGGGCAGGTCGGCGGTGGAGTCCTCGAGCATCTCGATGCGTTCCTCGACGGTGAAGAGGCCGCGTTTGTTCTTGTTGACCATGACCGTCACGATGACCTCGTCGAACTGCGCGGCAGCTCTGCCGATCACGTCAAGGTGGCCATTGGTCACGGGGTCGAAGGATCCGGGGCAGACAGCGCCAGTCATGAGTCCAGACCGTAGCAGGTCGCCAATTCGATTCTCGCCTCACCGTACTTCTTCGCCTTGACGGGCGCGAAGCCGTCGGGCCAGGCCGTCTCGGGCGACCTCGACGACCGTTCGAGCACCACGATCGAGCCGTCGCCGACCCAGCCGTTGACCCGCAGGTGACCGAGGACCGTCTGCACCGCCGCGTCGTCGACGGCGTACGGCGGATCCGCCATCACCAGGTCGTACGGCCGGTCGGCGCTGCCCGCGAGCACCGCGGCCACCGGAGCGCCGCGGACTTCCGCGCCGGGAAGGCCGACCGTCGTCACGTTGTGCTTGATGATGCCCGTCGCCTTCGAGTCGGACTCGACGAGGACGACGCGATCCGCACCCCGGGACAGCGCCTCGAGGCCGAGCGCCCCCGATCCCGCGTAGAGATCGAGGACGGACGCGCCCTCGAGGTCCATCCTGCTGTGCAGAGCGCTGAACAACGCCTCGCGGACCCGGTCCGAGGTGGGCCGGGTCCCGCTCGGCGGGACCCGCAGGCGTCGGCCGCCCGCGAGTCCCGCGATGATCCGAGTCACTCGCTCGCGGACTCCCCCGTCGCCACGACGGCGAGGAGGTCGCCGCCTTCGACCTGCTGGACCGATCCGATGGCCAGCCGGGTCACGGTGCCGCCGCGGGGTGCGGTGATGGCGGCTTCCATCTTCATGGCCTCGATGGTGGCGATGGTGTCGCCGGCGGCGACGTGCTGGCCCTCGGTGACGGCGAGGGTCACCACCCCGGCGAACGGCGCCGGCACGTGGCCGGGGTTGTTCTTGTCGGCCTTCTCCGCGGCGGGGATCTCACTGGAGATCGACCGGTCCCGCACCGACACCGGACGCAACTGCCCGTTGAGGATGGCCATGACGGTGCGGTAGCCCCGCTCGTCGGGTTCGGAGATCGCCTCGAGCCCGATCAGCAGCTCGACGCCCTGCGCGAGACGGACCCGGTGCTCGTCGCCGCGGCGCAGTCCGTAGAAGAACTGGTTCGCCGACAACTGCGAGGTGTCGCCGTACTTGTCCCGGTGCTCGAGGAATTCCTTCGTCGGGCCGGGGAACAGCAACCGGTTCAGGGTCGCGCGGCGCTCCGCGGACGTGCCCGCGAGGGCCTTCTCGTCCTCCGCGGACAGCGGCACCTCGGGCTTGGCCTCGCCGCGGCCTTCCAGGGCCCGGGTGCGGAACGGTTCCGGCCAGCCACCGGGCGGGGTGCCCAGTTCACCGCGCAGGAACCCGACCACCGAGTCGGGCAGGTCGAACTTCGCCGGGTTGTCCTTGAACTCCTCGGTGGAGGCCCCGGAGCCGACCAGGTGCAGGGCGAGATCGCCGACCACCTTCGACGACGGGGTGACCTTCACCAGGCGGCCGAGCATCCGGTCGGCGGCCGCGTACTTGGCCTCGACCTCCTCGAACTTGTCGCCGAGCCCGAGGGCCACGGCCTGGGTGCGCAGGTTCGAGAGCTGACCGCCCGGGATCTCGTGGGTGTAGACCCGGCCGGTGGGGGCGGGCAGCCCGGACTCGAACGGTGCGTAGACCTTGCGCAGCGCCTCCCAGTACGGCTCGAGGTCGCACACCGCCTGCAGGTCCAGGCCGGTGTCGTGCTCGGAGTGCGCGGCCGCGGCCACGATCGCCGACAACGCCGGCTGGCTGGTGGTGCCGGCCATCGCCGCCGAGGCACCGTCGACGGCGTCCGCGCCGGCCTGCCACGCCGCCAGGTAGGTGGCGAGCTGTCCGCCCGGGGTGTCGTGGGTGTGCACGTGCACGGGCAGGTCGAAATTCTTCCGCAGCGCCGTCACCAGGGTGGTGGCGGCCGGGGCGCGGAGCAGTCCGGCCATGTCCTTGATCGCGATGATGTGCGCACCGGCCTCGACGATCTCCTCCGCCAGGCGCAGGTAGTAGTCGAGGGTGTACAGCTTCTCGTGCGGGTTGGACAGGTCGCCGGTGTAGGACAGGGCGACCTCGGCGACCGAGGTGCCGGTCTCGCGGACCGCGTCGATCGCCGGCCGCATCTGGTCGACGTTGTTGAGGGCGTCGAAGATCCGGAAGATGTCGATGCCGCTGTTGGTGGCCTCCTCGACGAACGCCCGCGTCACCTTCTCCGGGTACGGGGTGTAGCCGACGGTGTTGCGGCCGCGCAGCAGCATCTGCAGGCAGATGTTCGGCACCGCCTCCCGCAGCGCGGACAGCCGGTACCACGGGTCCTCGTGCAGGAACCGCAGCGCCACGTCGTAGGTGGCACCACCCCACGCCTCGATCGACAACAACTCGGGGGTCAGCCGGGCGACGTGTCCGGCGACGTCGAGCAGACCGCTGGTGCGCACACGGGTCGCCAGCAGCGACTGGTGAGCGTCACGGAACGTGGTCTCGGTGACCGCGAGGGCCTTCTGCTCCCGCAGCGCCTTGGCGAATCCCTCCGGCCCGAGGGCGAGGAGCTTCTGGCGGCTGCCGTCCGGCGGCGGGGTGGACAGATCGATCTGGGGCAGCTTGTCGCGCGGGTACACCGCGGACGGCCGCTCGCCGTGCGGCTTGTTGACCGTCACGTCGGCGAGGTACGACAGGATCTTGGTGCCACGGTCCGCGGAGCTACGCAGCGTGAGCAGCTCGGGGCGCTCCTCGATGAACGAGGTGGTGGCCCGTCCCGCCTTGAAATCGGGGTCGTCGAGCACCGCCTGCAGGAACGGGATGTTCGTCGACACCCCGCGGATGCGGAACTCGGTGACCGCACGCCGGGCCCGGGCGACCGCGGTCTCGAAGTCCCGGCCCCGGCAGGTGAGCTTGACGAGCATCGAGTCGAAGTACGCGCCCACCTCGGCACCGAGGGTGGCACCGCCGTCCAGGCGGATACCGGCACCGCCCGGGGTGCGGTACGCGGTGATCCGGCCGGTGTCCGGACGGAACCCGTTGGCCGGGTCCTCGGTGGTGATACGGCACTGCAACGCCGCACCCCGCAGCGTGATCTTGTCCTGACTCAACCCCAGATCGGCCAGGGTCTCCCCGGACGCGATCCGCAACTGCGACTGCACCAGGTCGACGTCGGTGACCTCCTCGGTCACGGTGTGCTCGACCTGGATACGCGGGTTCATCTCGATGAACACGTGGTTGCCGCGGGTGTCGAGGAGGAATTCGACGGTGCCCGCACAGGCGTAGTTGATCTCCTTCGCGAACGCGACCGCGTCCGCGCAGATCTTCGCCCGCAGCTCCTCCGGCAGGTTCGGGGCCGGCGCGAGTTCGATGACCTTCTGGTGCCGGCGCTGCAGCGAGCAGTCCCGCTCGAACAGGTGGATGACGTTGCCCTGGCCGTCGGCCAGGATCTGGACCTCGATGTGCCGCGGGTCGACGACGGCCTGCTCGAGGAACACCGTCGGATCCCCGAACGCCGACTCCGCCTCGCGGGCGGCGGCCTCGATGGACTCCTTGAGCTGCGCCCGCTCCGCGACCCGGCGCATGCCGCGGCCACCGCCACCCGCGACGGCCTTCACGAACAGCGGGAACTGCATGGTCTCGGCGGCGGCCAGCAACTCGTCCACATCCGCGGACGGCTCCGACGACGCCAGCACCGGCAGCCCGGCCGCCTTCGCCGCGGCGATCGCCCGCGCCTTGTTGCCGGTCAGCTCGAGCACCTCCGCGGAGGGGCCGACGAACGCGATGCCCGCCTCGGCGCACGCGGCGGCGAGATCCGGGTTCTCGGAAAGGAAGCCGTAGCCGGGGTAGATGGCGTCGGCGCCTGCCTGCTTGGCCGCGGAGACGATCTCGTCGACGGAGAGATACGCCCGAACCGGGTGTCCCTCCTCGCCGATCTGATAACTCTCATCAGCCTTCAGACGGTGGATCGAGTTCCGATCCTCGTACGGGAACACCGCAACCGTTCCAGCACCTAGTTCGTAGGCGGCACGGAAAGCGCGGATCGCAATTTCGCCACGGTTGGCGACCAGGACTTTGGAGAACATTGGAGCAAACTACCCCGCCGAAGACGGCCGTGGAGAACAGGCATCCCACATTGCAAGATTCTCCACAAACTTCACAAAGACCCCCCTGACGTGTGCGAATTCTGCAACAGACCCGAAACAGACGTGCGAAGATTTACGTGAAGCGAAGTAAGTTCTCACGTTTTCTCCAGATATTCGATGCGGTCGGCGTCGAGCGCCGACGTCACCATCGCCGACAGCCCCGGGTGATTTTCGAGCCGCGGATCGTCAGCGATCACCGCACGCGCGAACTCGGACGCCGCCGCGATGACTTCCTCGTGGCCGAGCAGCGACAACAGCCGCAGCGTGGACGTCGTGCCCGACTGCGCCGCACCGAGGATGTCGCCCTCGCGGCGGGTGGCGAGGTCGAGTTGGGCGAGTTCGAAGCCGTCGTTGGTCGACGCGACGTTCGACAGTCGCTCGTAGGCGGGGCCGCCGGGGTTCATTTCCGTGACGAGAATGCAGAGCCCCTGATGCTTGCCCCGGCCGACGCGTCCGCGCAGCTGGTGCAGCTGACTGACACCGAAACGGTCCGCGTCGACGATCACCATGATCGTCGCGTTCGGCACGTCGACTCCGACCTCCACCACCGTGGTGCACACGAGGACGTCGATGTCGCCGGCCGTGAAGTCGCGCATCACCGCGTCCTTCTCGTCCGCGGGCAGCCTGCCGTGCAGGAGTCCCACCCGCAGGTCGGCCATGATGTCGCCGCTCAGTTCGTCGAACACGTCGACGGCGGACTTCGTCTCGGGTGCCTTCTCGTCGAGCGCGTCCTCGCCGTCGCCCTTCTCGCCGTCGCCGATGCGTGAGCACACGACGTACGCCTGCCGCCCGTCCGCCACGTCCTCGCGGATCCGCTCCCACGCCCGCGCGACCCACTGCGGCTTCTGGGACGCAGGTACCACACTGCTCTTGATCGGGGAACGCCCCTTCGGCAGCTGGCGCAGCGTCGACACCTCCAGATCGCCGAGCACCGTCATTGCGATCGTGCGGGGAATCGGCGTCGCCGTCATCACCAGCAGATGCGGGCTGAGACCCTCCCGCGCCCTCGACCGCAGCCGGTCGCGCTGCTCGACACCGAACCGGTGCTGCTCGTCGACGATCACCATCCCGAGGTTGAAGAACTCGACGTTGTCCTGGATGAGGGCGTGCGTGCCGATGACGATTCCGGCGTCGCCGGTGATCGCCTCGTTCATGGCCGTCCGTTTGGCGGCGACGCCCATCGACCCCGTCAGCAGCGCCACCCGCGTCGCCTTCTCGTGCGCCCCGAGTTCCCCGGCGGTCGCGAGGGAGCCCAGCATCGCCCGCAGCGACCGGGCGTGCTGCGTGGCGAGCACCTCGGTGGGTGCGAGCAGCGCACACTGGTAGCCGGCGTCGACCACCTGGAGCATGGCGCGCAGAGCCACGATCGTCTTGCCCGAACCGACCTCGCCCTGCAGCAGCCTGCTCATCGGGTGCGGCCGCGCCAGGTCGGCGGAGATCTCGTCTGCGACCGCATGCTGACCGTCGGTGAGCTGGAACGGGAGCATGCTCTCGAACACGTCCGCGATCCCGCCGGGCACGGGCGGGCACGCCGGTGCGACCCGCTCGGCGTTGTCGTGGCGGCGACGGGCGAGCACCAGTTGCAGCGCGGTCGCCTCGTCGAACCGCAACCGGTCGTGGGCGTTCTCGACATCCTCGCGGATGTCGGGCAGGTGGACCGACCGCAGGGCTTCGTCGAGCCCGATGAGGTCCCGTTCGGCCCGGATTTTCTCCGGCAGGGGGTCGTCGACGCGGTCGAGCTGATCGAGGATCTGGCGGACGCATTTCATGATCGTCCAGCTCTCCACGTCGCGGGTGGCGGGGTAGAGCGGGATCAGCGCTCGGTCGAACACCGACATGTCGACCCCGGCACCGGGTTCCTGCGACGCCCGGGCGATGCCGGCGAGATCACCGGCGCCGCGGATCCGGCCGACGTTCACGACGGGGTCCTCGGAGCCCGCGCGCGGTTCGGGGAGGATGAGGTAGCTCGGGTGGGTCAGGCTCCACTTCTGGCGGAAGTACTTCACCGTTCCCGAGAACATCGCGCGCACGCCGGGCTTGATCACGTGCTTGACCTTCTGCGGGCTGAAGAACGTGACGTCCACGTTCTGGGTGTCGGTCGACAGGACCACCTTGAGCATGCTGCCCGGCCGGTTCTTCATCTTCACGACGGCCGCGGACGTGACCCGGGCGATGATCGTGATGTGCTCGCCCTCCGGCGGGTCCTTCTCCGCAAGCTCCCGGCCCTGCGAGGCGTACCGGTGCGGGTAGTGCCGCAGCAGGTCCTCGACCGTGCGGATGTCGAACGCCTCCTCGAGCGCGTCGGCGGTCTTCTTCCCCAGCAGATGATCGAGCCGGTCGGACAATGTGGCCATCGAATTCCTCATTCCACCCCGAGTTGCAACAGGTCTCCAGGTTGTCCTCCGTGGTAGATCATCACCTCGACGCCGGGGTGCCGCTGCGAGATGTGATCGGCCAGTTCCGTGTCGAGGCCCTCGGGCGCCTCCGAGCCCATCAGGAGTGTCACCAGTTCCCCACCCGCGCCGAGCACGAGGTCGACGAGCCGGCGGCCGGCGGCGACCGCGTCCGGTTCGATGACGATCACCTCGTGACCCATCAGTCCGATGCCGTCTCCCGGTTCGCAGGTGCCCACGTACGTGAGCGCACGTTCGCGGGCGATCCGCAGCGACCCCCAGCGGGTGGCGGCGGCGGCCTCGGACATCGCGAACGCGTCGTCCACCGCCTCGCGCTCGGGATCGTGCACCGCCAGGGAGGCGAGTCCCTGCACCATCGCGGACGTCGCGAGCAGCAGGACCTCGTGCCGGGCGTCTCGTGCCGCGGCGCTGACCGCGACGAGTTCCTGCGCCGTCAACGCGCCGTTGGGAAGCACCAGCACCTCCGTGCGTCCCATCTGCCTGATGACGCCGAGGAGCTGGGCGCGGGTGACGGGGGCGTCGTCGCAGCGAAGGATCGTCGCGCCCTCGCTCGCGAACAGTTCGGCGGCGCCGTCCCCGGCCACGACCGCGACGATTCCCCGCTCGCCCTGATCCGGCCGGGTACGGACCGGCGGAACGAGCAGTCCCTGGTCCCGGGCGTCCACCAGGAAGCTGCTGACCCGGATTCCGTGGATGCGTCCCGCCGCGAGTCCGGCCTCCACGGCGGCGCCCGCGTCCGTGCAGTGCACGTGCACCGACCAGCCGCCGCCGCCGTCGCCGACGATCACGATCGAATCCCCGAGGTCGTGCAGCGCGCTGCGCAGCCCCGCCATTCGGGCCTCGTCGGACTCCGACACCAGGTACATCACCTCGAAGTCCTGGTCGGAGCCCTCGTCGCAGTCGGGTCCGCGTGCCGGATGCGCGTGCGCGGCCTGCGGCGCGCCGACGGGAACGGGTTCGGCGCGGCGCGCGGACGGCGTGCGCCGCGGAACGTGGAGGGCGACCGGCGGGCGATCCGGGGGCGAGCCCGTGACGGCGGTGACGAGCGCGTCGAGGATGACCACGAGTCCGAGTCCGCCCGCATCGACGACACCTGCGGTGCCCAGCACCTCGAGTTGCGACGGCGTCCTGGTGAGCGCGGCCGCCGCCGCGTCGGCGGCCGCCCGCGCGGTCTCCGCGATCGGCGCCTCGTCCGGAAACTCCGCCGCCGCGTCGGCGGCGCAGCGCAGCACGGTGACGATGGTCCCCTCCACCAGGTAGCTCACCGCGTCCGTCACCAGGTTGGTGGCCATCAGCAGTCCGGTCCGGACCGTCCGGGTGTCGACCGCAGGCGTGACGGCCGCCTCCGCGACCCCCCGCAGTACCTGCGACAGGATCACCCCGGAGTTCCCGCGCGCGCCGGCGACCGCACCCCGCGCCAGGGCTATCGCCACCTGGCGGACGTCCTTGGTGCCGCCGTCGGCACCCGCGTACTCGTCGATCGCACCGAGCGCCGCGCGCATCGTGAACAACAGGTTGGTGCCGGTGTCCGAGTCCGGTATCGGAAAGACGTTGAGGCTGTTGATCTCCTCGCACCGCCGTTCCAGTCCCGCGACGGAGGTCCGCGCCCACAACTCGAGGACTCGACCGTCCATCGGGAGCTCAGGGGCCACTGTCGTCCTCTCCGGCCGGGGAATGGTGAAGGTGCCGCCAGACTAGTCGGGGGACGGTGATCGGGCCCGCGGTCCGAGCCGTTCGGCACCGGGTTTGGCCATTCCCCCCTCGAGCGGCTACTCTTGCACGGTTGCTCGTTGAGGGCGCACTTGCTGTGCCCTGTCTCCACGAGGCCAGCAAATTTCACAGTTCACTATCTTGAAGGAGTTCGCGACTATGGCTGCCGTCTGCGACGTATGCGCCAAGGGGCCCGGCTTCGGTAAGTCGGTCTCGCACTCGCACCGGCGTACCAACCGTCGCTGGAACCCGAACATCCAGACCGTTCGTGCCGAGGTTGCCCCCGGAAACACCCGGAAGGTCAACGTCTGCACGTCCTGCCTGAAGGCTGGAAAGGTTGCTCGGGGCTGACCCGACGCTGCGTGCGATGTCACTGCGCCCCCGACACTTCGGTGTCGGGGGCGCAGTTCTTTTCTGTGCGACGTGCTGCCCGATTCGGCATCGTCGCAGCGCATCGGCGCTCGACGGGCACCGGCAGGGGCCCACGTAAGGTGCAACGGTGACTTCTCTCGATGGATTCAGCAAAGTACAGCTCGAAGACGGCGTCCTGCGCGTCACGATCGCGACGGCGGAGAACGGCACGTCGCTGGACGGCGAGGGTTTGGTGCAGGGTGCCCGCGCACTCGAAGCGGTCGGTGACCGGATCGGCAGCGTCCTCCTCGTCGGTGAGGGCCCGAACTTCTGCGCAGGCGGCAA
Organism: Rhodococcus opacus B4; assembly: GCF_000010805.1. Lineage (NCBI taxonomy): Bacteria > Bacillati > Actinomycetota > Actinomycetes > Mycobacteriales > Nocardiaceae > Rhodococcus > Rhodococcus opacus. The sequence continues at coordinate 7,180,104 of NC_012522.1, read as the reverse complement.
CGTTCACGCCTTCGCGTCCGCGCCGGTGCGCAGCGAGTGCGTCGCCGAGGTGGCGGGCGTCTTCCACGACTTCGTTCGGGCGCTCGACGCCGTGACCGTTCCCGTGATCGCCGGTGTCCACGGCTGGGCGGCGGGTGCCGGCATGAGCCTCGTCTGCCTCACGGACGTGGCCATCGGCGGACCCGGCACCAAGCTGCGCCCCGCCTACCCGTCGATCGGCTACACGCCGGACGGCGGCATGTCCTGGACGCTCCCGCGCATCGTCGGCGACGCCCGGGCGCGTGAGATCCTGATCACCGACGCCGTTCTCAGCGGCGACGAGGCCGTGCGCCTCGGCATCCTCAGCCGCCTCGTCGGCGACGACGTCGTCCAGGACGAGGCGCTCCGGCTCGCCCGCACCCTCGCGGCCGGCCCGACGTCGTCGTACTCGGGGATCAAGACACTCGTGCGCGATTCGCGGTCGCGCACGCTCGCCGAGCAACTCGACGCGGAGGCCGAGTCGATCGCCGCCGCGGCCGACAGCCCGGTGGGACGCGAGGGTGTCGACGCGTTCATCGAGAAGAGGCGCGCCGATTTCGCGTCCGTGAAGTGAAGAGGCGTGCCGATTTCGCGTCCGTGAAGTGAACGCAGAACCTACGGCAACTGCCAGTTCACCGGTTCCGCGCCCAGGCTGTCGAGGAGTTCGTTCGCGCGGCTGAACGGCCGCGAACCGAAGAATCCGCGCGACGCCGACAACGGTGACGGGTGCGCCGACTCGATCGTCGGTACGTCGCCGAGCATCGGTTTCAGGGTGGACGCGTCCCGGCCCCACAGAATCGCGACGAGGGGTTCGGGGCGCGCCACGAGAGCGCGAATGGCCTGTTCGGTGACCGCCTCCCAGCCCTTCTTCCGGTGCGAGGCCGGGAGTCCCGGCTGCACCGTGAGGACCCTGTTCAGCAGGAGCACACCCTGCCGTGACCACGGGGTGAGGTCGCCGGTGGTCGGCGTCTGGTAGCCGAGGTCCTTGCTGTATTCGGTGAAGATGTTGCCGAGACTGCGCGGCACCGGCCTCACCTCCGGCGCGACCGAGAAGCTGAGGCCGACGGCGTGACCGGGCGTGGGGTACGGATCCTGCCCCACGATCAGGACCTTGACCTCGGAGAACGGGTGGGTGAACGCCCTCAGGACGTTCTCCCCGGCGGGCAGGTACTCACGACCGTCGGCGATTTCCGCGCGCAGAAACGCGCCCATCTCCGTGATCCGTCCGGACACCGGCTCGAGCGCCTCGGCCCATCCGGCCTCGACGAGGTCCGACAGCGGCGCCGCCATCAGTCGAGCCTGCGCAGCGACTCGCGGTAGTAGGCCGCGTTCGCGGCGTACATCTTCACATTCCTGTCGAGGTGCCCCTCGGGGACCTCGTAGCCCTCCCGGATCTTCGCGGGGACGCCGAGCGCCATGCTCCGCGGCGGAACCTCGAACTTGAACGGGACGACGGCGCCCGCTCCGACGACCGACCCGGCGCCGATGACCGAACCGTTGAGCACGATCGAACCGGACGCGATCAGGCAGTGGTCGCCGATCGTCGATCCCTCGATGTGCGCCGCGTGGCCGACCACGCATCCCGAGCCGATGACGGTGGGATCGAACACCGTGCAGTGGATCACGGTGCCGTCCTGGATGTTGGTGTCGGTGCCCACGGTGATGGTGCCGTAGTCGGCGCGGAGCACGGCCTGCGGCCAGACCGAGGTTCCCGCCGCAAGGGTGACGTTTCCGATCACCACGGCGTCGGGGTGGACGTAGGCGTCCGGATGGATGTCGGGTTCGCGGTCCCCGAGCGCGTAGATAGCCATGCGTGCAACCTATACCGCGAAACTCTGCCAGCCGCCGGCCCCCGGCCAGGTCTCGCCGTCGACCGAGATGCCGGACCCGTCGCGGACGACGCCGATCCGGGTCCACCCCGCCGGGAGCGGGACGTCGCCGGGAAAGGTGGCGGCGAAGCCGTGGTCCTCTCCCCCGGTGAGCACCCATTCCCAGTGGTCGGCGCCGAGACTCTGCGCCGCCGATACCAGTTCGGGTGACACGGTGATGTCGGATCGGGTGAGCGCCATCCCGACTCCGGACGCGTCGCAGATGTGGCCGAGATCGGCGAGGAGCCCGTCGGAGATGTCGGTCATCGCGTGGACGCCGCCGTCGGCGGCGGCCCGGGCCGCGGCATACGGCGGGGTGGGTACCCGGTGCGCGGCGAGGAGGTCCGGGAAGTCCGTGGATCCGCCGAGCAGCAGCGCGAGACCGGCCGCCGACCGGCCGAGTTCCCCGGCCACCGCGACCACGTCACCCGGCCGGGCGCCCGACCGCCGGATCGGGCTCCTGCCGCCCAGGTCCCCGAGGACAGTGACGGAAATCACGACCTGTGCGGCCTGCACGAGATCCCCGCCCACGACGCCGGCTCCGAGTTCCTCGGCGCTCTCCCCGATCGCGGCGGAGATGCCGTCCGCCACGTCGATCGGCGTGTCCGGCGGCAGGCCGAGGGACACCAGGAACGCGGTCGGTCGCGCCCCCATCGCCGCGACGTCGGCGGCGTTCTGGGCCACCGCTTTGCGGCCCACGTCCCTCGGCGAAGACCAGTCGAGCCGAAAATGCCTGCCCTGCACCAGCATGTCGGCGGATACCGCCACCCGGCCGTCGGCCGCGCGGACGAGAGCGGCGTCGTCTCCGGGGCCGATCAGGGTTGTCGGGGGCTGCACCCGGCCCTCCACCGCACGACCGATGACGGCGAATTCGCCGACGTCGGCGACGGTGCGGGGCGGGGTCGGGTCCGGGGAATCCGTCGGTGTGATGGTGTGCCTCCAGGCGCGCCGTAGTGTCGGGTGTCCCGCGCGGCGGCCGTGGGTCCGGTCGACGGAATGTGCGACTGCGGTACCTTTTAGCTGTTGCCGGGACTACTCGGCACGCGACCGATCAGCGCGCCGAAGCACCCGCGACTCTACCGAGACACCTGCGGCGCGGAGCAGGGAAGGGCCGGAGCGAGAGTGCAAGCGTTCATCCTGATCCAGACCGAAGTCGGCAAGGCCGCGGCGATCGCGACCGAGATCGCGAAGATCACCGGGGTGCGGACCGCCGAGGACGTGGTCGGACCGTACGACGTCATCGTGCGGGTGTTTGCCGACGACGTCGCTCCCGTCGTCAAGGAGATCCGTCAGGTCGCCGGCATCACCCGCACGCTCACCTGCGACGTCCCCGAAAAGTCTGCGAACAAGAACTGAGCATGTCCGATCTCGAACCCGAACAGAACCCATCCGGCGGCACTTCCGATCAGGCTCCCGCGGAACGACGGAATCCGGCGCTCATCGCGACGGCCGTGGCGCTTCCCGTCGCTCTGATCATCGGCATCGTCGTCGCCGCGGTGTTCGCCGGGCGGAACCCGGCCAAGGAACCCGTGTCGCTGGGGCCGGTGCCCGCGCCGGCGTCCGGCTCCGCGGAGTGCGCCACCCTGATGGCGGGCCTCCCCGACGCGCTGGGCGACTACACCCGGGCGGAACTCACCGAGCCGGCACCCGAGGCGACCGCCGCATGGCAGCCGGCCGAGGGCGAACCCCTCGTCCTGCGATGCGGCCTGGACCGTCCCGCCGAGTTCGATCAGGCGTCACCCCTTCAGGTGATCGACGGGGTGCAGTGGTTCGAGATCTCCGGTGCGAGCGCCGGAATCGACGCGAGCAGCTATTTCGCCGTCGACCGCGGCGTGTACGTCGGGCTCACCGTTCCCACGGGCGTGGGCCCGACGCCGCTCCAGGACATCTCCGGCGCCGTGTCGCAGACGCTGCCGCAGAAACCCCTCGATCCGGCGCCGGTCGCGAACCCCTGAGCGCCGGATCGCAGTTGCCCTATCGCAGGCCGGTGCCGCGCGCGAGGGCGGTGTCGACCAGGGTCGAGACGAGGGTGCCGTAGTCGACGCCCACGGCGTCCCACATGCGCGGGTACATCGAAATGGACGTGAATCCCGGCATCGTGTTGATCTCGTTGATCACCGGGCCGTCCTCGGTGACGAAGAAGTCGACGCGCGCGAGTCCCTGGCAGTCGAGCGCGGAGAATGCGCGCACCGCGAGTGCGCGGATCTCGTCGCTGACCGAGTCCTCGAGTTTCGCGGGCACGTCGAACTCGCACACGTCGTCGAGGTATTTGCTGTCGAAGTCGTAGAACGCCTCGTCGTCGTCGGCCCCTTCCGGCATCCGGATCTCGGCGATGACGCTGGCCCGCACGTCGCCGTCCGGGAACTCGAGGACTCCGCACTCGACCTCGCGGCCTGCGATCCCCGATTCGACGATCACCTTGGGATCGTGCCGGCGGGCGTGGGCGATGGCGTCGTCGAGTGCGGCCCACTCGGCCACCCGGGTGATGCCGATGGACGAGCCGCCGCGGGCCGGTTTCACGAACACCGGGAGGTGGAGGCGCGACCTCTGCTCGTCGGTCAGCGTGGCGGTGCCGGGACGCAGGACGACCTGGAACCCGATCGGCAGGCCTTCCGCGGCGAGCAGTTTCTTCGTGAATTCCTTGTCCATGCCTGCCGCGCTAGCGAGCACGCCGGGACCGACGTACGGGACACCGGCGAGCTCGAGCAGGCCCTGGATGGTGCCGTCCTCGCCGTAGGCGCCGTGCAGGACGGGGAAGACGACGTCGACGGACGCCAGGATCTTGCCCGCTTCGCCGTCGTCGAGTGCGACGAGGTCGCCGGACCGCGTCGGATCTGCGGTGAGCGCCAGCGCGGACCCGTCGGCGTCGACACTGGGCAACGACCGGCCGCGGATGGACAGCGACTCGGGGTCGGTGGAGCCGAGAACCCACGAACCCTCGGTGGTGATGCCGATCGGCACCACCTCGTACCGTTCCGGGTCGAGATTCCTCAGGACGCTTCCGGCCGACACACAGGACACGGAATGCTCGTTGCTGCGGCCACCGAAGATGACGGCTACCCGGGTACGCGGTTTACTCACGACACAGACCGTACCGTCGATGCGACCCGCTCACGAACCCACCTCTCCTCGCGTTTTCTTCGCCGACCTCAGGACACGACGGGCGGCACGCACGTCACAATGCGGACAGTGCACTCTCGAGATCGGCGACGAGGTCGTCGGTGTCCTCGATTCCACACGAGAGCCGCACGAACCCGTCGGGCACGGGGTCACCCCATCGGGCCCGGCGGTCGGCGCTGGTGTGGATGCCACCGAAACTCGTCGCCGGTACGAGGAGGTCGCTGCCGGCGACGAGCCGGTGGAACCGGTCGGCGGAGTCGACCTCGAACGTCACCAGCCCGCCGAACCGGCTCATCTGCCCGGCGGCGACGGCATGCGCGGGATCACCGGGCAGCCCCGGGTAGCGGACGCGGTGGGCCGCCGGGTGCGTCTCCAGCACGGTCGCGAGCGCCAGGGCGTTGGCGCATTGCCGCTCGAATCGCAGACCCGCCGTGCCGAGGCTCCGGTGGGCGAGCCACGTCTCGAAGGGGCCCAGCACCGTGCCCGACAGCGCCCTCTCCCGTTCCATACCGGCCAGGAAATCGGCGTCCGACGCAGCGATGTACCCCATGAGCAGATCGCTGTGACCACTCAGAGTCTTTGTGCCGCTGGCGACTACGACGTCCGCGCCGAGCTCGAGCGGTTGCTGGCCGAGCGGGGTGGCGGTCGTGTTGTCCACCACGAGAACGGCGCCCGCGTTCGCGCACTGCTCGGAGACGGCCCGCAGATCCACCACGTCCAGGGACGGGTTGGCCGGGGTCTCGGCCACCACGACCGTCGTCCCCTCCGCGGAGGCCAGCAGTGCGGCGGCCCCTTCGCCGGCCATGTCGGCAGTCCGCAGTTCGTGCACGGTGATGCCCATCGGCTCCAGACGCTCCCGCGCGTACGCGCGCACCTGGTAGTAGCCGTCCGACGGCACGACGACGGTGTCACCGGCGGTGAGAAGACTCCGCAGCACGACGGTGATCGCCGACATCCCGGAGCCGACGACCAGTGCGCCTGCGGCGCCCTCGAGCGCCGCCAGCGCCGACTCGAGGTCGCGCCAGCCCGGGTTGGAGGCGCGCGCGTAGGTGTCGGTTTCGGTCCCCTCGTCCGCGCTCAGCTGATAGGGCGCCGCGAAAACCGGCCCCCTCTGCATCGGCGAACCTGGAACCTGTTCCACTGCAACGGCTTTGACGCAGCGGGTCGAATCACCACTCACGGGTATCACTCCGGCTTCGTGCGGCGGCCGAGCAGCTGACCGATCGCGTCCTGCACCACGAGGCCCTCGTGGCACACCCGGTGCACGGCGTCGGTCAGCGGCATCTCGACGTCGTAACTGGCGGCCAGGGCACGCACCGACGAACACGATTTGACGCCCTCGGCGACCTGACCGTGGGTGGCCGCCTGAGCGCTCTCGATCGATCCGCCCTGACCGAGACGCTCCCCGAACGACCGATTCCGGGACAGGGGCGACGTGCACGTCGCGACCAGATCACCCACCCCGGCGAGGCCCGCAAGGGTGGCGGGTTTCGCACCGAGCGCAACTCCGAGCCGGATGATCTCGGCGAGACCGCGAGTGATGATGCTCGCAATCGTGTTCTCTCCCAAACCGATTCCCGACGCCATACCGCAGGCGAGGGCGATGACGTTCTTGCAGGCGCCGCCGATCTCGCAGCCGATGACGTCCGAATTCGTGTACGGCCGGAAGTATCCGGTGGCCGAGGCCTTCTGCAGTTCGAGCGCCCGCGTCGAATCCGTGCACGCGACGACCGTGGCCGCCGGCTGGCCGATCGCGATCTCCCGGGCCAGATTGGGCCCGGACAACACGGCGACGCGCCCCGGATCGGCGCCGGTGACCTGAACGATCACCTGACTCATCCGCATCAGGGTGCCGGTTTCGATGCCCTTGGCGAGACTCAGCATGGTCGAGTTCGCGGGAATCATCGGACTCCAGACCTGCAAGTTGTCGCGCAGCGACTGCGACGGCACCGCGAGGACGACGATGTCGGCGCCGTCGAGCGCGGCCCGCGCGTCGTCGGTGGCGGTCAACGACGGAGGCAGGGCAATGCCCGGCAGATAGTCCACGTTCTCGTGGCGCGACACGATCGATTCGGCGATCTCGGCGCGTCGCGCCCACACGGTGACATCGGTCCCCGCGTCAGCCAGGACCTTCGCAAATGCAGTCCCCCATGAACCCGCTCCCAGTACCGCAGCCTTGCTCACACAGCCCCCTCGTCGTTCGTTACCCGATGCGTCGCCCACAGTATTGCCGATGCCGAGGTCGGGCGCCGCCCCGCTACCGAACTCGTTCGCTGCTCAGCCGCGACCCGGGCGTCCGGCGCACCGCCCCGCGCGGGCTGGCAAGATATCCGCATGAGCACAGCGACCCGATCCGTGGCGCCGCGCGCGCACGTACTCGTCGCGGTGAAGGAACTCCACGCGGCCAAGACGCGACTGTCGGGTGTCTTCGACACGGACGACCGCACCGGACTGGTGCTGTCGATGCTGCGCGACACCCTGGCGGTCGTCAGCGACGTCGCGACGGTCGTCGGCGTCACCGTGGTCACGCCGGACCCCGCGGTGGCCCGGCTCGCCCGCAGCGTCGGCGCCCACGTCTACGCCGATCCCGCCCCCGTTGCTGCCGGCGACCCGGCGGACGAGGGCGGCACCGAGCACGGTCTCAACGCGGCACTGGCCGCCGCGGCCGAGCACGTGCGCCGCAACGAGAGCGGCGTCGACGTCGTCGCGCTGCAGGCCGACCTTCCGTCTCTGCGCGGAGGCGAATTCGGCGAAGCACTCGCCGCGGCGAGAACCGGCGGCAGGTCGGTGGTCGTCGATCATCACGGCACCGGAACGGCCGCACTCTTCTCCTGCGACCCGGAGGTTCCCCTCGATCCCCGGTTCGGTCCGGGGTCGGCGAAGCGGCATCTCGAATCCGGCGCGCGCCCCCTCGACGGGCACTGGCCGGGGTTGCGGACCGACGTCGACACCGCCGACGATCTCGATGCCGCTCAGGCTCTCGGCGTCGGACCTGCGACGCGTGCCGCACTCGACGCCCTCGAACACAGCGCGCCCTCGCACTGCGGAAACGAGTAGCCCGCTAGCCCGCGAACGCCGTGTGAATTTGCCCCATCGATTGTCCGCGGTCGAATTCTCGAGGGATGATCGTGGAGTGAGTAACCGAGAAGCACTCGATCACCCGACCGACGTCGACGGAAAGAACGGAACCCGCGACGGCATCGTCACCGCCAACCCCACGAACGTTCCGATGGCTCCCCCCGCTGCGACGAGTGCCCTCACGAGCGCGCTGACCGACGGGCTCCCCGAAGATCGTTACCTCAACCGTGAACTCAGTTGGCTCGATTTCAACGCCCGGGTGCTCGCCCTCGCCGAGGACACGTCGCTGCCGCTGCTCGAGCGCGCGAAATTCCTCGCCATCTTCGCGTCCAATCTCGACGAGTTCTTCATGGTCCGGGTCGCCGGTCTCAAGCGCCGCGACGAGACCGGCCTGTCCGTGCGATCCGCCGACGGCCTGTCCCCCCGCGAGCAACTCTCGCTGATCGCGACCCGCACCCAGGAGATCTCGGAGAAGGCCGCGCGGGTGTTCCTCGACTCCGTGCGTCCCGCGCTTGCCGCCGAAGGGATCTCCATCATCGGATGGGACGAACTCACCGACGACGACCGCGTGCGACTGTCGGTGCATTTCCAGGACCAGATCTTCCCCGTGCTCACCCCGCTCGCCGTCGATCACGCCCATCCGTTCCCCTACATCAGCGGCCTGAGTCTCAACCTCGCCGTGACGGTGAAGGATGCGCTCACGGGTGGGGAACACTTTGCGAGGGTCAAGGTTCCGGACAACGTGGGCAGGTTCGTCCGCGTCCGCCGCGACGAGACACCGTCCTCGGTCGACGCGTTCCTCCCCCTGGAAGATCTGATCTCCGCTCACCTCGACATGCTGTTCCCGGGCATGGAGATCGTCGAACACCACGCCTTCCGCATCACCCGCAACGCCGATTTCGAGGTCGAGGAAGACCGCGACGAGGATCTGCTGCAGGCGCTCGAGCGTGAATTGGCGCGCCGCCGCTTCGGTTCCCCGGTGCGGCTCGAGGTCGCCGACGACATGACCGAGCACATGCTCGACCTTCTGCTGCGCGAACTCGACGTCGATCCCGGCGACGTCATCCAGGTGCCCGGACTGCTCGACCTGTCGTGCCTGTGGCAGGTGTACGCCGTCGACCGCCCCGCCCTCAAGGACGCGCCGTTCGTGCCGGCGACGCATCCGGCGTTCGGCGAACGCGAAACACCCAAGAGCGTCTTCTCGACCCTCCGCGACGGCGACGTCCTCGTGCACCACCCGTACGACTCGTTCTCCACGAGCGTCCAGCGGTTCATCGAACAGGCCGCCGCCGACCCGCAGGTGCTGGCGATCAAGCAGACGCTCTACCGCACGTCCGGCGACTCCCCCATCGTCGACGCCTTGATCACCGCCGCCGAGGCAGGCAAACAGGTTGTCGCACTGGTCGAGATCAAGGCGCGATTCGACGAGCAGGCCAACATCAAGTGGGCCCGCAAGCTCGAACACGCCGGCGTGCACGTGGTGTACGGGTTGGTCGGGCTCAAGACCCATTGCAAGACGTGCCTCGTCGTGCGCCGCGAGGGGTCCACCATCCGGCGCTACTGCCACATCGGCACCGGCAACTACAACCCGAAGACGGCCCGCCTGTACGAAGACATCGGTCTGCTCACCGCCGCCCCCGAGATCGGCGCCGACCTCACCGACCTGTTCAATTCGCTCACCGGCTACTCGCGGAAAACGCAGTATCGCAACCTCCTCGTCGCGCCGTACGGTGTGCGCCGGGGAATCATCGAGCGGATCGACGATGAGATAGCGCACAAACTGCGGGGCGAAGACGCCGGAATCCTCCTGAAGGCCAACGCCTTGGTCGACGAACAGGTGATCGACGCGCTCTACCGGGCATCCCGGGCCGGTGTGCCCGTCGAAATCGTCGTGCGCGGCATCTGCGCCCTCAAGCCCGGAGTTCCCGGGCTGAGTGAGAACATCCACGTCCGGTCGATCCTCGGCCGTTTCCTCGAGCATTCGCGTGTCTTCCACTTCCGCGGCGCCGACGAGTTCTGGATCGGCAGCGCAGACATGATGCACCGCAACCTCGACCGACGCGTCGAGGTCATGGCGCAGGTGAAGGATCCCCGCCTCACCGCTCAGATCGGCGAGATCGTCGATTCGGCGCTCGATCCCGTCACGCGGTGCTGGGTACTCGGACCCGATGGCCGGTGGGTTCCGTCGCCGGCACACGGCGAGGAGGTCCGGGACCACCAGGAGGCCATGATGCGTAAACGAATGGGCACCGGATCCTGATCGCGGCGCACCCGCGGCAATAAGGAAGGAACTCGGTGAGCAGTACTCGCGGCAAACCGGTCAAGGCCAATATCTTCGCGGCGGGAGCAGTGCTGTGGCGAAAGTCTCCCGAGAATCCCGACGAAATCGAGGTCGCGCTCATTCACCGGCCCAAATATGAGGACTGGTCGTTTCCCAAGGGAAAACTCGACCCCGGCGAAACCGCGGTGGTGGCAGCGCTACGCGAGGTGGAAGAGGAGACGGGTATTCGCGGGCGTCTCGGCAGGCATCTCGGCGCGTTGACCTATCCGATTCCCGGGCACCGCCGGTTGAAACGCGTCGAATACTGGGCGGCCGAGGCCCGCGCCGGCGAATTCGTCCCCAACAGCGAGGTGGACGAGATGCGCTGGCTTCCCGTATCCGAGGTGGCCGACCAGCTGTCGTATCCCATGGATCGCAAGATGCTCCGCCGGTTCACGGCGGGGCCGCCCGACACCGCGACCGTCCTCCTGGTCCGGCATGCCAAGGCGGGAAGCCGGAAACGGTACAAGGGCGACGACTCCACCCGGCCACTGGATGCGAACGGCGTACTCCAGGCCGACGCCCTCGTAGCCCAGCTCGAGGCTTTCGGGGCCACCGACATCACGTCGGCCGACCGGACGCGGTGCACGCAGACGGTCGAGCCACTGGCCCGCGCGTTGGACACGACCGTCCGGTTGGATCCGCTGCTGTCCGAGGAGAGTTACACCGCCGACCCGGCAGCCACCCGCACCCGGGTACGCAAGATCGCCGCGCTCGGCGGCGTCCAGGTGATCTGCAGTCAGGGTGGCGTCATTCCCGACCTGCTCGACTGGTGGGCGGACATCGACGGCGTCGCACTCCCCCCGGCGCGGAACAGAAAGGGGAGCACCTGGGTGCTCTCACTGTCGGGCGGCAAACTCATCGCCGCCGACCACATCGACAGTCCGCTTCCCCCCACGCGGAAGGACTGAGCGCCGCCGGACGAATTTCACCCGGTAACGACAACACAGACAGGCGCCAACCCCCAGGGTCGGCGCCTGTCTGTGTTCGGGAAGTCCCGTGTGCGGTGTCTTACTTGGCGCGCTTTGCAGGCGCCTTCTTTGCTGCCGTCTTCTTTGCAGCCGTCTTGGCCGGAGCCTTCTTTGCTGCCGTCTTCTTGGCTGCCGCGGTCTTGGCAGGAGCGACCTTCTTCGCGACGGTCTTCTTCGCTGCCGCGGTCTTGGCCGGAGCCTTCTTTGCTGCCGTCTTCTTCGCTGCCGCGGTCTTCGCGGGAGCGACCTTCTTCGCGACGGTCTTCTTCGCTGCCGCGGTCTTCGCGGGAGCGACCTTCTTCGCGACGGTCTTCTTCGCTGCCGCGGTCTTGGCCGGAGCCTTCTTTGCTGCCGTCTTCTTCGCTGCCGTCTTCTTGGCAGCAGCCTTCTTGGCAGCAGCCTTGGTGGCGGGCGCCGCTGCACCGCGCTTGACTGCCGGACCGGTGGCCGGAAGCTTCTGGCCGCCAGCGATAACCGCCTTGAACTGAGCGCCCGGACGGAACGCCGGCACCGACGTCGGCTTGACCTTGACGGTCTCACCCGTGCGCGGGTTACGTGCGACACGTGCCGCGCGACGCCGCTGCTCGAAGACGCCGAAACCGGTGATGGTCACGCTGTCGCCGCGGTGCACTGCCCGGACGATCGTGTCCACGACATGCTCGACAGCTTCCGTTGCCGTGCGCCTGTCCGTGCCCAGTTTCTCGGTCAGAACATCGATGAGCTCTGCCTTATTCATTGAAATTCCTCCGCGAACTAATGGTCCATCATCGGACCGACTACGAACTACGGTAAACCTGAATACCGCAGGAGTCTATGTGCCACGCCAATTCTCAAACAACGCGGCACCATTCTCAGGAACTTATTATCTGGGAGACAGGGCTCCGATTCCAACTTTCAGTCGGCCGAAGTGGGCTCCGGAAGAGTCACAGGTTTCCAAGAAGGCCTTGCCTTTTCGAACTCCGAAATGGCTTCTACCTGCCGTAATGTCAATCCAATGTCGTCCAGACCCTCGAGCAGACGCCACCGTGTGTAGTCATCAATCGCAAAGGGCACCACGGTGGTTCCGGCGGTCACGGTCTTGTTCTCGAGGTCGACGACCAATTCGAGACCGGGCTGTTCGTCGAGCAGTTTCCAGAGCAGTTCGACGTCCGACTGGGACACCTGGGCGGCCAGCAGACCGGCCTTGCCGGCGTTGCCCCGGAAGATGTCCGCGAACCGAGACGCGATGACGACCCGAAATCCGAAGTCGGATAGCGCCCACACGGCGTGCTCCCGGGAGGAGCCCGTGCCGAAGTCCGGGCCCGCGACCAGAACGCTGCCCTTGTCGTACGGGGCGACGTTGAGGACGAACTTCGGATCGGTCCGCCACGCAGCGAACAGACCGTCCTCGAAACCGGTGCGGGTCACTCGTTTCAGGTAGACCGCCGGGATGATCTGGTCCGTGTCCACGTTGGATCGCCGCAGCGGAACGCCGATACCTTTGTGTGTGCTAAAGGATTCCATCGAAAAATCTCCTAAATTCCTTGGGTCCTAGGCCAGATCTGTCGGCGCGGACAGGGTTCCCCGGACTGCCGTCGCGGCGGCGACCAGCGGCGAAACCAGGTGAGTCCGCCCGCCCTTGCCTTGACGGCCTTCGAAATTGCGGTTGGACGTGGAGGCCGAACGCTCGCCGGGCGCCAGCTGATCCGGGTTCATGCCGAGGCACATCGAACACCCCGCCTGCCGCCATTCGGCGCCGGCGGCGGTGAAGATCTCGCCGAGCCCCTCCTTTTCGGCCTGGGCGCGGACGCGCATCGAACCCGGCACGATCAGCATCCGGACGCCGTCGGCGACGTGCCTTCCGCGCAACACGTCGGCCACGGCCCGCAGATCCTCGATCCGGCCGTTGGTGCACGAACCCACGAAAACTGTGTCGATCGCCACCTCACGCAACGGAGTTCCGGCTTCGAGACCCATGTAGGTCAGTGCCTTCTCCGCGGCGTGCCGTTCGCTCTCGTCCACGATCTGCTCCGGATCCGGCACCGCCTCGCCGAGCGGCAGGCCCTGCCCCGGGTTGGTGCCCCAGGTCACGAACGGCGTCAGCGCGCTCGCGTCGATATGAACCTCGTTGTCGAACACCGCGCCCTCGTCGGTCTTCAACTGCTCCCAGGCCGCCACCGCGGCGTCCCAGTCGGCGCCCTTCGGCGCGTGAGGGCGTCCCTTGATGAATTCGTAGGTGATCTCGTCGGGGGCGATCATGCCCGCCCGCGCGCCCGCCTCGATGGACATGTTGCAGATGGTCATCCGCGCTTCCATCGACATCTTCCGGATCGCTTCGCCGCGGTACTCCAGGACGTAGCCCTGGCCCCCGCCGGTTCCGATCTTCGCGATGACGGCCAGAATGAGATCTTTGCTCGTCACGCCTTCCGGCAATTCGCCGTCGACGGTGATCGCCATCGTCCGGAACGGACGCAGCGACAACGTCTGCGTCGCCATGACGTGTTCGACCTCACTGGTGCCGATACCCATCGCGATCGCACCGAAGGCGCCGTGAGTGGACGTGTGGCTGTCGCCGCACACCACGGTCATACCGGGCTGGGTGAGACCGAGTTGCGGGCCGACGACGTGCACGATGCCCTGGTCGATGTTTCCCATCGGGTGCAGCCGGACACCGAATTCCTCGCAGTTGCGCCGGAGCGTGTCCACCTGAGTCTTGGAGACGGGGTCCGCGATCGGCTTGTCGATGTCGACGGTGGGGACGTTGTGGTCCTCGGTGGCGATCGTCAGGTCGGGCCGGCGCAGCGGGCGCCCCGCGAGCCGAAGTCCGTCGAATGCCTGCGGACTCGTCACTTCGTGAACGAGATGCAGATCGATGTAGATGAGGTCGGGGTTGTCTCCCTCACCCCGGACCACGACGTGGTCGTCCCACACCTTCTCTGCCAGGGTGCGTGCTTTCTCGGCCATCTTCTCCACCTCTGTGTGTCCTCTCGCACCGCGGGCTTCGGGCTGGTCCGCCGTGCGCTTGTCGTCGTTAACCTCTTCCCGGACACGCACTCGACGTGAGACGAAGGTGCGCTATGATCCCAATATGCGAGAAAGTGGTATCGACCTATGAGACAGCATAGCGGCATCGGGGTCCTTGACAAAGCGGTGGGCGTGCTCCACGCCGTCGCCGAGAAGCCCTGCAGCCTCACCGAACTGTGCTCGCGCACCGGACTGCCCCGCGCGACCGCCCACCGGCTCGCCGTCGGACTCGAGGTCCACCGCCTCCTGACACGTGACTCCGACGGGCTGTGGTGCCCCGGTCCCGGCCTCGCCGAACTCGCTGCAACGGCTAACGATCCGCTCGTGTCCGCGGCGGCTCTCGTCCTTCCGCGACTGCGCGAGATCACCGGCGAGAGCGTGCAGCTGTACCGCCGGGAAGGCACGCAACGCATCTGCGTAGCGGCGATGGAGCCACCCACCGGTCTCCGCGACACCGTTCTCGTCGGGGCACGCCTCCCGATGAGCGCCGGTTCCGGCGCCAAGGTCCTCCTCGCCTGGGCCGATCCGCAGACCCAGCGCACGGTTCTTCCCGACGCGGCGTTCGGCGAGCGCGTGCTGCTCGAGGTCCGCCGCCGCGGCTGGGCACAGAGCGCCGCCGAGCGTGAACCCGGGGTCGCCAGTGTCGCCGCACCCGTGCGCGACTCCGCAGGCGCTGTCATCGCGGCGATTTCGGTGTCCGGTCCCATCGACAGGATGGGCAGGCGCCCCGGGGCCCGGTGGGCTGCCGACCTCCTCGCCGCCGCGGAGGCGTTGCACAAGAGACTCTGACCGCTCACACCGACACTCACCGCGACAGGAGAAGCCGATGGGGAAGAACCAACGCTCGCAGATCACGATGACGGATTCGGAGATCGCCGAATTCGTGAACCGGAGCCGGATCGCCACGCTGGCAACGGTGGCAGCGGACGGCCGGGCTCATCTGGTCGCCATGTGGTACGCCGTGATCGACGGGGATATCTGGTTCGAGACGAAGAGCAAATCGCAGAAGGCGGTCAACCTGCGCCGCGACGACAGGGTCACCGTCCTGATCGAGGACGGCCAGACCTACGACACGCTGCGGGGAATGTCGATCGAGGGCCGGGCGGAGATCGTGGAGGATCCCGACGCGATGTTCGCCGTCGGCGTCAGCGTGTGGGAGCGCTACACCGGGCCTTACACCGACGATCTGCGTCCCGCCATCGATCAGCTGCTGCACAAGCGGGTGGTCGTTCGGATCGTTCCCGAGCGCATCAGGAGCTGGGACCACGCCAAGCTCGGCCTTCCCGCGATGCCGGTGGGCGGAACGACGGCCGCGTACGTGGAGACGGCCGAACGCCGCTCCTGATATCGGTCAGGGCGAAAAAACAGGAGCATTCCCGGTGCCCTCGGCGTAGCTTCACAAAGTGAACCGACTACCCGAGGGAGTTCACCGTGACTGACGCCGATAACGAAGACACGAAAAAGAAATTCCGCGAAGCACTCGAGCGGAAGAATCATCAGGCCGGACTGTCCGCCGATCACAAGGACGCACATTCCAAGGTGCACGAGGCGCACGGGCCTGCCGACCACAAACGCGAATTCCGCCGCAAGACCGGATAAACGACACAGCATCCGTATAGAAAGAAACACCCTCCGATTTCTCGGAGGGTGTTTCTTTTTGTAGCCCCGACGGGATTCGAACCCGCGCTACCGCCTTGAGAGGGCGGCGTCCTAGGCCGCTAGACGACGGGGCCAGGAACTTTGTCTTGCTTTGGAAGCTCAGCAAGCATAGCTTCCAGAAGTTCGGAGTCAAAATCGGCCGAACTTCCGCTGGGGTACCAGGACTCGAACCTAGAATGGCGGTACCAGAAACCGCTGTGTTGCCAATTACACCATACCCCAATGGCCGTTCTCGAACCGCCGAGCTTCTGGGCTCTGCGGCCCGCCTCGGGCCGAAGAAGAGATTACCAGCCTACTGCCGTGATTTACCAAATCGTATGGTCAGAGGCTGTTTTTGCACACTTTTCGGCCCGAGGACGGCGGTCTAACCGGCGAGGGAGGCCCGTGCCGAACGCAGCCGGGACAGCGACACGTCGCGTCCGAGCAGTTCCATCGATTCGTACAGGGGCGGGCTGATGTGCGAGCCCGTGACGGCCACCCGCACCGGAGCGAACGCCTTACGTGGCTTGAGGCCCAGTTCGTCCACGAGAGCGGTCTTGAGGGCCTCCTCCAGCGAGGCTGCGTCCCACGCACCGACTGCGTCCAGCGACGCGAGGGCGGCGTCGAGAACCGGCGCGGAGTCGGCCCCCAGGTTCTTCGCCGCGGCGGCCGGGTCGATCGCGAAGTCGGATTCTTCGACGAACAGGAACTTCAGCAGATCCCACGCGTCGGACAGAACCACGATGCGAGTCTGGACCAGATCGGCAGCGGTCGCGAAGACGGACTCGTCCACCGTTTCCCCGAGGTGGCCGTGAAGCGTGAGGAACGAGCGGAGGCGCGCGGCGAAGTCGGCGGGCTCGAGCAGCCGGATGTGCTCGGCGTTGATCGCGTCGGCCTTTTTCTGATCGAACCGGGCCGGATTGGAATTGACCTTGCAGATGTCGAAGGCCGCGACCATCTCGTCCAGGGAGAACACGTCGTGGTCGTCGGAAATACCCCAGCCCAGCAGCGCCAGGTAATTCAACAAACCCTCGGGAACGAAACCGCGGTCGCGATGGATGAAGAGGTTCGACTCGGGATCGCGCTTGGACAGCTTCTTGTTGCCCTGCCCCATGACGAACGGCAGATGCCCGAACTTCGGCGTGAAATCGGCCACACCGATCCGCTGCATCGCCTCGTAGAGGGCGAGCTGCCGTGGTGTGGACGACAGCAGATCCTCGCCGCGGAGGACGTGTGTGATCTTCATCAACGCGTCGTCGACAGGGTTGACCAACGTGTACAGCGGAATCCCGTTGCCGCGGGTCAGGGCGAAGTCGGGCACGGTCCCTGCCTTGAACGTCGTCTCGCCGCGCACGAGGTCGTCCCACGTCAGGTCGTGGTCGGGCATCCGGAGCCGGACCACAGGCTTGCGGCCCTCGTCGAGGAACGCTTGCCGCTGCTCGGGCGTCAGGTCACGATCGAAGTTGTCGTAGCCCAGTTTGGGGTCGCGGCCGGCGGCCTTGTGCCGCTCCTCGACCTCCTCGGGCGTCGAGAACGACTCGTACGCCTCGCCCGCTGCGAGCAGCTTCGCGACGACGTCCAGGTGCAGGTCACGCCGCTGGGACTGGCGATACGGCTCGTACGGTCCCCCGACCTCCGGGCCCTCGTCCCAGTTCAGTCCGAGCCAGCGCAGCGCGTCCAGGATCGCCTGGTACGACTCCTCACTGTCACGGGCAGCATCGGTGTCCTCGATGCGGAACACGAACGACCCGCCGTTGTGTCGGGCGAACGCCCAGTTGAACAGGGCCGTTCGGACGAGCCCCACGTGCGGGGTTCCGGTGGGCGACGGGCAGAAACGGACGCGAACTTCGCTTGTGGTCATGGCTCACTTGGGTCGACGCTGGGAAAACGGACTCCTACAGGCTAGTCCGCTCCCGATGTCGACACGAGAGCCGTCAGCGCTTGGCGGTCACCGGGTTGGTGAGGGTGCCGATGCCGCCGATGGTCACGCTGACGCTCTGGCCGTCGACGATCGGGCCGACGCCTTCCGGTGTGCCGGTGAGGATGACGTCGCCGGGGAGCAGCGTCATCACGGCCGACACCCATTCGATGATCTTCGGAATGTCGTGCAGCAGAAGCGAAGTGTTGCTCCGCTGCTTCACCACCCCGTCGACCTCGGTGGTGATGTCGACGTCGGACGCATCCAGCTTCGTCTCGATCCACGGCCCCAGCGGGCAGAACGTGTCATGCCCCTTCGCCCTCGTCCACTGACCGTCGTGGCGCTGGTGGTCGCGGGCCGACACGTCGTTGGCCGCCGTGTAGCCGAGCACCACGTCGAGGGCCTTGGCCGCCGGTACGTCCTTGCAGGGACGGCCGATGACGACCGCGAGTTCCCCTTCGTAATGAACTTCGTTGGAGGACTTCGGCAGGACGATCGCGGCGTCGGGGCCCACGATCGAGGTGTTGGGCTTGAGGAAGATCACAGGATCGGCCGGCGCCTCCCCGCCCATCTCGGCGGCGTGGGCGGCGTAGTTCTTTCCGATGGCGACGACCTTGCTGGCGAGAATCGGCGCCAGCAGCCGCACATCGGCGAGCGGCCAGCTCCGGCCGGTGAAAGTCGGGGTGCCGAACGGATGCTCGGCGATCTCCTTCGCGATCCGGGACTCGCCGTCTCCTTCGATACTGACGAACGCAACACCATCGGGACTTGCCACTCGACCAAGACGCATGGCGCCGAGTCTATCGGCCCGGGTCCACCGCCGTGCCGGGACGTCGGACGACGCGGGGTATAGAATCCGAACCAGCGCCAATATATGAGAATCAAATCCTAGATATTGAGATGACATGACAGCATCGATCGACACCGCGTCCGCCGTCGGAACTGCTCGCAGATGGTGGATGCTCGCCCTCGGGATGTTCGCCCAGGCCGCGCAGGCGGTCTTCGTCAACGGCGTCGCCTTCCTCATTCCCGAACTCCAGGCGAATCACGGGCTCAGCCTCGCTCGCACCGGACTCGTCGTCGCCGCACCCACCCTCGGGGTCATGGTGACGCTCATCGCGTGGGGCGCGCTGGCCGACCGCTACGGCGAACGCAGGGTGCTGGCCGCCGGCATGGCGACCACGGCGGCGGCGGGGCTGGGCGCGGCCCTCTCCGGATCTCTCACGGCCACCGCAGTCTTCCTGCTGCTCGGCGGGATGGCGGCGGCCTCGGCGAATGCCGCGAGCGGACGCGTCGTCGTCGGATGGTTCCCGCCCGAGCGCCGCGGCCTGGCCATGGGGATCCGGCAAATGTCACTGCCGCTCGGCATCGCCTGCGCTGCGCTGACTCTCCCCTCGGTCGCCCACGACCACGGCATCGGATGGGCGCTCACGCTGCCCGCTGCCCTGTGCGCCGCTGCCGCGCTCGCCTGCGCACTCTGGGTGGTCGATCCGCCCCGGCCGAGTCGCAGCGACGCAGCGGATCTCGGCATGCTCACCAATCCCTACCGCACCAGCGGCACACTGTGGCGGATCCACGCCGTCTCCGTGCTGCTCGTCGTGCCGCAGTACACGGTGTGGACCTATGCGCTGGTGTGGCTGATCTCCGAAAGACAGTGGGAAGCAACGTCGGCGGGCCTCGTCGTGACCCTCGCGCAGATCCTCGGCGCGTTCGGCCGGATGGGCGTCGGCTTCTGGTCCGATGTGGTGGGCAGTCGCATGCGTCCGCTCCGCTGGGTCGCGGCAGGCGGCGGACTGTCGATGGCGGCGCTCGCCGTGACGGACGCGATGGATTCGCCTCTCGCGATCGTGGCGTTGCTCGCGGCGTCCGTCGCGACGGTGGCACCGAACGGCCTCGCCTTCACCGCCGTCGCCGAGATCGCGGGCCCGTTCTGGGGTGGGCGTGCCCTCGGTGTCCAGAACACCGGCCAGTTCGTCGCGGCGTCGATCGTTCCCCCGGTGTTCGGCGCGCTGATCGGAATCGTCGGATTCCCGGTGACTTTCGCCATAGCGGCGGGATTCCCGGCCGCCTCGATACCACTGATCCCCGTGGCCCGGTCCGAAGACCGGTCCACGGGGATCGAGGAAGACAGGGTCGAAACGCGGCCCTAGAGGGCGGCGGCGATCCGGTCGCCGACCTCGGACGTGACGACCTTCGAGTCGCCCCGGGACGCCAGATCGGCCTCGACCGCGGTTTCGATGCGCGCGGCGTCGCCGTCCCGGCCGAGGTGCCGCAGCAGCAGTGCCGCGGACAGGATGGCCGCCGTGGGATCCGCGATCCCCTGGCCTGCGATGTCCGGGGCGCTGCCGTGCACCGGCTCGAACATCGACGGGTTCGTTCCCGAGGCGTCGATGTTTCCCGACGCCGCCAGGCCGATGCCGCCCGTGACCGCACCCGCGAGGTCGGTGATGATGTCGCCGAACAGGTTGTCCGTGACGATCACGTCGAAGCGCGACGGGTCGGTGACCATATAGATGGTGGCCGCGTCGATGTGGCAGTACGCCGTCTCCACGTCCGGGTATTCGGCCGACACGGTCTCCACCGCACGCGTCCAGATCGCGCCCGCGTTGGAGAGGACGTTCGTCTTGTGGATCAGGGTGACGTGCTTCCGCCGCGTCTGTGCGAGCGCGAATGCGTAGCGCACCACCCGCTCGGCGCCGAACCACGTGTTGATCGACACCTCGGTCGCGATCTCGTGCGGGGTGCCCACACGGATCGCGCCGCCGTTACCGGTGTACGGGCCCTCGGTGCCCTCGCGCACCACCACGAAATCGATGTCCGGCTGCGCCGCGAGCGGCGACTTCGATCCCGGATACAGCTGCGACGGACGCAGATTCACGTGATGATCCAACGCGAACCGCATGTTCAGCAGCAGCCCCCGCTCGAGCACGCCCGGTGTGACCGACGGGTCGCCGATGGCGCCCAGCAGGATCGCGTCGTGCTCGCGGATCGCCGCGAGATCGGCGTCCGGGAGCAACTCCCCCGTGGCGTTGTATCGACGGGCACCGAGGTCGTACTCGGTGGTCTCGAGATCGGGGACGAGTTTCCGCAGCACCTTCAGCGCCTCGGCCGTGACCTCGACACCGATGCCGTCACCCGGAATGACCGCAAGCTTCATGAACGCCTCACTTCGAAAGAGAGCTGTGCGCGTGCCACGACGGGGTCGTGGCACGCGCACAGTGGGGATTAGGCCAGGTTGACGAGCTCGATCTTGGTGGCGCCGACGGCGGTGGAGATCGCGTCCCGCACCTCGCTCGGCACCTCACGGTCGACGCGGAGGAGGATGGTCGCACCCTCGCCCTCGGCGTCCTGACTGAGCTGCGCGGCCTGGATGTCGATGCCGGCATTGCCGAGCTGCGTGCCGATCTTGCCCAGCGCACCGGGCTGATCGGTGTAGTTGATCACCAGGTTGAGACCCTCGGCGCGCAGTTCGAAGTTGCGGCCGTTGATGTTGACGATCTTCTCGACCTGCTGCGGGCCGGTCAGCGTGCCCGACACGTTGATGACGCTGCCGTCACCGAACACGGCGCGGAGGTCCACGACGCTGCGGTGGTTGGGGCTTTCGGCCGCCTTGGTGACCTCCGCCGTGACGCCACGCTCCTCCGCGAGAGCGGGGGCGTTGACGAACGTGACCGCGTCCTCGATGACGGCGGAGAACACGCCGCGCAGCGCCGAGAGCGCGAGCACCTCGACGTCCTCGGAGGCGAGCTCGCCGTGCACGTCGACCGACAGGTTGACGGGCAGTTCACCCGACAGCGCACCGATCAGCACACCCTGCTTGCGGACGATCTCGAGCCACGGGGCAACTTCCTCGCCCACGGCGCCACCGGACACGTTGACCGCGTCGGGAACGAAATCGCCTGCGAGAGCGAGCAGTACGGACTTCGCGACGTCCGTGCCCGCGCGGTCCTGAGCCTCGTTCGTGGACGCGCCGAGGTGCGGCGTCACGACGACCTCGGGCAGGTCGAACAGCGGGCTGTCGGTGCATGGTTCGCTCTCGAACACGTCGAGGCCGGCGGCGCGGACGTGACCGGACTTGATGGCCTCGGCGAGTGCGGCCTCGTCGATCAGGCCGCCGCGGGCGGCGTTGACGATGACGACGCCCTTCTTCGTCTTCGCCAGGTTCTCGGTGCCGAGCAGCCCCTTGGTCTCGGGCGTCTTGGGGAGGTGCACGGAGATGAGGTCTGCGCGCTCCAGCAGCTCGTCGAGGGTGACGAGTTCGATGCCGAGCTGCGCGGCGCGCGCGGCCGACACGTAGGGGTCGTACGCGATGACGTGGGTCTCGAAAGCGGCGAGTCGCTGCGCGAACAGCTGCCCGATGCGGCCGAGGCCGACGACGCCGACGGTCTTGCCGAAGATCTCGACGCCGTTGAACTTGCTGCGCTTCCACTCGCGGTCGCGCAGGGTGGCGTCGGCGGCGGGGATCTGGCGGGCGGTGGCGAGCATCAGCGCGACGGCGTGCTCGGCGGCCGTGTGGATGTTGGACGTCGGGGCGTTGACGACCATGACACCGCGCTCGGTGGCGGCGGGCACGTCGACGTTGTCGAGGCCCACGCCTGCGCGGGCGACGATCTTGAGCTTGGTACCGGCCGCCAGGACCTCGGCGTCGACGGTGGTGGCGGAACGGACAAGGATCGCGTCGGCTTCGGGCACCGCCGCGAGCAGGGCCGGGCGATCAGGTCCGTCGACCCATCGCACCTCCACACCGTCGCCCAATGCCTCGACGGTGGACGGCGCGAGCTTGTCGGCGATCAGAACTACAGGACGGCCTGGCTGGCTCACGTGCAAACTCCCTGAATAGGTGGGTGTGGGGGTGTTTTAACCACACACAGCTTAGTCCGCCCTCACCGGGAAACCGCATCCTGGTCTGCGATACCACATATTGGACGCCCGCAACAACGGAAACGGGCACGAAACAACACCGGCCCGGTGTCGCAGCGGAGGCCTCTGACGAGGCCGGCGCGACATCGGGCCGGTGTGTCGATGGAGCTGTAAAGCGGTGAAACCTAGGCGGTTTCGGTGATCGGCCGGTCGACCCAGCTCATCAGGTCGCGCAGCTTCTTGCCGGTGACCTCGATCGGGTGCTCGGCGTTGGCCTTGCGCAGGCCCTCGAGCTCGGTGTTGCCGTTCTCGACGTTGGCGACGAGGCGGCGGGTGAACTCACCCGACTGGATGTCGGCGAGGATCGCCTTCATGCGCTCCTTGGTGCCGGCGTCGATGACGCGCGGGCCGGACAGGTAGCCGCCGAACTCCGCGGTGTCGGACACCGAGTAGTTCATGCGGGCGATTCCACCCTCGTACATGAGGTCGACGATGAGCTTGAGCTCGTGCAGCACCTCGAAGTACGCCATCTCGGGCGCGTAGCCGGCCTCGACCATGACCTCGAAACCGGTCTTGACCAGTTCCTCGGTGCCACCGCACAGCACGGCCTGCTCGCCGAAGAGGTCCGTCTCGGTCTCTTCCTTGAACGTGGTCTTGATGACGCCGGCGCGGGCGCCGCCGATGGCCTTGGCGTAGGACAGCGCGAGGGCCTGGCCCTCACCCTTCGGGTCCTGGTCGATCGCGATGAGCGCGGGAACACCCTTGCCGTCGACGAACTGACGGCGCACCAGGTGGCCGGGGCCCTTGGGGGCGACCATGCCGACCGTGACGAACTCCGGAGCCTTGATCAGCTCGAAGTGGATGTTGAGGCCGTGTCCGAAGAACAGCGCGTCGCCGTCCTTCAGGTTCGGCTCGATGTCATTGGTGAAGATCGACGCCTGCGCGGTGTCGGGTGCGAGCACCATGATCACGTCGGCCCACTCGGAGACCTCGGCGGGGGTACCGACGGTCAGGCCCTGCTCCTCGGCCTTCGCGCGGGACTTCGAGCCTTCCTTGAGGCCGATACGCACATCGACGCCCGAGTCGCGCAGGCTCAGCGAGTGCGCGTGGCCCTGGCTTCCGTAACCGATCACAGCGACCTTACGGCCCTGGATGATCGACAGATCGGCATCGTCGTCGTAGAACATCTCGACTGCCACAGTTCAACCTCTTTCTTGGATTTGCGTATCTAAAGTACTAGCGAGTGGCCGTGATGGACTTAGGCCCCCGTCCCACGGCCACGACCCCGGACTGCACGATCTCCCGGATGCCGTACGGATCGAGCATCCGCAGCAGCGCATCCAGCTTGGATCGCGTTCCAGTCGCCTCGATCGTGACCGACTCCGGGGAGACGTCGATCACCTTGGCGCGGAACAGATTCACCGTCTCGATCACCTGCGTGCGCACGCTGGCGTCGGCTCGCACCTTGATCAGCACCAGCTCGCGGGCGACGGAGGCCTCGCCGTCCTGCTCGACGATCTTGATGACGTTCACGAGCTTGTTCAGCTGCTTGGTCACCTGCTCGAGCGGGAACTCGTCGACGGTCACGACGATGGTCATGCGCGAGATCTCGGGAAGCTCGGTGCCACCGACGGCGAGCGACTCGATGTTGAACCCACGACGAGAGAACAGCGCGGCCACCCTGGCCAGCACGCCCGGCTTGTCCTCGACGAGAACACTGAGGGTGTGGCTGGTGCTCACTGATTTTCCTCCCCGGCCGCTGCGGCCGTGCCCGAACGCTGCTCGCGCTCCATGGCCTCGTGAATGACGGCCGGCTCGGCGGCCGCCTCGTCGTCGTCGAACAGCGGACGGATGCCCCGCGCCGCCATGATCTCGTCGTTGCTCGTGCCCGCCGCGACCATCGGCCACACCTGGGCGTCGGCTCCGACGATGAAGTCGATCACCACCGGCTTGTCGTTGATGGCCTGCGCCTCACGGATCGCCACCTCGACGTCCTCCTCGCGCTCGACCCGAATGCCGTGGCAGCCCAACGCCTCCGCGAGCTTGACGAAGTCGGGGATGCGGACGGCGCCGTGCGTGCCGAGGTTCGTGTTGGAGTAACGCTCGTCGTAGAACAGCGTCTGCCACTGGCGCACCATGCCGAGGTTGCCGTTGTTGATGAGCGCAACCTTGATCGGGATGCCCTCGAGCGCACAGGTGGCGAGTTCCTGATTGGTCATCTGGAAGCAGCCGTCACCGTCGATGGCCCACACTTCGGTGTCGGGCATACCCATCTTGGCGCCCATCGCGGCGGGCACGGCGTAGCCCATCGTGCCGAGACCACCGGAGTTCAGCCAGGTGCGCGGCTTCTCGTAGTTGACGAACTGCGCGGCCCACATCTGGTGCTGGCCGACGCCGGCGCAGTAGATCGCGTCGGGACCGGCGAGCTTGCCGACCGACTGGATCACGTATTCCGGGGACAGCGCGCCGTCGGAGGGACGGTCGTAGCTGAGCGGGTACGTGCGGCGGATCCCGTCGAGGTACGCCCACCACTCGGTGAGGTCCAGCGTGGTTCCGGTGGCCAGATCGGCCTTGATCGCCTCGATCAGCTCGACGATGACCTCTTTGCAGTCGCCCACGATCGGGACGTCCGCGTACCGGTTCTTGCCGATCTCCGCCGGATCGATATCGGCGTGGATGACCTTGGCGTCGGGGGCGAACGAGTCGAGCTGACCGGTGACGCGGTCGTCGAAGCGTGCACCGAGCGTGATCATCAGGTCGCTGCGCTGCAGAGCCGCCACCGCCGCGACCGTGCCGTGCATGCCGGGCATGCCGCAGTTCAGCGTATGGCTGTCCGGGAACGCGCCGCGCGCCATGAGCGTCGTGACCACCGGAATCCCGGTGAGCTCGGCCAGTTCGAGCAGTTCCGGAGACGCCTCGGCCTTGAGCACGCCACCACCGACGTACAGCACCGGGTGCTTCGCGTCGGCGATCAGGCGAGCGGCCTCGCGGACCTGCTTGCCGTGCGGCTTGGTGACGGGACGGTAGCCGGGCAGCCGCATCTCCGGCGGCCACGAGAACGTGGTCTGCGCCTGGAGGACATCCTTCGGGATGTCGACGAGCACCGCGCCGGGACGGCCGCTGGAGGCGAGGTAGAAGGCCTCGGCGATGATCCGCGGGATGTCGACGCCGTCGGTGATGAGGAAGTTGTGCTTGGTGATGGGCATCGTGATGCCGGAGATGTCGGCTTCCTGGAACGCATCCGTGCCGATGAGCCCGCGGCCGACCTGACCGGTGATGGCCACGACCGGAACGGAGTCCATCTGCGCGTCGGCGAGCGGCGTCACGAGGTTCGTCGCACCCGGACCGGACGTCGCCATGCAGACGCCGACCTTACCGGTGGCCTGGGCGTACCCGGTGGCGGCGTGACCTGCACCCTGCTCGTGACGGACGAGCACGTGCCGGACCTTCTTCGAGTCGAAGAGCGGGTCGTAGACAGGCAGAACGGCACCACCCGGAATGCCGAATACCGTGTCGACCTCGAGCTCCTCGAGGGCTCGGACCACGGACTGGGCGCCACTGACCCGCTCGGGGGCGAGTTGGCGGCGGCTTCCGGTCTGCGTCGCGGCGGCCGCGGTCGTCGGGCTTGCTGCCCCCGACTTGCGCGGCGTGGGTTGAGGCCGTGCGGTTGGTGCGCTCACTGGGAAATCCTCTGATTCTGGCTCCGGGCAACAAAAAACCCCCGTCAGCTGATGCTGTACGAGGGTGGCGCGTCGTTATCTGGCGAGTTGAAGAAATCGACTCAGGCGACGACGCGCCGGCCGATTACGAGCAACTCATTCTGTTTCACGCGCTCGACGGTAGGCGCGCTAATGGTGAACAGTCAACTTGGTGAGTCGGCCGTCCCAGAATATGAGATACGTCGGCTGCGGTGCGAAGATGTAGAGGTGTCAACTCCGCAGCAGCCCGTGCCACCAGAATCATCATCCCACACGTCGAACCCGCCCAAGCAGGTCATCCGGATTTCTCCCCTCGCCTATCTGGGATGCGCCTTCCTCCTGTTCGCCGTGTCGTTCCCCATCTTCGGCTGGCCCGCCGCCTTCGGCTGGCTCGTGATCGCCCCGATCCTCGCGGTGGCCTGGGTCGCGCGGGTGCGCACCACGGTCACGCCCGACGGGCTGGCGGTGCGCCGGCTGTTCGGCGGCCGGTCCCTCACCTGGTCCGAGATCACCGGATTCCGCTTTCCCAACCGCGGCTGGGCCCGGGCCACGCTGGCCGACGGCGGCGAGGTCGCCCTTCCCGCGGTGACGTTCGACCGGCTCCCCGACATCGCCGAGGCGAGCGGCGGCCGCATCACCGACCCCTACGCGGCAGCGGCCGCGGCGGAGGAAGCGGCCCGGCACGCCGACGCCGAGCCGAACGGCGAGCAGCCGGCGAAGAACCGGCCGGACACAGACGGGGAATAGTGCGCGAGTAGCGTTTGTCAGTACTTCCGTACGCTGACTAAGGAATACGCTCATGCCCCCGCTGAGGTCCCGAACCACCACCGCAGGACGAAATGCCGCAGGCGCCCGCGCACTGTGGCGCGCCACCGGAATGACCGACTCCGACTTCGGTAAGCCGATCGTCGCGATCGCCAACTCGTACACGCAGTTCGTTCCCGGGCACGTCCACCTCAAGAACGTCGGCGACATCGTCGCCGACGCCGTCCGCGCCGCCGGTGGTGTACCTCGCGAATTCCACACGATCGCCGTCGACGACGGCATCGCAATGGGACACGGCGGCATGCTGTATTCCCTTCCGAGCCGGGAGATCATCGCCGACTCCGTCGAGTACATGGTCAACGCGCACACCGCCGACGCACTCGTGTGCATCTCCAACTGCGACAAGATCACCCCCGGAATGCTCAATGCCGCACTGCGTTTGAACGTTCCCACCGTGTTCGTCTCGGGCGGGCCGATGGAGGCCGGCAAGGCGGTGGTGGTCAACGGGGTCGCCCAGGCACCGACCGACCTCATCACGGCGATCTCGGCGAGCGCCAACGACGAGGTCGACGAGGAGGGTCTGTCCGAGGTCGAGCGCAGCGCCTGCCCGACGTGCGGATCGTGCTCGGGCATGTTCACCGCCAACTCCATGAACTGCCTCACCGAGGCGCTCGGTCTGGCGTTGCCTGGCAACGGTTCGACACTGGCCACCCACGAGGCCCGCCGCGCGCTGTTCACCCGCGCGGGCACCACCGTCGTCGAGGCCGCCCTGCGGTACTACCGGGACGAGGACGACTCCGTACTCCCCCGCAACATCGCGACGCCCGCCGCGTTCCGCAACGCGATGGCGCTGGACGTCGCGATGGGCGGTTCCACCAACACGGTGCTGCACACCCTCGCGGCCGCACAGGAGGGTGAGGTCTACGACTTCGACCTCGACAAGATCGACGAGATCAGCCGCAAGGTGCCGTGCCTGTCGAAGGTCTCACCCAACTCGGACTACCACATGGAGGACGTGCACCGGGCGGGCGGAATCCCCGCGATCCTCGGCGAACTCCGCCGTGCGGGGCTGCTCGAGAGCGACGTCTCGACCGTGCACACGGAGAGCTTCGACGAGTGGCTCGACACGTGGGACATCCGGTCCGGCAAGGCATCCGACGAGGCCGTCGAGCTGTTCCACGCCGCTCCCGGCGGCGTCCGCACCACCGAGCCGTTCTCGACGAACAACCGCTGGTCGTCGCTCGACACGGACGCAGCGAACGGCTGCATCCGCGATTTCGAACACAAGCACACGGTCGAGGGCGGCCTGGCCGTGCTGCGCGGCAACATCGCCGTCGACGGCGCTGTCATCAAGACGGCCGGCATCGACGAAGACCTGTTCCACTTCCAGGGACCCGCTCGCGTCGTGGAGTCGCAGGAAGAGGCGGTGTCGGTGATCCTCGGCAAGAAGATCGAGCCCGGTGAGGTCCTCGTCGTGCGCTACGAGGGCCCCGCGGGCGGCCCGGGCATGCAGGAGATGCTGCACCCCACCGCATTCCTCAAGGGCTCCGGCCTCGGCAAGAAGTGCGCGCTGATCACCGACGGCCGCTTTTCCGGCGGTTCCTCGGGGCTGTCCATCGGACACATCTCCCCCGAAGCCGCCAGCGGCGGCGCCATCGGCCTGGTGGAGGACGGCGACCAGATCCTCATCGACATCGCGACCCGCACCCTGAAACTCCTCGTCGACGACGCGGTGCTCGCCGAGCGCCGGGCGAAGATGGAGTCGTCCGAGCGCCCGTGGCAGCCGGTGAACCGGGAACGGACCGTCACCACGGCCCTGCGCGCCTACGCCGCACTGGCGACGTCCGCAGACAAGGGCGCGGTCCGTCAGGTTCCCTGACCGAGCGCACCAACAACTGAGGGCACACGAAGCCGGGTGCCGCAGCAGGGTTTCCTGCCGCGGCACCCGGCTTCCTTCGTCAGAGCGGCCGCGGATCGTGACGCGAATGTGACCGCGCTCACGGGTGATCAACTCGCTCAAACGGCAACACCCCTGAACAGGTTCTACTGATCGAATTGATCAGTTGAGCCGACGCTTCTTGCACACGGCGCTCAGTAGTGGTTCCCTCAGTTGGCCGTTGAGACCTACATCACAATCGGCAGCACCACCGGAACATCTCCGGCCCACGAGGCCATCGGGAACACAACCTAGGAGCGACACATGCCAGGAGTCGGCATATGGCGAACGAAATCCGTTGAGCAATCGATAGCGGACACCGACGAACCCGACACCCGGCTGCGGAGGGAACTCACCGCGAAGGACCTCACCGTCTTCGGGGTCGCCGTCGTGATCGGCGCCGGAATCTTCACGCTCACCGCCCGGACTGCAGGCAACGTCGCCGGGCCGTCCATTTCGCTCGCCTTCGTCCTCGCCGCCATCGCGTGCGGCCTGGCCGCCCTCTGCTACGCCGAGTTCGCCTCCACCGTCCCCGTCGCGGGCAGCGCGTACACGTTCTCCTACGCCACCTTCGGCGAGTTCGTCGCCTGGATCATCGGCTGGGACCTCATCCTCGAATTCGCCCTCGCGGCGGCCGTCGTCTCCAAGGGCTGGTCGCTGTACCTGGGCAACGTCCTCGGATTCAGCGGATCCACCACCGCCCACCTCGGGCCCGTCGACTTCGACTGGGGCTCGCTGATCATCGTCGGCGGCATCACCCTCGTCCTCGCGATCGGGACCAAGGTGTCCTCACGCGTGTCCGCCGTCATCACGGCCATCAAGATCGCCGTCGTCCTCCTCGTCATCGCCGTCGGCGTCTTCTACATCAAGAAGGAGAACTACGCCCCGTACATCCCGCCGGCCGAGGGCAACGAGAGCACCGCACAGGGCGTGCATCAGACCCTCTTCTCCTTCCTCTCCGGAGCGGACGGCAGCAGCTACGGCTGGTACGGCCTCCTCGCCGCCGCGAGCCTCGTGTTCTTCGCGTTCATCGGATTCGACGTCGTCGCCACCACCGCCGAGGAGACCAAGGACCCACAGAAGGCGCTTCCCCGCGGCATTCTCGGCTCGCTCGCGATCGTCACCGTGCTCTACGTCGCGGTCACCCTCGTGCTCACCGGCATGGTGAAGTACACCGACCTCAAGACCGGCAGCCCGCTCGTCGGCGACAGCAGCGCCACCCTGGCGACCGCCTTCGAGGCGCACGGCATCACCTGGGCGCAGACCGCCATCAACTTCGGCGGACTCGCAGGCCTCACCACCGTCGTCATGGTGATGATGCTCGGCCAGACCCGCGTCCTGTTCGCGATGTCCCGCGACGGACTCGTGCCCCGCGGTCTCGCGAAGACCGGCAAGAAGGGCACACCGGTCCGCATCACGCTGTTCGTCGGTGCCGTCGTGGCCGTCCTCGCCGCGTTCTTCCCGATGGGCACCCTCGAGGAGATGGTGAACATCGGCACCCTCTTCGCGTTCGTGCTCGTCTGCATCGGCGTGATCATCCTGCGCCGCACCCGTCCCGACCTGCCGCGCGGATTCCGCGTTCCGCTGGTCCCGCTCGTTCCCATCCTCGCCGTCCTGGCCTGCGGATGGCTGATGCTGAACCTCTCCGTCGAGACCTGGATCCGATTCCTGGTGTGGATGGCCCTCGGCGTCGTCGTCTACCTCGCCTACGGCAGGCGCAAGTCCGTCCTCGGACAGAAGCTCAGGGCGCAGGCCCAGGCCGGCCCGCCCGAGGAGGAAAACATCCCGGAACTCGTCCAGCGCTGATCTCGGCCGGCACCGATCCGGCAGAAACGACTGCGCCGCACCCCGATCGGGGGTGCGGCGCAGTCGTCGTTCTCGGAAACGATCAGATGAGCGGGTTGGCGCCGTTGAGGAAGATCCAGATGCACACTCCGGCAGCGACGCCCAGGATCAGTGCCGCGAACGACCCGATGAACGGCCGCGTGGCCCAGCCGCGGCGGCCGTCGAGTGAGATCCGTCCCGGCCCGGTGAGAATGATCACGCCCGCGCAGACGCCGAGCAACGTCTCGTACTCGGTGCCGGAGGGCGCGAAGTACTCCAGTCCCGGTTCCGCGATCTGCCGGAACGCCCAGGCATTGATCATCACGGCCAGCACCGAGGCGGCGGCCAGCGGGGTGACGAGCCCGAGGATCAGCAGCGCACCGCCCGCGACCTCACCGATGGCACCGAGGATCGCGAGCAGCTTCGCCTGCTGGAAGCCCGCGTTCACGAGCACCTCCTCGAAACCGTCGAGGCCCGGGCCGTTCCACATTCCGGTCAGCTTCTGCAGGCCGTGCACGAGCGCCGTGCCGCCGACCGCGAGTCGCAGTGCCAGCAGGCCCAGATCCAGGGTGCCGCGGCCGATCTTCACGTCGCCCTCGCCGAGCCGGTCGGTCGACGGATCACCCGCAGTGGCCCCGAGGGACGCACCGGAGGTCGCGCCGATCACCTGCGTCGGCTGGTCCGGCACGTCGGACGCCGGCTGCCGATACGCGGGGATCTGCTCGGTGGGAAGACCGGCGCCGCGCGCATCGCCGTAATCGAGTTCGTCGTCGGTGCGCGGGAGGCCCTGTCCCGCGGAACCGGATGCCGGCGTGGCCGACGGAAACCGCTCGGTGGGAAGGTCGTAAGGGCTCGAGACCCTGCCGTAGCCGGGTGAGGCGCCTTGCTGCGCGGCACCGTCGTCCGACGACTCGCTGGGGTCTTTCCGCATGTCAGTCACACCGTCAAGCCTAGGTCGATCCGCCGGACATCGCTGGTAGGCGGAACCGGCGTGGCGGCGACCTCGCACTCTTCCGTAACGTCTCCATCATGATGGTGGGTGGGCGGCGCCGCACGGCGTCCCGCAAGATGGCGATGTCCGCACTCTGCGTGACGGCGGTCCTCGCCGCCGGGTGCGCGAAATTCGACGACTCCGCGTCCTCCCCTTTCACCCCCGAGCCGACGGGTGCGTCGGGCGCGGAGGTCGAGCCCGAGAATCCGCCGCCGTCGACCACGACCACACCGCCGCCGAGCGGTCCGCTGGGACCGTGCCAGGATCCCGATCCCAGTGTCATCGCGACGTGTCTCGATACCACCGGCGGACTCGTGGTCCTTCCCGACGGGGCGACCGCTCTGGTCGCGGAGCGCCGGACGGGACGCATCCTGCAGGTCGCCCAGGGGCAGACCCCCAAGGAGGTCGCGCACGTGGACGTCGACGGCAGCACCGACGGCGGTCTCCTCGACATCGCGCTGTCGCCGAGTTTCGTCGAGGACAACCTCATCTACGCCTACGTCACGACCCCGACCGACAACCGGGTGGTGCGGATCGCACCGGGTGACTCCGCCAAGGAGGTTCTCGGCGGGATCCCGCGCGGCGACACGGGCAATGCGGGGTCGCTCGAATTCTCCGGCGACGAACTGATGGTCCTGACCGGCAACGCGAACAACGCGGCGGCGGCCGCGGACCCGGCATCGCTGGCCGGGAAGCTGCTGAAGGTCACCGCGCTGTCGCCCGCACCGACACCGGCGCAGCCACGGCCGCAGGTGGTGCTGACGGGCATCGGGACCGCGGGCGGGGTCTGCGTCGACCCGGGGGTGGCGGTGTGGGTCACCGACCGCACCCCGCTCGAGGACCGGCTGCTGCGGGTCAGCGCGGACGGCGCGGTGTCGTCTCCGGTGTGGACGTGGCCGGAGCGGCCCGGCGTCGGCGGCTGCGTCGCCGCCGGGGACGTCGTGGCGGTGTCACTGAGCACCGCGAAGGCCATGTCGGCGCTCGCCGCCGACCCCGGCACGGGCGCAGTCACCACCGCACCCGGTGTCATCGTCCAGGACCGGTACGGCCAACTCGGCGGCGCCGCACTCGGTCCCGACGGGCTCATCTGGGTGAGCACCGTCAACAAGACCGCCGGTCAGCCCGGACCCAACGACGACCGCGTCATCAAGATGCCCCTGCCCTCCGGTGGCGGCGGATTCGACTGACGGTCCCCGCCCCGGCGCCGCATCCCCACGGGCAACGAACGGGACGCTCGTTCGGTTGATCCGAACGAGCGTCCCGTTGGTGCAGTGGGGTCAGCCGCCGCAGGCCTCGATGACCAGCTCCTTGACGCGGGCCGGGTCGGCCTGACCGCGAGTGGCCTTCATCACGTCGCCGACGATCTTGCCCGCGGCCGCGACCTTGCCGCCGCGGATCTTCTCGGCGATGTCGGGGTTTGCGGCCAGGGCCTCGTCGACGGCGGCCTTCAGCTTCGTGTCGTCGCGTTCGACGACGAGTTCGGGGTGATCCGCGACGACCTGCTCCGGGTCGCCCTCACCGGCGAGAACGTGGTCGACCACCTGGCGGGCCACCTTGTTGTTCAGCTTCCCGCTGTCGATCAGCGCAACCACCTGCGCGACCTGAGCCGGCGTGATCGGCAGCTCGCCGAGTTCGACCCCGCGGGTGTTCGCCTGCTGCGCCAGGTACGACACCCACCAGGACCGTGCGGCCTCCGGCGAGGCGCCGGCCTCGACGGTCGCGATGACGAGGTCGAGGGCGTTCGCGTTGACGAGGTCGCGCATGACCTCGTCGGAGACACCCCAGTCGGCCTGGATCCGGGCGCGGCGCACCCACGGCAGCTCGGGCAGGGTGCCCCGCAGTTCCTCGACCCATTCGGCACTGGGCGCGACCGGCTCGAGGTCGGGCTCCGGGAAGTAGCGGTAGTCCTCGGCGGTCTCCTTGCGGCGACCCGGGGACGTGGTGCCGTCCGCTTCCTGGAAGTGCCGGGTCTCCTGGATCACCTCGCCGCCGGCCTCGAGCACCGCGGCCTGGCGGCGCATCTCGTACCGGACCGCGACCTCGACGCTCTTGAGGGAGTTGACGTTCTTCGTCTCGGTGCGTGTGCCGAGTTCGGTTGCCCCGATCGGCATCAGTGACGCGTTGGCGTCGCACCGCATCGAACCCTGATCCATGCGGACGTCGGAGACGTTCAGCGACTTCAGCAGGTCGCGCAGCGCGGTGACGTACGCGCGGGCGACCTCGGGGGCGCGGGCACCGGCGCCGCTGATCGTCTTGGTGACGATCTCGACCAGCGGGACCCCGGCACGGTTGTAGTCGAGCAACGAGTGGCTGGCACCGTGGATGCGACCGGTCGCGCCGCCGACGTGCAGTGACTTTCCGGTGTCCTCTTCCATGTGCGCGCGCTCGATCTCGACCCGCCACGTGGTGCCGTCGTCGAGGACGACGTCGAGGTAGCCGTCGGTGGCGATCGGCTCGTCGTACTGGGAGATCTGGTAGTTCTTCGGCTGGTCCGGGTAGAAGTAGTTCTTCCGCGCGAACCGGCCCCACGGTGTGATGGAACAGTTCAGTGCCAGTCCGATCCGGATCGCGGACTCCACCGCCGCCTCGTTCACGACGGGCAGCGACCCGGGCAGACCGAGGCACACCGGGCAGACCTGCGTGTTCGGCTCGGCGCCGAACTCGGTGGGGCACGGGCAGAACATCTTCGTGTTGGTGCCGAGCTCTACGTGCACCTCCATGCCGAGTACAGGCTCGTACTTGGCGAGCACTTCGTCGTAGTCGAGGAGGTCCGGAGTGTCGACAGCAGTCATGCCACAGAGTTTATGCGTCCGGCGGTTCGCCGGAAAACGCGGTCAGCCGAAAAATGCGGCCGCCTCGTCGTACCGCTCCCGCGGCACCGTCTTGAGGCGGCGGGTGGCCTCCTCGAGGGGCACGAGGTCGATCGACGTGCCGTGCAGCGCGACCATGTTGCCGAAGTCGCCGCGGTGGACGGCGTCGGTGGCGTGGACCCCGAAGCGGGTGGCGAGCACCCGGTCGTACGGCGTCGGCGTGCCGCCGCGCTGCACGTGCCCGAGGACCGTCGTCCGGACCTCCTTGCCGATGCGGCGGACGATCTCGTCGCCGAGCTGCTGCGCGACCCCGGTGAACCGCTTGTGGCCGAACTCGTCGATGCCGCCTTCACGCAGACTCATCGACTCCGGGGTGGGTGTGGCGCCCTCCGCGACGACGCAGATGAAATGCGAATCGCCGCGCTGGAACCGCTTCTTCACCATCGCGCACACCTCGCCGACGTCGAACGGGACTTCGGGAACGAGTGTGAGGTGCGCGCCGGTCGCGAGCCCGGAGTGCAGGGCGATCCAGCCGGCGTGCCTGCCCATCACCTCGACGAGCATCACCCGCTGGTGGGACTCGGCGGTGGTGTGCAGGCGGTCGATCGCGTCGGTCGCGATGGACAGGGCGGTGTCGAAACCGAACGTCACGTCCGTGCAGTCGATGTCGTTGTCGATGGTCTTCGGAACCCCGATCACGGGAACGCCGCTCTCGGCGAGCCAGCTCGCCGCCGTCAGCGTGCCCTCGCCGCCGATCGGGATGAGCGCGTCGATGCCGTTGTCGTCGAGTGTCTGCCGGATCTGGTCGAGGCCGGCCTTCAGCTTGTCGGGGTTGACCCGTGCGGTACCGAGGATGGTGCCGCCCCGGGTGAGGATCCGGTCGATCCGGTCGTCGTTGGACAGCGCGACCTTGCGGTCTTCGAGCAGGCCACGCCACCCGTCACGGAATCCCACCACCGAGCTGCCGTATCGACCGGCGGCGGTCCGCACCACCGCCCTGATCACCGCGTTGAGTCCGGGGCAGTCGCCGCCTCCGGTGAGCATTCCGATCCGCATCCAAGCACCCCTCGTCGTCTCGTGTGGTGATGGTGGTTCTCTACACATCTTGCCGCTCGGAGCGGGTTCGAGCACCTCGGATCGGGCTGCAAGACCTCAGCCGGGTGTGACGAGACCGCTCTCGTAGGCCAGGACCACGGCCTGTGCGCGGTCGCGGAGGTCCAGCTTGGACAGCACCTTGCCGACGTGCGTCTTGACGGTCTGCTCGGCGACGAACAGGCGTTCCGCGATCTCGGTGTTCGACATGCCGCGGGCGATGAGTTCGAGCACCTCGCGTTCGCGTGGTGTCAATGCGGACAGCGCGGCCGGTTTGCGCCGCGCGGTGCTGCGGCGACTGGTCACGTCGGCGATGAGACGCCGGGTGACGGTGGGGGCGAGAAGGGCTTCGCCGTCGGCCACCACCCGCACCGCGCGGATGAGTTCCTCCGCGGGCGCATCCTTGAGCATGAAGCCGCTGGCCCCGATGCTCAGTGCCTCGTACACGTAGTCGTCGACGTCGAATGTGGTGAGCATCAGCACCCGCACCGGCGGATCGAAACCGGCGGACAGGATGACGCGGGCGGCGTCGAGCCCGTTCATCTCCGGCATGCGGACGTCCATCAGGACCACGTCGGGTCGCAGGCGCTTCACCTCGCTCACCGCGACCGCCCCGTCCGGGGCGTCACCGATGACGCTGATGTCGGGCTGCGAGGCGAGCAGGGCTCCGAAACCCTGCCGGACCATAGCCTGGTCGTCGGCGATGAATACGGTGATGGCCACGCCGCCAGCCTAGGCGGAGGCGACCGGGAACTCGGCGTGGACCTCGAATCCGCCGTTGTCGTGGAGATGGGTGGTGAGTACGCCGCCGACCGCCTGCGCACGCTCACGCATCCCGATGATGCCGTTGCCGCCGGTCGACTCGTGCCTGGTCAGAGCGGAGACGAGACTCTTCCGCGGCGGGCCGTTGACGATCGACACGGACGCGATCGGAGTCGCGTACGCGATCTTCACCTCGACCGCGGCGCCCGCCGCGTGGCGGGCGCTGTTGGCGAGGGATTCCTGCAGGATGCGGTACATCACCAGCCCGACCGATTCCGACACGAGCCGCGGGTCTCCGTCGGTGTCCCAGGAGACGGGGATGCCGGCCCTGCGGCTGCCCTCGAGCAGCTCGCTGATCTGCTGGACCCCGGGCTGCGGCGCGTGCTCGGCGACCTGGCCGTCGCTGCGCAGCACGCCGAGGAGCCCGCGCACCTCGTTCAGCGCAGCGCGGCCCGCGGCTCCGATCGATTCGAACTCGGCCCGCGTCTCGTCCGACATCCCTGCGATGCGGTATGGCGCGCTCTGCGCCTGCACCACGACCATCGACATGTGGTGCGCGACGACGTCGTGCAGGTCCCGGGCGATGCGCGCCTTCTCCTCGAGGATCGTCCGGCGCGTGCGCTCGAGTTCGCTCAGCTCCTCCTGCTGCGCGAGTTGCCGCCGGGACAGCACCAGCCACCGGATCAGCAGACCGAACACGACGATGGCGGTCAGTCCCACGGCCCACCCGCGACCGTTGGTGCCCGGGGTGTCGGCGAGGAACAGCAGGACGGTGGAGATCCAGGCCACACCCACGACCGGGATCGCGGCCCGCATGCTGACCGCGGCCAGCAGGGCGAGCATCACGAGGATGTGGACCACCTGCCAGGGGTAGTCGTATCCGTCCTGCAACGCGAAGACGCGCGGAATCACCAGTGCCGAGATCGCGGAGACCGCCCAGGCCAGCGCCGGGTTCGACCGGATGAGCAGGAACGGGAACGTCGCGAGCGCCGCCACGAACGGCTGGATGGGAGGACTGACCTGGTGCGTCAGCTGCAGGGTCGGCCACGCCACGGCGAACAGGATCGCGGTGACCACGACGATGGCCACGTTCAGCCATTGACCTTCGGCGGCTCTCCGGATGCGCGTCTTCGTCTTCACACCGTCGAGAGTAGAAACACAGGTCACAGCGTGTCCTCATACTCCGGGCTCGGGCCGGCGTAGTACCCGAGTATGAGATCGGAGCCCCCTCCCACCACGAGGCCAGGGATCGAACCGGACCCGGGAGTGATGTGGCTGCGCAACACGAATTCATAACGTCGTCGTCATGCGAACGACGGGGACACGGAGAACGACTTGGGCGGCGGTGGCGTGCGCCGCCACCGCACTGCTGACGACGACAGGATTCGCCGGCACCGGCGCGGCGAGCACGCCCCGGCACGAGAACGTCGCCGCTTCCGCCGCGGTGCACACGCTCACCACACCGGCGGCGCTCACCGAGGACTCCATTCCCGAGGACTTCGCGTCGGTGATGGGGTACACACCGGTGCGGATCGACGGGATGCTCGCCAACCCCGGCGGAGACTGCTCGTCCCCGGTGCCGCTGCCGCTCGAGTTCGACACCGCGTGCAAGGCCCACGACCTCGGCTACGACCTTCTGCGGTACGCGTCGCGGTCGGGCGAGGACCTCGGACCCTGGGCTCGTCAGAGCCTCGACGCGCAACTGGATCAGCGCATGCATGCGGCGTGCGACACCCGCGCCGACGAGCAGGCACGGGCGCAGTGCTTCGTGACGGCCAACGTCGCGACCACCTTCGTCACCGGAAACAGCTGGCGCCAGGCCTATTCGGCGCCGGTCACCGAATCCGGCCTCCCGTACGCGCTGGCCGGCGGGGTCGGAGTCACCCTCCTCGCCGGCGCGGCGGCCTGGTCGATCCGCCGCCGTCCACGTCCGGCCGGGGCGATCGCATGACCACCGCGGCTCTGTCCGGTCCGGGACGGAGCCCGGCGCACAGTCGCTCGCGAACCGAGCCGAATGCCCTGCGCCGCACACTGACCACGACGATCCCCATCTCCGCTCTCCCCCGCGCCTCCTCCACGATCGCCGTCACCACCGCGACGCTCACGTCGCTCGCCCCCTCACTGCTCCCCCGGAGTGCGCTGACGCAGGCGCTGTTCACCGGGTTCCTCGCCGCGGTCGGCTTCGGGATCGCCGTCCTCGTCCGTCGGTTGCGGCGACTCGTCACGCGGTCGCGCCCCCATCACCCTCCGCGGGACTCGGTGCGTCTCCTCGTCCTGATCGGCGCCATGATCGTGGTCACGTGGTCGATCGTGCTCGCCGACCACTGGCAGGACTCGCTGCGCGCCGCCATGGGCATGCCGGGCATCGGGCCGGACCACTGGATGCAGGCGATCCTCGTAGCGGCGTCGACGTTCCTCCTGTTCGCCGGTATCGGCAGCGTCGTCGCCGCGGTCGCCCGCCGGCTCGGCTGGATCGGCAGCGCCACCACCGCCGTCGTTCTCGCGACCGGGTTGCAACTGGTCGCCGGACCCGCGGTGTGGGGCATGATGGCCCGTTCCTACAGCGACTCCAACGCGCTCGTCGACGTGTCGCTGCACCGGCCGGTGTCTGCCGAATCGTCCGGCAGCCCGGAGTCCGCGATCAGCTGGGAGTCGCTCGGGCGCCAGGGACGGCGGTTCGTGGCTGCGGGCGAGCAATCGGCCGCCATCCGCACCTACGTGGGGATGGATTCGGCCCCCGACGTCGAATCGCGTGCGGCACTGGCAGTCTCGGAGCTCGAGCGGGCAGGCGGTTTCACTCGATCCGCCATCGTGGTCACCGTGCCCACCGGCTCGGGGTGGATCGACGAGAACGCGGCCGAAGGATTCGAGGAGCGCTTCGCCGACGACGTCGCGATCGTCGGCATGCAGTACTCGTATCTGCCGAGCTGGATCACGTTCGTGTTCGGACGTTCCGCCGCAGACGAGTCGGCGGCAGCATTGTTCGATGCCGTCGCCGAGCGGATCTCCGACCTACCCGACGTCCTCCGCCCGGCGCTCTACGTCTACGGTCAGAGCCTCGGATCCGTCGGCGGCAGTGCAATTTTCAGCGACGCCGGCCAACTCCGGGAACGCGTCTGCGGCGCATTGTGGTCGGGACCGCCCGCAGGCTCGGTGCTGACGGACGGCGCGACGGTACTGGCGAACACGTCCGACCCGGTGGTGTGGTGGTCCCCCGACCTGATCCTGCACCGGCCCGACCTCTCGCTCGCGGTACGCGATGCGCCGGTCCCCCAATGGATTCCGGGCATCACGTTCCTGCAGACGAGTGTCGACCTGGTGTCCGCGCTGAACTTCGCGGCCGGGCACGGACACCGCTACGGCAACGAGCAGGGCACCGCCCTGCCCGACTGCCCCTAGCTCGGCGAGACCGTGTCCTAGTTCGGCGAGCCGATCGGACCGCGCGCGGCCTCGTAGGCGGCACCGACCCGGTACAGCCGCTCGTCGGCCAGCGCGGGTGCCATGATCTGCAGACCCACCGGCAGACCGTCGTCCGCGGACAGCCCCGACGGAACCGACATCGCGCAGTGCCCGGCCAGGTTGGTGGGCAGCGTGCACAGGTCGGAGAGGTACATCGCGAGCGGGTCGCCGACCTTCTCGCCCAGCTTCCATGGCGTGAACGGACTGGTGGGCGACACCAGCACGTCCACCTTCTCGTAGGCCTTGTCGAAGTCCCGAGCGATGAGCGTCCGCACCTTGAGCGCCTGACCGTAGTAGGCGTCGTAGTAGCCGGACGACAGGGCATAGGTGCCGATCATGATGCGACGCTTGACCTCCGGGCCGAAGCCGGCGGCACGCGTGGCGGCCATCACCTGGTCGGCACTCATGTCGCCCTGGTCGATACGCAGCCCGTACCGCATGGCGTCGAAGCGCGCGAGGTTCGACGACACCTCACTCGGCAGGATGAGGTAGTACGACGCGAGCGCGTACTCGAAGTTGGGGCACGACACCTCGACGACCTCGGCACCGAGTTCGGTGAGTTGCGCGACGGCCGCATCGAACGAGGAGATGACCCCGGGCTGGTAGCTGTCGGAGTGCAATTCTTTCACGACACCGACCTTCACGCCCTTCAGGTTGCCGCCGGCGCCCTCGCGCGCAGCCGCCACCACGGGACGCACGGGTGCGTCGATCGACGTGGAGTCGCGCGGGTCGTGCCCGGCGATGACCTCGTGCAGCAGTGCGGTGTCGAGGACCGTGCGGCCGCACGGGCCACCCTGGTCGAGCGAGGACGCGCAGGCGACGAGACCGAACCTGGAGACCGTGCCGTACGTCGGCTTGGTGCCGACCGTCGCCGTGACGGCGGCGGGCTGGCGGATCGAGCCACCGGTGTCGGTACCGATCGCGAGCGGGGCCTGCCGGGACGCGAGGGCCGCGGCACTGCCGCCACCGGAGCCGCCCGGGATGCGGGTGGTGTCCCACGGGTTGCGGGTGGGGCCGTAGGCGGAGTTCTCGGTGGACGATCCCATCGCGAACTCGTCGAGGTTGGTCTTTCCCAGGATCGGGATGCCGGCGTCGCGCAGCTTCTTCGTCAGCGTCGCGTCGTACGGCGCGATCCAGCCTTCGAGGATCTTCGACGCGCACGTGGTCGGCATGTCGGTGGTGGTGAAGATGTCCTTGAGCGCCAACGGAACTCCGGCGAGCGGGGAGGCGGGGGCATCGCCTGCGGCGAGGCTGCTGTCCACCTCCTTCGCCGACACGAGGGCCTGCTCGCCCGCCACGTGCAGGAAGGCGTTCAGTTCGCCGTCGACGGCGGCGATGCGGTCCAGATGGGCCTGGGTGACCTCGACGGACGACACCTCACGGCTGTGGATCTTCGACGCGAGATCGGCGGCGTCGAGAGTGGTCAGATCGGCGCTCATTCGCCCTCTCCAAGAATCTGCGGGACGGCGAACCGGTCCTGTTCGACGGCCGGCGCGCCGGACAGCGCCTGCTCGGGCGTCAGGCCGGGAACGATCACGTCGGGACGGGTCACGTTGGTGACGGCGTTCGGGTTCGCCATCGGCGGAACATCCTCGGCGGGCACCTCGGTGACCACCTTCACGTGGCTGAGAATCGAGTCCAGCTGACCGGCGAACTCGTCGAGCTCGGCATCGGTCAGGGCGAGTCGAGACAGCCGCGCGAGGTGCGCGACCTCGTCACGGGAGATGGCAGGCACCGCGGGGCCCCTTTCGGTTCGGACGTACACATTCGGACGTACACAAGTGGATCCCAGCCTAGTGCAGTGCCCGGATCAGCCGTGCAGCCAGCGCCGAACCGGTACACCACGTGGTACTGCTCGGGGTCGGACGCCGCGCGCAGCCAGCCCCCGCCGAGGAACCCGGGGAACGTGCCCGCCATCGCCATGCCGGCGTCCGTCCAGCGCAGGAATTCCTGTTCCCGGCCCGCCGCCACCCGCCGCGAGACGGACGTCGTCACTCCCGTTGCCGTGGTGTTCACGCACCCATGTTTGGGCTGTCGTGTTTCGCGGACGAGGCGAATCCGTATCGGCAGTGTCACGAATCGAGCGCGACCTGCGAGTCCCCGTCCCGTCCCCGGCGAAGCCGCAGGGGCGGCCGCATACTCGGGAACGAAAGTGCAAGGATGGTGAACGACGGGGGTCGCAGGTACTCCCGCGTCTATCTCGTGGTGAAAGGGACGCACGTGTCGTATCTGCTTCGCGTCCAGCTCCCCGACCGTCCCGGTAGCCTCGGCTCTCTCGCCGTCGCCCTGGGCTCGGTGGGTGCTGACATTCTGTCGCTCGACGTGGTGGAACGGGGTGCCGGATTCGCCATCGACGACCTCGTGGTCGATGTCGAGCCGGGATCGCTCCCCGACACCCTCATCACGGCCGCCGAGAACCTGCCCGGCGTCAGCGTCGACTCCATCCGGCCGTACGCCGGAATACTCGACACCCACCGCGAGCTCGAGCTCATCGACCAGGTCGCCACCGCCGCGGACGATCGACTGCAGGTCCTCGTCGACGGCGCTCCGCGGGTGCTCCGGGTCGGCTGGTCGGTGGTCGCAGATCTCGGCCCGCACGGCGCATACCGGGTGGTCGGCAGCTCGGGAGCGCCCGAGACGCACGCCACCGAGATCCCGTGGATGCCGTTGGAGAAGCCCACGGCGCTCGACGGTGAGGGCGACTGGGTGCCGCAGGTGTGGCGCGACATGAACACCACACTCGCCGCGGCCCCCCTCGGGACCACCGGCCGGGTGCTGATGCTCGGCCGCCCCGGCGGCCCGGAGTTCCGTCCGTCCGAGATCGCCCGGCTGGGCTACCTCGCAGGCATCATCGCGACGGTGCTGAGCTGACCTCCGCCCCGGGCCGGACGGTCCGGGGCCGTGGTCGCCTCAGACGAGTTCGCGGACCAGGACGGTGAGCTCGACACCCGGGATCGGTGCCCAATTGCGTTCGGGCACAGGTACGAAGCCGTTGCGGTCGTAGATGCGGCGGGCGTCTTCCATGTCCGGCTGGGTCGACATCACGACCGCCCGGTCGCCGCGGTCGTAGGCGGTGTCGAGCACGTGCCGCACGAGCGCCGACCCGACGCCGGCACCGCGGGCGTCGGGTGACACGGCGAGCATCCGGAATTCGAGTTCCCCCGGCTGCGCGACGTCGGCGTACGGGGAGGCCGGTTCCGCGATCGTGACGGAACCCACGACCCGGCCCTCCATCACCGCCACCCGGACCTGCGCCTTGTCCGCCCGTTCCGCGGTGTCGCGCAACCGGTTCGTGTACGGATCGTGCGCCTCGACGTGCCCGCCGCCCACGTACGCGATCACCGTGAGGTCGCTGACGGCCTCGTACTCGTCCGGTGTCGCATTCCGAATCTCGATCATGTCGAGAACTATGACAGGACAGCTCACGCCGCCCAAAACTCGAGCGTGAGGTTCCCGTCACACTCCGGAATCCGTGACCGCGTCCGGTCCGCCCTCGAGCAGTCGGCGGAACCCGTCCTCGTCGAGGACCGGCACACCGAGTTCGACGGCCTTGTCGTGCTTCGACCCCGGGGATTCGCCGGCCACCACGAACGCCGTCTTCTTCGACACCGAACCCGCGGCCTTGCCGCCCCGGACGAGGATCGCCTCCTTCGCCTGGTCGCGGGAGAACGTCTCGAG
The DNA here is from genome assembly GCF_000010805.1 of Rhodococcus opacus B4. NCBI lineage: Bacteria > Bacillati > Actinomycetota > Actinomycetes > Mycobacteriales > Nocardiaceae > Rhodococcus > Rhodococcus opacus. The sequence continues at coordinate 7,136,295 of NC_012522.1, read as the reverse complement.
CGAACCCGTGACGACGATCGACAGGCCCTCGAGGTTGCGCGGAATCGATTCGTCGCGTTCGTCTTCCATGCGCACCCCGGCCGCCGACCACTTGTCGACGATCTGCCGGTGCCAGTCGACGCCGAACCACTCGGCGACGGCGGCGGCGATGGTGCCACCGACCCCGTCGACCGCCGCGAGTTCCTCGACGGAGCTCTCCCGGATCCGGTCGAGCGACCCGAACTCACCGGCCAGCGCACGCGCCGCCGTCGGACCGACGTGGCGGATCGACAGGGCGACCAGCACCCGCCACAAGGGCTTGTCCTTGGCGGAATCGAGGTTGTCGAGCAGCCTGCGGCCGTTGGCCGACAGCCCGCCGGCCTTGGTTCGGAAGAGCGTCGTCTTCAGCAGGTCGTCCTCGGTGAGTGAGAACAGGTCGCCCTCGTCGCCGATCGCCTTCGCCTCGAGCAGGCTCGTCGCGGCCTCGTAGCCGAGCACCTCGATGTCGAACGCACCGCGGCCCGCGACGTGGAACACGCGTTCCCGGAGCTGCGCGGGGCAGTACTGCTGGTTGGGGCAGCGAATGTCCGCGTCACCCTCCTTGGCGGGAGCGAGCGGCGTGTCGCACTCCGGGCAGTTCGCCGGCATCACGAACTCGTATTCGTCGCCGGTCCGGGCGTCGACCACGGGCCCGAGTACCTCGGGAATCACGTCACCGGCCTTGCGTAGCACCACCGTGTCGCCGATCAGCACGCCCTTGCGCTTGACCTCGGAGCCGTTGTGCAGGGTGGCGAGGGAGACGGTGGATCCGGCGACCGTGACCGGCTCCATGTAGGCGAACGGGGTGACCCGGCCGGTGCGGCCGACGTTGACCCGGATGTCGAGGAGTTTGGTGGTGGCCTCCTCCGGCGGGTACTTGTACGCGATCGCCCAGCGCGGCGCCCGCGACGTGGAACCCAGCCGGCGTTGCAGCGACGTCTCGTCGACCTTGACCACCAGGCCGTCGATCTCGTGCTCCACGTCGTGCCGGTGCTCGCCCCAGTACTGCACCCTGTCCACGACAGCGTCCGCGCCCGTCACGCGGACGGTGTGGGTGGACACCGGCAGGCCCCACGCCGCCAGCGCCGTGTACGCGTCGTACTGGGAGGCCGGCTCGAATCCTTCGCTCCGGCCCAGGCCGTGGCAGATCATCCCGAGCCGCCTGCGGGCCGTGACGGCCGGATTCTTCTGCCGCAGCGACCCGGCCGCCGAGTTCCGGGGATTCGCGAACGGCGCCTTGCCCTCCTCGACGAGCGCCGCGTTGAGCGCCGCGAAGTCCTCGAGCCGGAAGAACACCTCGCCGCGCACCTCGAGGAGCGCCGGAATCGGGTATTTGTCTGTGCCGGTGAGCTTTTCCGGGATGTCGTCGATGGTCCGGGCGTTGAGCGTCACTTCCTCGCCGGTCCGGCCGTCGCCCCGGGTGGCGGCGCGGACGAGTCTGCCGTTCTCGTACACCAGGTTCAGCGCGACCCCGTCGATCTTCACCTCGCACAGGTAGTGCAGGTCGGGGCCGGTCTCCTGCTCCACCCGGCTGATCCAGGTGCGCAGTTCGTCGGTCGCGAAGACGTTGTCGAGGCTCAGCATCCGCTCGAGGTGATCGGCGGAGGCGAAGTCGGTGGCGAATCCGCCGCCGACGAGCTGGGTCGGCGAATCGGGCGTCCGCAGGTCGGGGTACTGGTTCTCGAGGTCGTTCAGCTCGCCCAGCAGCGCGTCGAACTCTCCGTCGGAGATGATGGGCGCGTCGCGGACGTAGTAGCGGAACTGGTGCTGCCGCACGTCCTCGGCCAGCTCGTTCCAGTGCTCCCGGACGGATCCGGGGGCCGGTGTCGGGGCTTCGGTCGATTCACTCACCATCGAAGATTAACCGGTCCGGCCGACACCGAACGCCGGACTCAGAGTGATTCGGGGTCGTCGGTGAACGCGCCGCTCACGTCGGCGCACAACTTCAGCGCGTCGCGGCTCCAGGAGGCGTCGGCGCCCGCGAGTCCGCAGGCCGGCGTCACCGCGACCTGGGTCCGCAGCGTCGTGCGCGGAAAACCGAGCCGGTCGACCAGCGTCACCGCAGGTCGGGCGAGGTCGCGCCAGGTGGCGGGCACGGCGGGGGCGGTGGCCGGGATCAGCCCCAGCGCCAGCTCCTTGCCCGCGTCGAGCAACTCGCCGATGCCGTCCAGGTCCGAGGACGCCAGCTGTGCCACGTCCAGTCCGACCGCGCGCGCACTGCTGCGCCGCAGGAGGCCGGTGGGCAGATCGCCGGAGCAGCAATGCACCATGGTCACCGCGCCGGAGCCCGCGAGGGCGGCCTCGAGCACGGCGAGCGCCTCCGGTTCCGGCATCGCCCGCACGGTCTCGAGCCGCGACCGGCCGGACAGTGTGCCCGCCAGCACGGCGGGCAGTCGTGGCTCGTCGAACTGGACCAGCACCTGCGCACCGAGACGCCGAGTGACCTCCGCCGCGTGCCGCGCGAGTCCTTCTCCCAGCGATTCGGCGAAGTCGCGCACCGCACCGGGGTCGGTGAGCACGCGCCTGCCGGTGCCGAGTTCCACCTCGGCCGCCAGCGTGAGAGGACCCACCGACTGCACCTTCACCACGTGATCGGCCCCGACGAGGCCCGCACTCTCCCACGCCTCCTCGAGCGCGTCGAGGTCCTGGTTCAGGAGGTCGGTCGCCCGCTTGGCGACCGAGCCGCGCCGCTGCACCACGCGGTAGGCGGACGTGGACACGTCCAGCTGCAGATCCACCAGTAGGGCGCTGGCCCGGCCGATCATGTCGGCGCCGAGCCCGCGGGCGGGCAACTCCACCAGATGCGGGAGCCGGCCGAGTTCGCCGAGGACGATCGTGGCGGATTCGCGCGGGTCCGTTCCGGGCCACGAGCCGACGCCGGTGACGGCTCCGGCCAGTGAGATATCCTGCGTCACTGCGTGTTCGGACGCGCGTCGGTACCCGAGATGGTTCCGCTGCCCAGCACGATGTCGCCTGCCGGGTCGGTCCGGTACAGAACGGCGGCCTGCCCCTTCGCGACACCGGTGAGCGGTTCGCGCAGCGAGATACGGATACCGCCGTCGACGGCTTCCGCCACGGCCTCGGCGAGTCCGCCGTGCGCGCGCACCTGGACGGTGCATTCGACCGGTCCTGACGGCGCGCGTCCGGACGTCCACACGGCGCGGTCCGCGGTGATCGCGTGCACTTCGAGGTCGCGTGCCGAACCGACACGGACGGTGCCGGTTTCGGGTTCGATCGACGTCACGTACCGCGGCTGCCCGTCGGCCGCGGGGCCCTGGACGCCGAGGCCCTTCCGCTGGCCGATCGTGAACCCGTGCACGCCTTCATGTTCCGCGAGCACCTCGCCCGAATCGGCGTCGACGACGCTGCCCGGGCGGACACCGATGTGGGCGCCGAGAAACGCCCGGGTGTCGCCGGACGGGATGAAGCAGATGTCGTGGCTGTCGGGCTTGTTCGCCACGGCGAGACCGCGTTCGGCGGCCTCTTCGCGGATCCGGTCCTTCGGGGTGTCGCCGACGGGGAACATCGCCCGCGACAGCTGCTCGGCGGTGAGCACACCGAGCACGTACGACTGGTCCTTGTCCGCGTCGACGGCCCGGCGCAGCACACCGTTCTCGAGCTGCGCGTAGTGGCCGGTGGCCACCGCGTCGAACCCGAGGGCGATCGCGCGGTCCGCGAGTGCCGCGAACTTGATCTTCTCGTTGCACCGCAGGCACGGGTTGGGGGTCTCCCCCGCCGCGTACGACGCCACGAAGTCGTCGATCACGTCTTCCTTGAAGCGGTCGGCGAAATCCCATACGTAGAACGGGATTCCGAGCACGTCCGCGGCACGGCGGGCGTCACCGGCGTCTTCCTTCGAGCAGCAGCCCCGGGATCCGGTCCGCAGCGTGCCCGGCTCGGCGGACAGCGCGAGATGCACGCCCACCACGTCGTGTCCGGCAGCGACTGCCCGTGCCGCCGCCACGGCGGAATCGACGCCGCCACTCATTGCCGCCAGTACTCGCATCAACGATCCCCTCCACGCGCTCCGACACCGGCGAGCCCGGCGGCGCGGGCCCGCTCCACAACTTGCGGCAGTGCCGCGACGACTGCATCCACGTCCGCGACCGTCGACGTGTGCCCGAACGAGAAGCGCAACGATCCGCGCGCGGTCGCGGAATCCACGCCCATCGCAGTCAGGACGTGACTCGGGCGGGCGACACCGGCGGTACACGCCGAACCGGTCGAACACTCGATCCCGGCGGCGTCGAGCAGCATCAGCAGCGAATCGCCCTCGCAGCCGGGGAACGTGAAGTGGGCGTTGCCCGGCAGTCGCGCGCTGCCTGCCGGACCGTTCAGCACGGCGTCCGGAACGATCTCGCCGACGCGCTCGATGAGGCGGTCGCGCAGCACGGACAGTTCCGCGGCGCGGGAGTCGAGGTTCGCGGTCGCGTCGCGCAGCGCCGCCGCCATGCCGACGACACCGGCGGTGTCCGGGGTGCCCGAACGCAGGTCGCGTTCGTGCCCTCCGCCGTGCAGCAGCGGCACACACGGCACCTGCCGTCCCAGCAGGAGCGCACCGACGCCCTGCGGTCCGCCGACCTTGTGCGCGGCGATGCTCAGCGCGGACAGTCCGCTCGCGGCGAAATCCACGGGGATGTGCGTGACGGCCTGGACGGCGTCGCTGTGCGTGGGCACACCGAACTCGGCCGCCACCGCGGCGAGTTCGGTGATCGGCATGATCGTGCCGACCTCGTTGTTGGCCCACATGATCGTGACCAGCGCGGTCTCGTCGGCATGGACGGCGAGTTCGTCGCGCAGCGTCTGCGGCGACACCCGGCCCAGCTCGTCGACGGGCAGCCACGTGACCTGTGCGCCCTCGTGCTTCTCGAGCCACTCCACCGCGTCGAGCACCGCATGGTGTTCGACGGCACTGGCCAGGATCCGCACCCGGCCGGGGTCGGCGTCGCGTCGCGCCCAGAAGATGCCCTTGACCGCGAGGTTGTCGCTCTCGGTGCCGCCGGAGGTGAAGATGACCTCGGACGGCCTGGCGCCGAGGTCGGCGGCGATGGACTCGCGGGCCTCCTCGATGCGACGGCGGGCGGCGCGCCCGGAACCGTGCAGCGAGGACGCATTGCCCACGGTACTGAAGATGTCGGTCATCGCCCGGACGGCGGCCGGCACCATGGGAGTGGTGGCTGCGTGGTCCAGGTAGACGGGGTGATCGGCACTGCGGGCAGAGGTCATGACGTGACCAGGATAGCTCAGGCGACGAGACGCTCCGCCGCCTCGATGCCCGCAGCCGCCGTCCCGACCGCGCCCTGCAGCGGATCGACGATGTCGTGCGCAGCGAGATCGATGCGTTCGTCGCCTCGTGCGGCGCGTTCACATCGGGCCGCCAGATCCCTGCGGCACTCCCCGGGATACTCGATCGGCGCCAGCCGGACCTCGGCGTTGACGCCCTTCTGACGGATGATGCGCCGGATCGACCGGCCGATCGTCTCCTCGCCCACGAAGCACGGCCCGGTCGTCAGTTCCCCGCCCCGGCCGGTGTATCGCAGCGAGATCGGCTGGACCGGGCATTCCGCGTCGATCGCCGCCTGGAACAGCGCGGGCCGGAATCTGCCGTACGCCCGTCCACACCACGTGGTGCCCTCCGGGAACGCCACGACTCGTTCGCCGTCGCGCAGCCTGCCCGCCGTCGTGGCCACCGTGCCGGGGAGCGCCCGCAGGCTCTGCCGTTCGATCGGAACGACCCGCATCCGCCGGGCCAGCGAGCCCAGAACCGGCCAGTCCAGCAGATCGCCGCGGGCGACGAAGTTCGCCGGTGCGAGCGCACTGAGCACCAGCACGTCGGTCCAGGACACGTGGCCGGCCACCACCAGAAGTCCGCCGTCGTGCCGCCGCTTTCCGCGATGATCGACCACGACGAGCCGAATTCCCACGCAGCGCAACAGAATCGCCGCATACCGACGCTGCAGGCCGGTCCGCCACGACCGCGGCAGCAACCATCCCGCGGTCAGGAGCGGCGCCGTCGCGAGCGCCGACACCACGAGGCACCACCGGACGACCACGGTCGGGATCGACACGGCATTTTTCTCCGCGGGCAGGCACCCGGCGCCGCACGGGCTCGACGGCATCCACGAATGCACGGGCACCGGCGCCGTCTCCGCCACGGCGGCGGTCATGCCTGCGCCCCCGCCTCGAAAGTGGCCGAGGCCGAACGCAGGCGGTCGAGGTACCGCTCGTTCGCGCCGTGCAGTCCCTGCAGGGCGACGAAGTCGGCGACCCCGAATTCCGGATCGTGCGCGGGCTCGCCGCACACCGTGGCGCCGAGGCGCAGATATCCCCGGAGCAGCGGCGGCAGGACCGGGCGGGCGGGCGGGTCGATCTCGTCGAGGGACCGCCCGTCGACGCGCACCGGGTTCCTGGGCACGGCCCGGGAAGCCGGGTCGCTGCCGTACTTGCGGAGCAGCAGGTCACGCACGCCGCGGACGTTCGAACCGGCCACCGCGTCCGGGTGCTCCCGCATCGGCACGGAGACGCAGCCCATGACCCACTCGTATCCGGTCAACTGCAGGTAGTGGAGGATCCCGGCCCACATCAGGCTCAGGACCGAACCGGAACGGTGATCGGGGTCGACGCACGCCCGCCCCATCTCGACGATGCGGTTGCCGACCGGGTCGAGCGCCGAGATGTCGAATTCGGTGGCGGTGTAATAGCCGCCGGCCTGAGCGGCGGCGTCGGGCGGAAGCATGCGGTAGCACCCGACGAACTCGCCGGTCTCCTCGTGCCGGACGAGGAGGTGGTCGCAGAAGTCGTCGAACCGGTCGGCGTCGAGGGCGTCCGCGTGCGCGGGGACGGAGAAGCCGGGTTCGGAGGCGAACACGCGGTACCGCAACCGCTGAGCAGCCACGCGATGCTCGCGATCGGACGAGACGACCAGGGAATACCTGGGTGCGGTTACAACAGAATCGGCGGTCTCACTCGGTGCGCGGAGAACAGACGAAGTTGTCATGGCGCAGGTTTACCGAGCAGGGGCGGCGTGGGGGCGTCGCCCGGGTGTCGTGTCGATGCAGCCCGGATGAACGACGGAAGATACGACGGCGGCCCCGCTCCCGGGAAAGGGAACGGGGCCGCCGTCGGTGGAAAATCAGCCCTTGTGAGCCTTGACGGCCTCGGTGAGCTGCGGAGCGACGTTGAACAGGTCGCCGACGATGCCGTAGTCCGCGATCTCGAAGATCGGGGCTTCCTCGTCCTTGTTCACGGCGACGATGGTCTTCGACGTCTGCATACCGGCGCGGTGCTGGATGGCACCGGAGATGCCGAGCGCGATGTACAGCTGCGGGGAGACCGTCTTACCGGTCTGACCGACCTGGAACTGGCCCGGGTAGTAGCCCGAGTCGACCGCGGCACGCGAGGCACCGACAGCGGCACCGAGCGAATCGGCGAGTTCCTCGACGACGGTGAACTTGTCGGCGCTGCCGACACCGCGGCCACCGGAGACGACGACGGTCGCCTCGGTGAGCTCGGGGCGGTCGCCACCGACGATCGGATCACGCGAGGTGATCTTGACGGCACCCTCTTCCTGGGCCGGAACCTCGACGGAAACCTTCTCGCCTGCACCGGCTTCGGGCTTCGCCTCGATGGCGCCCGGGCGGACCGAGATGACCGGGACGTCGCCGTTGGCCTTGGCGTCGACGGTGAACGCGCCACCGAAGATGGAGTGCACGGCACTGCCGTCGGACTTCACGTCGACGACGTCGACGAGCAGGCCGGAGCCGATGCGGGCAGCAAGACGTCCGGAGACCTCCTTGCCCTCGACGCTGGCGGCGGTGATGACCGCGGCCGGGGCGGCCGACTCGACGAGCGACGCGAGCACGTCGACCTTCGGCGTGACCAGGTAGCCCTCGATGTCGTCCGACTCGGCGACGTAGATCTTGGCCGCGCCTGCGGCGGCGAGGCCCTCGGCCAGCTTGTCCGCGGTACCGGCGGGACCGGTGACCACTGCGGCCGGCTCACCGAGCGCGCGTGCGGCGGTGATGAGTTCGGTGCTGACCTTCTTCAGTGCACCCTCTGCGTGCTCGACGAGCACCAGTACTTCTGCCATGACTAACTCTCCCTGTATGTGTCTGCTGGTCTGTAGAGGGGCGCGATCAGATGATCTTCTGGCCCACGAGGTAGGCAGCGATCTTGCTGCCGCCGTCGCCCTCGTCGACGATGCGCTCACCAGCGGTACGCGGGGGCTTGGGGGTGGAGGCGGTGACGGTGGTGCCCGCGTTGGCGACACCGACGGTCTCCGGGTCGACACCGAGGTCGGCCAGCGTGTAGACGAGGACTTCCTTCTTCTTCGCGGCCATGATGCCCTTGAAGGAGGGGAAGCGGGGCTCGTTGATCTTCTCGGTGACGCTGACGATGGCCGGCAGGCTCGCCTCGAGGCCGAAGACGCCCTCGTCGGTCTCGCGCTCACCGGTGACGGTGCCGTCGGCGACGGTCAGCTTGCGCAGCTGCGTGAGCTGCGGGATGCCCAGGTACTCGGCGATGATGGCCGGAACGGCGCCGACGCGGCCGTCGGTGGCCTCGTTGCCGGCGATGATCAGGTCGGCGGGCTCTTCGTTCTCGAACGTGATCTGTCCGAGCGCCGCGGCCAGGGTCCACGCGGTCTGCACCGCGTCGGAGCCGTGGAGGGCCGGGTCGTTGATGTGCACAGCCTTGTCGGCACCCATGGACAGGGCCTTGCGGATGGCGTCGGTGGCGCGGTCCGGACCTGCGGAGAGGACGGTCACCTCGCCACCCTGGGCCTCCTTGATCAGGAGCGCTTCTTCGACGGCGCGCTCGTTGATCTCGTCGAGCACTGCATCGGCGGCCTCGCGGTCAAGCGTGTAGTCGCCGTCGGTCAGCTTGCGCTCGGACCACGTGTCGGGGACCTGCTTGATCAAAACAACGATGTTCGTCATGGGTCTTCGTCGACCTCCTGTGTGTTCTTGCGTGGTTATCGTGAGTCGCTCCGCGTGGACCGAGCTCTCGTCTTCGATATTTCGTCGCACGATTGCTCTGCGACAGATTACCCCACGCTAAGTTACCCGTTGGTAACTTGCGCGAAAGTCTCGTTCACCATAACGGCCGAAACCGCATTTCACCGCTGTGATGTAGACCACCTGGACGAGCGACCTTGCCGGGGGCACTAACCTCGCACCGGTGAGCGAATCATTTGTCGGCGACCGCGAGGACGCGCCACTGCCCCTCACGGGCGAGCGAACCGTGCCCGGTATCCCCGAGGAGAACTACTGGTTCCGGCGGCACGAGGTCGTCTACCGCGACCTCCTCCCCCGCTGCGCCGGGCGCCGGGTACTCGAGGCCGGATCCGGAGAAGGCTACGGCGCCAACATGATTGCCGATGTGGCACAGGGCGTCACCGGACTCGACTACGACATCACCGCCGTCGAACACGTCCGCGCGCGGTACCCCCGGGTCGAGATGCTGCACGGCAACCTCGCGGAGCTTCCCCTCGGCGACGAATCCGTCGACACCGTCGTCAATTTCCAGGTGATCGAACACCTGTGGGACCAGGCCCAATTCCTGCGCGAGTGCTTCCGGGTGCTGACCCCCGGAGGAGAACTGCTCGTCAGCACCCCCAACCGCATCACGTTCTCGCCGGGCCGCGACACACCGCTCAATCCGTTCCACACCCGCGAACTCGACGCCGCCGAACTGACCGAACTGCTCGAGGAGGCCGGATTCACCGTCGCCCTCATGACCGGCGTCCATCACGGCGCGCGGCTGAAGGCCCTCGACACCAAGCACGGCGGCTCGTTCATCGGCGCGCAGATCGACCGCGCACTCGCCGGCGAACCCTGGCCCGAGGAACTGACCCGCGACGTCGAAGGCATCACGGTCGACGACTTCGCACTGCACGAGGGCGACATCGACGACAGCCTCGACCTGGTGGCCATCGCGGTGAAGGATCCCGTTCGGTGACCGAATCCGACAACCGCACCGGAGCGGGCGACGCGACGGAACCGGGCATGTTCTGCCTGGTTCTGCACTCCCACCTGCCCTGGCTCGCCAACCACGGCCGCTGGCCCGTCGGCGAGGAATGGCTGTACCAGTCGTGGGCGGCGTCGTACCTCCCCCTCACCGCGATGTTGCGGCGCCTGTCGGACGAGGGTCGCTCGCATCTGCTGACCCTCGGCATCACCCCCGTTCTCGCAGCTCAGCTCGACGATCCGCACTGCCTCGCCGGGATGCACCACTGGCTCGGGAACTGGCAGATCCGCGCGCACGAGGCGGCAGGCATGCCCGACGACGCGCATCGCGAACTCGGTGCCCGCGAACACCGCGCGTCCGCCGCCGCACTCGCCGACTTCGAGTTGCGCTGGCGGCACGGCGGCTCTCCGGTACTGCGCGAACTGCTGGACCGCGAGGCGTTCGAACTGCTCGGCGGTCCGCTCGCCCACCCGTTCCAGCCGCTGCTCGACCCCCGGTTGCGCGCCTTCTCCCTCCGAGAAGGGCTCGCCGACGCCGCCGCGCGGTGGAACTGCACACCGACAGGTATCTGGGGGCCCGAATGCGGGTACACCCCCGGCATGGAGACCGGATACGCCGAGGCCGGCGTCACGCATTTCATGGTCGACGGTCCCGCCCTGCGCGGCGACACGTCCCTCGGCCGGCCGGTCCGGGACTCGGACGTGGTCGCATTCGGGCGCGATCTGCAGGTCAGTTACCGGGTGTGGTCGCCGAAGTCGGGCTACCCCGGCCACGGCGCCTACCGCGACTTCCACACCTACGACCACGCCACCGGTCTCAAACCCGCCCGGGTCACCGGCCGCACCGTCGAGTCCGCCGACAAGGCGCCGTACGACCCCGCCCTCGCGACGGCGGCGGCCGACCGGCACGTGGCCGATTTCGTCGCCACCGTCCGCAGACGACTGCGCGACGAGTCCGCGCGCATCGGACGTCCCGCGCTCGTGGTCGCCGCGTTCGACACGGAACTGTTCGGGCACTGGTGGCACGAGGGCCCCGAATGGCTCGAGAAGGTGCTGCGGGCGCTGCCCGAGGCCGGAATCCGGGTCGGCACCCTCGACGACGCCCGCAACCAGGGCTACGTCGGCGAACCCGTCCAGCTCGAGAACTCGTCGTGGGGATCCGGCAAGGACTGGCGGGTGTGGGCCGGCGATCAGGTCTCCGACCTGGTGCAACTGAACACCGAGGTGGTCGCGACCGCCCTCGACACCGTCGACAAGTACCGGGATGCCGACGCCGCACCCGGACGTCCCGCGCTCCGGAATCGCGTGAACGACCAGATGCTGAGGGAGGCGCTCATGACGGTGTCGAGCGACTGGGCGTTCATGGTCAGCAAGGATTCGGCGGCCGGGTACGCCCGCGACCGGGCGCACAAGCACGCACACGCCACCCGCGAGATCGCCGCCGCCGTGTCGGCGGGCAAGGACGCGGCCGCGAGCAGGCTCGCAGAGGGATGGAACCGCGCCGACGGCCTGTTCCCCGGGCTCGACGCGCGGCGTCTGCCCGCCGGGGACCACCGGCCGACGGGCACCGAGGGAGGGGCGTCGTGAAGATCCTGATCGTGTCATGGGAGTACCCACCCGTCGTGGTCGGCGGTCTGGGCCGCCACGTCCACCACCTGGCCACCGAACTCGCCGCCGCGGGACACGAAGTGGTGGTGCTGTCGCGGCGGCCGTCGGGCACCGATGCGTCGACCCATCCCACCGTCACCCACATCGAGGACGGCGTCCTGGTGGTCGCCGTCGCCGAAGACCCCGCGCACTTCGTGTTCGGCGAGGACATGCTGGCGTGGACACTCGCGATGGGGCACGCGATGGTGCGGGCCGGTGTGGCATTGCACAAGCCGGGCGTCGGGGAGGGCTGGCAGCCGGACGTGGTGCACGCGCACGACTGGCTGGTGGCGCATCCGGCCATCGCGTTGGCCGAATTCTACGACGTCCCTTTGGTTTCCACGCTCCACGCCACCGAGGCCGGGCGGCACAGCGGCTGGGTGTCGGGCCGGATCAACCGGCAGGTGCATTCGGTGGAATGGTGGCTCGCCAACGAATCCGACGCGCTCATCACGTGTTCCGCGTCGATGCAGGACGAGGTGACCGCACTCTACGGTCCGCAGCTCCCGCCGATCACGGTGATCCGCAACGGAATCGACCTCACCACGTGGAGTTTCCGGGAGCGCGCGCCGCGGTCCGGGCCGCCGAAACTACTGTTCGTCGGCCGCCTCGAATACGAGAAGGGCGTGCAGGACGCCATCGCCGCGCTTCCCCGCATCCGCCGCAGCCACCCCGGGACGACACTGTCGATCGCCGGGGAGGGCACCCAGTTCACGTGGCTCTACCAGCAGGCCCGCACCCATCGCGTCGCCCGCGCGGTGCACTTCCTCGGCAACCTCGACCACATCGAACTGCTCGGGTGGCTGCACGGCGCCGACGCCATCGTCCTGCCCAGCCGGTACGAGCCGTTCGGCATCATCGCGCTCGAGGCCGCCGCCTCCGGAACCCCGCTCGTCGCGTCCACCGCAGGCGGGCTCGGGGAAGCGGTCGTCGACGGCGACACCGGCATGTCGTTCCAGCCGGGCGACGTCACCGGACTCACGTCCGCGGTCCGGGAGGTGCTCGACGACCCGGCCGGTGCGCAGCAGCGCGCGGTGGCCGCCCGCGACCGGCTCACCGCCGATTTCGACTGGCACAAAGTGGCCGAGGAGACGGTCCACGTCTACGCGGGCGCCAAACGTCGCGTGCGGCACCCGCTGGCGCGGCCGGAGATTCCCGAGCGTCCCCTGCCCGGCCGCTGACCGGGCGAATGTACCGTCGGCCGCCTTCGGTGCGCCGAACGGTACATTCGCCTCAGCCTGTGCGGGCGCGGCGGATCCGGATCGGACCCTGCGCCGACGCCGGATCCACCACGTCACCCTTCTGCGTGATCTCGACTTCCCCTGCCTCGACCAGACGCCGGGCGGCCGCCCGCACCGGTTCCATGAGGGGTCGCCAGTCGTCGGGGGCGACGGCTCGGGCAACGTCCGACGGGCAGATGCTCGCACTATCGGCCCGGGCGTCGAGGAGCGCCCGGATGCGGTCCTCGAGGTCGCTCTCCGACGCGGTCATGTTGCCGACTATGCCACCGCGCCGCTCAGTTCTCCTGCGCCGCCTTCTTCCGGGCGATGTCTTCGAGGGCCGCGATGTACCTGGCGCGTTCGGCCGCGCCGGCCTCCCACTCCGCCTTGCGGTTCTTCACGGCCTTGGCCGGCGACCCGACCGCGATGCTGAAGTCGGGGATGTCGCCCTTCACGACGGCGTGCGCACCGAGAACACAGCCTCGCCCCACACGCGTGTTGCGCAGGACCGTCACCTTGGCCGCCACCCACGTGTCGGGACCGATGCGGACGGGGCCCTTCACGATGCCCTGATCCTTGATCGGGACGTTCACGTCGTCCATGCGGTGGTCGAAGTCGGTGATGTAGCACCAGTCGGCCACGAGCGTCGACGCACCGATCTCGATGTCGAGGTACGTGTTGACGACGTTGTCCTTGCCGAACACGACCTTGTCGCCGATGCGCAGCGAACCCTCATGGCAGCGAATCGCATTACCGTCGCCGATGTGTACCCAGCGGCCGATCTCGAGCCGGGACAGGTCCGGGGTCGAATGGATCTCCACCCGCTTGCCGAGGAACACCATGCCGCGCAGGATCACGTGCGGGTTGGCCAGCTTGAACTTCGCGAGCCGGTAGTACCGCACGAGGTACCACGGCGTGTACGCCTTGTTCGCCAGCACCCAGCGCAGCGAGTCGCGTGTCAGAAAGCGGGCCTGCTCGCTGTCACTCCGCCGGGATCCTCGCCACCTCGTACGCAACGGTGCGCCCCACATGCTCGTCATAGCCTGTCAGCCTACGTTCACCGCCCGCTCCCCCGTTCGGCTGCGTCCGGACACCCGCACCGGCCTCGGGGCGTGACGCTCGGCTCGGCCTCGGGGCGTGACACTCGGCTCGGCCTCGGGGCGTGACACTCGGCTCGGCCTCGGCGGGATAGTCTCTGGGCCGAGCGTTATCGAAGACGAGGAGATGTAATGCGGCGGGTCCTACGTTCGTCAGTACTGGCGCTGGCGACGATCTCGACTGTCGTCCTCAGCGGCTGCAGCAGCGGACCGCAGGTCGACGACATCTTCTCGGCAGGCGGGTGGCCCGGCATGCACGCCGACGCCCGCAACAGCGACACCAGCCCCGTCACCGGTTCCCGCGACCTCTCCTTCGCCTGGTCCCGCCCGCTCGGCGGCCCGGTCGCGAACTACGCGTCCGTGGCGGCGAGTGGCCAGATCTTCGTCACCGCGCGCACCGAGAAGGGCTGCAACCTCTTCTCCTACCAGATGGACAGCGGCCGCAAACGCTGGTGCCGGCAACTCGCCCCCGGCGTCGTGGCGTCCACACCGGTCGTCGACGGCGCCGCCAACGTGTACGTCGGCGAGGACGGCGCCATCAACTCGTTCAACGAATACGGCCAGCTGCGTTGGCGCACACCGGTGGTCGGGACCCCGCTGTCCGCGCAGTTCACCGGCGACGGCAATCTCCTCTTCATCACCCAGCTCGGCCAGATCAACGTCGTGAACACGCAGAACGGCCAGAAGGTCGTGGCGCCGTACGATCTCGTCCCGCCGCCGTCCTTCGCCGACGGGGCCGACGTCGACATCCTCCCCGACGACAAGGGCCTGCGCGGCTGCTTCTTCGGCGCCCCCGACTGCCCGGTCGCGAACATGCCCGCCATCGACCTCGAATCCGGCAAGTTCTATTTCACCCTCTTCGCCCCCGGCGCATCCCAGGCCGAACTCGTCGCGATGAAGTACTCCGGCGGCGACAATCCGGCGATCACCCAGGAATGGTCGAGCGACACTCTGCCGGGCGGCAGCGCGTCCAGCCCCGATCTGTCTGCCGACGGATCCGTCGTCTACGCCAACGACAACTGGGGAACGATGTGGGCGATCGATTCTGCGACCGGTGACCCGAAGTGGAGCTACGACATCGGGTACGCCGCGGCAGGCAGCCCGTCGACGTCCGCAGACGGCCTGATCATCCCCGCGGGTGGCCCCGACGGCCACCTGCTGGCGCTGCAGGACAAGGGCGATCACGCCGAACTCGTCTGGGAGCGGAAGGATCTGCTGCAGCTGGGGGTCCCGGCGCAGACGGCCGGGTCCACCGGGTACGCGGTGGTTCGCGAGGGCACGGACGGACTGGCGATGCTCACGTTCGACACCGGAACCGGCGAAACCCTCGATCAGGACACCCTGCCCGGGGCGAAGGGGTTCACCGTCGGCACCTCCGTCGGCCCGAAGGGCGAAGTCCTCACGCCCACCCTGCTCGGGGAGCTGTTCGTCCTCCGCTGACCCGTGAGTACTTGTCAACGTCCCGCGGTTAAGAAGTACTCACGGGGGCGGAGCACAGATGAAGGCGACACCGGCCCGGCCGATCCGCGTGATCACCACACTGAGCGAACGACTTCCGCGCAGCTTCAGCTTGGGCCGCAGGACCGCGGGATCGACGTCGACGCCGCGCACCAGGATTTCCGCCACCCCGCAGTCGTGCCGGGACAGTTCCTGCCGCAGCGACTTCTCCGAATACTTCACCTGGTCGAGAACGCGGAAGCCCCGCACGCCGTCGGGCACCGAATCGCCGGTGAGATAGGCGATCCGGGGATCGAGCTGCCACAGTCCGTGCCGGGCGGCGTAGTGCCGCACCAGGCCCGCACGCACCACCGCACCGTCGGGGTCGACGAGCCATTCCCCCGGCGCGCGTTCGGGGATGTCGTCGTCCTCTGCGTCGGTCACCGTCCACGCGGTGCCGTCGGAGCCGAGCACGCTCGCCCGGCGGGTGACGTCGGCGCCGGACAGTCCCGGCGACCACAGGCACGCCTCGCGCACGCCGCCGTCGAGGGAGACCACCTCCACTTCGCCGTCCCAGCCGAGCCGGTCGAAATCGAGTCCGGGGGCGCACTTCACTGCGAGATCCCGTCCGCGGTAGGCGTCGATCAGATCGGGCAGCGGCGGCTCCAGCGCGGCCGGATCGTGCGTGCGCCTGCCGCCGGACCGTCGCGCCGGATCCGCGAGGACGACGGTGCCGCGCGTGCACGGGACGAGCGCGTCGGCGCGCAGAATTGTCGCCCCGGGAACGTTGTTCCGCGCCATCAGCAGCCGCACCGGGTCGAGGTCGCTACCGATCACCGTTGCCGCCGTCCCGACCACGGCATCCAGTTCGGCGCCGATGGAACAGGTGACGTCGTGGACGTTCCGGCCCGTCAGCCGCGTCGCACGGTGTGCAGCGACCGCACGCGGGGTCGCCTGCTGCAGTGCGTCGTCGGTGAAGAACCAGGTGTCGGTGCCGGGTAGTTTGGCGGCCGCCTTCCGCCGCAGCAGGACCGTCTCGACCAGCATCGCGACGCGTGATCCGAAACGCGTACGCGCCCGGCCGATGTCGGCCAGGCGCGTAGACGCGGTCAGTGCGAGGGCGTCCACTTCCGCGAGAGCGGCTGCCCCTTCCGGGCTCCGCAGGAACTCCACGTCCCCGGGAGTGAACGCATAGCCCAATTCAGTTGCCGGGCTTCACGCCGGTGATCATGACGTTGTAGAAGAATCCGCGGGGCACCACGCGCCGGAGGATCTTCTCGTCGACCCAGCTGAGCGTCTTCCATCCGTTGAACGCGAAACGTCCCCAGCCCCAGCCCAGCTTCTCCGGGGGCACCGCGGCCTCGAACGTGCGGACGGGCCACCCGAGCAGAGCGGCGGCGAATTCCTCGGTCGCCGCGTGAACCTGCTCGGCGCCTGCCGATTTCGCGATCTTCTCGAGATCGCTCGGATCGAACGTGTGGAGGTCGACGACGGCCTCGAGCGCGGCCGCGCGGGAGGACTCGTCCAGTTCCGCCTGCGGTCGACGCCAGTCGGCGAGGAACGGCAACTTGGTGACCCGCGTGGTGGCCTCCCACGTCGCGCGGCCGAGCCAGCGGGCGTAGAAGTTGCCGATCGTGGTCGGCTCACCGGCGAACACGAAACGCCCGCCCGGCTCGAGGACGCGCAGAACCTCGCGCAGCGACTGCTCGACGTCCGGGATGTGGTGCAGGACCGCGTGTCCCACGACGAGGTCGAACGTGCCGTCCTCGTACGGGATGGTCTCGGCGTCGGCGACGCGGCCGTCGACGGACAGTCCGAGGCCCTCGGCGTTGCGGAGCGCGACCTTCACCATGCCGGGCGACAGGTCGGTGACCGATCCGGTCTTCGCGACCCCGCCCTGCATCAGGTTCAGGAGGAAGAATCCGGTGCCGCAACCCAGTTCGAGCGCCCGCTCGTAGGGCAGCGGCTGATCGCCCGCAACGGCGTCGAAACGTCCGCGCGCGTAGTCGATGCACCGCTCGTCGTACGAGATCGACCACTTCTCGTCGTACGTCTCGGCTTCCCAGTCGTGGTAGAGCACCTGGGCCAATTTGGTGTCCTTCAGCGCAGCCTCGACCTCTTCGGCGGTGGCGTGCGGATGAGGAGCTGGGTCGTCATGGGCGCTTGCAGTCATGCGGCAAATCCTACTCGCTGGTAAGAGTGAACAGGTTCTAGTTTCGGACTCCAGACTACTCGCCCGTGAACTGAGCCTTACCCGGGCCGTTCTCGATGAACGATTCCATCCCGATCGTGCGGTCCCGGGTGGCGAACAGCGCGGTGAACAGCTGACGCTCCACCGCCAGCCCGGTGCCGAGGTCGACGTCCAGACCTCGGTCGACGGCAGCCTTGGCCGCGGCCAGTGCGCGGCCCGCCCCCTTCGTGAATTGCGACGCCCAGGCGCGCGCCGCCTCGTACACATCGTCCGGCGCCACGACCTCGTCGACCAGACCGATTGCCAGCGCCTCCTCGGCGTCGACGAACCGGCCGGTGAACAGCAGATCCTTGGCCTTGGACGGTCCGATCAGCCGGGCGAGACGTTGGGTGCCACCGCCTCCGGGAATGATGCCGAGCAGGATCTCCGGCACGCCGAGTTTGGCGTTGTCGCCCACGATGCGCCGATCGGCCGACAGCGCGACCTCCAGGCCGCCACCGAGCGCGTACCCCGTGATGGCGGCGACGGTGGGCTTCGGGATCTCGGAGACCGCCGCGAGGTCGGACTGCAGGTCGCCGATCACGTCGGCCATCTGCCCGAAGTCCATCTCGGACATTTCCTTCACATCCGCGCCCGCGGCGAAGACCTTCTCGCCGCCGTAGACGATGACGGCTTTCACGTCGGAGTCGACGGTCGCGGCACGGGCCGCGGCCCGCAACTCCTGCTGGACCTGACGGTTCAGAGCGTTCATCGGGGGCCGCGCGAGCCGGATGGTGCCGATGCCTTCGGATACCTCGAGGGTGACAAACTCAGCCATGAGGCAAAAGGCTACTTGTCTGCCTCCGACCCGGTTTCGCGGCCCGCCCCATCGCGATCAGCCGCGGGACGCCCACGGATGCGGGCCGGCTTCGTAGTAGCCGTCCTGCCCCGGGAACTCGACGCGGAGCTGCTCCTCGCCGGTGATGAGCGTCGGCAGGATCACCGGGATCTCCGGCTCCGCGGCCAGCACGTCCGCGACCGAGCCGTACGCGCCGAGCGCCGTGAGCTGGCTCCACGTCGGCGGCAGCAGAATGCTTCCGCCGCCCTGCCAGTGCGCGAGCGCCGCGGCCGGACTCTGCCACTGCACCTCCTCGGCCTCGGAGGTCGCACCGTCCGCGATCTGGCCCTGCGGTGCGGCGGCGACGAAGAACCTCGTGTCGTACCGGCGACCCTCGCCGACCGGGGTGATCCAGTTGGCCCACGGCCGCAGCAGGTCGGCCCGCAGGACGAGGTTCTCGCGTCTCAGGAAGTCGCTGAACGAGAGTTCGCGTGTCTCGAGTTGCGTGCGCGCCTGTGCGTACCGCGACGTGTCCGCCACGACCGTGTCCGCGGTCGGTCCCGCGAGAAGCACGCCGCATTCCTCGAACGTCTCGCGCACCGCCGCGCACACGAGCGCCTTCGCGCGCGCCGCGTCGGTGGAGAACCGCCCGGCCCACCAGTCGACGGACGGTCCCGCCCAGTCGACCTCGGCCTCGGCATCCGAGGGGTCGACGCCGCCGCCGGGGAACACGGTCATTCCTCCGGCGAACGCCATCCCCTTCACCCGGCGGAGGAGGAACACCTCGATGCCGGATGCCGCGGCGCCTGCCTCGGCATCGCGGATGAGGATGACGGTGGACGCATCTTTGGGCGCCACGCCGGTGCTGTCGCCGGACGCCTGCTCTTGCTTCGAGACCATGATTCGGAACCTACGCCGCCGGGTGACGCGCGTCGCAGTCGGTCCCCCCGCCGGGTCGCGCCGACCGGCCCTGTCCTCAGCCCCGCCGGTGCGCGCCGGGGACGCGGGTCCGCCGCGCGAAGAACCGGCCGTCCACCTTGTCCAGGCTGATGGACTGGCTGAACGCCTCGCTGAGGTTGTCGGCCGTGATGACGTCGTCCAGGAGCCCCTGCGAAACCACCTCCCCCTCCTTGAGGAGCATGGCGTGGGTGAATCCCGGCGGGATCTCCTCGACGTGGTGGGTGATGAGGACCGTCGCGGGGGCATCGGGGTCGGCGGCGAGGTCGGTGAGGCGCGCCACCAGTTCCTCGCGCCCACCGAGGTCGAGACCGGCAGCGGGCTCGTCGAGCAGCAGCAGTTCCGGGTCGGTCATCAGTGCACGGGCGATGAGAACACGCTTGCGCTCACCCTCGGACAAGGTGCCGTAGGTGCGCTTGGCGAGGTGCTCGGCGCCGAGGCTCTCGAGCATCTCCACGGCACGGTCGGTGTCCATGTCGTCGTAGCGCTCACGCCAGCGGCCGAGCACGGCGTAGCCGGCGGAGACGACGAGATCGCTCACGATCTCGTCGGACGGCACCCGGTTGGCGAGCGCCGAGGAGGACAGTCCGATCCGCGGCCGGAGTTCGTTGATGTCGACGCGGCCGAGCCGCTCACCGAGGAGGTAGGCGCTTCCGCTCGTGGGATGCAGTTCGGCGGCCGCGATGCGGAGCAGCGACGTCTTCCCTGCCCCGTTCGGTCCGAGGACGACCCATCGTTCGTCGAGTTCCACCTTCCAGGTGACCGGGCCCACCAGAGTGTTGCCCCCGCGGCGGAGGAGAACGTCGTCGAATTCGATGAGGAGATCAGGATCAGGTTCATGCACGCACCCATCTTCCCGCACATCTTCCGGGCATTCACGGCAGGATCAGTTGCGTGTCGCCTCACATCGATCCGTACCCCGGCGAGATGTCGTCCCTCCCGCCGAGTCTGCGGCTGCCCGGGTCGCCGTTTCCCCTGGGAGCGAAAGTGCGTGGCACCGGAACGCAGTTCGCGGTTCACGCCCCCGACGCCGAACTGGTACAGGTGTGCCTGATTTCGGAGGACGGCGACGAGACGCGGATCGACCTGGTCCAGCGGACGTACGGCATCTGGCACGGCGTCGTCGACGGCGTCGGCGCGGGGCAGCGCTACGGCTACCGGGCGCACGGTCGCTGGGATCCCGCGCATGGCGTGCGCCTCAATCCCGCCAAACTAGTGCTGGATCCGTGGGCGAAACGCGTCGCCGGCCAACTCGGCGACCACGACGCGCTCGTCTCGCACGACGGCGACCCGTTCGGCGGCCCGTCGCGCATCGACAGCCTGGGCCACACACCGCTGTCGGTGGTGACGGCCGATCACGCCCGCACGAGCGGACCGCGGATCGAAAGGCCGTGGGAGGAAACCGTCGTCTACGAACTCCACGTGGGGTCGTTCACCGCACGGCACCCCGACGTCCCGCCGCGGTACCGCGGAACGTATCTGGGTCTCGCCGAACCGTCCGTCGTCGGTCATCTCGTGCGCCTCGGGGTGACCGCGGTCGAGCTGCTTCCGGTGCAGGCGTACGTCTCCGAGGCCACCGTGCGCTCGCGGGGCATGCGCAACCACTGGGGATATTCCACCGCAGCGTTCTTCGCCCCCCACCCGGGATACGCGGTCGTGCCCGGCGAGGAGATCGCCGAGTTCCACACGATGGTCGACGCGCTGCACGCCGCAGGGATCGAGGTGATTCTCGACGTGGTCTACAACCACACCTGCGAGCAGAGCGTCGACGGCGTCAGCCTCAGCTGGCGCGGCCTCGACGCGCCCGGCTACTACCTCCTCGACTCCGAGGGGCGCGACATCGACCTCACCGGTTGCGGGAACACCGTCGACGCGCAGTCGCCCATCGTGGTCCGGATGATCGGTGACAGCCTGCGTTACTGGGCGCACGAGATGGGCGTCGACGGCTTCCGGTTCGACCTCGCGTCCGCGCTCGGCAGGCCCGGTGGCGGCCGATTCGATTCCCGCGCTTCGATCTTCTCCGCGATCACCGCCGATCCCGTTCTCTCGCGCTGCAAACTGATCGCCGAACCATGGGACGCCACGCCCGACGGGTACCGGGTCGGGCACTTCGGCTCTCAGTGGTCCGAGTGGAACGACAAGTACCGCAACACTGTTCGACGGTTCTGGAACGGTGGCACCGGGGTGCGCGAACTCGCCTCCCGGGTCGCGGGCTCGGAGGACGTCTTCGGCAGCCGGCGCCCCTGGGCGTCCGTCAATTTCGTCACGGCCCACGACGGGTTCACCGCCGCGGACCTCGTGTCGTACACCCGCAAGCGGAACGAAGCCAACGGCGAGGACAACCGGGACGGCGCCGATCACAACGACTCCGTCGACCACGGCGTCGAAGGTCCCACCGACGACCCGTCGATCGCCGGGGCACGGTCCCGGCACGTCCGCGCGCTGCTGGCCACCCTCGCGCTGTCCACCGGCACGCCGATGTTCACCGCCGGCGACGAATTCGGCCACACCCTGGGCGGCAACAACAACGCATACTGCGTTCCCGAAGGCACACCGCGGAAAGATTCCTGGCCACTCGACTGGAGCGCCGGGGACCCGGCCCTCGTCGCGTTCGTCACCCGCGCCCTCGATCTCCGGCGCGCCTCCCCCGCCCTGCGGCAGCCGGAATTCTTCGAGGGCAGGCGCACACCCACCGGCCATCCCGACCTCGTGTGGTTCGGCGCGGACGGCGCCGAGATGGACGATCCGGCGTGGCACGACGACTCCCGGCGCACCCTCCAGGCGTGGATCGACGGCTCCGACATCCGCTCCCACACCGAGGACGGGCACCAGCTCACCGACGACAGCTGGCTTCTCGTCTTCCACTCGGGCGGGCCGGCCGCGATCACTCTGGGGTGCCCCGAATGGTTCTACGGGACGGTGCTCGCCGAGTTCGACTCGGCTTCACCGGACGGCGCGCCGGCGCCGGGCGGCCCGATCTCCGGCGACTCCACGATCGCGGTGTCCGGTCCGGCACTGCTCGTCTTCCGCGCGGTCGGGTAGATGCCGCCGACGCGCATCATCAGCTGGATGAGCGGGCCGATGCCCAGCGCGTAGACGACGGTGCCTGCTCCGACGGTGCCGCCGAGCAGCCAGCCGGTGGCCAGCACGGTGACCTCGATCGACGTGCGGATCACCCGCACCGACAGACCGGTCCGCGCGACCAGGCCGGTCATGAGGCCGTCCCGCGGGCCGGGACCCATTCCCGCACCGATGTACAGCACGGTCGCGAGCGCGTTGAGGACGACACCACCGAGCATCACTGCGGTCCGCACGCCGAGGGAGCCGGCGGGTTCGAGCACCGCCAGCGACGTGTCCACCGAGACGGCGATGACCACCACGTTGGCGACGGTGCCGAATCCCGGCTTCTGACGGATCGGGATCCAGAGCGCGAGCACCAGTACGCCGGTCAACGCGGTCACCACACCGAAGCTGAGGGACGTGCGGCCGGCCACGCCCTGGTGGAACACGTCCCACGGATCGAGTCCGAGGCCGGGTGATCATCATGGCCATCGAGAAGCCGTACAACCACAGTCCGGCGAACAGAGCGATCAGGCGTCGGGCGAGCATGACCGTCAGTGTTCCGCGAAACCCTGCCGCACCAAATAGCCATGTCGGCGTTACTGGACCGCGAGGCGCCGGCCGCCGGTGATCAGGGGCAGGCGATCACGGTCATGGATCCGGGTGCCACCTCCGTGAAGCCGGCGTCGCGCACCGCGACCGCCCTGCCCCGCAGCACCTCGATGGTCAGCGTCTCCCACAGCCCGACGTCGGCGTCACGCACGGCGCAGCGGTAGCCGGTGGCCGCCCAGGCCCGCGCCTGTTCGGTGGTCATCGCCCCGGCGAGCAGCATGGAGGCGTGACCGACCTGCGCCGCGGCCTTCCCGACCGTCATGTCCAGGGCGGAGTTGATCCACAGCACCGGAATGCCGTCCGGGATCTCCCCGGGCTCGTCGCGGTCGAGATCGGTGCCACCGATCTGCAACTTCCTGATGCGGGGATCGAGCGCGCCCACGGCGACCGGCACGAGGGCGCGGGCCTGCGCACCGTCGACGTCGACGGTGATCCCGTCGACCTCCTGCGCCGCCCGCCAGCCGGCTCCCCGCGCCCGCCTCGAGACCTTGCGGATCCGGGACCCCACCCACGCGAGGTAATCCGCCTGCCACGGTCCGGGCGCGCCCGTCTCGTCGGGGCCGACTCGCGGGTCGAGGCACAATGCCACCGTCGCGGTCGCGGCGGCCTCCAGCAGCGCGGTGCGCGGCGGGGGGTCGGCCTTCGGGATGTGCAGCACGATCGGCATGGCGAGGACCTGCGCCGGGTCGTCCGGATCCGGCCGGCCGCCGTATCCGGCCGCGAGGACGGCATGCCGCGAAGCCCACCCGGTATCGGCACCGGCCTCCCCGGTGACCGCGTCGCGGCACGATTCCGTCACGGCAGCGGGACTCGTCGCACCACGCCGTCCACCGCGTCGGCGGCCTCGACCTCGTCGCGGGTGACACCGAGGATGAACAGCACGGCATCGAGGAACGGGTGCGACAGGGCGGTGTCCGCGACCTCCCGCAGCGCAGGCTTGGCGTTGAACGCGATTCCCAGCCCGGCCGCGTTGAGCATGTCGATGTCGTTGGCGCCGTCGCCGACCGCCACCGTCTGCTCCATCGGGACGCCGACCTGACCGGCGAACTTGCGCAGCGCGGTCGCCTTCGCCGCCCGGTCGACGATGTCGCCGATCACCCGGCCGGTGAGTTTGCCGTCCACGATCTCGAGCGTGTTGGCCTGGACGAAGTCCAGTTCCAGTTCGTGCGCCAGGCCCTCGATGACCTGCCGGAACCCGCCGGACACCACACCGCAGTGGAAGCCGAGCCTGCGGAGCGTCCGGATGGTGGTGCGGGCGCCCGGGGTCAGCTCGAGCCCGTCCGCGACGTCGTCGATCACGGACGCGTCGAGGCCGGCGAGGGTCGCGACCCGCTGGTGCAGGGATTCGGTGAAGTCGATTTCGCCGCGCATCGCCGATTCGGTGACGGCGCGCACCTCGTCCTCGACGCCGGCCCGGGCGGCGAGCATCTCGATGACCTCACCCTGGACGAGCGTCGAGTCGACGTCGAACACGATGAGCCGCTTGGCGCGGCGGGCCAGTCCCCCGCGTTCGACCGCGATGTCGACGTTCTCCCGCACGGCCACTTCGGCCAGCACGGTGCGCAGGCTCTTGTCCGCCTCCGCGGTGCCGGGAGCACTGACGAGCAGTTCGAGTCCCGTCACCGGATAGTCGGCGACCCCGCGGATCGAGTCGATGTTGACCCCGAGGGTCGCCATCTCCCGGGCGACCGAACGTAGCGCGCGAGCCGACACGGGGCTGCCCAGAACGACCACGGCATGGGTGGACAGCGACTGCCTGCCCGGATCGGCACCGATCTCGACATCCACCGACATCCCGACGGTGGCCATCGCCTCTTCGAGTTCCTCCTGCAGCGCTTCCCCGTTCTCGGGGCACGCCACGAGGACACCGAGCGTCAGTCGCCCACGAATCACCACCTGCTCCACGTCGAGAAGGCTCACGTCGTGGCGGGAGAGCGACCCGAAGAGCACCGAGGTGACGCCGGGTCGGTCGGGGCCCGTCACGGTCACCAGGACAGTGGTGTCAGCTGCACCCACCGATGTACTCCGATCATGTTGCTCGCGCGGCTTGTCCGGCACCATTGTGCCAAGTGAAAGGCCCCGCCCGTTGCTGGGGCGGGGCCTTTCCGAAACGTGCTGTGTCAGCGGCCGGTGTCCGTACCGGGGTCGCCTTCGTCGCCGACCGTCAGCGGCTCGTGGCGTTCCTTCTCGAGCACGGTGCTGGCGTGCTTGCCACCGTGACCCGGTCCGACGTGCGCCTCGGCCTTCATCCGCTCGACCATGTGCGGGTAGTGCAGCTCGAACGCGGGGCGCTCGGAGCGGATGCGCGGCAGCTCGGTGAAGTTGTGCCGCGGCGGCGGGCAGCTGGTGGCCCACTCGAGCGAGTTGCCGTAACCCCACGGGTCGTCGACGGTGACGACTTCGCCGTACCGGTAGCTCTTGAAGACGTTCCAGATGAACGGCAGTGTGGAGGCACCGAGGACGAACGCGAAGATCGTCGAGAACGAGTTCAGGAACGTGAAGCCGTCCGAGGGCAGGTAGTCGGCGTAACGACGCGGCATGCCTTCGTTACCCAGCCAGTGCTGGACGAGGAACGTGCCGTGGAAGCCGATGAACGTGGTCCAGAAGTGCCACTTGCCGAGACGCTCGTCCATCATGCGGCCCGTCATCTTCGGGAACCAGAAGTAGATGCCCGCGTAGGTGGCGAACACGACGGTGCCGAAGACCACGTAGTGGAAGTGGGCGACCACGAAGTAGGTGTCCGTGACGTGGAAGTCGAGCGGCGGGCTCGCGAGGATGACGCCCGACAGACCACCGAAGAGGAACGTGATGAGGAAGCCGATCGAGAACAGCATCGGCGACTCGAACGTCAGCTGACCCTTCCACATGGTGCCGATCCAGTTGAAGATCTTCACACCCGTCGGGACGGCGATCAGGAACGTCATGAACGAGAAGTACGGGAGCAGCACGGCGCCGGTGGCGTACATGTGGTGAGCCCACACCGCGATGGAGAGCGCGGCGATCGCCAGGGTCGCGTAGACCAGGCCGCTGTAACCGAACACGGGCTTACGGCTGAAGACCGGGAAGATCTCCGAGACGATGCCGAAGAACGGCAGCGCGATGATGTACACCTCGGGGTGGCCGAAGAACCAGAACAGGTGCTGCCACAGCAGCACACCACCGGTGGCCGGGTCGAAGATGTGGCCACCGAGGTGACGGTCGACGAACAGACCCATGAACGCGGCGGTCAGCAGCGGGAACGCCAGCAGAATCAGGATGCTGGTGATGAAGATGTTCCACGTGAAGATCGGCATCCGGAACATGGTCATGCCGGGGGCACGCAGGCAGATGACGGTGGTGATCATGTTGACACCACCGAGGATGGTGCCGAGGCCGGCGACCGCGAGGCCCATGACCCAGAGGTCGGCGCCGACGCCCGGGGAGTGCAGCGCACTCGTCAGGGGCGTGTAGGCGGTCCAGCCGAAGTCCGCAGCACCGCCGGGGGTGATGAAGCCCGCGGTCGTGATGATCGCGCCGAACACGTACAGCCAGTAGCTGAACGCGTTGAGTCGCGGGAACGCCACGTCGGGGGCGCCGATCTGCAGCGGCAGGATGTAGTTGGCGAACCCGAACACGATCGGCGTCGCGTACAGCAGCAGCATGATCGTGCCGTGCATGGTGAACAGCTGGTTGAACTGTTCGTTCGACAAGAACTGCATACCGGGCACAGCGAGCTCGGCGCGCATCATCAGGGCCATGAGACCACCGATGAGGAAGAACGCGATCGAGGTCGTCAAGTACATGATTCCGAGCACCTTGGGGTCGGTGGTCGTAATCATTTTGAAGATGAACGAGCCCTTGGGTCCCTGCCGCGGCGGGTAAGGCCTGGCTGCAGCTATCGCGGGGACTGGCTGGGGCGCTACGGCAGTCACTGATCCTCCTGAATGCGCGTCCGACCCCGGGCTGCGAGGCGAACGGTCTCTGGCTTGCGCTCATCGAATCGTAGACCGTGCCCTCTGCGGCCTCCGACTGGGTCCTACCCACTGTCGTACTTACCCGGACTCCGAGCAAACCGGGGCGCGGGCGACCTGCGGTTTGTCTCACCGGGGATCACCGGGGAGTGCTCACTGTCACGCGGTCCGGCGTGTCGCGCGGGGACGGTCGAGGCGGTCTCGCGGAGGCTCCGGCACGCCGGAACCTAACTGCTAAGGTTTCGCTCACCTAACTTCTCTCAGGAGCTCCATGTGAACGTTCTCTCCCGCCGCCGGCTCGTCGCCGGCGCGGTCGCGCTGGCCGCGGCAGCCACCTTCTCGATCACGTCCTGCGCCGGCAGCGACGACTCCGCCGCCTCCGACACCACGTCGTCGACCGGGCAGTTCCCCCGGACCGTAGACCACTTCCGCGGCAGCACCGAGATCCCGGCCGCACCGCAGCGCATCGTGGCGCTCGACAACAGCTTCACCGACGCCGTCCTGCTCCTCGAGGCGCCATTGGTCGGGTACGTCGACTACCGCGAGCCCGGCCTGCCCGACTACCTCGGCACCACGCGGGACGAGTTCGCGGCGGACGCGGAGTCGGTCGGCAAGGTCAGCAACGCGAGCCTCGAGCAGATCGCCGCGCTGCAACCCGACCTGATCATCTCCGCCGAGGTGCGCGACGGAAAGAACTACGAGCAACTGTCGGCAATCGCGCCGACCATCTTCACCGAGACCACCGGGCCCACGTGGAAGGACAACATCCGGCTCGTCGGCAAGGCGCTCGGCAAGGAAGACCTCGCGGAGCAGAAGATCGGCGCCTACGAGGAGCGCGCCGCCGCCGTCGGTGCGGAGATCAACGGGACGGCGTCGAATCCGGTGATCTCGGTGGTCCGGTTCGCGGGCGAGCCGACGGCACGCCTCTACCGCACCACCTCGTTCAGCGGGATCGTCCTCTCGGACGCCGGGCTCGCACGTCCGCAGAGCCAGGGCCCCGATCCGGCCGATCCGGACAACATCATGCAAGCCGTCAGCCCCGAACTGATCAGCGAGGCGGAGGGCGACGTCATCTTCGTCAGCACCTGGCAGGACCCGGCGGGCAAGAGCGCGGAAGCGGCGAAGCCCTTCCTGGAGAGCCCGCTGTGGCAGACGCTGAAGGGACGCAAGATCGACGTCGACGACGCCCGCTGGATGTCGCCGGTCAGTGTCCAGGGCGCGCATCTGATCCTCGACGACCTGTCGGACACGTTCGGGGTGGACAAGCACAGCGGCTAACCTGAACGCGCCCGCACACACAGGAAGTCGCCGAATTGTCCCCTCGTAGGTTTTCCGCCCGCCGCGCGTCCACCGGTCTCGTCACAGCCGTCGCCGTCGTCGCGCTCGCCGGCTGCTCGCAACCGGCCGACGACGATCCCGCAGCGTCCATCGTCCGGACCACCACGCAGATCGCCGGAGCCGGCGTGGTCGGCATCGAGCGGGACACCACGACCGCCTGCGCCGGGCCGGCCCCGGTCGACGCCGCACTCGCGGCCGGCTCGACGCATCGGGTGGTCCACACGAAGGGCGAGAGCGACGTCCCGTCCGATCCCCAGCGGATCGTGGTGCTCGACAGCGCCGCACTGGACGCGGTGTGCGCCCTCGGCCTGTGGGAGAACGTGGTCGGCGCTGCAACCCTCGACGGCGATTCGCCGCAGCCCGGCTACCTCGGCACCGGCGTCTCCGAGATCCCGAGCGTCGGACCCGCCGACGCCCCGGACGTGAACAGGATCGCGCAGGCGGACCCGGACCTGATCCTCGGATCCAGTCCGGCGTCCGAACAGCTGTACGGCGCGCTCTCCCCGATCGCGCCCACGGTGTTCGTCGGCTCCGACCCCGTGTACTGGAAGGCGCAGTTCCTGCTCGCCGGCAACGCCCTGGGCCGGGCCGACGCGGCGACGGCGGCGCTCGAGAAGTACCAGCAGGACGCGAAGCAACTCGGCATCGACATCGATGCCGCGCAGACGCAGGCGTCCGTCGTCCGTTTCGACGCCGACAGCATGGAGGTCGAGGGTCCGGCCACGTTCGCAGGCCAGGTCCTCACCGACGCCGGGGTGCGGCGGCCCGCCTATCAGAACCTCGAGGGCGTCGTCACCGAACCGATCTCCGACGCCGACATCGACCAGGCCGAGGGCGACCTCATCTACGCCGTCCTGGACGGCGAGGAGGGCACCGCGCACGCGGAGGACGTCATGTCCGGGGAGTCCTGGGAAGACCTCGAAGCCGTCCGCGACAAACGGGTCTTCGCCGTCGAGGGTGACGTGTGGGGCGGAAACGGCGTCGTCGCCGCGCGCGCGATGCTCACCGACCTCAGGAACACGCTGAACGGCTACGTCGGCTAGGAGGCTCTCATGCCCGTCCCCGAGTTCGTCACCGCCCTGCGCGGCCACGTCGGCACCGCGCCGCTGTGGCTGTCCGGAGTGAGCGTCGTGGTGCGTGACGACGACGGGCGGGTGCTGCTGACCCGGCGCGTCGACAACGGCAAGTGGGCGGTCGTGTCCGGCATCCTCGAACCCGGGGAGGAACCGGGACCGGCCGCGCTCCGGGAGATCCGGGAGGAAACCGGCGTGGACGCCGAACTGGTCCGGATCACGAGCGTCGACGTCACCGACCCGGTCACGTATCCCAACGGCGACGTCGCGCAGTACCTCGACGTGTGCTTCCTCGCCCGGTACATCGGCGGTGAGGCCGCCGTGTCGGACGACGAGAACCACGACGTGGCCTGGTTCTCCCCCGCCTCGCTGCCGGACGACCTCACCCCGTCGTCGCGGCTACGCCTCGACAAGGCGCTGCAGGACCAGCCGGAGGCGTGGTTCCGCCGCTGAACGCCGTTCGCCCGATGTCGCACCGGTGCAGTCGAACTGAACCGGTGTGACATCGGGCGATGCGAAGGAGTCGCTCTAGAAATCGCGAGCGGGTCGCTCTAGAAATCCCAGTCTTCGTCTTCGGTGTTGACGGCCTTGCCGATGACGTAGGAGCTGCCCGAGCCGGAGAAGAAGTCGTGATTCTCGTCCGCGTTGGGTGAGAGCGCCGACAGGATCGCCGGGTTGACGTCCGTCTCGTCCTTCGGGAACAGACCCTCGTAGCCGAGGTTCATCAGTGCCTTGTTGGCGTTGTACCGCAGGAACTTCTTGACGTCCTCGGTGAGGCCCACCTCGTCGTAAAGGTCCTGGGTGTAGTCGACCTCGTTGTCGTACAGCTCGAAGAGCAACTCGAACGTGTAGTTCTTGAGGTCGTCGCGCTCCGCCTCGGTGAGCTGCTCGAGACCCTTCTGGTACTTGTAGCCGATGTAGTACCCGTGCACGGCCTCGTCACGGATGATGAGACGGATGAGATCGGCGGTGTTGGTGAGCTTCGCCCGCGACGACCAGTACATCGGCAGGTAGAAGCCGGAGTAGAACAGGAAGCTCTCGAGCAGGGTGGATGCCACCTTGCGCTTGAGCGGCTCGTCGCCCTGGTAGTAGTCCATGACGATCTCGGCCTTGCGCTGCAGGTTCGGGTTCTCCTCGGACCAGCGGAAGGCGTCGTCGATGTCGCGAGTGGAGCACAGCGTCGAGAAGATCGAGCTGTAGCTCTTGGCGTGCACCGACTCCATGAACGCGATGTTGGTGTACACCGCTTCCTCGTGCGGCGTGATGGCGTCGGGGATGAGGCTGACCGCGCCCACCGTGCCCTGAATGGTGTCGAGGAGCGTCAGCCCCGTGAACACCCGCATCGTGAGCTGCTTCTCCTGCGCCGTGAGCGTCCCCCACGACGGGATGTCGTTGGACACGGGCACTTTTTCGGGCAGCCAGAAGTTGCCGACGAGACGGTCCCACACCTCGGCGTCCTTCTCGTCCTGGACGCGGTTCCAGTTGATCGCGGATACGCGACTCACCAGCTTGACCATTGATTCCTCACTTCGTTCGGCTGTGAGTACTTGTCAACCGCCGGCGGTTGACAAGTACTCACGGGCTACAGCATGCAGCTGACGCAGCCCTCCACCTCAGTGCCCTCGAGGGCCATCTGACGTAGACGGATGTAGTACAGCGTCTTGATTCCCTTGCGCCACGCGTAGATCTGCGCCTTGTTGATGTCGCGGGTGGTGGCGGTGTCCTTGAAGAACAGCGTCAGCGACAAGCCCTGGTCCACGTGCTGGGTGGCCGCGGCGTAGGTGTCGATGATCTTCTCGTACCCGATCTCGTACGCATCCTGGTAGTACTCCAGGTTGTCGTTGGTCAGGTAGGGCGCCGGGTAGTAGACGCGGCCGATCTTGCCTTCCTTGCGGATCTCGATCTTCGACGCCACCGGGTGAATGGAGCTGGTGGAGTTGTTGATATATGAGATCGATCCGGTCGGCGGCACCGCCTGTAGGTTCTGGTTGTAAATGCCGTGCTGCTGCACGGACGCCTTCAGCTCACGCCAGTCGTCCTGGGTCGGGATGTGCAGGCCCGCATCGGCGAACAGCTGCCGCACCCGCTCCGTCTTCGGTTCCCACACCTGATCGGTGTACTTGTCGAAGTACTCACCCGAGGCGTACTTGGACTCCGGGAAGCCGGCGAAGTACGTGCCGCGCTCCTTGGCGATCTCGTTGGACGCCCGGATCGCGTGGAACACCACGGTGTAGAAGTAGATGTTCGTGAAATCGATGCCCTCGTCGGAGCCGTAGTGGATCCGCTCGCGTGCCAGGTATCCGTGCAGGTTCATCTGCCCGAGACCGATGGCGTGTCCCTCGTCGTTCGCCTTCTTGATCGACGGGACCGAGTCGATGGAGGTCTGATCGGCGACGGCGGTCAGCGCCCGGATCGAGGTCTCGATGGTCTGCGCGAAGTCCGGCGAGTCCATCGTCTTGGCGATGTTGAGCGAACCCAGGTTGCAGGAGATGTCCTTGCCGATATGACTGTAGGACAGGTCGTCGTTGAACTCCGACGGCGTGGAGACCTGCAAAATCTCCGAGCACAGGTTGGAGTGGGTGACCTTGCCCGCGATCGGGTTGGCCCGGTTCACGGTGTCCTCGTACATGATGTACGGGTACCCGGACTCGAACTGCAGCTCGGCCACGGTCTGGAAGAACTCGCGTGCCTTGATCTTCGACTTGCGGATCCGCTTGTCGTCGACCATCTCGTAGTACTTCTCGGTGACGTTGATGTCCGCGAAGGGCACCCCGTAGATGCGCTCGACGTCGTACGGCGAGAAGAGGTACATGTCCTCGTTCTTCTTCGCCAGCTCGAACGTGATGTCGGGGATGACGACGCCCAGCGACAGCGTCTTGATGCGGATCTTCTCGTCCGCGTTCTCGCGCTTGGTGTCGAGGAAGCGGTAGATGTCCGGGTGGTGCGCATGCAGGTACACCGCGCCTGCGCCCTGACGCGCACCGAGCTGATTGGCGTACGAGAAGGAGTCCTCGAGCAGCTTCATGATCGGGATGACCCCGGAGCTCTGGTTCTCGATCTTCTTGATCGGGGCGCCGTGTTCGCGAACATTGCTGAGCAGCAACGCAACTCCGCCGCCGCGTTTGGACAGCTGCAGGGCGGAGTTGATGGAGCGGCCGATCGACTCCATGTTGTCCTCGATGCGGAGCAGGAAACAGGACACGGGCTCGCCGCGCTGCTTCTTGCCCGAGTTGAGGAACGTGGGGGTGGCGGGCTGGAAGCGGCCGGCGATGATCTCGTCGACGAGCTTGGTCGCCAGCTCCTCGTCGCCTGCGGCGAGGGTGAGCGCGACCATGCAGACCCGGTCCTCGAACCGCTCGAGGTACCGCTTGCCGTCGAACGTCTTCAGCGTGTACGACGTGTAGTACTTGAATGCACCGAGGAAGGTGGGGAACCGGAACTTCTTCGAGTACGCGTGGTCGATCAGCGACTTGACGAAGTTGCGCGTGTACTGGTCGAGGACCTCGCGCTCGTAGTAGTTCTCCTTCACCAGGTAGTCCAGCTTCTCGTCCTGGTTGTGGAAGAAGACGGTGTTCTGGTTGACGTGCTGGAGGAAGTACTGGTTCGCGGCCTCGCGGTCCTTCTCGAACTGGATCTCGCCGTTGGGGCCGTACAGGTTCAGCATCGCGTTCAACGCGTGGTAATCGAGTTCTCCCGAGGAGACGTCGGGTCGTGCCACAGCGCGTTCTACACTCCCAGCCGGGGCTGTGTCTGTGATTGTCGGTGCCACTGTTCACTCTCCATGAATTGTTCGAGCCCGTCCAGGACTGCTACTACGTCTTCGGCGGTACCCATGAGCTCGAAGCGGTACAAGTACGGAACCCTGCACTTCTGCGAAATCACGTTTCCGGCATAGCAATACGACTCGCCGAAGTTCGTATTGCCTGCAGCGATCACCCCACGGATGAGGGAGCGATTGTGCGTGTTGTTGAGGAATCTGATGACCTGCTTGGGCACGTAGCTCGTGTCCCGACCGGTCGCGGTGATCCCGCCCCCGTAGGTGGGCAGGATCAGGACGTACGGCTCATCGACCTCGAACGTGCCCGCGCGGTCGTGCAGCGGAATGCGCGTGGCCGGGACACCCAACTTCTGAACGAAGCGATGGGTATTCTCCGAGGCGCTGGAGAAGTACACCAGCGATGTCATCGGTTTCCACCATCTGGACTAGTACTACCGTTTACTGCCGCCTGGGAATCGGCTCGTTCTCCGCCTCGGGCGGTGCGATCGCCTCGCTTCAAGCAGCGTTTGCCGAGAGGGTCTTGATGCGGTCGGGACGGAAGCCCGACCAATGCTCGTCACCGGCCACGATCACGGGCGCCTGCAGGTATCCCAGTGCCATGACGTAGTCCCGGGCTTCGGGGTCTTCGGTGATGTCGACGACGGAGTATTCGATACCCGCCTTGTCGAGGGCCCGGTAGGTGGCATTGCACTGAACGCAAGCGGGCTTGGTGTAGACGGTGATGCTCATGAAGTCCCTCTTTCCACTGCCGAATGGAGCTGACGAAGTGTGTGTTCAGCGCACTGAGACTTCCCCTGATCGAGATGGCGGTGACCCCCGATGGAGATGCTCACCGAGTCGGTTCTCGTTGTGGTCTCTCAGTGCTCAAGACACTACACCTAGTGGCCGACAGAAACACTTAACCCGAGATGTTGTGAGTCACATTGATGAAATTCCCTGGTCGTCATCCTGCGGACCACAAATTTCGTGCTCGCTCCGGCGTGTCGCACATCACATTTTCGGCGTGACGCGGAACACCCCGCGCATCGCGCTCGTGCACTGGAGGCTCGGGGAGCTTACGTCACCTCCGAAGACACGCCCGCATCGGCGGCGCGGGCACCGGGAGAGTCCCGTGCAAACCCGCCGGGCACAACTTCCGCCGGACGACGCCGACCCCTTCCAGGACCCGTCCCCAGCCGCACTCGGCACCACCTCACACCTGCCTGCCGCGGCCGGGCGCACCGGGTGCCGCACCCGACCGGCCCCGACGCTTGCCGGCCGGTAACTGCGGGCCCCCGACTCCCCTCCCGGTACCTTGAGCGCATGTCCGACGACTCCCTGGGCGACCTCGACTGGTCGGCGCCCGTAGCGCGCACGAGGCGGGTGACGCCGAACATGCAGAGGATCACCCTCGCGGGCGGCGATCTGAGTCGATTCGAGTCCAGCGGGACACCCGACGAGCGCCTGCTCCTGGCCTTCCCGCCGGACGGCGCCGAGAAACGCAGTTACACCGTGCGCCGCTGGGACCCGGAGGCCCTGGAGATGGACATCGATTTCGCCGTCCACGCGGGCGGGGTCGCGGCGCGCTGGGCCGCGAGCGCGTGCCAGGGCGAAATCCTCGGGTTCTCCACGGCCTCGGGGTGGTACACGCCGCCCGCCGACGCCGAGTGGCAACTCCTCGTCGCCGACATGACGGCATTGCCCGCCGTCGGCCGGATCGTCGAGGAACTACCGGGTTCGGCGCGGGTGCACGTCATCGCGGAGGTCACCACCCCGGCGGACCGTCAGAATTTCGTCACCGATGCCGCGCTGGCCGTGACGTGGCTCGACGGCAGCGGCAACGGCGCCGGGGACAGCCTGCTCGCCGAGGCGGCCCGCGAGTGGTCGCGACCGGATGCGCCGGGATATGTGTGGTTCGCGGGCGAGGCGACGGTGTCGCGGGTGGTGCGCCGCTGGTTGCGCCACGAACTGGGCTGGCACACCGACCGCTACGACGTCATCGGCTATTGGCGCGACAACAAGGAGGAATGGGTCGCGCGGTACGAGTCGGTGCGGGAACAGATAGAAGCCGCCAGAGACGCTGCCCTGGCGGCCGGTGACGACTTCGACACGGTGCGGGACGCCGTCGACGCGGCCCTGGATCGGACCGGACTGTAGCGGCGACGGCGTTCCGCGCGTGGATTCGTCAGGCGTCGACGAGTTCCTTCGTGGCGTCGACGAGGCTGGCGACGACGCCGGCGACCTGCTGCGCGACCTCGGCGTTCTCGCGCGGGTGCCGGTCACCGAACTTGTCGATGGTGCCGCCGATGGTGAGGGTGACGTCCTCGAGGACCTTGCCGCCTGCGATGCGGACGGCCTTGCGGGTGTCCTCGTGCGCCCACTGCGCGCCGTTGCCGCTGGGCGAGGCGCTGATGACGGCGACGGGCTTGTCCTTGACCGCGCCGGTGCCGTACGGCCGGGAGATCCAGTCGATGGCGTTCTTGAGGACGGCCGGGATGGTGCCGTTGTATTCGGGGGTGAGCAGCAGCAGCGCGTCGGCGCGGCCTGCGGCGTCACGCAGGGCCTCGACGGCGGGGATGGAACCGGCGACGTCGATGTCCTCGTTGTAGAAGGGGACCTCTCCGAGTCCGTCGAACACGGTCACTTCGGCACCCTCGGGTGCCACGGCGACCGCGGTCTCGGCGAGCTGACGGTTGACCGAGGCGGCGCGCAGGCTGCCGACGAGAACGAGAACGTTGGTCTGTGACATGTCAATAATCCTTCGATGGTGCGTAGGGCGACTCGCGAACATGTATAGCAACTAAACGGACCGCGGTCCACTTATGTTCCCGTCACGGTAGGATGCGAGACGTGACCAGCCCCCTGCTGCCCCAGATCGGGGTCGATCCCCCCGAACGCGGCGACGCCGCACGTAACCGGCGCCTTCTGCTCGACGCGGCCGCGTTGCTGGTCGCCGAACGCGGCGTCGACGCCGTCACGATGGACGCGGTCGCCTGCAGGGCGGGTGTGGGCAAGGGCACAGTGTTCCGCCGGTTCGGCAGCCGGTCGGGTCTCATGCACGCACTCCTCGACCACACCGAACGAGAACTCCAGCAGTCCTTCATGTTCGGTCCGCCGCCCCTCGGGCCGGGGGCCGACCCGATCGACCGCCTGATCGCCTTCGGACACGCCCGTATCGCAATCGTCGAAGTACAGGGCGAGGTCCAGCGCGCGGCCGAGAACTCTCTCGAGTTCCGGTTCGCCGCTCCGGCGCGGGCAGTGTCCGTGCGCCACGTCGTGTCCCTGCTCCGCGCGGCCGGTGTGCAGGGCGATCACGAACTGCTCGCCTGTTCGCTGCTCGCACCCCTGGAAGCCACACTCGTCCTGCACGAACTGCGCGACCTCGGGATGTCCGTCGAACGGCTCGGGGACGCCTGGGAGGACCTGATCCGGCGCGTCACCCGATGTTGATCCCGGATCCGGACATTTTGTCTAACCTCGAGGAATGCGCACCACCGCCGCCGTTCTCGGCCTCCTGACGTCCGCCGTGCTCACCGCCTGCGGCGGGGATGCGCAGACGGAGTCCCCGGACCCGGCGGGCCGCACCTTCGTCTCCACGTCCGTCGAGGGCGATCCCATTCCCGGCGGTGGGCCGCTCGTACTCGGGTTCACCGACCCCGGGCGACTGTCCGTCGACGCCGGGTGCAATCAGGGCAGCGCCGACGTCGACCTGGCCGGTGGGAAGCTCGTGACGGGACCGCTCGCCATGACGCTGATGGCATGCCCCGGTGAGGCGGCAGGCGCCGACGCCTGGGTTGCGGCCCTGCTGGACGCGCAACCGAACTGGACCCTCGGCGGCGACACACTCACCCTCACCACGCCCACCGGTTCGGTGACGCTGACGGACGAGAAGGTCGTCCGGCCGGACCGGCCCGTCGTCGGGACCACGTGGACAGTGACCGCGCTGATCAGTCCGGACGCGGTCACCACGACAGCGGCGCTGGAGCGGACGGCACCGCAGTTGCTGATCGCGGGCGACGGTTCGGCGTCCGGTTTCACCGGCTGCAACCGCATGACCGGCACAGCGGACGTGCAGCAGAGTTCGATCACGTTCGGATCGTGGGCCACCACCCGGATGGCGTGTCCGCCGGACGAGTCCGAGGTGGAGCGCGCGGTTCTCGCGGCATTGACCGGGGAGACGGGCTACAGCGTCCGTTCGGACTCGCTGCTCCTGGTCAACGGCGCCGGGGCCGGACTGGAACTGCGGGCGGGCTAGAGCGCGGCCAGCCAGCGTCCGAGTTCGCGGGCGCTCGCGTCGATCCTGGCGGGCCAGTCCAGCGCCGAGTCGTCGGCGGTGTCACTGACGTGCTTGACGAGCCGGCACCGGGCGCCGCCGCGGGCGCTGGCATAGGCGACGGCGAAACCCTCCATGTCGACGAGGTCGGCCCTGCGGGCGAGTTCGTCTCGCACGCCGACGTCGGACACGAACAGATCCCCCGTGGCGAGCACGGACCCATCGCCGTCGGGCAGGGCGAGGAGATCGGCCACCTCGTGCCCGAGCGCCCGGATGGCGTCGCCGCTGATGTCGTGGTTGAGGACGGTCGACGGCGTGAACAGGCCGCTGTGACGCTCGTGCAACGCGCCGGCGGTGCCGATGTTGACGACGAGCGGCTTGTCCGTTCGCGGGTAGTCGGCGAGTGCGGACGCCACGGCAACGGCAGCGCTCACCTTGCCGATCCCCGTGATCAGGACCTCGAACTCCGACGGGACGTGCACCGCCTCCGCCTTGGTCGCGCTGACCACCAGAACGTCCGATCTACTCATGCGCCGAACCGTACCCTGCACTCGTCAGGGGCACTCGCTAGAGTTCTGTCATGGCGAATCTACGTGCGCAGATCCTCGAGGAACTCGGTGCCCAGCCCACCATCGATGCGGCCGGCGAGATCCGCACACGTGTTCAGTTCCTGAAGGACTACCTGTTGTCGACCCCGGCCAAGGGATTCGTCCTGGGCATCAGCGGCGGTCAGGACAGCACCCTCACCGGGCGCCTCGCCCAGCTCGCGGCAAGCGAGTTGCGCGAGGAGGGCCACGACGCCGAGTTCGTCGCCGTCCGGCTGCCGTACGGCACCCAGGCCGACGAGTCCGACGCGCAGATCTCCCTCGACTTCATCAAGCCGGACCGGTCGGTGGTCGTGAACGTCAAGCCCGGCGCGGACGCCACCGCGAAGGAGTCGTCCGAGGCACTGCGCGACATCATCGGCGACGGCGGCGAACTGCGCGACTTCGTCCGCGGAAACATCAAGGCCCGTGAACGGATGGTGATCCAGTACTCGATCGCCGGCCAGCTGGGATATCTCGTCGTCGGCACCGACCATGCCGCCGAGGCGATCACCGGATTCTTCACCAAGTTCGGCGACGGCGGCGTGGATGTCACTCCCCTGACCGGGTTGTCCAAGCGTCAGGGCGCCGCGCTCCTGCGTGAACTGGGCGCACCCGAGAGCACGTGGAAGAAGGTTCCCACTGCGGATCTGGAGGACGACCGTCCCGCCCTTCCCGACGAGGAGGCGCTGGGCGTGACGTACGCGCAGATCGACGACTACCTCGAGGGCAAGGATGTGCCCGAGGACATCGCCCGGAAGCTCGAGACGATGTTCCTGAATACCCGGCACAAGCGGACGGTTCCCGTGACCCCCCTCGACACGTGGTGGCGGTGACCCGGTGGTCCAGGCGCTGGTCGCGGGTGGTACCGGCACTGCAGGCCGGCAGGTGGTCAAGGAGTTCCTCGCCCGCGGCCACTCCGTCCGGGTCCTGACCCGGCACGGCGGCGCGCCGGGTAGCGAGATCGCCCATTTCCACGGCGATCTCGTCACCGGCGACGGTCTCGCCGAGGCACTCGACGGTGTCGACGTGGTGGTCGACACCACCGACGGAAAGACCAAGGGCACCCGGGCGGTGCTGGAGAAGGGCGCCGAGAACCTGCTCTCCACCGCGGACGGCGCGGGCGTCGGACGTGCCGTCCTCCTCTCCATCGTCAACGTCGACCAGGCCGAATTCGCCTACTACCAGGCGAAGCGGACGCAGGAGCGGGTCTACGAGAGCGCGGCGATGGAGACGGCGATCGTGCGGGCGACCCAGTTCCACGACTTCATTCCCATGATCGCGAAGCCGGCGAGCCGGGTGGGGCTGATCCCGGCCTTCTCGAAGACGAGTTTCCAGACCATCGACGTTCGGGATGTGGCGACCGCGCTGGTCGACGCCGCGCTGGCCGCCGAACCCGCGCCGGAGGAGCCGATCACCATCGGCGGCCCGGAGGTGCGCACCGCCCGCGATCTGACGACGGCGTGGAAGAAGGCGACCGGGACGCACGGTTTCGTCGTGAACGTTCCCCTCCCCGGCGCGCTGGGGCAGTTCCTGCGGAACGGATCGAACCTGGTGCCCGACAACCGGTTCGGAACGATCACCTTCGACCGCTGGCTGGCCGACTCCCGCTGATTGCGCGCCTAGCCGCCGGCGAACGGCGGCAGCACGTCCACCTGCGCACCCGCCGTACGGGTGAGGTCGCGGGTGAGCTCGGAGTCGACGAGAAATGCGGACACCGACAGCACCTGCTGCATGTCGGGACCGTACTTGGCGAGGAGAAGGTCCTTCACCTGGCCGAGATCCGCGGTGGCAGGGAGATCGAGGGTTTCCTTGGTGCAGCCGGCCGCGTCGGCGGCGGCGGCGAAGTACCGAACCGAAATGCCTGTCACGTCAACCACCGATTGCTCCCATACTGCGTTGCGGCGGAGCGAAGCCGTCCGCGTTGATTCCGTGGCCTGCCCACTTGTTCCACATCGCGCCGCGCCACAACTGCGCCAACTCCTCGTCGTCCGCACCCGACCGCAGCGCCGACCGCAGGTCGATCTCCTGGTCACTGAACAGGCACGACCGTACCGTTCCTTCGGCGGTGAGGCGGGTGCGGTCGCAGTCCGAGCAGAACGACCGGGTGACGGACGCGATGATTCCGACCGTGGCCGGTCCGCCGTCGACGAGCCACTCCTCGGCAGGCGCCGACGGATCTTCTCTCCCGTGTTCGGTGAGCGTGAACCGCTCGCCGAGGACGGCCAGTAACCGGTCGGCGGTGACCATGTTCTCGCGGGCCCACTCGTGATCGGCGTCGAGCGGCATCTCCTCGATGAACCGCAGCGTGACACCCTCGCGCAGGCACCACTCCAGCAGGTCGGCCGCTCCGCTGAGTGTTTCGGGCATCAGCACCGCATTGATCTTCATCGGTGCCAGTCCCGCCCTGGCTGCGGCGCGGATACCGGCCATCACCGAAGGCAGTCGATCACGCCTCGTCAGTCTCGCGAAGTGCTCGCGATCGACCGAGTCGAGGGAGACGTTGACCCGTGTCAGTCCGGCGCGGGCGAGCCCGTCCGCGCGGTGCTCGAGACCGACCGCGTTGGTGGTCATCGCCAGCGGGACTCCCGGCACGCGCTCGGCGCAGCCGGCGATCATCTGCTCGAGATCCACCCGCATCAGTGGCTCGCCCCCGGTGAACCGGACCTCGCGCACGCCGAGGCGGTGGACGGCGATGTCGACGAGCCGGACGATCTCGCTCGCGGTGAGGAGGTTCTGCGCCGGGATGGCGGGCAGCCCTTCCTCGGGCATGCAGTACGTGCAGCGCAGCGAGCACTTCTCGGTGATGGAGACCCGCAGGTCGCGCGCGACCCGGCCGAACCGGTCGACCAGGTGGTCGACATCCGGCCTGCCCGCGAGCGACACCGAACGCCGGACGGTCGGGATACCCATCTCCACCGTCGTCATCGAGTTGCCTTTCCCTGCATCTGTCCAGTATGCCGCGAGGGGTGATCGCTGTGTGACGCGGTGCACTCGTGGCGCCTTCTGGAGGCGTGCCTAGGATTGGTGACCATGGCCGGAGGAATATCGTGACCGCACGCTCCGTGGAGCAGCACGCCCAGCACGTCGCGGAACTCCTCGCGCCGCTCCACGAGCGGCCGGCGCAGGAGGTTCCGCTCGGCGAGTCACTCGGGCGTGTCCTCGCCGCCGACGTCCACTCCCCCGTCGACCTGCCGTTGTTCCGCAATTCGCAAATGGACGGGTACGCGGTCGACGCCGCATCCGTGGTGTCGGTCCCGGCGGTGCTCCCGGTGCGGGGCGTGATCGCCGCGGGCC
This sequence comes from Rhodococcus opacus B4, assembly GCF_000010805.1. Lineage (NCBI taxonomy): Bacteria > Bacillati > Actinomycetota > Actinomycetes > Mycobacteriales > Nocardiaceae > Rhodococcus > Rhodococcus opacus. Next base: position 7,095,002 of record NC_012522.1, on the reverse strand, counting down.
CGGCAGGCGCCACCACCCACACTCCCGGGACCGCGTACCGGATCATGACCGGGGCGCCGATCCCCGAGGGCGCCGACGCGATCGTCCCGGTCGAGGACACCGAGGCCACCGACGGACAGGTTCGCATCGAACGCTCTCGCACCGCCGGCGAGTTCGTGCGCGAACGCGGCAGCGATGTCCGGGAGGGCACCCTCCTGCTGCCTGCAGGCAGCATTCTCGCCGCCCGGCACATCGCCGTCCTCGCCGCCGTCGGCCTGCAGCACGTCCCGGTGCGCCCACGCCCGCGCGTCGCCGTCATCACCACGGGCGCCGAACTCGTGGACGCAGGCAGCACGCTGCATCCGGGAGAGATATACGACTCCAACGGAATCGCCCTCGCGTCGAGCGCCAGGGCCAACGGCGCCGAGGTCGTGTCGATCGCCCGTAGCGGCGACGACCCCGCCGAGTTCCGGACCCTGCTGGCGGAGGCGACCACCGCCGCCGATCTCGTCCTCACGTCCGGCGGGGTGTCGATGGGCGACTTCGAAGTGGTGAAGGAAACCCTCACACCGCTCGGCGCGCACTTCGGCCACGTCGCGATGCAGCCGGGCGGCCCCCAGGGCACCGCTGTCGTGGACGGCACGCCCGTCCTCAACTTTCCCGGGAACCCGGTGAGCACCCTCGTTTCGTTCGAGGTGTTCGCGCGCCCCGAGATCCGGCGCGCAGCAGGGCTGGACCCGACCGAACCCGAGGAACTGCCGCTTGCCGCGGCCGTCACCTCCATTCCCGGCAAGCGGCAGTTCCTCCGCGCACGCCGTACCGATGCCGGGGTCGAACTCGTCTCCGGCCCCGGCTCCCATCTCGTCGCCGCGATGGCGTGGGCGGACGTCCTCCTCGACGTTCCCGCCGACGTCACCGCGCTCGACGCCGGCCAACTCGTGAAGGTGATTCCCCTATGAGCGACCTGACGCACCTCGACAGCGAGGGCCGCGCCCGCATGGTCGACGTGAGCGCGAAAGCGGACACGACCCGTACCGCGGTGGCCGCCGGGCAATTGGTCACCACACCTGCGGTGATCGAATTGGTCCGCGCCGACGACCTCCCCAAGGCCGACGTTCTCGCGACGGCCCGGATCGCCGGGATCTCGGGTGCGAAGAAGACGTCCGAGCTGATACCGCTCTGCCATCAACTTGCGCTGTCGTCGGTGAAGCTGGAATTCGGGTTCACCGACACCGCCATCACGATCGAGGCCACCGCGAAGACGAAGGGGCCGACCGGCGTCGAGATGGAGGCCCTCACCGCCGTCGCGGTCGCCGGACTGACGTTGCACGACATGGTGAAAGCCGTCGACCCCGCCGCGACCCTGGACGGGGTCCGGCTGCTCACCAAGGACGGCGGCAAACGCGGGCACTGGACGCGGGGTCAGCAGAGCACCGGAACTCCCACGGTGACAGCGCGATCCGCGGCCGTCCTGGTCGCCTCGACCGGCGGGGCGAGGGGCACGCGCGAAGATACGACCGGACCTGTGATCGCCGCGTGGCTCGAGGAACGGGGCTTCACCACCCGGGGTCCGCTCGTCTACGCGGACGCGGACATCGCGGCCGGACTCGCCGACGCCCTGTCCGGGAACCCGGCACTGATCATCAGCACCGGCGGCACCGGCGTCTCCCCCACGGACGCGACCCCGGAGGCCACCCGCGCGGTGCTCGACCGTGAACTGCCCGGCGTGGCCGACGCCATCCGGAACCGCGGCACGGAGGTGACCCCGCACGCGTCGCTGAGCCGCGGGCTCGCCGGTGTGGCGAACGGCACAGTCGTGGTGAATCTCCCCGGCTCGCCGGGCGGGGTCAAGGACGGATTGTCCGTCCTCGACCCGATCGTCGATCATCTTCTCGCTCAAGTCGCCGGTGGAGGTGCGCACGATGCCTGACATTCTCGCCCAGATCTCGGATCAGCCACTCGATCCCGCCGTCGTCGACGCCGCCGTCGCCGGGCCCGAACACGGCGCAGTCGTCGTGTTCACCGGAGTCGTCCGCAATCACGATGACGGACAATCGGTTTCGGCCCTGGAGTACCAGTCGCACCCGGACGCCGAGCGCTTCCTCCGCACCGTCTGCGAGGAGGTCGCGGCCTCCACCGGACTCCCCGTGGCGGCCGTCCACCGGGTCGGTTCCCTCACCGTCGGCGACCTCGCGGTGGTCGCCGCGGTCGCCGCCCCCCACCGTGCCGAGGCATTCGCCGCGTGCGCCGAACTGGTGGAGCGCATCAAGCACGAGGTGCCCATCTGGAAGCGGCAGAAGTTCGCCGACGGGGCGTCGGAATGGGTCGGTCTGTGACGCCTCGGTCGGACCGGTCGGCTGCCACCAGGTAGAGTGGCCATCACTAGGTGACCACGACGGTCATCCAGCGTCGTAGAACGCATTCAGTTCGGTTACCCGAATCCTGTTGGATGTGCACCACCGCATCCGCTCTTCTTACGGCGAAGAAGCTTGCCGACCGGCAACGCCGCCAACCTGTGCTCGAGCTCCGACGGAGACCTTCCGTATCGGCCCTCCGGGCACGACCCTGTGCCCGAAAGGCCTGACCACTTGTCTGACACACACACCCCCGACACGACGTTTGCTGCGCTCGGCGTCCGCGAACCACTGGTGAAAGCGCTCGCCGACAAGGGCATCACCTCCCCGTTCCCCATCCAGGTCGACACCCTCCCCGACACGCTGTCGGGGCGCGACGTGCTCGGTCGCGGCAAGACGGGCAGCGGTAAGACGCTCGCCTTCTCCATTCCGATGGTGTCCCGCCTCGCCGGTGAACTGTCCGGCGGCAAGCGCCGCCCGGGCCGACCGGTGGGACTGATCCTCGCCCCCACCCGCGAGCTCGCCACGCAGATCACCGCGACCCTCGAGCCCCTCGCCGCCGCCTACGACCTGCGGGTCACCACGATCTTCGGTGGTGTCTCCCAGAACCGTCAGGTCAACGCACTCAAGGCCGGTGTCGACATCGTCGTCGCGTGCCCCGGACGGCTCGAAGACCTGATGAAGCAGAAGTTCGTGAGCCTCGACGCCGTCGAGATCACCGTGCTCGACGAGGCCGACCACATGGCCGACCTCGGCTTCCTGCCCGTCGTCACCCGCATCCTCAACGCCACCCCCCAGCAGGGGCAGCGGCTGCTGTTCTCCGCCACCCTGGACAACGGCGTCGACAAGCTCGTGAAGCGGTTCCTGAAGAACGAGGTGCTGCACTCGGTCGACGAGGCGAACTCGCCCGTCGCTGCCATGACGCACCACGTGTTCGACGTGGACGGCGTCGAGGCCAAGCGCAAGCTGGTCGAGCGGCTGGCATCGGGTACCGGACGCCGGATCCTGTTCATGCGCACCAAGCACCAGGCCCGCAAGCTGGCCCGTCAGCTCACCGAGGCGGGAATCCCCTCGGTCGATCTGCACGGCAACCTGTCGCAGGCGGCACGCGACCGCAACCTGGCGTCCTTCTCGGCCGGTGAGGCCCGCGTGCTGGTGGCCACCGACGTCGCGGCGCGCGGCGTGCACGTCGACGACGTGCAGTTGGTCGTCCACGTCGATCCGCCCGCCGAGCACAAGGCCTACCTGCACCGTTCCGGTCGCACCGCACGCGCGGGCAGCGCGGGCGACGTCGTCACCGTGGTGCTGCCCGAGCAGCGCAAGGACCTCGCCGTCCTCATGCGCAAGGCTGCGATCAAGGTGACCCCGGTCCGCAGCACCGCGGACTCCGCACACGTGCTCGACCTGGTCGGCGACATCGCACCGCACGTCGCTCCCGCCCCCAAGGCGGCACCGGCGACCAACGGCGGCGGACGCAACCAGCGGCCGGGCGGCGCCCAGGGTGGACGCGGCGGTCAGGGCGGACGCGCACACGGCCAGGGCGGCGGCGCACGGCGCTCCCGCTCGGGTGGAGCCGGACGCCCCCGCGCAACCTCCTCCACGGGCGGCGGAACCCGCACGGCGTCCGCCGGCGGATCACGCCGCCGTCAGGGCTAGAACTTCTCGAGGTGGACGGCGTCGGCCAACGGCCGGCGCCCCCGCCACCCGAAGCGCTCGAGGTCCGGCACCTGCTGGAACTCGGCAACCCTGCCCACGCACAGCCACGCGATGGGACGCACCGGCTCGGGGATTCCCAGCAGTTCGGTGAGGTAGGGCTCGTCGTAGAACGACACCCAGCCGACGCCCACGTTCTCGGCGGCCGCGGCAAGCCACAGATTCTGGATCGCGAGCACCGCGGAGAACAGGCCTGTGTCGTCGATCGTGTGCCTGCCGAGGACGTGTTCGCCGCCGCGACTGCGGTCGTAGGTCACGACCACCCCCATGCCGCTCTCGCAGATCCCTTCGATCTTGATGGGATCGAACGTCTTCTTCCGGTCTTCGGGCAGCGAGTCCGCGAACCGCCTGCGGGCGCCCGCCACGTGGTCGGCGAACGAGCTCAGCGTCCCGGTGTCGCGTACGACGACGAAATCCCACGGCTGGGTGTTGCCCACGCTGGGCGCGCAGTGCGCGGCGCCCAGGATGCGGTCGAGAACCTCCGCCTCGATCGGCTCCCCGGTGAATTCGGCCCGCACGTCGCGGCGGCGGCGGATCGCGTCGTACACCGACAGCGCCGGCTCGGGATTCGTATCGGAACTACACGCAGACTCGGTCACGCGGTCACGGTATAGCGGTGCACACCCAGCATCGCGCCGGGGTCCGCATCTTCGCCCTCCGCCACGACACAGCCCGCGAGCCGGGTCCGCACGGTGTCGGCCTCGATGTCGGCCCCGATGAGCACCAGCTGGGTCGCCCGCTCCTCGCCCTGCTCCCAGCGCGTCGACGTGAACCTGATGTGCGGGCCCACGGTCTGCACCTCGAACTTCCGCGACTGCCCGGGCACCGCGAAATGCACGAATCCCTTGATCCGGTAGATCCCGACCGGCCGTTTTTCGAGGAACTCGACGAGCCGCCGCGGATCGATCGGCTCGTCCGAGGCGAAATCGACTGCCTCATAGGACGAATGCAGGTGGTCGTGGCCTGCGCAGTGGTCGTGCTGATCCAGCAGGAGCTGGTCGAGGGTGAGCTGCTCACCCGCCACCGGTTCGCGCCCGGGTTCCCGGTCGAACAGCAGGGTGGGCTCGATCCGGCCGTGCGCGGTGGTCAGGACGGGCGCGCGGTCGTTGAAGCCGCGGACCATTGTCTGCACCGCGGCCCGCCGGTCGTCGTCGATGCGGTCCGTCTTGTTCAGGATCACGAGGTCGGCGAGCTTGACGTGCTTGCCGAGGTCCGGGTGCTGCTCCGACATGTCCTCGAACTGCTCACCGTCGACCATCACGACGAGACCGCCGTACATCACGTGTGGGTTGGTGCTTCCCAGGACGAGGCGAATCATGTTGCGCGGCTCGGCAAGCCCGCTCGCCTCGACGATGATCACGTCGATCTGCGACGCGGGATGCGCGAGGCGGTCCAGCATTGCGTCCATGTCGCTGACGTCCACGGCGCAGCACATGCAGCCGTTGCTCAGCGACACCATGGAATCGACCTGGCCGGCCACCATCATCGAATCGATGTTCACGGCGCCGAAGTCGTTGACGATGACGCCGACCCGGACGCCGCGGTTGTTGCGCAGCACGTGGTTGAGCAGGGTGGTCTTCCCCGAACCGAGGAACCCGGCGACGATGACGACGGGAATCCGCTTCTTCGCCAACGCTGCGACCTCCGTGGGACCTCGACGAGCTACCGGGCGCCCATCTTAGCCCCCGGCCGCCGACAGGTCCGCACTCAGCCGACGGACGGCACGGCGTCGAGGTCGCGGACCCGGCGCGCGGGCGCCCCCGCGTAGAGGCCGTTCGGCTCGCAGTCACGGGTGACCACGGAGCCGGCCCCCACGACGCACCCTTCCCCCACCGTCACTCCGGGAAGGATGATCGCGCCCGCGCCGATCCAGCACCCGTCGCCGACCACGATCGGGCGGTCGACGACTCGCCCACCCCGGCCGGAACTCGGACCGATCTCGTGGGTGCTCGTGACGAACTGGACGCGGTGTCCGACGGCGACCTGCCTGCCGAGCGTGATGGGCGCGGTGCCGTCGAACAGGACGCCGCGATTGACGAACGTCCCCAGCCCCATCGTGACGTCCTTGCTGCCGAAATAGCAGCCCGAGTAGATGCCGGCGCCCCACACTTTCGCTCCCGCGGCCATCAGGAGCAGCACCCGCAGCCACACCGGGACGAACGCGGAGGCCTGGACGATGGTGACGAACCGCATCCCGTCACCCTATCTCCGCGGAGCACGTTCGCGGCGGAGGTTGCCATTTGTTAGCTGAATCCACGCACGAATACGCGAGGCGCGGCGTACTATGTGGGCGCCATTGCTGAAGCACGAGGGGGAACCTTGAGACAACTTGATAGCGACGGATTCGCTGCGCTGATGGAGTCCATCCCCCACGCGATCAGCGTTCACGACCGCGAACGCAATGTCGTGTTCAGCAACCCCGCCTGCGCGGCCCTGATCGGCTACGGCGCCGACGAATTTGCGAACCTCGACCACGAGCAACTGTTCCACCCCGACGACGCCGCACTGTGGGGCACCATGCTTGCCCGAGTCCTGAGCCAGGAAAGCCCCAGCGCGACAGCGCATCTGCGCATCCGACACCGGGAGGGCCACTGGATCTGGGTGCTCGTCGCGGCGTCCACGTTCACCGCAGGCACCGAGAGGCTGGTCGCCCTCGTGCTCCAGGACGAGTCCGACATGATCTGGGGCAACCCGACGGCCGCGAGGCAGCCGATCCGGTAACCGTCCACTCACCGGGCATCGTCGGTAGCGCCGCTACACGGCGGAGTCCGGACCGTGGCGCCGCACCGCCGGCAGAAATGCGTGCGGTGCCCACCGTTATTCGACGTCGCGCACCCGCAGACCTCCCACCCCACCAGGCACGTATTGGCGGCCAGCGGGTGCCCGTTGGGGCAGCACCCCGGCGCGGTCTCGGTTCGGGAAGCCACACGTCGAATCTACCCGGTAGTCGAACGTATGTGTGAATCGAACCCGGGCCGAACCGTCACATGTAGTTGCCGGGCGAACCGTCCTCCTGGCCGTCCTCCCGCTCCACCAGGAACCAGCTCCCGGGCGCGTAGATCAGCTCCCGGGCGGCGCGGACGATGACGAGCGCCCCGGACTCGTGGATGCTGTAGCTGTCGTCGTCACCGAAGTCGGTGACCGCGAACTCCGCCAATTGATCGAATGAGCGATGCGTCACAGTGAATGTCATGACGCCAGTGTCCCACCGGGACAAGAGGGATGAACGAGGAAAGCCTCCCACCCGCATCGTCTGCGGATGAGAGGCTTCCCTCTGAAGTGGAGCTAAGGGGACTCGAACCCCTGACCCCCACACTGCCAGTGTGGTGCGCTACCAGCTGCGCCATAGCCCCGTATTCGGTTGTTCTCCGCACTCGGAATGACTTCCTCCGTGCTCGAAGAAAGTTACACCATTGCCGACCGGGCCAACAAATCGCCTGGTCAGAGGCGCTTCGCGCCCGTGCGCCTTTCTGGTTGTTCCAGCTACCAAAAAGGCGCACGGGCGGCGGAGCCGCCTACAGCTGCGACACCCAGTTCTCGTTGGACAGCGCGTCGATCACGGTGCCGTCCTTGACCACGGCGGGCGTGCCGGTGGCACCGCTCGCGGCGAGGGCCTGACGGCCCGCCTCGGCGTGCGCACGGGCCTGTTCGACGCTCGCCCCGGTGGTGATGCACTGGGCGGCCGCGTCGGACGCTCCGGCGTCGCGGGCGATCTGCGCGAGTTCCTCGTTGGTGTGATCGGAGCTGCCGTTCTCCTTCGGCTGGTTCGCCGGCGAGAACAACGCCGCATGGAATGCCGAATACGCCACGGCGTCACCGGTTTCGGCGACGCACTCGGACGCAGCGACAGCGCGGGTGGAGTAGTCGCCGCTGGCCGAGAGCCGGTCGAGGAAGTTCAGGACGTGGTACCGGACGGCCACCTTGCCGTCGTCGATGGATTGCGCGAGTTCCTGACCGTTCTTGTTCTCGAGTTCGGCGCAGTACGGGCACATGGGATCTTCGAACAGGTCGACCGTGGTCGCCGCGTCCGGCTTGCCGAGGAGCACGACACCGTCAGCCTGCAGCGCCACCTGGACCTCGGAGTTCTGGACCCCGCCGTAACCGTCGTTGCGCGGCTTGCTGCGGTTGCTCTGCCAGATCACACCGCCGATGACCAGTACGGCGATGACCAGTACGGCGAGCCCACCGAGAATGTAGGTGGACCGGCTGGATTCCGGCTGCGGGTTGTACTTGTTCTTCGAGCTCACGTGGATGCAGTCCTTCGACGTCGGATCGATTTACCGGATGCTTACTCTGCCACCGTCTGCTGAGGGGTCACTGAGAAAGTGGTGCGGGAGCGGAGCCCCAGCGCGAACGGGGAACGCGGGAACACGATCAGCCACACGGCCAGTGCGAGGAAGCCCACATCCCGGAGGATTTCGCGGGCGTAATCCCAGCCGTTCACGTCGGCGGCACCGCCGCCGCCGAAGCATCCGCAGTCGATGGACAGCCCGCGGGACCACACCGAGACGATCACGCCGATGAGGACGAGCAGAAGCACGGCGGACACCGAGGCCGTGGCGCGGACGGCGAGCCCGATCAGCAGGAGCAGACCGAGCGCGATCTCGAAGAACGGCAGCGTGTTCGCAACCGGCCGGACGAGGTCTTCGGGCAGTAGCTGGTACGCACGGACCGCGATGATCGTCTGGGCGGGGTCGGCGACTTTCAGTGCGCCGGAGACCAGCCAGACGGCGGCGAGTGACAGCCGGGCGAGCAGGGAGACGACCTTGATCCACACCCGGACGAGGGTACCGAAGACGCCGGTCAGACCGCCTCGACCGACACCTTGGGCGCCGGCTTGTTCGGGACCAGGAGCCAGCCGACCGCGGCGAGGAGCATGACCCCGCCGGTGACCCCGAATGCGACCGCGTACGACAGGTGCTGGGCGAGCAGGCCCGCGCCGACCGGGCCGAGGACCCCGCCGACGTCCGCGACCATCTGGAACGCGGCCAGCACGGGGCCGCCGCGGGACTTCGCGCCCACGACGTCGGCGACGGCGGCCTGCTGCGCGGGGCTCATCACTCCGGAACCGATGCCCGCGATGCCGGACAGCACCAGGAACACCAGCAGGTTCTCGCTGAGTCCCATCCCGACGGTGCTGGCGCCGCACACCAGCAGTCCGAGCAGGACGAACAGCTTCCGGCCGTACACGTCCGACAGCCGCCCGGACACGATGAGGACGAGCGCATTCCCGACGGCGAACACGGTGAGGGCGATACCGGCGAGTGCGGCGTCACGGTGCAGCGCCTCGACGACGAACAGCGGCACCATCGCCACCCGCACGCCGAAGATCACACCGCCGAACGCGAAGTTGGAGCCGAGCGCGGCCCGGTAGACGGGCTCCCCCAGTGCGTCCCGCAGCGTCATGGTGGCACCGGCGGCGGTGGCGTCGGGAGCTGTCAGGTGCGAACCCCGCAGGCTCACGAACACGACGGCGGCCGCGACGACGAGGGCGATCGCGTAGATGACGAACGGAACCCGGAGCCCGAATCCGACGAGCAACCCGCCGACGAGGGGTCCGGAGATCGATCCCATCAGGAAGCTGGTCGCGTAGAGCCCGGACACGCGGCCGCGACTGTCCACCGGTGCGATGCGGATCACCAGGCCCATCGCCGACACTGTGAACATCGTCGAGCCGATGCCGCCGAGTGCACGGAAGACGAGCAACTGCCAGTAGTCCCCCGCGACCGCGCAGGCGGCGGTCGAGGCCGCGACGATCAGGAGCCCGGTGATGTAGACGGGCCGCTCCCCCAGCTTCTGCACGAGCCGGCCGCTGACCGGGGCGAAGATCAGGCGCATGAACGCGAACGACGAGATCACGACGGTGGCCGCGGTCACGCTCACGTCGAAGCTGCGGGCGAACTGTGGGAGGGCGGGTGCGACGATCCCGAATCCGAGTGCGATGACGAAGCTGGCCGAGACCAGCACCCAGATTTCCGAAGGGAGCCGCGGGCTGCGCCCGGCGGGCAGCCCGGCTGCGCGAATGTTCATAGTTGAATCCGATGGTAGGTGCCCCCGCTTCGGCGACGGCACCTACCCCGCCGAACACCTATTTCAAGACGTCGGCCACCAGTTCCTTGGCCGCCGCCTGCACCTGCGCGAGATGATCCGGACCCTTGAAGGACTCGGCGTAGATCTTGTACACGTCCTCGGTGCCCGACGGCCGCGCCGCGAACCACGCCGAGTCCGTGGTGACCTTGAGCCCTCCGAGCGCTGCCCCGTTACCCGGGGCGCTCGTCAGCGTCGCGGTGATCGGCTCGCCGGCCAGTTCGGTGGCCGACACCTGTTCCGGTGACAGTTTCGCCAGCACCGCCTTCTGCTCCCGGGTCGCGGGGGCGTCGATGCGGGCGTACGCGGGACTGCCGAACTGCTCCGTCAGTTCCCGGTACCGGACCGACGGTGTCTTTCCCGTCACCGCCGTCATCTCCGAGGCCAGCAGGGCCAGGATGATCCCGTCCTTGTCCGTGGTCCACACCCCGCCGTCGTGGCGCAGGAACGACGCACCCGCGCTCTCCTCGCCGCCGAAACCGAGCGAGCCCTCGAGCAGTCCCGGGACGAACCACTTGAAACCCACCGGGACCTCGAGCAGTTCACGGCCGAGACTTCCGACCACCCGGTCGATCATCGACGAACTCACCAGCGTCTTGCCCACCTGCACCGTCGAGCCCCATCCTGTGCGGTGCGAGAACAGGTAGTCGATGGCGACCGCGAGGTAGTGGTTGGGATTCATCAGTCCCCCATCGGGAGTGACGATTCCGTGCCGGTCCGCGTCGGCGTCGTTCCCGGTGGAGATGTCGAACCGGTCCCGGGCTCCGATCAGCGAGGCCATGGCGTCCGGCGACGAGCAGTCCATGCGGATCTTGCCGTCGGTGTCGAGGGTCATGAACCGCCACGTGGCGTCGACGAGCGGGTTGACGACCTCGAGGTCGAGCCGGTGGATATCGGCGATCGCACCCCAGTAGTCGACGCTCGCTCCGCCCAGCGGGTCGGCGCCGATCCGCACTCCGGCGCTCCGGATGGCGTCGAGATCGAGAACGCTCGGCAGGTCGTCGATGTAGAAGCGGAGGAAGTCGTATCGTTCGGCCCGTGCCATCGCCCGGGCGGCCGAGATTCGCCGCACACCCGAGAGGTCCCGGCGGAGCAGCTCGTTCGCCCGGTCGGCGATGATCGTCGTCGCCTCCGAACCGGCGGGGCCGCCGTGCGGCGGGTTGTATTTGAAGCCACCGTCGCGGGGCGGGTTGTGCGACGGCGTCACGACGATGCCGTCGGCCCGGGACTCCGGGCCACTGCGGTTGTAGCGGAGAATCGCGTGACTGACCGCGGGCGTCGGCGTGTACCGGTCCCGCGAATCGATCAGCACCGTCACGTCGTTCGCGGCCAGCACCTCGAGCGCCGACGTCCACGCCGGCTCGGAGAGGGCGTGGGTGTCGCGCCCGAGAAACAGAGGTCCGTCGACGCCCTGCGACGCCCGGTACTCCACGATGGCCTGGGTGGTGGCGAGGATGTGCGCCTCGTTGAACGCGGTGTCCAGGCTCGACCCCCGGTGGCCGGAAGTCCCGAACAGCACCTGCTGCAACGGGTTCTCGGGGTCGGGCACACCGCTGTAATACGCGGTCACCAGGTGCGCGATGTCTACGAGATCCTCCGGCAGTGCCACCTGACCCGCCCTGTCGTGCGCCACGAGACCTCCTGCAAACGTTTCGGATCGAACTCGGCTCCAACCCATCCTGCACCCTCGCGCCGGGGTCTGCCCTCAAGACGTCAATCGGAACCCCAGCCAGGCGACGGCCAGACCGGCCGCCACACTCGCGACCGTGTAGACGACGGACGTGAGCGCCAGCCGGATCCGCAGCAGTCCCACCGATTCCACCGCGAACGTCGAGTACGTGGTCAGTCCGCCGCAGAAGCCCGTGCCCAGCAACGCGAACGTCTGCGCGGACATCGACGCCCCCGACAGCAGTCCGAGGATCAGGCACCCGGCGACGTTCACGAGGAAGGTGGCCACCGGGAAACTGCGGTACGAGTCGACGTAGCGGCCGGTGAGGTACCGCGTCGTCGCACCGAGCGCGCCGCCGGCCGCGACGAGGAGGACGGTCATGCCGCCGCCGCCTGCCGCGCCAACCGGTAGCGGTGACCGACGAGCATCCCCAGCCGCGCCGCGAGCAGGGCGGGAACCAGGGTGGCCACTACGTAGAGGGCCGCGGTCACCGCGTCCTCCCGGACCGCGTCGACGGCGAACGTCGAGAACGTGGTGAAACCGCCGAGGACCCCGACTCCCAGGAACAGCCGCCACAACCGGTCCGGTCCCATCGTCTCGGCGAGGCAGCCGAGCAGCAGCGACCCGATCACGTTGATCACGAGGACGGTCCAGATCCCCGGCCACAGCTCGGACAGGAGAAACCTCGCGCACGCGCCGAGCGCACCACCCAGCGCGACCACGGCCACCGGTTTCGTCAGGGACACGGCTCACATCGTGTCACGGCGGCCCGCCGGGATGGTCGAACTCCGGTGCGCACAAAAAAATCCGGGCCGGAACACCTGGTGGTGTCCGGCCCGGACTTCGTGGAGCTGCCGGGAATTGAACCCGGGTCCTCCGCAGCAAAGCTAGGGCTTCTCCGTGTGCAGTTTGCTATGTCTCTACTTGGATCTCCCAGTCTCGCAAACAAGCCAGGATGACGATCCCAGTCGCTGTTGGTTGTCCCATTCGACTCCGCGACCGAGTCGAACGGTAAAGCCCTCTAGCTGATGCCAGTACCCGGACCGAGGGCGAACCCGGACTGACAGACACGCAGTCGCTACTTAGGCAGCGAGTGCGTAGTCGCGCTGATTGGAATCGGCGCTTATATGTTTGCAGCGACGCTTACGGTGGTCTCTTGCCTGCACCGACACGCTTCCCCTACCTCAACGTACGCAGTCGAAACCGTTCAGCCCCGTACGTGCCCCACGAGTCTCGCGGGGCCACCTAGTGTAACGCGAACCTCGCCCGGATTCATCCCGGTTTTCGCCCGGAGTGTCGGCGGGCGCATTTCAGCTGGCCACGGCGATCATTCCGACGGCCGCGAGGGCGAGGAGCATCCCCGCCTGCTGCATTCTGCTCACCCGTTCACCGAGCATCACCATCGCCAGCAGCACGGTGGCCGCGGGGTACAGCGACCCGATCACGCTGACGAGCGACAGCAGCCCACCCTGGAACGCGTACATCATGGCCGCGTTCGCCAGAACGTCGAGGACACTCACGTACACGGCCAGTTTGAGCGGCTCGCCGTGCGGGGGCACGAAGTGGCCGGCCGCCAGGGCGACGAGCCACACCACGGCGGTCGCCGCGGCGCGGGACACCGCGAGGGCCCACATTCCGCCCTCCTCGCCGATCTGGTGCAGCGAGACGAAGGACAGCGCGAACGCGATGCCGGATCCGACGGTCAGCAGCGCCACGGTGCGGGTGAAGCGCAGCACCCGGCCGCCGGCCACCTCGCCCGCGGTCTCGTCAGGCGATTCCCGGCTGACGAGGACGACGGCGACCAGGGCGACCACGATCCCGATGTACGCGACGGGCCCGGGCCGCTCGCCGAACGCGAGCCCGATCAACACCGGAATACCGGCGACCAGCACGGCCGTCAGCGGCGACACCACCGACATCGGTCCCGACGCCAGCGCGAGATAGAACCACCAGACCGCCACGCCGCCTGCCACTCCCGCCACCGCCCCCCACACGAGCGAGGACGAGGTGAGGGTGCCCCCGGCGAACGGGGCGATCAGCAGCACGATCAGCAGCGACAGCGGATACGACACGATGACGACGCGCAGCGCCGCGACCCGCCGGGACGCGACGCCCCCGACGAAATCGCTTACGCCGTAACCGATTGCGGCCACGAGCGCGAGCAGGATGGACGTCAGCGCATGCCCTTGACTCGGCGTCCGAGTTCGCGGGTCACCTCACGCTCGGCGGTCCGCCTGGCCAGGTCCTGGCGCTTGTCGTAGTCCTGCTTGCCCTTGGCGAGCGCGAGTTCCACCTTGACCTTGCCGTCGGAGAAGTACATCGACAGGGGAACCAGAGTCTGGTTTCCCTCGCGGGTCTTGCCGACGAGGTGCTCGATCTCCCGCTTGTGCAGTAGCAACTTCCGGGTGCGGCGCGGCGAGTGGTTGGTCCACGTGCCCTGCGTGTACTCGGGGATGTGCAGGGAGCGCAGCCACACCTCCCCGTCGTCGACGGTGGCGAACGCGTCGACCAGCGACGCCTTGCCCTCGCGCAGACTCTTCACCTCGGTCCCGACGAGGGCGATCCCCGCCTCGTAGACGTCGAGAATGGTGTAGTTGTGACGCGCCTTGCGATTGGTCGCAATGACCTTGCGGCCCTTTTCCTTCACGTTCCGGGCCTTTCAGTCCGCGATGTCCGAGGTGAACAGTTCGTACCCTCCAGCATAGGAGAAGGGGCAAACGTAATTATTCGCGGACGTACAGGCGCAGGGTCACGTACGCGGTGACCGCCGCCATTCCGACGCCCACCAGCACCAGCACCGGCGACACGAACAGCACGTCGCTGTTGGAGATCCGGGCCACGATGTTGGCCTCGTACACGTCCGACAGCACGTCGTCGATGAACATGTTCTTCGCGGTGAACAGGCCGACGATGGCCAAGACGGCGCCGACCAGCGCGGCGACCACCGCCTCGAGCAGGAACGGCAACTGCGTGTACCAGCGGGTGGCGCCGACCAACCGCATGATGCCGACCTCGGTGCGCCGGGTGAAGGCCGCGATCTGAACCATGTTCGCGATCAGCAGAATTGCGGCCACGGCCTGCACGATCGCAATCGCGAACGCAGCGTTGCGCACCCCGTTGAGGACACTGAAGAGCCGTTCCACCAGTTCGCGCTGGTTGAGCACGCTCTCGACGCCCGGCCGGGTGCCGAAATTCTCGTTGATGACGCCGAACCGCTCGGGGTCGCTGAGCTTGACCTTGAACGAGGCGGGGAAGCTGTCGGGGCTGACGAGCGCGGCGAGTTCGGGCTGATCCTTGAACACCCGCTCCGTCGCGTCCTTCACCGCGTCGTCCCGGTTGAGGTACTCCACCGACACCACCGACGGCGTCTCCTCCAGTTCCGTGCGCAGCGACTTGCAGATCTCCCCCTCGCAGCCCGGGTCCGACGTGGAGATGTCGTCGGTGAGGAAAATCTGCACCTCGACGCGGTCCAGGAAGATCTGCTGGGTCTTGCCGGCCATCTGCACCACCAGCAAACCGCTCCCGAACAGGCCGAGGGAGATCGCGGTGGTGAGGATCATCGCAATGGTCATGGTGACGTTGCGGCGGAGTCCGGTCAGGACCTCACTGAAAATGAAACTGGCACGCATCGGGGAATCAGAGTCCTTCGTAGGAGACTTGGGGACAGTACTGAAGCTTGGAGTGCAGGCAGGGCGGCTAACGCCCCACGCCGTACACACCCCGAGCCTCGTCGCGCACCACTCTGCCGAGGTCCAGTTCCACCACGCGACGGCGCATCGAATCGACGATGTGGTGGTCGTGGGTCGCCATCACCACCGTTGTTCCGGTGCGGTTGATCCGTTCGAGCAGCAGCATGATGTCCTGGCTGGTCTCCGGGTCGAGGTTTCCGGTGGGCTCGTCGCACAGCAGCACCAGCGGCCGGTTCACGAACGCCCGCGCGATGGCGACGCGCTGCTGCTCACCACCGGACAGTTCGGTGGGGAGCCGGTCGGCCTTCCCGGACAGCCCGACCATCTCGAGTACTTCGGGGACGGTCCGGGAGATCATCGCGCGCGGTTTCCCGATCACCTCGAGCGCGAACGCGACGTTCTCGGACACGGTCTTCTTCTGCAGGAGCCGGAAGTCCTGGAAGACGACGCCCATGCTCTGCCGCAGCTTCGGCACCCGGCGGGCGGACAGCTTGTTGACGTGGAAATCCGCGATGTGAATGTCACCCGACGTCGGCGACTCCTCCTTCAGGAGCAGCCGCATGAACGTCGACTTTCCCGAGCCCGACGGGCCGATCAGGAAGACGAACTCGCCCTTGTCCACCTCGACGCTCACCTTGTCCAGGGCGGGCCTCGTGGAGGTCTTGTACGACTTCGACACATTCTCGACGCTGATCACGAGGAGCCAGTCTAGACGTTATCGAACAGTGACCAAATGGAGCGACGCGCGGGCGTCACCGCCCGGTCTGCGGTGTCGCCGACGTCGTCGGGACGGAAGACGTGGTCGGCGGCGTGGTCGGCGGGGGTGGCGGGAACGGATTGGGAATCCCGAACGGCAGGGTCGGCGTCGACGTCACCTGACTGGTCCCGGTGGGCGCGGTCTGCTCCGGCGTCGGCTCGGATGTCGTCTCGGTGGTCGTGGCCGTCTCCGTCGTCGACTCGATCGTCGTCTCGACCTCCGACGTCGGCAGGGTGGTCTCCTGGAGCGGCGCCTCCCGGGTGGGAACGACAGCCGGAGCGACCGGCCCCTGGACCACCTCTTCCGCGGGATTGAGGTACGTGTACAGCGTGTACAGCACCACCCACAGGATGCACAGCACCAGCGTCGACGTCCGCACCCGGCCGCCGAGGATCTTGGCGGGAAGGAACGAGGAGTTCAGAATCCGGTCCAGCCCGCGCCGGGGTTCGTCGGTCATCCCTCGCCCTCCGCTGCCCGGACCGTCTGGAGGTCCGGTTCGACTGTGATCCCCTGCCGTCTCATCGCGGTGGCGATGCGCACGCGCAGTGCGCGACCGACCTGGAACTGCTTACCCGGCAGGGTCCGCGCCACGACGCGGACGCTGACCTCGTCGACCGTCAGACTCTCCACTCCCATCACCGTCGGCTCGTCGAGCAGTAGTTTCTTCAGTCCGCGATCAGCGAAGGCCTCGACACCGACCTGGTGGAGCACCTCGTTGACGCGGTTGATGTCCGAGGTGGCCGGGACGGGAACGTCGATCACGGCACGCGCCCAGTCCTTGGACAGGTTGATCGCCTTCACGATCTGGCCGTTGGGCACGGTGATGACCTCACCGTCGGAATTCCGCATCCGGGTGACCCGGAGCGTGACGTCCTCGATCACTCCCTCGGCGTCCTCCGACGAACCCGTCACCGCGAGTTGCACCGTGTCACCGAACCCGTACTGGCGCTCGGTGATGATGAAGAAGCCGGCGAGAATGTCCTGCACGACGCGCTGCGCGCCGAAACCGAGCGCCGCACCGAGCACGGTGGCCGGGGCCACCAGGCTGCCGATCGGCAGGCTCAGCTGGTCGAGCACCTTCATCGTCGCGATCACGTAGATGATGGTGATGATCACCCACGTGATCACCTGCGCCACCGAATGCCGGTGCTTGGTCGCCTCGGAGCGCACGAGGGCGTCGCCCTGCATGTAGTTGCTGTCGATCCGGTCGGTGACCTTGCTGCCGCCCCAATTGACGAATCGCGCCATCAGGATGGCTCCGAGCACGGTGAGCGACACCGCGAGCCCCGTCGACGAGAGCCAGTCGAGCAGGTTCTGGGTGGGAGCGAACATCGCCGCCGTCGCTTCCATAGGTATTAGGACGCCTGATTCTCGCGCATCCGCCACCGGATGCCCGATTCGAGGAATCCGTCGATGTCACCGTCGAGCACCGACGACGGGTTGTTGACCTCGTACTCGGTGCGCAGATCCTTGACCATCTGGTACGGGTGCAGCACGTACGACCGCATCTGGTTGCCCCAGGAACTGCCGCCGTCGCCCTTGAGCGCGTCCATCTCGGCGCGCTCCTCCTTGCGCTTGACCTCGAGCAGCTTGGCCTGCAGGACCCGCATCGCCGACACCTTGTTCTGCAGCTGCGACTTCTCGTTCTGACAGGTCACGACGATGCCGGTCGGGATGTGTGTCAACCGGACCGCGGAGTCGGTGGTGTTGACGGACTGCCCACCAGGGCCCGAGGAGCGGTACACGTCGACGCGGACGTCGTTCTCGTTGACGTCGATGTGGTCGGTGGTCTCGACCACGGGCAGCACCTCGACCTCGGCGAACGACGTCTGGCGGCGGCCCTGGTTGTCGAACGGGCTGATCCGGACCAGCCGGTGCGTTCCCATCTCGACGGACAGGGTTCCGTAGCTGTACGGCGCCTTGACCGCGAACGTCGCGCTCTTGATGCCGGCCTCTTCCGCGTAGGACGTGTCGTAGACCTCGACGCCGTAGCCGTGCTTCTCCGCCCAGCGGATGTACATGCGCATCAGCATCTCGGCCCAGTCGGCGGCGTCGACGCCACCGGCGCCGGAGCGGATGTTGACCAGCGCGTCACGCTCGTCGTATTCGCCGGAGAGCATCGTCTTGACTTCCATCGCGGCGATGTCCTCGCGCAGGCTGTGCCGCTCGGCGTCGGCGTCCGCGATGGCCTCCGCGCCCTCGTCCTCGGCGAGTTCGTACAGCACCGGCATGTCGTCGAGCCGCGTTCGCAGTTCCTCGACGCGGCGCAGTTCGGCCTGGGAATGCGAGAGCTGGCTGGTGACCTGCTGGGCGTGCTCCTGGTCGTTCCACAGCTCCGGATCGGCGGCCTGATGTTCGAGCTCGTCGATGCGGCGGCGCAACTCCTCCACGTCCAGCACCGATTCGACGGTACGGAGGGTGGTGTCGAGCTCGCTGAGGTCTGCGGATACGTCGGGATGCACGGTTCCCAAGGTTACCGGGTGCGCGCCCGGGCCCTCTCACCCCTGCTTCCCAGCCGAAGTCACCCCTTCCGATCGCGTCGAGTCAAACCCTTGCGGACCCCGGATGCACCTTGTTGCATGCACGGGTACGCACTTGTTTGTGCCGCCATTCCGGACGGAGTCGACGATGACCGTGACCGACCACTACCTGAAGAACAACGAGGAGTACGCCGCCGGATTCACCGGGCCACTTCCCCTCCCGCCGAGCAAGCACGTCGCGGTCCTCGCCTGCATGGACGCGCGTCTGGACGTCTACCGGATCCTCGGCATCCAGGAGGGTGAATCGCACGTCATCCGCAATGCCGGCGGGGTGGTGACCGACGACGAGATCCGGTCTCTCGCGATCAGCCAGCGACTGCTCGGCACCACCGAGATCATCCTCATCCACCACACGGACTGCGGGATGCTCACATTCACGGACGACGACTTCAAGAAGTCCATCCAGGACGAGGTCGGTATCAAGCCGGCCTGGTCGGCCGAGGCGTTCTCCGACCTCGACGAGGACGTCCGGCAGTCGCTGCGCCGCATCCAGTCCAGCCCGTTCATCACGGCGACCACGTCCCTCCGAGGGTTCGTCTTCGACGTCGCCACCGGCAAGCTCGCCGAAGTGAAGATCGACTGAGTCCCCCCGGCGCGGTACGAGTAATCTGTGCGACCGTGACCGACCTTCACGCCGACCTGCAGCTCGCCCTCCGAATCGCCGACGAGGCGGACGCGATCACCAGGGCCCGATTCGGGGCGCTCGACCTGTCGGTCGACGACAAGCCGGACCTCACACCGGTTACCGACGCCGACCTGGCCGTGGAACGCGCAGTGCGCGCGACGCTGGAAGCCGAGCGGCCCGCCGACGCCGTCCTGGGTGAGGAGTTCGGCGGCGACGCGCAGTTCGCGGGACGTCAATGGGTGGTCGACCCGATCGACGGCACCAAGAACTTCGTCCGCGGCGTCCCCATCTGGGCCACGCTGATCGCGTTGCTCGAGGACGGCGTTCCCACTGTCGGCGTCGTCAGCGCCCCGGCACTCGCGCGCCGCTGGTGGGCCGCGTCCGGCGGGGGCGCCTGGTCGACGTTCGACGGGTCCGAGCCCGCACGCCTCGCCGTCTCCTCCGTCGACCGACTGGGATCGGCCAGTCTCACGTTCTCGAGTCTGTCGGGTTGGAAGGACCTCGGCATCCGCGAACAGTTCCTCTCCCTCACCGACGACGTGTGGCGGGTCCGCGGATTCGGTGATTTCTTCTCCTACTGCCTGCTCGCCGAGGGCGCCGTCGACATCGCCGCCGAGCCCGAGGTGTCGCTGTGGGACCTCGCTCCCCTCGACGTTCTGGTGCGCGAGGCCGGCGGCCGCTTCACCAACCTCGCCGGCGCCGACGGCCCGCACGGGGGCAGCGCACTGGCCACCAACACGCTGCTCCACGACGAGGCGCTGTCCCGCCTGCGCTCGAACCGACACGGGGACTAACACAGACAACGGGTTCCGACAAGACTCCGACGGAGGAGTCCGGCTCACCCATCCTCGGCCCCGAGGAGGACGGAACGTCGGCGTCGGTCCCGAAGAATTTCTCCTGAGCCAATTCCGCCGCGATCCGCGCGGCGACGGAACCCAGGAGAATCGTGACAGCCCTTGCAAGACGTACCTTTCTGATGGGATTGGCGGCCGCGCCGTTCGTGGTGACCGCCGCCTGCGTCTCCGGAGGATCGGAATCCGCCGCCCCCGCCCGCGGGAAATTCGCCCGGCGACTGCCGATTCCGCCGTTGGCCGCGTCCACTGTGGACGATTCCGGGGTCCGCCACTTCACGCTCACTGCACGAGCGGGCACGTCCGAGATCCTGCCCGGTCGCGGGACCCCCACCTGGGGGTACGGCGAATCGATGCTCGGCCCGACTCTTCGCGCCCGGCGAGGTGAAGTTGTCGCCTTCGCCATCGACAACGAATTGCCCGAGCCGACGTCGGTGCACTGGCACGGCATGCACGTCCCGGCCAGATGCGACGGCGGACCGCACCAGTCGATCGAGCCCGGCGCGCGGTGGGAACCGTCGTGGACGGTGAACCAGCCGGCCGCCACGCTCTGGTACCACCCGCATCCGCACGGCTCCACCGAGAAGCACGTCTACCGCGGCCTCGCCGGACTCTTCCTCGTCGACGACGGCACGACCGACACCCTCGATCTACCGAAAACGTATGGGCTGGACGATATTCCGCTGATCATCCAGGACAGGCGGTTCACCGCGGCCGGTGCACTGGACGAATCGGACCCGACGGACGTCGGCCTGCTCGGCGACACGATCGTCACGAACGGAATCGCCGGCGCACACCTTCCCGTCAGCACCGGTCTGATCAGATTGCGCGTCCTCAACGGCTCGTCGGGCCGCCTCTACAACCTCGGTTTCTCCGACGAGCGCGAGTTCCACCTGATCGCGACGGACGGGGGCCTCCTCGGCGAACCGGTACCCCTTCGACGGATCCAGGTCAGTCCGGGAGAACGGATCGAACTCGTCGTCGCAGCGGGTGACGGCCGCGCCGTGATGCTGCGTTCGCATCCGATCGAGGGCCGGGGCGGCGTCGACCGCGGCGACGCCGCCGGGTACGGCCTCGAGGATACGTTCGACGTCCTCGAATTGCGCCCGGACCGCGAGCTTCTCCCCTCCCGGCCGATACCGCCCACGCTGGCGGCCGTCCCGCGACTCGACCCGGCCACCGCTGCCGCGGAGCGGAGTTTCGAACTGCGATGGTTCATGATCAACGGGGCGCGAATGGACATGAACCGCATCGACTTCGCCCCCGTCGTCGGCACCACGGAGGTGTGGACGGTGCGCAACGTCGACAACTGGCCACACAACTTCCATGTCCACGACGTGCAATTCCAGATCGTCGACCTCGACGGCTCCCCACCACCCCCGGCGCTGGCCGGCTGGAAGGACACCGTGTACACGCCTCCCGGAACCGAGATCCGGCTGGCGATGCGTTTCACCGACTACACCGATGCGACGTACCCCTACATGTTCCACTGCCATCTTCTGCTCCACGAGGACCGCGGAATGATGGGGCAGTTCCTCGTCCTGGAGCCAGGTCAGCGGCCGGCTCCGATGACAATGGCGATGCCGTCGGACGACCACCACGGCGGCTAGAGCCGGGTGTGGGCGAACACGGCCAGTCGAACCCGGTTGTCGCAGCCCGTCTTCTCCATCAGGTTCGCCACGTGCGTCTTCACCGTCGTGACCCCGATGTGGAGGCGGGCCGCGATCTCCTGATTGCCCAGCCCTTCCCCCACCAGCGTCAGCACTTCTCTCTCCCGCCCGGTCAGTGCGACCGACGTCGAGGAGCGCTCATCCGAAGGTGCGGTGTCCAGCGCCCGGTCGACGAGGCGGCGAAGGAGCGCGGGGGTGAAGATCGTGTCACCGGCCGCCGTCCGGCGAATCGCGTTCAGGAGTTCGGCGGGATCGGTGTCCTTGACGAGGAATCCGGCTGCCCCCGCGGCCAGTGCGGGATAGAAATGGTCATCGTCGTCGAACGTGGTGAGAACCAGAACCTTCACCGCCGAGTGTGAGCTCGCGATCTGCCGGGTCGCCGCGATCCCGTCGAGTCCCGGCATGCGCAGGTCCATCAGGATCACGTCGGGTGAGCACTCGGCCACCAGCCGGACCGCGTCCAGTCCGTTGGACGCCTCGCCGACCACCTCGATGTCGTCCGTCGCCTCACACAACATCCGCAGTCCGGCGCGGACGAGCCGCTGGTCGTCGACTATCAGTACCCGTATCACTGGCCCACAACCTCATTCGTGCCGGTGTCGTCGCCGACACGACCGGGCAGCCAGGCATCGACCACCCACCCGTTCACGGTATCCGTCACTCCGAGGGTGCCGCCCGCGAGTTCCACCCGTTCGCCCATGCCGATGATGCCGTGCCCCTCCGAGTGATCCGCGGGGGTGGCGCGGTGGCCGGTGCTGGTCACCCGCAGAGCGATTCCGCCGGCGTTCGGTTCGAGTGTCACGGACACGGCACCACCTGGAGTGGAGTGCCGCATCGCATTCGTCAGCGATTCCTGCACCACACGCAGCAGAGTCAGCCGGCCGATCGCGTCGAGGCGGGCGATGCCGGGGTCGATGTCCGCCGCCACCGGGAAGCCCGCTGCTCGCGTGCGATCGACCGCCGCGGCGATCTCGATCGGCAGCGCGTCGGGTTCCACGAGCGCCACGTCGCCCATCGAAGGATCGCGCAACGCGACGAGCAGCCGCCGGATGTCGGCGAGAGCATCGGATGCGGTCCGGTGCACGTCCTCGAGCACCGACCTCGTCGGGCCGTCCACGTCCCTCAGCACGTGCTGCGCCACCCCGATCCGGAGGACGATCGACGCCATGTGGTGCGCGACGAGATCGTGAAGTTCCCGGGCCAGCGCGTTGCGCTCGGCGACCACGGCGCGGGACCGGTCCTCCAGCCGGCGCGACTCGGCTTCGGCGGCGCGCTGGCGGTACGTCGCGGCGAGGTCCCGCTGCGCGCGGAGATAGAGACCGAGCAGGAGTGGCAGTCCGACGTACGCGACGGTGGACACGACGGTGGCAACCCGCCAGAACGTGCCGTAGGAGTCCCACCGGAGACCTGCCACCACCGCCGCCGTCCAGCAGAGCGTGGCGGCGAGGATCGCCGGCGCCCGCCGGGCTCGCATCGCGACGTCGACCAGTGCGACCGCGCCGAGGTAGGGGACCAAATCGGAGAGCCCCCAGGCGTGCGCCGCGAACATCGGAACCGCGAGCACGGACGTGACGATCGACACCGCCAGCGGCCACCGGCCCCCGGCGGCGAACACGACTGCGGCCGTCATCGCGAGCAGCCAGTAGCTCGGGGGTACGCGGTACTCGCCGGGGAACGTGCTCGCCAATAGCAGCAACGGCACGAGCAGGAGGGGCGCGAGACGTAGGAGAGGACGCAGCCGACGAATCGCGGGGATCTCGATCACCGCTTCACCGTAGGTGAGTGGATTCGCCGCCACCTCCTCCCCGAGCAGGAGCCGGACGTTCCCCTGAAGGTCGCACCCACCCGAACTTACTCAATAGTAGACACCAACCTTACTGCTGAGTAAGATCGATCGTGTCCACGCCCGAACACCGAGAAACAGCTGGTGATCATGAGCAAGCAAGACACTGTTGCCCCCAACCGCCGGGCGAAGCGGAATCCCCGCGACACGTCGGCCGTCGGACTGAATCCCGTCAAGCGCGACGCCATGGGTGCCGCGATGCGCGTGCTGACCAAAATCACCGGATCCGATCTGGCCGAGAAGTACAACCTGCGCCAGACGATCGACCGGGTGACCTACGAAGGCACGAAGACCGGCTTCAAGACCCTCGGCGCCGCGACCCGCGGATTCCAGAAGGTGTCCGGCGGCGGCGCGCCGAAACGCCTCCCCGACAACCCGGCCGCCAAGGCCGGCTACTTCGACCTCACCCCGAGCGACGAGCAGCAGATGATCGTCGAGACCGTGCGCGAGTTCGCCGCCGAGATCCTGCGGCCCGCCGGGCACGACGCCGACGCGGCCGCCGCCGCACCGGCGGATCTGGTGAAGCGCGCCGCCGAACTCGGCATCACCCTGATCAACGTTCCCGAGGAACTCGACGGGGCCGCCAGCGAGCGAGGCGCCGTCACCAATTCCCTCGTCGCCGAGGCTCTCGCGCACGGCGACATGGGGCTCGCGCTGCCGATCCTGGCGCCGAGCGGCGTCGCCGTCGCCCTCACCCAGTGGGGCACCGATTCCCAGCAGAAGACCTACCTGCCCTCGTTCACGGGCGAGCAGGTTCCGAATGCAGCCGTGGTCGTCAACGAGCCCCGCGCACTGTTCGATCCGTTTGCGTTGCAGACCAAGGCGGTACGCTCCCCCAGCGGATACAAACTCAACGGCGTCAAGAGCCTCGTTCCCGCCGCCGCTTCGTCGGAACTGTTCATCGTGGCCGCCGAACTCGACGGAAAACCGTCCTTCTTCATCGTCGAGGCCGACACCAAGGGACTCGTCGTGGAGGCGGACCCGAGCATGGGCCTGCGCGCCGCCGGTCTCGGCCGGCTCAACCTCACCGACGTCGCCGTGCCCGAGTCGGGTCTGCTCGGCGCCGCCGAGGCCGACGCGCGGAAGGCCGAATACGCCGACGCCATCCGGCTGGCCCGCCTCGGCTGGGCGTCGCTCGCGGTCGGCACCGGCCAAGCTGTTCTCGACTACGTGATCCCCTACGTCAACGAGCGGGTCGCATTCGGTGAGCCGATCAGCAATCGTCAGGCGGTCGCCTTCATGGTCGCGAACATCGGCATCGAACTCGACGGCCTGCGCCTGGTCACGTTGCGCGGCGCGTCCCGCGCCGAGCAGGGACTCTCCTTCGCCCGCGAATCGGCCCTCGCCCGAAAACTGGCGTCCGAGAAGGGCATGCAGATCGGTCTCGACGGCGTCCAGCTGCTCGGAGGCCACGGCTACACCAAGGAACATCCCGTGGAGCGCTGGTACCGCGATCTGCGTGCCATCGGCGTCGCCGAGGGCATCGTCCTGATCTGAGCGGCCGGATTCGAACTAAGGAACAGTCATGATCAACCTCGAACTTCCCAAGAAGCTCAAAGCCTCCGCGAACCAGGCGCACCAGGTTGCGGCAGAAATCTTCCGGCCGATCTCCCGCAAGTACGACCTCGCGGAGCACGCCTATCCCAAGGAACTCGACACCATGGCCGCCATGGTGGAGGGTCTCAACGACTCCGGTAAGGGGGCGGCGGGCGCCGCCCTCGGACGCGGCGACGAACCGAAGGTCATCGGGAACGTCAACGGCGGCAACATGTCCTCGCTGATGAACGTCATCGAAACCTGCTGGGGCGACGTGGGTCTCACCCTCGCCATCCCCTACCAGGGACTCGGCAACTCGGCCATCGCGGCGGTCGCCACCGACGAGCAGCTCGAGCGGTTCGGCAAGGTGTGGGCGTCGATGGCCATCACCGAACCCGGTTTCGGTTCCGACTCGGCCGCCGTCACCACCACCGCGGTCCTCGACGGCGACGAATACGTCCTCAACGGTGAGAAGATCTTCGTCACCGCCGGTGAGCGGTCCACCCACATCGTCGTGTGGGCCACCGTGGACAAGACCAAGGGCCGCGCCGCGATCAAGTCGTTCGTCGTCCCGCGCGACGCCCCGGGCCTGAGCGTCGCCCGCCTCGAGCACAAGCTGGGCGTCAAGGCGTCGGACACGGCGGTGCTGCTGCTGCAGGACTGCCGGATCCCGAAGGACAACCTGCTCGGCACGCCGGAAGTCAACGTCGAGAAGGGCTTTGCCGGCGTCATGCAGACGTTCGACAACACCCGTCCGATCGTCGCCGGCATGGCGGTCGGCCTGGGCCGCGCCGCGCTCGAGGAACTGCGCGCCATCCTCTCCGACGCCGGTGTGGAGATCTCGTACGACACCCCCGCGTACAACCAGCACGCGGCCGCCGCCGAGTTCCTGCAACTCGAGGCCGACTGGGAGGCCGCCTACCTGCTCGCTCTGCGGGCGACGTGGATGGCGGACAACAAGAAGCCCAACTCACTCGAGGCGTCGATGTCGAAGGCGAAGGCCGGCCGCACCGGAACCGCCATCTCCCTCAAGGCCGTCGAACTCGCAGGCACATTGGGATACTCGGAGCGCCCGCTGCTCGAGAAGTGGGCACGCGACTCGAAGATCCTCGACATCTTCGAGGGCACACAGCAGATCCAGCAGCTGATCGTGGCCCGCCGTCTGCTCGGGAAGTCGTCGGCCGAGCTGAAGTAGCAGTTCGAGGGCACTTTACTCGAGGGGTGTGGCCCCCGCCGCGCTCACCTGCGGCGGGGGCTTCTTCGTACTGGATCCGGCCGCGCGTTTCCCTGACGGTGCGGCTTCGCCGGACCACGCTGGTGGACCCTCCCCGTCCTCTACGCTGAACGGGACACCCGTCACTGCAGCCGGAAGGGTTCTCCATGCCAGCTCAGCACATCCTCACCAAGATCGCGGACACCGTGGGAGCTGTGCGGGTGATGAACCGCGCAGGCCTCGTTCCGTTTCCCCGCGTCGACCAGGGCGTCCGATCCATTCTGGCGGTGCGGAAGTACGGCCCGTTCGCAGGACCCGTCCACGCGAATGCCGAGGCCGGCCTGGATGCGGTGGCGATCATCGACGAGCGCGGCCCGCTCACCTACGCCGACATCGAGGAACAGTCCAACGCCCTGGTGCGAGGGTGGCAGGCCGACGGCATCACGCCCGGGTCCGTCATGGGATGCATGTGCCGCAATCATCGTGGCCTGGTGCTCACGATGCTCGCCGCCGCCAAGAACGGCACCAAGCTGGTGCTGATGAATACCGGTTTCGCTCGGCCGCAACTCGTCGACGTCGCCGCCCGCGAGCAGGTACAGGCCTTCGTGTACGACGACGAATTCCACGCGGTCGCCGAGGCCCTCCCGGACGAGGTGCTCGTCTATCGCTCATGGGCAGAAGACGATTCGACGTCCCGGGTCCGCACACTCGACGACGTGATGGAGGGCCGAGACCGCGCGTCGCTGCCCGCACCGTCCGCGCTCGGCGGATTCGTCCTCCTCACCAGCGGCACCACCGGCACACCGAAGGGCGCTCCCCGCGGACACACGTCGCCACTCGCGTCGGCACAGTTCCTCGACCGGGTCCCACTGCGACGCGGCCAGACGATGATGATGGCGGCCCCCGCGTTCCACGGGACGGGAGTCTCCCAGTTCGCGCTCGCGCTGGCATTGGGCCAGACCGTGGCGATGCATCGGAAGTTCGATCCGGAGAACACGATTCGCCTGGTCGAGAAGCACCGCTGCGACACGCTGGTCGTCGTTCCCACCATGCTGCAGCGCATCATCGATCTCGGGCCGGAGACGTTGGCGAAGTACGATACGTCGAGTCTGAAGATCATCTTCGCGGCCGGATCCGCGCTCTCGCCCGACCTCTGCAAGCGCACCACCGCCGCGTTCGGCAAGGTGCTCCACAATCTGTACGGTTCCACCGAGGTCGCCGTCGCCACCGTCGCGACACCCGCCGACCTCGAACTGGCGCCGGGCACTGCGGGACGGGCTCCCGTCACCTGCCACGTGGAACTCTACGACGAGTCGAGTCGACGGATCACCGAGCCCGAGACCGTCGGACGCATCTTCGTCGCCAGCGGCCTCAGCTTCTCCGGATACACGGACGGTCGCGACAAGGAGCGCATCAACGGCCTGCTGTCGACGGGCGACGTAGGGCACTTCGACCGCAACGGACTGCTCTTCGTGGACGGCCGCGACGACGACATGATCGTCTCCGGCGGCGAGAACGTCTACCCGCTCGAGGTCGAGAACCTGCTCGCCGACCGCGAGGACGTGCTCGAGGCCGCCGTGATCGGTGTCGAGGACTCCGAGTTCGGCCATCGCCTCAGGGCTTTCGTCGTGCCTGCTCCCGGGTCCGCGAAGGACGCCGAGGAGATGAAGGCCCACGTCAAGTCGAATCTGGCGCGGTACAAAGTGCCCCGCGAGATCATCTTCATCGAGGAACTCCCCCGCAACGCGACCGGCAAGTTGCTGCGCCGCGTCCTGATCGAGATGGACGTCACGGAGAGCTGACCGCTACCGACGGCAGATAAAAAAGAACCGGTGCCCTGGACTCCAGGACACCGGTTCTTCGGTGGTAGCGGGGACAGGATTTGAACCTGCGACCTCTGGGTTATGAGCCCAGCGAGCTACCGAGCTGCTCCACCCCGCGCTGCATGAACAAAGTTACACGAGCGAACGAACGGATTGCAAATCGCCCGGAAAGAGGCCGACCAGCAACCTTTCAGCACCACTCGAGTCACATCCGTTACCTAAAAGTTATGACCTCCGTCACAATCTCGGGAAAATCTGTAACACTTGCGGAACCCGCAACTCGGCGGTCGACCTGCGAAAACACCGTGCGTTCATCCCAGTATTTGGACGCCCGTCACAGAAAATCGGCCCGTGACCATTCCGTGATCGCCGCGTACGTTCGTTGCCAGCCCGAAACCAACGGGCAACGCCGACCCGCCGCAGCTCGACCTGCCCCAGCGGGATCCGGAATCCCGACACCTCGAGGGGCAGGACGAGGACAGATCGACCGCCGGGTCGGCACACCAGCCGCCACCCACACGACCACCTCGTCGGCAGGCGCGGAGAGGAACCAACCACATGATCAATTCCAGCATCGTCAAGCGGACCATGGGCGCAGTCGCACTCACCGGAGCAGTCATCGGAGTGCCGCTCGGTCTGAGCACCGGCACCGCCTCGGCCGCTTCCGGAGACTGGGACGCTGTCGCAGCGTGCGAGAGCAGCGGAAACTGGGCCGCCGACACCGGAAACGGCTTCTCGGGTGGCCTGCAGTTCACCGACAGCACCTGGGCGGCGAACGGCGGCTCCGGCTCGCCTGCGAACGCCTCGCGCGAGGAGCAGATCCGTGTTGCCGAGAACGTCCTGGCAACCCAGGGACCCGGCGCCTGGCCGGTCTGCGGACAGTACCTCTGATCCGCACCCCACACTTGCCCGAGTGCCCTGCGCGCAGCACGACCGCGCGCAGGGCACTCGCGTGTGACACGGCGTCGGCATACACCACCACGAGTCGTTTCCTCGCCATTTCCGCGTGAGCTGCTGCACAAATTCGTGGTGATCCCCGCCACATAACAGCGGTGTAACGAATCGACTCCGAAACGATATCGACGGCCTCTGACCTGCACGAACGGAGGAAATCCGCCCTCGATGCCGGACAGCTGTCCACCGTTTTCGCCGGGTGAACTGCGGGCGAAGCTCCCGTACGGTCGCTCTCGGCCCGAAACAACCGGGCGAAAGCCGGCCCGCCGCTGCTAGCTCTGCCCCGCGGGTTCGGAATCCCCGAAACCTTCGAGGGGCAGGGACGCGGCACAGAATCGCAGCCCGGCGCGACGACGCGAAGTCGTCGCCCGCAGGCCGGCCACGCCAGCAAGCGCGGAGAGGATTGACCCCGCATGACCAATCACAGCATCAGCAAGCGTGCCCTCGGCTGGATCGCCGTCACCGGAGCCGTCGTCGCCGTCCCGCTCGGACTGAGCGCCGGCACCGCCTCCGCCGCCTCCCACAACTGGGACGGCGTCGCAGCGTGCGAGAGCGGCGGCAACTGGGGAATCAACACCGGAAACGGCTACTACGGGGGCCTGCAGTTCTCGCAGAGCACCTGGGAGGCCAACGGCGGCAGCGGCTCGGCGTCGAACGCCAGCAAGGCCGAGCAGGTCCGTGTCGCCGAGAATGTTCTCGCGACGCAGGGCCAGGGTGCCTGGCCCGTGTGCGGCCAGTACCTGACCACCGGTGGCGGCGACGTCGCCGAGGCTCCCGCTCCCGCTCCCGACCCCACCCCGGCGCCCGCCCCCGCGGCACCGGCACAGGTCCAGGCGCCCGCCCCGGTACAGCCCGCCGCGCAGCAGGCACTGGACACCGCGCGTCAGGTCGCCGAGCAGAACGGCTACGGACAGCAGTTC
Organism: Rhodococcus opacus B4; assembly: GCF_000010805.1. Taxonomy (NCBI): domain Bacteria; kingdom Bacillati; phylum Actinomycetota; class Actinomycetes; order Mycobacteriales; family Nocardiaceae; genus Rhodococcus; species Rhodococcus opacus. The sequence goes on along the minus strand of NC_012522.1, from coordinate 7,064,779 downwards.
CAGCAGCTCGTGGACGCCAACCCGCAGCTGGTCGACGCGCTGCGCTGATCTTCCGCTCGCATACGACGAGGCCCTGTCATCCGGTTCGGATGACAGGGCCTCGTTCGTTCTCCCGGTGAAACGCCTCTACTTCGGGATCGCCTCGTACGCGGCGACCGCCTTCTGCACCCGGGCGAGGGCCGCACCGTATGCCGCGAAGTCACCGCTGCGCTGCGCCGCCGTCAACGCGTCGAGCGACGCATCCAGCTCCGCCACAGCCGCCGAGACGTCCGTGCCGGACGGCGGAGTCGCCGGCGCAGTGGGCGCCGGCGGCGCCGCACCCTGCTCGACGGGCGGCGTCGTGCCCGTCTCCGGAGGTGTCCCCTCCTCGGCGCTGGGCGCCGTGGCTACCGAGCCGGTGCCGGCGCCGAACACCTGGTCGAGCGCCTGTGCCAGTGTCGGGGCGTACCCGACGCGCACGCTGTTACTCGGCGGTGGCTCGCGGTAGCTCACCAGCACTCGGGACAGCTGCGGGAACGTCGACGTGTTCGGGCCCGTCGAACTTCGCTCCGTATACATCGGTTCGACGTACAGGATGCCGCCGTTCGCGATCGGCAGGGTCAGCAGGTTGCCGTACTGAATCTTGTTCGATCTCTCGAGCAGCGTTCTCTCCGACGCCACCCGCGGATCGGAGATCATCGAGTTCTGCGTCTGCTGCGGACCCTGAGTCTGGGTGTCCGTCGGCAGTTGGAGCACCGTGAACTTGCCGTAGTTCTCCGGGTCCGACTTCACCGACAGATAGGCGGAGAGGAACTCGCGGCTGTAACCCACCATCGCACTGGTCAGGTTGAAGGACGGTTTCCCGGTCTCTGGATCACCGACCAGCACGTAGTACGGCGGCTGGTTCGCGCTCGTGTCGATCGTGGGATCGCTCGGCACCGACCAGAACGCGTTGTTGGTGAAGAACTCCTTCGGGTCGTCCACGTGGTACTTGGCGAGCATCTCGCGCTGCACCTTGAACAGGTCCTCGGGATAACGGAAGTGCGCGCGCAGTTCGTCGGGAATCGAATCCGCGGGCTGAACGGCGTCGGGGAACACACCCATCCACGCGTCGAGCACGGGATCGTTCTGGTCCACCTGGTAGAGCTTCACGGTGCCGTCGTACGCGTCGACGGTGGCCTTCACCGAGTTGCGGATGTAGGACACCTCCTTGCGGGGCAGCAGACGGCCGGTGTTCTGGTCGATGCTGTCCTCGACGAGTCCGTCGAGCGAGCTGCGCTGCGCGTACGGGTAATCCTGCAGCGTGGTGTAGGCGTCCACGATCCAGACGACCTTGCCGTCGACGACGGCCGGGTACGAATCACCGTCCGCGGTCAGCCACGGTGCGACGTGTGTGACCCGGTCCCGGGGGTCCCGGTTGTAGATGATCTTCGAATCCGAACCGATGGCACCGGAGAACAGGATGTTGCGTTCGGTGTATTTCGCCGCGAACGCCAGCCGGTTGAACCAGTTGCCGATCGGCACACCACCCGAACCGGTGTACGTGTAGCGCGAGGTGTCCGTGTCGTACTCCCGCGGATCCGAACCCTCGGAACCGCCGACGATCGCGTAGTCGGCATCGGTGTCGGCGATGACCTCGCCGTAGTAGATGCGCGGCTGCTCGACCGGGATGACCTGATCGCCGGCAGCCTGTGAGGCGATGTCGCTCACCATGTAGACCGGGTAACCGCTGTTGCTGTTGGCGGCTTCCTCCGCCGACTCGCCCGCGGCGGCGTTCACCCGGTTCGCGGGGGCCGCGACCAGTCCGTTGCCGTGCGTGTAGACGGTGTGCTTGTTGATCCAGTCCGTCTGGTTGCCCGTCAGGCTCTTCGACGACAACTCGCGGGCCGCGACGATGTAGTCCCGCATCTCCCCGTCGATGTCGTACCTGTCGATGTCGAGCGTCGGCGGGAAACCGTAGAAGTTCTTCAGCTGCTGCTGCTGGGTGAACGTCCGCGACAGGATGTTCGGGTCCAGCAGTCGCGTGTTCGCGATCGTCGTCACGTCGGCGGGCACGTCACGCGGCGGCGTCGTCCCGTACCCCTGATAGTCCTGGTACTCGACCTTGTCGTCGGTGATGCCGTACGCCTGCCGGGTGGCGGCGATGTTCCGCTCGATGTACGCGCTCTCCTTGTCGGCGGCGTTGGGACGCACCGAGAACTGCTCCACCACGAGCGGCCACACCGCGCCGACCAGGATCGACGAGAGCACGAGAAGGGCTGTGGCCATTGCGGGAATCCGCAGATCGCGCAGGAAGATCGCGGCGAAGAACGCGCCCGCGCAGATGACCGCGATGGCCAGCAGGATCAGCTTCGCCTGCAGCACCGCGTTCATGTCGGTGTAGCTACCACCGGTGAACGTGGGCTCCTTACGGCTGCTCGACAGCAGGGAATACCGGTCGAACCAGTACGCGACGGCCTTGAGGAGAATGAACGTTCCCGCCAGCACCGCCAACTGGACTCGCGCCGCATTGGTCAGCGCCCCGCCCCGGCCCGCGAGCTTGAGGCCACCGAAGATGTAGTGCGTCACCAGGCTCGCGAAGAACGCCAGCAGCACCGCCACGAACAGCCAATTGAGCACGAAACGGTAGAACGGCAGATCGAACGTGTAGAAACCGACGTCGAGGCCGAATTCGGGATCGGCGACGCCGAACGAGCCGCCGTTGACGAACAGCTGCACCGTCACCCAGCTGGACTGGGCGATCAGGCCCGCGAGCAGTCCCACTGCGATCGGAATCGCGAGGCCGAACAGGCGCAGCCGGGTCATCACCGTGGTGCGGTACCGCGCCACCGGATCGTTGGGACCCGACACCGGCACGAACACCGGCCGCGAACGGTACGCGAGCAGCAGTGCCAGCCAGACGATTCCGCCGACCACCACCCCCACCACGAGGAAGAGCAGCAGACGGGTGACGAGGACCGTGGTGAAGACACCACGGAATCCGACCTCACCGAACCACAACCAGTCCGTGTACGTGCTGATCAGCCGCGGGCCCACCAGCAGCAGGGCCGCGACGACGAGCGCCAGCACCAGCAGCACTCGACTGCGTTTGGACAACGACGGTAAACCTGCGGGGGGCCGCATGCCCACGTGCCACACTCCAAGAACTCGGCGACGCTCTCACGCCGCGGTCGACTGCACCGTTCCATCGTCCACACCCCGAACAGCGAGGGCGTGACCGTTTCGTCCCACTCTACGTAACAACCGAGAGTTGCCGCCGTCGGTCCTGTTCCGGGGGTGCGAAGATGGGTCCCGTGAGTGAAGAGAATGTGAACCGAGAGACGGACGCCCTCGCCCGCTGTGTGCGTGAGGTGGTCGAATTCGTCGATGCCGGAGGGTGGGATCAGCCGCCCCAGATGTTCGCACTCGTCCCGACCGAACTCCTCGCGGCCGCCGAACCGAGCCTGCTCGACCAACTCGCCGACGGCGCGGAATTGACCCCGGTGGAACAGGATCCGTTCCCCGGCGACATCGACGGCGGGTCACGCGCGCTCGACGAATTCCTCGCCACCACCAGCTGGCCCGAGTCCGTGGTCGGGTGCGCCCTCGTCCAGGAGATCGTCGTCCTGCCGCCCGAGGCGGAATCCGATCTCGACGACGCCCTCGTGCCCCTCCTGTCCGACCGCGACGCCGCCGACGACGCCGCGCGGGCCGCGGCCGAGTCCCACCCCGACCGCCGGTCTGCCCGGCTCATCGCCGCCGTGCTGCGCGACGGACCGTCGCTGTGCCTGATGCAGTTGCGTCCCGACGAGGACGCCGACCCCTACGCCGGGATAGAACTGCTCACCTACGAGGACCTGGCGCCGAATCTCGTCAGCGCGCTGTACGCCACCCTCGACGCCACGGAAGACGACTGACGGTCAGCAGTGCGGTGCGTCGGCTCCGGTGTTGACGGCCTCGAGCGCGTCGACGGCTCCGTCGAGGTTCTCGACCTTCACCAGCCGGAGCCCGTCGGGTGCGCCCTGGCGGGCCTCGTCGCAGTTCTTTGCCGGCACGAGGAACGTCTCGGCGCCCGCCTCGGACGCGGCGATCAACTTGTACTTGATGCCGCCGATGGGGCCGACGTCGCCGTCGGAGTCGATCGTGCCGGTGCCGGCGACGAACTTGCCGCCGTTGAGTTCGCCCGGGCTGAGCTTGTCGATCACGGCGAGCGTGAACATGAGTCCCGCCGACGGGCCGCCCACGTCGGCGAGGTTGAAGTCGATGGTGAACGGGACGTCGGGGACTTCCTCCGGCGTGATCCCCAGGTAGCCCTTGGCCTCGTCGTCCGGGCGGGAACCGAGCACCACCCGCACCGTCGTCTCCGCGCCGTCACGCCGGATCACGATCGGCACCTCGGTGTTCGGGGGCACGTCGGCCACCGCCTCCTGCACGCCGCCGACCGTCGACACCGGTTTCCCGTCGACACTGACCAGAACGTCGCCTTCACGCAGGAGCCCCTGGGAGGGGCCGTCCTCACCGACCTTGGCGATCCGCAGGTCCACCGGCTCGTCCAGGAAGTGGAGCGCCGCGAGTTCCGCGCTGTCCTCCGACTGCTGGAAGTCGGCGTCGTTCTCCTGCTTGACCTCGTCCTTCGACTTGTCCGGCGGGTACACCTCCTCGCGGGGCACGATGCCCTGGCGTCCACTGGCCCACAGTCCGAACGCTTCGAACACGTTGAGGTCGTCGCGCACGGCGACGGTCGTCATGTTGAGGTGGCCGGCGGTGTCGTCCACGTCCGTTCCCTCGATGGCGACGACCTGCTCACCACCCACCTCACCCAGGGTGTTGAACGTGGGTCCCGGCCCGAGAGCCACGTACGGCACCTTGATCACGGTGCCGAGGATGCCGAGTACCACGATCGGGGCCAGCGCAGCCAGAAGCGTCACGATCCGTCGATTCACCTGGACCAGCGTAGAGCGCGAACGGGCGGGCACCGCTGTCGGCCGTCCGCGTGTTCGCCGTCAGCGTGACGCGGCCGGCAGCCACCGAACCATGCGCCTTGTACCGTTGAGTCATGAGCAATCCGCCCTTCGGCTTCTCCAAACCCGACGACGATCCCGATCGTGACAAGAACACGGGGGATCAGAACGGGCCCGACCGCGACAAGAACGCGGGCGGTACCGGCGACTTCGGTTTCGGGGCGGGTGGTTTCCCCGCCGGGGGGTTCGACCCGGCCGCCCTCGGCCAGATGTTCACTCAGTTCGGCCAGATGCTGAGCGGGATGGGCACGTCGATGGGGTCCGGTGAGCAGACCGGTCCGGTCAACTACGAGATCGCGAAGAAGCTCGCCCGCCAGCAGATGGGCTCCGTCGCTCCGATCACCCAGGGCAACTCCGAGGCGATCGCCGACGCCTCACGGCTCGCCGAACTGTGGCTGGACGCCGCGACGACACTGCCCGCGGGCGCGTCGAAGACCGTCGCGTGGACGCCCAACGACTGGCTCGACAACACTCTCGACACCTGGAAGCGGCTGTGCGACCCGGTGGCGGAGAAGGTGTCGGGCATGTGGGTGCAGGGGCTGCCCGAAGAGGCGCAGCAGATGGCAGGCCCCATGATCGGCATGATGAGCCAGATGGGTGGCCTCGCGTTCGGCTCCCAGCTCGGCCAGGCGCTGGGCCAGTTGTCGAAGGAGGTCCTCACGTCCACCGACATCGGCCTGCCCCTCGGTCCGGCGGGGACGGGCGCACTGCTTCCCGCCGCGGTGGAGCGGTTCAGCAAGGGGCTCGAACAGCCCGATCGGGAGATCCTCGTCTTCCTCGCCGCACGTGAGGCCGCCTACCAGCGCCTCTACAGCCATGTCCCGTGGCTGCGTCAGCGTCTTCTCGCCACCGTCGAGGAGTACGCCCGCGGCATCACGATGGACTTCTCCGCGATCGAGGACATGGCGAAGGGGCTCGATCCGTCCGCGCTGACCGATCCCTCGCAGCTCGAGAACATCCTGCAGCAGGGTGCGTTCGAACCGCAGACCACACCCGAGCAGAAGCAGGCCCTCGAGCGACTCGAGACCCTGCTCGCCCTCATCGAGGGCTGGGTCGAGGTCGTCGTCGCGTCGGCGCTGAACGACCGCCTTCCCGGCGTCGCGGCCCTCAGCGAGACGCTCCGCCGCAGGCGCGCGACCGGCGGTCCCGCCGAACAGACGTTCGCGACACTCGTCGGGCTCGAACTGCGTCCCCGCAAGGTCCGCGAGGCCGCCCAGCTGTGGACCCGCCTGACGTCCGAGTCGACCGTCGACGCCCGCGACGGTGTGTGGGCCCACCCCGACCTGCTGCCCGACTCGTCCGATCTCGACAGCCCGGACGCGTTCGTCGAACGTGTCCTCGGCGGCGGCGACGGCGGCGACTTCGACAATCCGATGGCGCAGCTGGAGGCGACGGAGGCCCGCGAGCGGGCCGAGGAGGCCGAACGCGGCAAGTCCGGCAAGGACGACGAACCGGAGTCCTGACCCCGGATCGCACCAATCGTGCGGTAGCTGGAAGTCCGCAGGTCGAACCACGTTTCGGCCTGTGGACAACTCGCCTTTTCCGGGCCGGCGGCCGGTCGTGGCCTGGAATCCTCGGTGCGTGACCATCTCGCACCCGCACCCTGTCGGTGTCACCCTCGATCCCCGGATCGCCGTGCTCGTCCGCCCCGACGGGCGGGTGCAGTTCGGCTGGGATCCCGAGCGCGCACTCGTCCTCTCCCCACCACCCGGAGTCCGGACCGAGCAGCTTCTCGCCGTCGTCCGGCTGCTCGACGGCAAGAACACGCGGCCGCACATCCTGTGGACGGCCGTCGGGTACGGCCTTGCCCCCACCGACGTGTCGAAACTGCTCGGTGATCTGGACCGCGCCGGTCTCATCGACGTCGCAGGCACCTCCCCCGTCGCGGACACGATCACCATCCGCGTGCACGGGCGCGGACCGCTGTCCGATGCGGTGTCCGCCGGGCTCACCGACGGCGGCATCCGGGTTTCCCGCTCCTTCCGCTACTCCGCCGACGTGGACGTCCGGCGGTGGAACGCGCTGTGCGTCGTGCTCGCGGACGACCTGGTGGCGGACCCTCGCCTCGCCGCGGACCTGGTCCAGAACGGGATCCCGCACCTGCAGGTCCGGCTGCGGGACGGTCGCGGTGTGGTCGGTCCGCTCGTACTGCCGGGCCACACGAGTTGCCTGCGGTGCGCCGACCTGCTCCGCTCCGCGTACGACGAGGACTGGCCGTACCTGTCCGCTCAGCTCCTCGGGACGGTCGGGCACGCGAGTCCCGCGGTGATCATGGCCACGGCAGCGGTCGCCCTCGGCCAACTCGAGGTCGTCCTGTCCGCCCCGCGTGGCGCGCCGCCCAGCAGTCTCGACGCCACGCTCGAGATCGATCTGGGGGCACACCGGCTGGTGACGCGGCGATGGCCGAGGCAGGCGAGTTGCAGCTGCACGTATCTGGCACCCGCCGTGGGCGAATCGAACCGGCATCGGTGATGATGCATGATGGTGGGGTGCCCGACATCCCCCGCAGGAGTTCTGCCCGCACCGCCAAACTCGCGAGCATCCCGTTGGGGATCGCGGGACGTGCCGCGATGGGGTTCGGCCGGAAACTGACCGGCGGCGACAGGGACGAGATCGATGCGCAGCTGAGCGCGAGGGCCGCCGAGCAACTGTTCGCCGTCCTCGGCGAACTGAAGGGCGGCGCCATGAAACTCGGCCAGGCGCTCAGCGTCATGGAGGCGGCGATCCCCGAGGAGTTCGCGGAACCGTACCGTGAATCGCTGAACAAGCTGCAGGCACAGGCACCCCCACTGCCCGCGCGGGCCGTTCACAAGATGCTCGACCAGCAGCTGGGCACCAAATGGCGTGAGCGGTTCCAGTCGTTCGACGACACCCCCACCGCGTCGGCCAGCATCGGCCAGGTGCACCGCGCCGTGTGGGCCGACGGCCGCGACGTCGCCGTCAAGGTGCAGTACCCCGGCGCCGACGAAGCGCTGCGCGCCGACCTGAAGACACTCGGACGGTTCGCGGGACTGTTCGCCTCGGTCATGCCCGGGGTCGACGTGCGACCCGTCATCGACGAATTCACCGCCCGCACCGAGGAAGAGCTCGACTACCGGATCGAGGCGAACAATCAGCGCCGCTTCGCGAAGGTGTACGACGGGGATCCGCAGTTCGCGATTCCGCACGTCGTCGCCAGTGCCCCCAAGGTGGTGGTCACCGAATGGATGTCGGCGAAACCGCTGTCGGCCATCATCTCCGACGGCACCCCCGAGGAACGCAACACCGCAGGCGCACTGCTCGCGGAGTTCCACTTCGCCTCCCCCGCCCGCGTCGGCCTGCTCCACTGCGACCCGCATCCGGGTAACTTCATGCTGCACAGCGACGGCCGCCTGGGGGTCATCGATTTCGGTGCCGCGGCGCCCTTTCCGCACGGTCTACCACCGGTGCTCGGGGCGATGGTCCGGCTGGCGCTCCACGAGCAGTTCGACGAATTGACGGAGTTGCTGCACGCCAATGGATTCGTCCTGCCGGGCAGAACGGTGACCGACAAGGAGATCGCGGACTACCTGCGTCCCGTCACCGATCCGATCCGTACCGAATCGTTCCACTTCACCCGCGCCTGGCTGCAGAAGGCGGCGGGTTCCGCGACCGACTTCAACAGTGCGCAGTTCCGAACCGCGCGCGCACTGAATCTGCCCGCCGAGTATCTGATGATCTTCCGGGTTCTCGTCGGCTCGGTGGGAATCTGCGCTCAACTGGACGCGTACGCGCCGTACATGGCGATCCTCACGCGGTGGCTCCCCGGGTTCGCCGATTCCTCCGGCCTGTGAGTACTTGTTAACCGCGGGCGGTTAACAAGTACTCACAGGTGCTACGCACAGACCAGAGCCGGCGTCTTGCGGGGGCGTCCACGGCCACGCTTGCGGGCGATCACGACACCCTGGTCGAAGATCTCCCCACCCCACACGCCCCACGGCTCACCTCGGTCGAGGGCAGCGTCGAGGCAGCGGGAGCGGATCGGGCAGGACGCGCACAGCGCCTTCGCCTGCTCCAGCTCGGTGGGAGAGTCCGCAAACCACAGGTCGGGGTCGTCGACCCGGCACGGCAGGTCACCACGTGCGGAAACAATCTGAACAAATCCGCTTGTGGCGGTTGAGGTTTCGGATACCCCTCGGCATGTCACGGTAGACACGTCGTTCTCCTCTGCTCTCATTGCGACGGTTATTCTCTTCGGTTCGATGAAACGGGTGCGAACCAGAGCCGAGGCTGCGAGCGGAAAAGGTGCTCGAACTACGAAGGCCACGGTCCGCGATGCGGGTCCGTGGCCTTGAAAAGACGGTGGGAGTTGCTCTACCGAGGAATTCCTCGACAACTCCGATACACGGACTCGACTGCTGTTGCGGGACGACGACGGGCTGCCGACCAGACAATCGCCGGTGCCTGTTCCGCCGCGTTCATGCCGAACAGCGCGGAGGCAGCAGCGACTGCCGACTCATGTGCTTGGAACTTCGTCATTTCACTGCCACCTCCATTTCTTCTCGATCCGATGTGAACCACACGGGTCTCCCCGCGCACTGAAACCACAGTAGGCAATTCTCCGGAACCGCACAACCTATTTTTGACCTGCGGTGATGCGTGTTACCTGCCACGCGCGCGGGAGTCGTTCAGCGACTGCCGCTTCCCTTGATCACACCGAGGACGTCTTCGCCGAACTGCTCGAGCTTCTTCGCGCCGATCCCGGGAATCGCGACGAGTCCGCGGTCGTCCTGCGGGCGTTGCTCCGCGAGAGCCGTCAACGTGTTGTCGCTGAACACCACGTACGCCGGGACCTTCAGCTCCCTCGACTTCTCGAGCCGCCACGACCGCAGCGAGTCGAGCAGCTCCACGTCGACGTTCGACGGGCATCCCTCGCAGCGGCCGAGCATGGTCGCGGTCGTCCCGATCAGCGGTTTTCCGCAGAGCCGGCACCGTGGACGCTTCTTGTTGCTCTTGACTGGCGCCGCGATCCGGGAGGCCGGTGAGTCTTCGGGGATGAGTCCGTGCAGGAACCGCGAACGGCGCCGCGACTTGCGCCCGCCTTCGTTCCGGGACAGCGCCCAGGACATCTGCAGGTGCTCGCGGGCGCGGGTGACGCCGACGTACAGCAGCCGGCGCTCCTCCTCGACGGCCGCTTCGTCGGGCGCCGAGTTGGAGTCGCCGAGCACGTGCTGGATGGGCAGCGTTCCGTCGGTGAGGCCGACGAGGAACACGGCGTCCCATTCGAGGCCCTTCGCGGCGTGCAGGGACGCGAGGGTCACACCCTGCACGACGGGTGGGTGCCGCGCCTCCGCCCGCAGGCTCAGCTCACGCAACAGCGCGTCGAGCGTCAATTCCGGATCCTGGGTCAGCTGTTCCTCGGTGAGCGCGACGAGCGCCGACAGGGAGGCCCATCGCTCGCGGGCCTGCGCACCCGCCGGTTCGGCGTCCGTGAGCCCCAGCGGGACGAGGACCGCGCGCACGAGCGTGACCAGGTCGGCGCCGACCGCGTCGGGCAGGTCGTCGCGGCCCGCGGCCTGACGCAGCGCCGCCACGGCCTGACGCACCTCGGTGCGGGTGAAGAAGCCCTCTCCGCCCCGCACCTGGTACGGGATGTCGAGTTTCGTCAGCGCCTGCTCGTGCACCTCGGACTGGGCGTTGATCCGGTACAGGACCGCGATCTCCGCCGCCGGAGTGCCGGACGCGATGAGCCGCTTGATGGTGCGCGCCACCCCGGCGGCCTCGGCCGGTTCGTCGTCGAACTCGACGAAACTCGGTTCCGGCCCGGAGTCGCGCTGCCCGATCAGTTGCAGACGGGTGCCCGCGATCCGGCCGCGCGCCGCTCCGATCACCCGGTTCGCCATCGACACCACCTCGGGGGTCGAACGGTAGTCGCGCTCGAGGCGCACGACGGTGGCCTCGGGGAACCGGCGCGAGAAGTCGAGCAGGTAATTCGGTGTGGCGCCGGTGAACGAGTAGATGGTCTGGTTGGCGTCGCCGACGACGGTGAGGTCGTCCCGCTCCCCGAGCCACGCGTCGAGGACACGCTGCTGCAGCGGGGTGACGTCCTGGTACTCGTCGACGACGAAGCAGCGATAGCGGTCGCGGAACTCCTCAGCGACGGCCGAATGTTCTTCGAGTGCCGCCGCCGTGTGGAGCAGGAGGTCGTCGAAATCGAGAAGCATTCCGTCCTGGCCGCGAGCCTTGAGCTGTTCGTAGCCGTGATACACCTCGGCGACCTTGGCGGCGTCGACCGGCGCTTCCCGGCGCAACTTCGCCACCGCGCGCGGGTAGTCCTCGGGCGCGATCAGCGAGGCCTTGGCCCACTCGATCTCGCTCGCCAGGTCTCGGATACTTTCCGTGCTCGTGGACAGGCCGACTCTCCCGGCGGCGGACGACACGACCGCGAACTTGCGGTCCAGCAGCCGCCATTCCGTGTCGCCGACCACCTGCGGCCAGAAGTACCGCAGCTGCCGCAGCGCGGCCGCGTGGAACGTGCGCGCCTGAACCTGCGCTCCCCCGTCGCCGATTCCCAGGCTGCGCAGCCGGCCGCGCATCTCACCTGCCGCGCGCGCCGTGAACGTCACCGCCAGCACCTGCCCCGCGGCGACGTGCCCACTGGCCACGAGGTGCGCGATCCGCCGGGTGATGGTCCGGGTCTTGCCTGTTCCGGCGCCCGCCAGCACGCACACCGGCCCCCGGGGAGCGAGGACCGCTGCGGACTGTTCGGGGTCGAGACCGGTAGTCGTCACCTCTGCTGCGCCGGCTGCTGACATGGCGTCCATCATGACAGGGGCGACCGACACGGCGCGAAGCGGACGAACACCCACGGCGCGAAGCGCATGAACGCACCCGGCGCGAAGCGGACGACACCGCAGTGGGAACACACGACGGGCTCGTGGTGTTATATGCGCCGTGACTGCTACCGACACCCCGGCCCTGACCATCTACTCCACCACCTGGTGCGGCTACTGCCGGCGCCTGAAGACGCAGCTGGACGAATCCGGCATCGGCTACGTGGAGATCGACATCGAGGACGATCCGGCGTCGGCGGAGTTCGTCGGCAGCGTCAACGGCGGCAACCACGTCGTGCCCACCGTCAAGTTCGCCGACGGCAGCACCGCAACCAACCCGTCGTTGGCGCAGGTCAAGCAGCTTCTCGGCGTCTAGGACTCCGTCGCTGCCGCCGCCCAGGACTCGATGATTCCACGCGCGATGGAGATCGAGCCCGGGAGCAGCAGCGTGGCGTCGGTGTCCGACGCCCAGTCGCCGAGTTCGAGTGCCGTGCGCACCTCGTCCCGGGTGAACCACCGGGCCTCGGCGATCTCGCCGTCCGCGAACGTCAGCGGGGCGTCGGGGTCGCCGACGGCCGCGAACCCGATCATCACCGAACGGGGGAACGGCCACGGCTGGCTGCCGAGGTAGCGCACGTCACGGACGTCGACGCCCACCTCTTCCTTGATCTCCCGGACGACGCACGTCTCGAGGGACTCACCGGCCTCGACGAACCCGGCGAGGATCGAGAACCGCCGCGGCGGCCACGTGGGTTGCCGGGCCAGGAGCACACGGTCTCCGCCGTCGTGCACGAGGCAGATGACCGCCGGATCGGTGCGGGGAAATTCCTCGTGCCCGGTGCTCGTCGAGATCCGCGACCAACCCGACATCGTCGGCTCCGACGCCGCGCCGTCGAGCGCACTGAAGCCCGCGCTGTCGTGCCAGTTGAGCATGGCGAGGGCGCCGGTGAGCACACCGGCGTCGGCGTCGTCCAGTGTGCCGCCCAGAATCCGGAGATCGGCGAGCTCGCCCGTGAGCGCCTGCACCCGCACCGCCCACACGTGCCGGTCCTTGCGGATACCGAGGAACACCGCCCCCGGCTTCGGTTCGGGGCCGAGTTCGGTGGCCTCCGCGAACACCAGACCGTCGTCCCCTACCCGCACCTGCCCGCGGTGATTGACGCGCAGCAGCAGCGCATCCCGCCAGCCCGTCCGCAGCGCGTCCGTGTCCGAACGCAGTTCCTCGGCCCGCCCGACGGCGGAGCGGGACAGGAGCGGGGTGTCGTTGAGCCGGAATGCAGTCACGCCGTCGACACTACTGCCGATCAGTTGGCGACCCGACGGATGTACAGCAGTCGGTCGTTCTCCTCGATCGAATCGACCTCCGGCGAGCCGACCCGGATCAGCCGCCCGTCCCGCACCACACCGAGCACGATGTCCGCGAGGTGTCGTGGGGAGCCGCCGATCTCGTCCCGCTCCACGAGACGCTCCGCGATCGCGAAACCCGCCTCCGGAGTCAGGAGGTCCTCCATCATCTCGACGACGCTCGGCGTCTTCGTGGCGATGCCGAGGAGCCGGCCCGCGGTCTCGGAGGACACGACCACCGAGTCGGCGCCGGACTGCCGGAGCAGATGCGTGTTCTCGGATTCGCGGATCGCGGCGACGATCTTCGCCTTCGGTGCGATCTCGCGAGCCGTCAGCGTCACCAGCACCGCGGTGTCGTCGCGGTTGGCGGCGACGATGATCGCCGACGCGTTCTGCGCGCCCGCCAACCGCAGCACGTCCGATTTGGTGGCGGATCCGTGGACCGTGACCAGGCCCTTGCTGGCCGCCGAGTCGAGCACGGCGTGGTCGGTGTCCACGACCACGATCTCCGACGGCGGAACGTCGTCGCCGAGCATCGCGTCGATCGCGGTGCGTCCCTTGGTTCCGTAGCCGATCACCACGGTGTGATTGCGCACGTGCTGCCTCCAACGCTGAATTTTGAACGCCTGCCGGGAGCTCTCCGTCAGCGCGGAGAGGGTCGTACCGACCAGGACGATGAGGAAGAAGATTCGAAGAGGCGTGATCAGGAGAACGTTGACGAGCCTCGCCGACGGCGTGAACGGCGTGATGTCGCCGTATCCCGTGGTCGACAACGACACCGTCGCGTAGTAAATACAGTCGAGCAACGACAGTTCGTTGTCCTGCGCGTCGCGGTAGCCCGCCCGGTCGATGTAGACGATGAGCACCGCCAACGCCAACGCCGACAGGGCGATCCCCACCCGGCGGTATATCGCCCGCGCCGGACTCGTCTGCAACTCCGGAATCCGGAGCACACCCACCAACGCGAAGTCCGGCCGGTCGGTGAGGGTGTCCGACCTGCTCAATCTCTCACGCAGCCTACCGGCCATATGTTCGTCTCCACGTTGCACTGAACTCCGACATCGGCTGGCAGCCTAACCCCGATTGTCCCACCTGTGACACGTCGGAGCCTCGTTGTCGCGAACCGGGTGGTTCGGGCAAGCTGGCGTCATGCAACGAGAGAGCCTCACACCACGACCGAGCCAGAAGCCCGCACTCCGCCTCGCCGCGCTGCTGCTGGGGGCGGGCACGATGCACTTCGTCGCCCCGAAGTTCTTCGATTCCACCATCCCCACACAGCTGCCGGGCGACGCCCGCACCTACACCTACGTGTCCGGGGTCGCCGAACTCGCCGTCGGCACCGCGCTCGCCGTGCCGCGCACCCGCAGGCTCGGTGGCGGTCTCGCCGCACTGCTGTTCGTCGCCGTCTTCCCCGCCAACATCAACATGGCAGTGGACTGGCTGAAGAGCCCGAAAACGACGAACGTGCAGAAAACCGGTGCGCTGCTGCGTCTTCCGCTGCAGATCCCGTTGGTCACCGAGGCTCTCAAGGCTCGGCGTCAGGCCTGAGCTCGTCTTCGGGACCACCGCCGGCGGGATCCGGTTCGCCTGCGCCGGCGGTACGGAGGAGACGGGCGAGCGCGTCGGCGCCGGGCAGGCGGTCCGGCGCGATCGTCCGTCCGGTCCGCACGTAGTGGAACGCGGCGCGCACCCGCTCGATCGGAACGTCCATCAGTTCGGCCCACGCCAGCCGGTACGCGGCGAGCTGCATCACGACGGCCTTCTCGTTGGCCGCGCTCGGTTCGGCGCCGGTCTTCCAGTCGATCACCGTCCACCCGCCGTCGGGGTCGGTGAACACCGCGTCGATCCGTCCCCTCAGCACGGTCCCCGCCACCGAGGTCTCGAACGGCACCTCGACCTCCGTCGGGTTGCGGTCGGCCCACGGCGAGCGGAGAAACGCGTCCTGCAGCGTCGCGAGATCGGCGTCCGGGCCCGCACCCGTGTCGGCGGCACCGGGCAGCTCGTCGAGATCGAGAAGCCGGGTAGCCCCGAAGCGGCGCTCCACCCAGGCGTGGAACGCGGTTCCGCGCCGGGCGAGCGGGTTCGGCGGGAACGGCAGCGGCCGCCGCAGCCGGGCGGCCAGGGCGTCCGGGTCGGCCTCGAGTTCGACGAGCTGGCTCACCGACAACTGGCCGGGTAACACCACCTCCGCGCGGGCGTTCGCCCGCGCTTCCCGCTCCGCGAGGAGAGCGTCGACGTCGGCGGCCCAGTTCTCGGGATCCTCGTCCTCGCCGGCCGGCGACTGCTTGCCGGCGTTCCTCAGTGCCGCGACGACCAGCGCCGCACCACGCTCGACCGCCTCCCGGCGAAGCCCGAGCGGATCCCGCGGCCAGACAGCAGACTTGGGGGTACTGGTCAGCGGGTTCTGCTCCTCGGGTTCGGGCGCGGGCGCCCAGAGGTCGACGACCCCGATACCCTCGTGCTCCTCGCCCGTCACCGTGTCGCGCAGTTCGGTGAGGAACTCCGACGGCCCCTTGGGCTCGGTTCCGGATTCTGCCCAGTGGTGACCCGACGCGAACAGCACCCGTTCGGTGCGGGTGAGCGCGACGTAGAACAGCCGGCGGTCCTCGTCCAGCCTGCGGGCCGCCAGCGCCGACTTGTGCGCCTTCACCGCCTCTTCGAGGTCTTTCCGGTCGTACAGGTTCTCCAGTTCGAGGACGGGCACGCCGTCGGCCGACTCGCCCGGCCGCGCCCGGTCGCCGCGCAGCGACGGCGGCAGCTCACCGACCGCTCCGAGCCAGGACCCGGACGCGGTCCGCGAGGGAAACACGCCGGCGGTGAGATGCGACACGGCCACCACTTCCCATTCCAGGCCCTTCGCCGAATGCACGGTCAGCACCTGGACGCGGTGCGGGTCCACCTCGACTTCGCCGGGCGCCAAACCTTTTTCGACCGATTCGGCGGCGGACAGGAAGGCGAGCAGTCCGGTGACGGTGGCCGACGTGCGGTTCGCGTAACCGGCGACGACGTCGGCGAACGCGTCGAGATGTTCACGGCCTGCGCTCCCCCGCGCCGACTGCCGCGTCCGGGCCTGCGCTTCGATGCCGATCCCCAGCACCCGTTCGACCTCGGCCACCAGTTCGGTGAGCGGCTGCCCGATCCGCTCACGCAGCGACGCCAACTCCGCCGCCACCGCGGTGATTCGTGCATAGCCGACCTGCGAATAGCGTTCGGCGGGGCCGGGATCCGCCAGCGCGTCCGCCAGCCCCGCCTGCTCCGCGTGTTCACCGGGCAGCGCCTCGCCGACGGCGTCGGCCAGAGCGGCCGAATCCGTGACGGCGCCGGTGGTTCCGTAACCGGTTCCGATGGCCAGTTCGGACGCTCGCCGCGACAGCGCCGTCAGGTCGGCCGCCCCGATCTGCCACCTCGCGCCGGTCAGCATCCGGACGGCGGCACTGCCCGCCATCGGGTCGGCGACGACCCGGAGCATCGCGATGACGTCGGCCACCTCGGGCGTGTGGAGCAAGCCGCCGAGACCGACCACCTCGACCGGCAGACCCCGCGACCGCAGCACCTCCGCGATCGGTGCCGCGTCGGCGTTGCGGCGGATCAGCACCGCCGCGGTCGGCGGATCCTCGCCCCGGCTCGCGGCGTCCGCGTACTGTTCGGCGATGCGGTCGGCCACCCATTCGCGTTCCTGCACGACGTCAGCGGTGAGGGCGAGCCGCACGTCTCCGGGAACGGCCTGCGGTCGCGCCCGCAGCATGCTGACCGCCACGCCCCGCTCCCGCAGGGACGCCGACGCCACGTTGGCCAGAGCCAGGGCCTCCGGTGGGTTGCGCCAGCTGGTGAGCAGTTCCAGCGTCGGCGCCGGATCCCCGTTCGCCATGGGGAAATCCGTGGCGAAGCGGGGCAGGTTGGCCGCCGACGCACCACGCCAGCCGTAGATCGACTGCATGGGATCGCCCACCGCGGTGAGCGCGAGTTCGCCGTCGAGTCCGCCGCCGAACAGCGACGACAGCAGCACCCGCTGCGCGTGTCCCGTGTCCTGGTACTCATCGAGCAGCACCACCCGGAAACGGGTGCGCTCGGCGACGCCTACCTCGGGGTGGTCCGCGGCCACACGTGCCGCCAGCGACATCTGACTGCCGAAGTCGAGCGCACCCTCCCGCCTCAGGGTGTCCGTGAGCCGCTGCACCAGCGGCAGCAGCTCGACCCGGCGGTGCTGGGTGTCGAGGATGTCGAGCAGGTCCTTACCCGGGCCGCCGCGCTGCCGCGGTCCGGCAGGAAGGGTGTGGACGAGCTTGTCGAGTTCGGTGTGCGCCTCCCGCAGATCGTCCGGCTCGACGAGGTGCTCGGCGAGCTGTCCGGCCAGCGCGAGCACCGCCTCGGTGACGGACGCCGGATTCCTGTCGGTGTCGAGGTCGCCGTCCCACGAGCTGACCACCCGGTGCGCCAGCTGCCACAGTTCCGTCTCCGACAGCAGGGTCGCCGACGGTTCGATGGGCAGCAGGAGCCCGTGCTCGGACAGCAGTCGCCCGGCGTAGGAGTGGTACGTGCTGACCTCCGGTTCGCCGGCGAGGATGCGCGATCGGAGGTCACCGCTCGGGTCGACCCTGCGAAGCAGCTCCGAACCCGCAAGCCGGGCAAGGCGTTTCCTGATCCGGGTGGTCAACTGCTGCGCTGCCTTGCGGGTGAACGTCAGCCCCAGCACCGCCTCGGGGTCGACGACCCCGTTGGCCACCAGCCACACGACGCGGGCGGCCATCGTCTCGGTCTTGCCCGCGCCCGCCCCCGCGACGACGAGGGTCGGGCCGAGCGGGGCGGCGATGACGGCGGCCTGTTCCGGGGTCGGCGGATGCTGCCCCAGTCCGATCGCGAGTTCTACCGGGTCGATTCGGATGGTCATTCCGACGTCACCTGCCGTCCCTCGTCGTGCGCGGGACAACTCGTCCGCACCGGGCAGTGCCGGCAACCGTCGTTGACGCGGGCCAGGAACTCCGGTCCCTTGGTGGCGGCGGCCGCCGCGTGGATGACCGCGAGCCACGACTCGAGAGCCTCCTCCGACAGCGGTGCCTGCACACGCTGCGTCGCGCCTTCCTTCTGGTGCGGTTTGGCGACGAAGACCAGCCGCGCCCCACCGGGTTTCGACGCCGGCTCCCCGTCGATCGCACCGATGGCCGCCGCCACCTGATACGCCGCCAGCTGGGCATGCTGCTGGGCGTTGTCCTTGGTGACAGGTGAGCGGGCGGTCTTCACATCGACGATCACGGGCCTGCCCTCGGCGTCGCGCTCGAGCCGGTCGATCCGTCCCCGCAGCCGGATCGTCGGGGAACCCTCCTCCCGCGGCTCGAGGACGCCGTCGACGGCCACCTCGACACCGACCTCGGTGAGTTCGGACCGGGTGTTCCCGAGCCAAGCGGTGAACGTGGCCAGCATGTCCCGGGTGCGGTCGAGTTCGCGCCGCGAGTACCACTGGGAGCCGAGATCGATCGACTCCCAGGCGTTCTCGAGCGCCCGTTCCACCTGATCGGCTGGGATGCGGCCGGCGAGCGCCTGCACCAGCGTGTGCACGAGCGTTCCCGCGATGGCGTGGGTATTGTCGCCGTCCCTGCCGCCGTGACGTTCGAGCAGCCACCGCAACGGGCAGGTGTTGAGCAGGTCGACAGTGGACGGCGACAGCGACACCGGTCCGTCCTCCGCGTTCCACAACGCCACGCCGGTGCTCGGTTCGGCGGTGCCGTACCACTGGTCCGGGTGAGCGCCGCGCACCCCGGCTTCGGCGAGCCGGGCGAGCTGGCGGGCGGCGCGTTCCTGGCGGGCGGGGTCGGAGTCGGCGACGTCCGGATCGCAGACCACGCTGCGCAGTTCGGCGACGAGGGCAGGCAGGGCCAGTACCCGGGTCGCCGGGTCCACCGCAGGCAAGGCCGCCTCCTCCGCGTCCGAATCCTGTTCTCCGGCGAGCAGTTCGTCGACGAAACGGGAGTGGACGAGATCGGCGTCGCCGCTGGCGGAATCGACCGCGGTGACGAGCAGACTCCGCCTCGCCCGGCTGCACGCCACCAGGAACAGCCTGCGTTCCTCGGCCAGCAGCGGTGCGGTGCGCGACATCCGGTCGGCGGCCGTCTCGCTGCCGTCGGACACGCCGCTCGTGAGGTCGATCAGCGCCTCGGTGCCGAGCAGGCTTCCGCGGGCGCGCAAGCTCGGCCACAGTCCCTCCTGCACACCCGCGACGGCGACGACGTCCCATTCGCGGCCGGCGGCGGCGTGGGCGCTGAGCACCGACACGGCGTCGCGGGGAACGACGGAGACGGTGCGCGCGGTGGGAATCGCCTGCCCGGTCAGGTAGTCGACGAACCCGGCGAGCTGCGCGCGAGGGAGGCGGTCGACGTAACTCGCGGCGGCGTCGAACAGGGCGACCACGGCGTCGAGGTCGCGGTCGGCCTGCGCCCCGATCGGACCGCCCCGGGCGGAGGCCGCCGACCATCGACGTTCGAGTCCGGTGGCCTGCCACGCCGCCCACAGCACGTCCTCGATGCCGCGCCCGCGTTCGAGCGGAACCCTCGCCTTGCGCAGCACGGACAGCACCCGGTTCAGGGACGCCGCTTCGACGTCGGTCAGCTTCGCCGTGACCCTGCGGGTGCTGCCCGTCTCGCCGACCAGCAGGAGACGAAGCAGCTCCGCGGAGTCGCGGTCGCCGCCGGAGGCGAGCTCGGCGCGCCGCAGACCCCGGCGAAGACGCCGGAGCGCCACGGGTTCTGCGCCGCCGACCGGGCCTGCGAGCAGGGCGAGCGCGTCCTCGCCCGTGAATTCCTGCCCGGACAGCGCCCGCAGCACCAGCATCAGCCCCGACACCCCGTGCTGACGGGCGAGCGGCAATTCGGACGCCGCGGTGGTGACGGGCACGCCTGCACCCAGCAGCGCCCGCCGGAGCGGGGCCAGCGCCCGTGGAACCGAGCGCACGATCACCGCCATCTCCGACCACGGCACCCCGTCGAGGAGGTGGGCGCGGCGCAGGGTGTCGGCGATCAGCGCGGCCTCCTTCGCCGCGGTGCCCAGGACCCGGGCCGACGTCCTGCCGCCGTCCTGCGCGGGGGTCCAGATCCGGTGCGGCAGATGCCCCGGCAGGCGGGACGTGATCCGCGCCGCGGTGGTCGCGACGTCCGCCGAACTGCGAAAGTTGACCGGTAGCAGCACCTGCCGGGGATCGCCCTTGTCGGCCAGGTGGGCGAGGAACGTGGGGTCGGCCCCGCGGAACCCGTAGATCGACTGGTCGGGGTCGCCGGCGACGACGGTGGTGCGGGTACCGGTGCCGACGAGCCGGACCAGTTCCGCGGCCTGCGGATCGAGGTGCTGGGCGTCGTCGACGAGCAGGTGCCGCACCCGGTCCCGTTCCGCGCGCAGCAGGTCCGGGTCGGTGGCGAACGCGGTGAGGGCCGCACCGATGAGTTCGGCCGCGTCCAGCGCCGGCGCCGTGGCCTCGGGGGCCTCGACACCCACCGCTCCGCGCAGCAGCATGCCGTGCTCGTACCGGGCGGCGAACATGCCCGCCGCCACCCACTCGGTGCGGTCGTGCCGCCGGCCCAGCTCGATCAGATCTTCCGGGCCGAGACCCCGCTCGCTCGAGCGCAACATGAGGTCGCGCAGTTCGACGGCGAAGCCGCCCAGCGGAAGTGCGGGACGCAGGCGTTCGGGCCACATCTCGCCGCCGTCCGCGATGTCGCCCTGCAGCATCTCGCGGAGCACGGCGTCCTGCTCGGCGCCGGTGATGAGGCGCGGCGGCGGATTGCCGTGGGCGGCGGCCTGCAACCGCAGCACCGCGAACGCGTAGGAGTGGACGGTGCGGACGAGCGGTTCGCGCGTGGCGCGGGGCCCGTGGTGCTCGTCGTGTCCGATGAGAGCGGCGGTGACCTCTTCACGCACCCGGCCTGCGGCTCGCTTCGACTGCGTCAGGACGAGCACCGACTCCGGGTCCTCGCCGCCGGCGATCCGGTCCACCGCGACGTCGACGAGCAGCGACGTCTTGCCGGTGCCCGGGCCGCCGAGCACCTGCCACGGATTCCACCCCACGCCGAGGGGCGGCGCGGTGAGGACCCGCCGGGTGGAGTCGTCCCACACGCGGGCCGGGCGGTCGGGGCTCGGGCGGTGCACGAGCCGGGCCCGGGGAGCCGACGTCCTGGTGCGCACCGCCGATTCCGTCATGGGCAGCATTCCACCAGAACGGTCCGACATCTCCGGCGGCGGCCCGATCCGGCATCATGGGTCACGTGTCAGCACTGAATACGTACCTGTTCGGCGCCGAGGACGGCACGGAGATCCTCGCCCTGCACGGACTCACCGGTCACGGCAGGCGGTGGGAGGCGCTGGCCACCGACCAGCTGCCCGACGCCCGGTGGATCTCCCCCGACCTGCTCGGGCACGGCCGGTCGACGTGGTCGCCGCCGTGGAACCTCGAGGCCCATGTCGCGAGCCTCGTCGACACCCTCGACGCGCACGCCCGGGGACCGGTCCTCGTAGTGGGCCACTCGTTCGGGTGCGCCCTGGCACTGCACCTGGCGCGCGCGGTCCCCGGCCGAGTTCGCGGCCTCGTGCTGCTCGACCCCGCGATCGGGCTCGATCCCGCGCAGATGCAGTCGGTGGCCGATCTCACCATCGCCTCCCCCGACTACACCGATGTCGAGGAGGCCCGGTCCGACAAGCTGCACGGCTCGTGGGGCGAGGTGGCCCGTGACGTCCTCGAGGACGAAATCGCCGAACACCTGGTACCCCTCGGGAACGGCCGGGTCAACTGGCGACTGTCCACCCCGGCCGTCGTCACGGCGTGGGGCGAACTCGCCCGGGAAGCGGTCCTGCCGCCCGCGCATCTGCCGACCGTGCTCGTGCAGGCGTCGAAGGTGCAGCCGCCGTACGTCACACCCGAGTTCCGCACGGCTCTCGCCGGCCACCTGGGCGACAACCTCACCGCCGTCGACCTCGACTGCGATCACATGGTGCCGCAGGCCCGGCCCGACGAGGTGGCCGAGCTCATCCGCAGACTTCTCTGATGGTCGCCACGACAGAGGAACAGGTCGAGGCAGTCCGCGCGCTGGTCGCGTCGATTCCGCCCGGCCGGGTGGCCACCTACGGCGACATCGCCGCGGCGGCCGGGCTGTCCAGTGCGCGGACGGTGGGCTGGATCATGCGCACCGACTCCGCCGACCTGCCCTGGCACCGCGTGCTGGGCGCCTCGGGGCGGCCGGCGCCGCACCTCGCACACAAGCAGATCGCGAAGCTCGAACTCGAGGGCGTGCCCATCCGGGACGGCCGCGTAAATCTCGCGGCGGCACGGTACCTGTTCGATCCGCCCGGCTGACGGTCCATCGGCTCAGCAGGTGCTCGGCGCGGGGTCGCCGCGGAACCTGGCGTCCATCCAGTCCAGCCCCTGGGGCAGTCCCAGCGCCGCCGCCGACAGATGGTCGGGTGTCGGCGTGAGCAGCGTCTGCACCGGTGTGCCCGCGTCGCAGTACCGCCGCAGGGTGGTGTCGATCGAATCGACCGGGATCAGCGCGTCCGTCGGACTGTGCCATTCGAAGATCGGTGTGGTGGGCACGCCCGGATACAGCTCCAGGCTGTTCTCCTCCATCACCTTCCACGCTTCCGGGTCGTCCATGAAATTCTCGTTGTCGGTCATTTCCGAAGCGCTGTGCCCGATTCCGAACAGCATGATCTCGTTGGTGCATCCGTTGCCGATCATCTGCTTCATCCGGCGGCCCTCGTCGTTCAGCTGGCCGCTGACGTCGATGCGATCGGGGTATTCGCGTTCCAGACCCAGTGCGGCGGCCATCGCGAGACCGAACGCGGGGTGCGGATTGGTGCCCAGCGCCTCCGCCATCTTCACCAGGTTCATCGGGGTTCCGCCCTCGGCCGCGCCGACGATGTTCAGTTCGGGGGCGTAACTCGGCGCCAGCGCCGCCGCCCATGCCGTCGCCATTCCGCCACCGGAGTAGCCACCCAGTCCGACCTTGCTGTTCTGCACCTGCAGGTCGGGGACCCGTTGGACGGCTCGGATGCCGTCCAACGTGATCTGGCCGCCGAGTTTGGCTGCGCCGTACGCCATCCGCGGTCCCAGATGGTCGGGCAGCGCCACCGCCCACCCGCGCGCGAGAGCGATGTTGAGGCCGGCGGCCTCCCGGATCTGGTGCAGGGGGTCGCTGGTGTAGAGCTCGGTGACGATCTTGCACTTGTTGCCCAGCGAATTGATGATGTGCTGATACGACACCAGCGGGCCGTCCGGAACGTGGTTCGGGGGCAGCACGTACGTGGTGTTCGCCGCGATCGGCCTGCCCTCGGAGTCGGTGGTCCGGAACAGCAACTCCCACATCGCACTACCGGGGAAATAGTACGACGGCGGCAGCTGGCGGATCTTCAGCACGTCGCCCGGGGCGTGGTCGGCGATGTCCGTGGGTTGTATGTAGAAGGGGTCGGGGTCGGCAACCGGGAAGATCGCGTCGGCAGCGGAC
Source organism: Rhodococcus opacus B4 (assembly GCF_000010805.1). Classification (NCBI taxonomy): domain Bacteria; kingdom Bacillati; phylum Actinomycetota; class Actinomycetes; order Mycobacteriales; family Nocardiaceae; genus Rhodococcus; species Rhodococcus opacus. The sequence goes on along the minus strand of NC_012522.1, from coordinate 7,041,187 downwards.
GGTGTCGGCAAGGGCGGCAACGGCACCAGTGGTTGCGCCGCGGAAGTTCCTGCGCCCGCGAGGGCGGCGGTCAGCGCGAGGACCGAGCCGACTACGACGGTGCCGAAGGATCTGCGGAACAACGAGCCCATGACATACCCCACATTTCAGCGACGGGTCGACGGCATCACTATGCCAGAGCGTCGATAAAGATCCGCCCCTTTCCCGGTACCGAACAGGTCTCTGACCGATACTTCGATTCACAGATACTCGTCCGGGTGCACACCGCTGCGTCACACGACGAGCGCCGGCGTCACGGACATCGCCGCGTCGGCGGACACAACCAGGTTGGCAAGGACATTCACGGCGGCGGTCAGTTCGGACACCGGCCGCGTGAACGGCATCCGCTGATGGTCGTCGAACAGATGGCCGGTGCCGAACCGCGGCCCGGGCGCCAGCAGCAGGCCCCGCGACCGCGCGGCCGCGACGAGGTCCGTCGAACTCGTCCCGGCCGGCAGCGCGCACCACAGGGACAGTCCCCCGGCCGGCAGCACGTAGCTCCACCCGGGCAACCGCTCGTCGACCGCCGCCGCGAGCGCGTCCCGCTGCGCCCGGAGGTCCCGTCGGCGCCGCGCGACCAGCCGGTCGTGCCAGGCGAACAAGCGCACGGCCGCAAGCTGATCCAGCACGGAGACGGACAGTTGCCTGCGGGCCATGATCTTGGCCATCTGCGCGGTGCGGGCGGCCTCCGCCCGCACCCAGCCGATGCGGATACCTCCCCACACGGTCTTGCTGAGACTGCCGATCGCCACGGTCGCCGACTCCGGGACCGGGACGCCGAACGGCTCGAGGTCGTCCGGACCGTCCAGCACGATCTCCGCCGCCACCTCGTCCACGACGGTCACCACACCGTGACGGGCGAGGGTCGCGGCCAGCCGCCGTCTGCCGTCGGGAGTCGCCCTGGCTCCCGACGGATTGGAGAAGTCCGGCATCACATACGCCACCGTGGGGGCGCTCTGACGGGCGGCCCGGTCCGCGTCGGCGACGAACGCGTCGGGGTCGGTCGCGTCGATCGGCACCGGAACGGGTCTGCCGCCGGCCGCCTGCACGGATTCGACCGCGCCGGGGTAGGTCGGGTGTTCGATCAGGACACGGTCGCCCGCCTCGACCAGTGCCTCGAACACCACCTCGGTGGCGTCGCCGGCGCCGCCGGTGACGAGGATCTGGTCCGCGGTGGTCGGTCGACCGCGGCGCGTGTAGTGGCCCGCTATCGCCGCCCGGAGCGTGGTCAGTCCCCCGGGGTGGTATCCGTGCTGGGGCATGAAGCGGGGCAACTCGTCGACGGCGTCGAGGTATGCCTCCCGGAGTTCGGGAGCGGCCGCGGGGGCGGCGTTGACGAGGTCGATCACGCCGTCGACCGGCGCCCCGACCATGCTGCCCCAGGCAGGCGGACCCGACGGCATCGCCACGAACGTCCCCGACCCGTGCCGCGCCGACGCCCCAACCCGCCTCTCTCAGTTCGCGATAGGCGGCGCTGACGGTCACCCGGCTGAGCCGCAGTTCCTCCGCGAGGGCCCGTTCGGCGGGAAGCCGGACGCCCGCGGCCAGAGATCCGTCGGCGACCCTCTCGCGGAGGGCGTCCGCGAGCCCGCGATACAACGGCTGGCCGCCGGCGGGCGCCGCACCGAGCAGCACCGCCAGCTCGGCCGCGGAGACGGTTCGGACCGGTTCGCTGCTCATACAGGCCACTTTGCCACAGAGGACTGGAAGTTTGCGGTCCACTTCGGGCAGACAATGGGGACATGCTGGTAATTGGAATCATCTTGGCCCTCAGCCTGGCGTCGGTGGCCTGGCTCTGCGTCAGCACGGCGCAGGGCGGACGGTCCGGGCTCGCCGGTCCTCCGCGCAGCCACCTGCACAGCGACTGAGGGTGTGCGGCAGCATGAGGGAATGAACTCTGCCGCGCCCGTTCACGCGATAGTCCTCGCCGGTGGACGAGCCACTCGGATGGGCGGCGTCGACAAACCGGCCGTGGTGGTCGGCGGACGCCGGATGCTCGACACCGCACTCGACGCCGTCGACGACTGTGAGCGCATCGTCGTCGTGGGACCTCACCGCGTCGACCTCGATTCGACGGTGCTCCAGACGCAGGAGACTCCGCCGGGTGCCGGCCCGGTCGCCGGGGTCGCCGCCGGGCTGGCCGTGCTCGACGCCGAACCGGACGACCGGGTGATCCTGCTCGCGTCGGATCTGCCGTTCGCCGAACCGGCGATGGCCGAGACCCTCGCCTCCGCCGCGCAGGACGCCGACACCGTGTTCGCGGTCGACGAGTCGGGCCGCCTGCAATTCCTGTTGTCCGCGTGGCGCGTCGGCGCGCTCACCGATCGGCTCCGCGCGCTCGGCTCCACCGTGAACCAGCCGATGAAGGCCCTCGTTCCGGAATCGTTCGGCACGGTGCTCATCCGTGGCATCACCGACTGCGACACCCAGGAGGACGTCGAGCGGGCCCGGAGCACGGCCACGGCGGCACCCGTCACCATCGCCGAGGCCCGCGCCGCGATCCTGGCCGCGGTCCCCCCACTGCCACCGCGAGCCGCGGTGCTCGGCACGTCGCTCGGCGCCGCGCTGGCCGAGCCGCTGCTCGCCGCCGAGGCCTTGCCGCGCATCGCGGTGTCCGCCATGGACGGGTATGCGGTCGCGGGCGACGGCCCGTGGATGCTGCGCGACGCCATCCGGTACGCCGGCAGCGACGAGGAACTCGAACTGGCGGAGGGCGAGGCGGCGCGGATCGCGACGGGGGCGCACCTGCCCAGCGGCGCCACCACGGTCGTGCGCGACGAATTCGCGGTGACGACAGACACTTCCGAAGGTCCGCGACTGTCCCGGAGAGACGACGCGCCTCACCGCGACGACGCGCGCCGTCGCGGTGAGGACTGGCATGAGGGGTACCGGCTCGCGGCGGAGGGAACGGCCGTCACGCCTGCGCTCGTCTCGGCCGCCGCGAGCGCGGAAGTGACCACCGCCGGGGTGCGCGGACCGGTTCGCGCACACGTCGTGGTGACGGGTGACGAGATCCGGCGTGACGGCCCGCTGCGGCAAGGTCAGACGCGGGATGCCCTGGGACCCGTTCTCCCCCAGTTCCTCGCGTGGTGCGGCATCCACACGGTCGCCGACACGCACCTGCGGGACACCTCCGACAGCTTCGACGAGCTGTTCCGAGAAGTCCGCCGGCCCGACCTGATCGTGATCGTGGGGGCCACGGGCGGCGGCGCGGCCGACCAGCTGCGTGCGGCGCTCGACCGTGCAGACGCGCGGATCGTGGTGGCGCGGGTGCGGTGCCGCCCGGGCGGTTCGCAGGTGACCGCCCTGCTGCCCGACGGCCGGGTGGTGCTCGGTCTGCCCGGCAACCCGTACGCCGCGGTCGCGACACTGCTGACCACGGTTCCGTCCATCGCGACCGCGCTCACCGGTCGCACCCCGGCACCGATTCAGCTGGGGCGCATCGCGAATGCGTCCGAGGTCAGCGGTGACGCCACCCGCATCCTGCCCGCGGTCCCGCAACCGGACGGCACGTGGCGCGTCGACCCCGGAATCCGGACCGCGCATCTCGCGGGTCTCCTCGACCGCGACGCGCTGGTGCTGGTCCCGGCGGGGGCCGTCGACGGCGATCTCGCCGAGCTGGTTCCGCTACCGCGCTGACGGTTCAGCGCTGGTACGACAAGGCGCGGACCGCGGCAGGGATTCCACTGCGGTAGCGCTCCGCGACGAGATCGACGATCTCCGGATCGACGCCGAGCGGCTCGCCCACCCCGTCCGCACCGGCGTCGGCGAGGCGGGCGTGGAACAGTCCGTGGGCCAGGAGGTACGACGCGACGAACACCCGCTTCTCACCGCAGGCCCGCAATCCGGCGACCACGTCGGGGACGCGCGGCTGGGCGGTCGCGACGTAGCCGATCCGCACCCGCGACGCGACCAGTTCCGACAGCATCGCGGCGGCGCGCCGGACGTCGCGCAGGGCCCGGGGGTCGGAAGAGCCGGCCGCGGCGAGCACGACCGCGTCGCCGGGCCGCCAGCCCGCGTCGACGAGACGCCGCAGCAGGACGTCCGCGAGAACGGGGTCCGGGCCCAGGGCCCGCGTCACGGCTACGGAGGGGTGACCGCTGTCGGCGACCTCCCGCGGAACATCGGTGTGCACGTGGTAGCCCGACGCGAGGAACGCCGGCACCACGACGGCGGGCCCGCTGATGTCGCGGAGCACCTCGGCGGGTGAGGGCCCGAGTACGTCCACGAAGGACACCCGGGTCGGTCCGACCTGCTCGGCGACGGCATCGGCGAGCGCGGCGATCATCTCCACGCCCCGGGGACTGCGCGTTCCGTGTGCTACCAGTACCAGTGCTGTCTCGTTCATTGCTGTCCCTCCTCACGTGAATCGACGCAGTCGACGGGATCGAGCGCGAGGCGGTATCCCCGCTTGACCACCGTCTGGACTGCCTTGGGTGCGCCCAGTGACGCGCGCAGTCTGGCCACCGCCGTCTCCACGGCGTGCGTGTCGCCGCCGCCACCGGGCAGGGCCGCGAGCAGTTCGTCCCGGGGGACGACCCGGCCGGGCCGGGCGCCGAGCGTGCGCATCAGCGACATCGCGGCGGGCGGCAGCTGGCGCACCTCGCCGTCGACGACGACGCAGCCGCCGCGGATGCTCAGCTCGTGTCCGGCGGTCTGGATCTTGTTCGCCCGCCTCGGCAGCTCGTCGGCGATGTGCCGGGCGAGCGCACCCAGCCGCGAGCGTGCCGGCATCGTCGTCGGAACCTCGAGTTCGCGGAGCGGTCCGGCGGTGACCGGTCCGACGCAGGCCGCGAGGACCCGGTGCCGGAACGAGTGCAGCACCATCTCGATCATTCCGGTCTCCTTGGCGCGGGTCAGCAGCGAGGCCACCGCCGGCGCGCTGGTGAAGCTAACCGCGTCGAGACCGCCGGAGGCGATCAGTTCGATCATCCGGTCCATCGGGGCCTGGTCCTCGAGCGGCGTCCACCGGTAGACCGGGACGGCGATCACGTCGGCGCCCGCGCAGCGGAGCACCTCGCAGAAGTCCGCGACCGGCTCCCATTCCGTGGTGGCCCCGTGCAGCTGAACCGCGATGCGTTTGCCTTCGACTCCCTCACCGAGCAGATGATCGAGCACTTCCGCCGACGACTCCGACGCGGGGGACCACTCTTCCCGCAGGTCAGCCGCCCGGATCGCGCCCTTCGCCTTCGGTCCGCGGGCCAGCAGCCGGCTCGACGCCAAGGCCCGGCCCAGCTCCTCGGCTTCACCCCAGCCGTCCGCAGCCTCCATCCAGCCGCGGAAACCGATCCCCGTGGTCGCGACGACGATCTCCGGCGGGTTGTCGATGATCTGCCTCGTGACGCGCTCCAGTTCCGTGTCGTCGGCCAGCGGGATGATGCGGATCGCCGGCGCGTGCACCACGGTGGCACCCCGCCGCGTCAGCAGCGTCGCGAACTCTTCCGCGCGCCGAGACGCCGTGATCCCGATCGTGAACCCGCACAGCGGCGCCGCGTCGTTCACGCGTGCGTGCTGTGGACCTGGACGACGCCGGCCCACACCCGCACGTCGTACACGGGCAACCGCACCGACTCGTCGTCGAGGCAGCGACCGTCGACCAGCGAGAACACCTGCTTGAGCAGTGGCGACGCCACGGTGGGCTCCCCTGCCCGGTCACCGACGAGCCCGCGGGACATCACGGCCGCGCGCCCGAACGGGTCGATGTTGCCGACGGCGTGCAGGGATCCGTCCTCGAGAAGGAACAGCGCCACCTGCTCCCCACCCCGCAGCAGCACCGCCACCCCGAGACCGGGGATCAGCTGGCTGAGCGGACACGCGGACGTCCATTCCAGACGGCCTGACTTGACGCTCTCGAACCTGGTTCCACTGGCACTGTGGACGTTCATGTCGACGACGGTCATCACAGTCCTCCTTCGGGCTGGTGTGTATCCGTGCTTGGATACATAGTTCGTGGTGGGTGTTTCCGCTGCGTTAAGCGGGGATTACTCCGATGTAGAAGCTGCGAATTTCGGCATTCCCATCAACACCGGCACCTTCCGGACACCCGTGTCGTCGAACGCGACGGTCGGATCGGCCTCTTCGGGCGCGTTGACGAACGACACGAACCGCGACAGCTTCTCCGGGTCCTCGAGCACACCCGCCCACTCGTCCTTGTAACCCAGAACGTGCTTGGCCATGGCCGCCTCGAGATCGGCGGCGATGCCCAGGCTGTCCTCGCACACCACGGCCTTGAGGTGGTCGAGTCCGCCGTCCAGCGATTCGACCCACGGCGCGGTGCGCTGGAGCCGATCCGCGGTGCGGATGTAGAACATCAGATACCGGTCGATGTACCGGATCAGGGTCTCGTCGTCGAGCCCGCCCGCGAGCAGCTGGGCGTGCTTCGGGGACTGGCCGCCGTTGCCTCCGACGTACAGGTTCCAGCCGTTCTCGGTGGCGATGACGCCGACGTCCTTGCCGCGCGCCTCGGCGCATTCGCGGGCACAGCCCGAGACACCGAACTTGATCTTGTGCGGGGACCGCAGGCCGCGGTACCGGTTCTCCAGGTCGACCGCCATCCCCACGGAGTCCTGCACGCCGTACCGGCACCAGGTCGATCCGACGCAGCTCTTCACGGTGCGCAGCGACTTGCCGTACGCCTGGCCCGACTCCATGCCGGCGTCGACGAGACGCTTCCAGATCGCGGGCAGCTGCTCGACGCGGGCGCCGAACAGGTCGATACGCTGACCGCCGGTGACCTTCGTGTACAGGCCGAAGTCGCGGGCCACCTCGCCGATGACGATGAGCTGTTCGGGCGTGCATTCGCCGCCGGGCATCCGCGGCACCACCGAGTAGGTGCCGTTCTTCTGGATGTTGGCCAGGAAGTGGTCGTTCGTGTCCTGCAGCCCCGCCTGGTTGCGATGCAGAATGTGGTCCGAGTCGGTGGACGCCAGGATCGACGCGACGACGGGCTTGCAGATGTCGCAGCCCGAGCCCGTTCCGTACTTCGAGATCAGTGCGGAGAACGTGCGCGTGTCGGTGGCCTGCACGATCTCGAACAGCTCGGCGCGGGACTGCTCGAAGTGCTCGCACAGCGCCTTCGACATCACCACTCCGGACGAGGCGAGCAGCTGCTTGATGGTGGGCAGGCAGCCGCCGCACGTCGTGCCTGCGTTGGTGCAGCTCTTGACTTGCGCGATGTCGCAGGCGCCCTCGGCGATGGCCCCGCAGATCGCACCCTTGGTGACGCCGTTGCAGGAGCACACCTCGGCGTCGTCGGGCAGGGATCCGGCGCCGGGCTTCTCCCCCGCGGGGGAGATGAGCGAGGCCGGATCGCCGGGCAGTTCGCGGCCGACGAGGGGCCGCAGCGACGCGTACGCGGAGGCGTCGCCGACCAGGATGCCGCCGAGTAGCGTCTTCGCGTCGTCGGACACGACGAGCTTGGCGTAGGTGCCCTTGGCGGCGTCGCTGAGAACCACCTCGAGCGCGCCGGGGGTCTGAGCGTGGGCGTCGCCGAAGCTGGCGACGTCCACACCCATCAGCTTGAGCTTGGTGGACAGGTCGGCGCCCGGGAACTCCGCCGCCCCGCCCAGCAACCGGTCCGCGACGATCTCCGCGGTGGTGTAGCCGGGAGCGACGAGGCCGTAGCACCTGCCCTCCACCGCGGCGCACTCGCCGACCGCGTAGATGTTCTCATCCGACGTGCGGCACCCGAGGTCGGTGATGATCCCACCCCGCTCACCGACGTCGAGTCCGGCGTCACGGGCCAGCTGGTCCTGCGGGCGCACTCCCGCGGAGAACACCAGCAGCGCGGCCTCGATCACCGAGCCGTCGGACAGTTCGACGCTGATGCCGTCCGGGCCCTCGGTGATGCCTGCGGTGCCGACGCCCGTGTGAACGGTGAGACCCAGGTCGGTGACGAGGTTGGCCAGCAGCGCGCCGCCGCCCTCGTCCACCTGCAGCGGCATCAGCCGGGGAGCGAACTCGACCACGTGCGGGGTCATGCCCATCAGCTTGAGCGCGTTCGCGGCCTCGAGTCCGAGCAGACCACCGCCGACCACGACGCCGACGGCGCCGGGCCCGGCCGCGTCGGCACGCTTCCGGATGCCGTCGAGGTCGGCGAGCGTGCGGTAGACGAAGCACTCCGGCCGGTCGTGGCCGGGGATCGGCGGCACGAACGGATACGAACCGGTGGCCATCACCAGAGCGTCGTACCCGACGACCTCGCCCGAATCGGTGGTGACCTTGCGGGCCTCCCGGTCGATGGTCGCGGCCCGGCGGCCGATCCGGAGGTCGACGAGCGCGTCGTCCGGGTAGTCGTTACCCGCGAGCGCAAGCTCCTTGGGGTCCCACGCCCCCACGTAGGAGGACAGTCCCACCCGGTCGTACGCGGGGAGGGGCTCCTCGCAGAGCACCGTCACCGACCAGTCGTCCGACTCGTCGCGTGCACGCAACGCCTCGACGAATCGATGTCCGACCATTCCGTGTCCGATGACCACTGCTGACTTGCGGCTCATGCCGTCGCTCCTTCTAGCTGAATTACTCGGGTTCATGCGGTACTGCGCGAGGTCACGCCGAGACGGACACCTTTTCGTCGTCGCCGTCGGTGACGGGGAGACCGCGGGTGACGGACGGGCGGCGCAGGAAGACGAACCAGGTGACGAGGATGCAGGCGAGGTAGAAGGCGAGGAACACCCAGAACGCCATGGTCGCCGACTTCGCGGCGCCGCCGTAGGACGCGCGGAGGACCAGGTTGATTCCGACGCCGCCGAGGCCGCCGATCGCGCCGGCGAAACCGATGAGGGCGCCGGACATCGCCCGTGACCACGCCGCCTTGGCGTCGCGGCTCAGTCCTTCGAGCCCCTGCGCCTTGGCCTCGAAGATCGACGGGATCATCTTGTAGACCGAGCCGTTGCCGATGCCCGCCAGCAGGATCAGGGTGATGAAGCCGAACACGAACGCCACCAGCACTCCGGCCGTGGCCGCACCCGGAGCGCCGTCGTCGACGGTGCCCGCGGTCACCAGCACCGCGGCGGCGAGCGCCATGGCGACGAAGGTGTAGAGCGTGATCTTGCCGCCGCCGATGCGGTCGGCGAGCTTGCCGCCCATCGGCCGGGCGATGGAGCCGAGCAGCGGGCCGATGAAGGCGATCTGCGCGGCGTGCAGGGCGGCCGCCGCCGGTGTGGCGCCGCCGGCGAGGAAGTTGATCTGGAGCACCTGGCCGAACGCGAAGCTGAATCCGATAAACGAGCCGAACGTGCCGATGTAGAGGAAGCTGATGACCCACGAGTCGGAGAACTTCAGCGCCTTCACCATCGACCGGAGATCGGACTTCTGGTTGCCGAGGTTGTCCATGAACAACGCGGCCCCGACCGCGGCGACGGCGATGAAGACCAGGTAGACGGCGCACACGATCCAGGGGTCCGTGTTGCCGAGGGTGGCGATCACGAGCAGGCCGACGACCTGGATCACCGGGACGCCGATGTTGCCGCCGCCCGCGTTGAGACCGAGAGCCCAGCCCTTGAGCCGTTGCGGATAGAACGCGTTGATGTTGGTCATCGACGAGGCGAAGTTGCCACCGCCCACGCCGGCCAGTGCGGCGACGAGGATGAACGTCGTGTACGACGCCCCCGGGTTCATCATCAAGTAGAGGGTGAACAGCGTCGGGACGAACAGGACGAGGGCGCTGAAGACGGTCCAGTTGCGGCCACCGAAGCGGGCCGTCGCGACCGTGTACGGGATTCGAAGGATCGAGCCGACGAGGGTGGGGACGGCGACGAGGAAGAACTTGCCCGCCGCGTCGATCCCGTAGATGTCGGTCGGCATGAACAGCACCATGACGGACCAGATCGACCAGACGGAGAAGCCGACGTGCTCAGCGACTACCGACCAGATCAGGTTCCGCTTGGCGATATCCTTGCCGCCCGCCTCCCAGGCGTCGACGTCTTCCGCGTCCCAGTGCTCGATGTAGTGCTTCTTCACCCGGGCCTCCTCGTTGTGTGGGAGACCCAAAGGTAGAAAACCGGTGTTGCGGCGGTGCTGCGGTCGGTGACCGGGGCGTCAACTGATCCTCACTTTTCGGCTGGGCCGATGTGAGGTTTCCTGCATGTTTCCTAGACGTGTCGAAGAGCGTCCACGGGCTCCGATTCGACGTGCCAGCTGTCCTCGAGCATCCGCGGCTTGCACGCCTGGAACGCGGCTATGAGGAGGATCACCACGCCGAACGTCAGGAATCCGAACGACAGGGTCCACCCGCCGGACGCGTCGTGGAACACGCCGAACAGCAGCGGACCGAGGCACGCGACGGCGTAGCCGACGCCCTGGGTGAAGCCGGACAGCGTCGACGATCCGAGGTGGCTGCGGGTGCGCAGATTGATCAGTGTCAGCGCCATCGGGAACGTACTGGGCCCGAGGCCGAGCAGCACGATCCACAGGATGGGCGCGCTCATGGGTGCGAGCAGCAGGCCGCTGAACGACACCAGGTAGCAGACCGCGCACCCGATCACGATCGGGAACGGGTTGCGCATGCGCGCGCACAACGTGGGGGCGCCGAACGCCGCGACCAGACCCATGAACGAGAACAGACCCACCATGGCACCGCCGAACGCCTCGCTCGCGCCGGCGTCCGCGAGAATGTCGGGAATCCAGGTGAACATCGAATACGTGATCATCGACGTCATCCCGAACATGCCGGCCATTCCCCAGCCGACGGGTGACCGCCACGCGTTTCCGTGGGGGCGGTCCATCCGGCCGTCCGCGGTGGGCGCGGCGGCCACGCCCACCGCTCGCCGCCGTGCCCGCGTGAGCAGGAGGATCCACGGCACCGCCGCGGCGAAGCCGAGGAAGGCCCAGATTCCGATCGACAACCGCCAGCCGAAGGCCTCCGCGAGCGGGACCGCGACGAACGCGGGCGCGATGGTGCCGATCTGCACGCCGACGATGTACACCGAACTCATCACGGCCAGCCGGTCGGAGAAGTATCGCTTGACGAGCGGAGGGATCACCACGTTGCCGATTCCCATGCCGGCGAGCGCGAGCGCCGACAGCGCGAGCAGCGACCAGGTGTCGCTCATCAGCGCCCTCGTCAGCATGCCCACCGCCGCCATCAGCATGGCGACGAGCGCGGTCCGTTCCAGGCCCCACCGCTTGGCGATGAGCGGCGTTCCGAGCCCGAACAGCGCGAACATCGCCGTCGGGACCATTCCGAACACCCCGACGACCGTCGGCGAGAACCCGATGTCCTCCCGGATCTGGGAGGCCAGCGGGCTGAAGGACGTGACTGCGAGCCTCAGGACGAGAGCCGACATGGCGATCGCGCAGAAGACGAGGAGGCGGCCGCGTAGAAGAGTCACGAGAGAAATCATAGGATGACAGGATGACCTTTGGACAACCCGTGCGCCGCTCGAGTCTCATCTCACAGGTGACCGAGCAGCTGCGCGACGAGATCTGCAGTGGCCGGTGGGCGGTGGGAGCGAAGATCCCCACCGAGTCCGCGCTGTCCGAACTCACCGGAACGGGGCGCAACACCGTCCGTGAGGCAGTGCAGGCCCTCGTCCACACCGGACTGCTGGAACGACGGCAGGGATCGGGCACGTACGTCGTCGCCACCTCCGACGTCGGCGGCACGCTCGGCAAGTACTTCGCGGGCGCGCACGAGCGCGACGTCACGGAACTGCGGCAGGCGCTCGACGTCACCGCGGCCGCCCTCGCCGCCCGGCGACGAACCCCGGACGACATCACACGACTGCAGAGCCTGCTCGACGAGCGGTTCCGATGCTGGGCCGAATCCGGCACCGAGGCCGCGGTCGACGCCGACATCACCCTGCACCGCGCGATCGTCGAGGCGAGCCACAACGCCGTATACCTCGAGTTCTACGACTCGCTGCTGCCCTCGATCGCGCAGACCGTCGACCGGCACGTGCACGCGACGGGTGCGGGATTCCACGACGAGCACCGGCACCTGATCCAGGCGATCGTCGACGGCGACGAGACCGCGGCGACCACCGCCGCCCGCGACCTGTTCGCCGAGCTGCTCACCACCTAGAGCAGGAGGCGCACCACATCGGCGGTGCGGGCGAGTCCGGGGAACGCCTCCGCGGTCGACCGCGGGTGCAGCACGTGGACGGCGAGCCGGAACAGCACTGCCCGCAGAAGCATCTGCGGCCACTCGGGCAGGTCTTCCCACCGCCCGATGAGGGCCTCGTCGGCCCCGCCCCAGGAGATGGCGTCCACCACCGCCACCGCCGCCGCCCAGGACGCGGGACGCCAGTACGGCGTGATGTCGGTGATCCCCGGCGCGAGCGCACCGGCGAACAGGACGGTGCCGAACAGGTCTCCGTGGACGAGCTGATCCGGACACGTGACGGGCTTGCGCAATGTCGCCAGCCCCGTGATCAGGTCGAGGCTCTTGCGACCGTCCGGGGACGGGTTCTCGAGCTGATCGGCGCCCTTCGCGCTGCGCAGCGGGATCTTCTCCCAGGCCGCCCGGTCCGCCGCGACGAAGACGTCGACCTCGGCCCACGGCGCGACCGGGGGCTGCACCAGGAACCGAGGACGGTCGAGTTGCGAGGTGGCGGCGTGCAGCCGCCCCGACATCGACACGACCTCGTCGTGACGCGGTTCGGGAGTGCCCTCGATGAACGTGTCGGCGCGCCACCCGGACACCACGTACCGGCCGTCGGTGGACCGCACGGGACGGGCGAGCCGCACCCCGTCCACCTCGAGCGTCTCGCGGACCTTGGCGGACCACGCGGCGCGCGCATGATCGGCGACGGCTGACAGGACCACGTCTCCACAGAGCCACCCGCCGTCCCAGTCCGCACCGAGTGGGATGGGCTCGACTTCCCGGAGGCCGAACGTGGAGCACACGTGCTGAGGAGGTTGGCCGGTGCTCACGCACTCAACGCTACCGCCGGGTGGGCCGGTGACCGCGCAAGGCGCGCTGGCGGGCGGGGGTCAGTAGACGGGCAGGCTCGTGTCCACCTGTTTAGCCCACGCGATCACGCCGCCCTGCAGATGGGTGGCGTCGGAGAACCCGGCCTTCTTCAGCGCGGCCAGCGCCTCCGCCGACCGGACGCCGGTCTTGCAGTGCAGCACGATCGGCTTGTTCTGCGGAAGCTCCGACAGCGCCTCCCCCGACAGGATGCGGTCCTTGGGGATCAGCACCGCACCGGGCAGGTGGACGATGTCCCATTCGACGGGCTCGCGCACGTCGATCAGTTCGATCTCCTTGCCGGAGTCGAGGAGATCGCGCAGCTCCGTGGCGGTGATCGTCGAACCGGCCGCCGCGGCCTGCCCCTCGTCCGACACCACGCCGCAGAACGCGTCGTAGTCGATCAGTTCGGTGACCGGAGTCCGCGCCGGATCCCGGCGCAACGCGATGGTGCGGTACGTCATGTCCAGCGCGTCGTAGACCATCAGCCGTCCGAGCAGCGATTCGCCGATACCGGTGATCAGCTTGACCGCCTCGGTGGCCATGATCGAGCCGATCGACGCGCAGAGCACACCGAGCACGCCGCCCTCGGCGCACGACGGCACCATTCCCGGCGGTGGCGCCTCCGGGTAGAGGTCGCGGTAGTTGAGCCCGCGGCCGTTCGGCGCGTCCTCCCAGAACACGGACGCCTGGCCTTCGAAGCGGTAGATCGAACCCCACACGTACGGCTTGTGTGCGAGGACGGCGGCGTCGTTGACGAGGTACCGGGTGGCGAAGTTGTCGGTGCCGTCGAGGATCAGGTCGTACTGCTCGAACAGTTCGACGGCGTTGTCGGGCTCGAGCCGGAACTCGTGCAGCCGGACGTCGACGTTGTCGTTGATCTCGCGGATCGAGTCGCGAGCGCTCTCCCCCTTGGGACGGCCCACGTCCGAGCGGCCGTGGATCACCTGGCGCTGCAGGTTCGACATGTCGACCTCGTCGAACTCGACGATGCCGAGCGTCCCGACCCCCGCGGCCGCCAGGTAGAGCAGAGCCGGAGAGCCGAGGCCGCCGGCGCCGATGACGAGGACCTTCGCGTTCTTCAGGCGCTTCTGTCCCGCCATGCCGACGTCGGGGATGATCAGGTGCCTGCTGTACCGCGCCACCTCGTCGCGGGAAAGTTCGGCGTCCGGTTCCACCAGCGGCGGCAGCGCCTCGGTGGTCTTCACAGAACGGTCAAGCGACACGGCCCACTCCTGACGATTGCGCGACGGCTTCCGATGTGTCGGACAGCATTGACTTCAACGCCCCGACAGAGTCCATTCTTCCCCTCCCGCCCGCAGTCGCGCGGGACCGGTCCAGACTCATGCGCGCGGGAAGGGCCAGGGATTGAAATGGCAGGTCAGCCCGTTCATCGGCACGACACCCTCGGGGTCGAGCCGGGCGATGTCGTTGTTGGCCGTCCCGAACGTCTGCTGCATCATCACCGGCGCGAGGCCGCCCTCGGTCTCGCACGGCTGATGGTCCTGGTAGCCGATGGCGTGCCCGACCTCGTGGTTGATCTGGTACTGCCGGTACGACCCGATGTCGCCCTGGAACGCGATGGCGCCGCGCACCCAGCGCGGCTCGTTGAGGACGACGCGGTCGATGCCCGGGTTGTAACAGGACACCTCCAACTGGATGTCGTAGCCACACGCCTCGCGAATGGTCATCTGCGACGTCAGCGACACCCGGAAGTCGGGATCCCCCTGGTCGACGCGGCGGAACGCGAACCGCGGGTCCTTCGTCCAGCTCTTCGGATTCGACAGCGTCTGGTCGACCATCCGGCCGAACGACTCGTCCCCGCCGAATCCGGACGTGTCGACGCCGTCCTCGATCTCGACGCTGTACGTGAACTCGCGTTCGGTGCCCTGTCCGACCTTGGCTCCGTTGCCGGGAACGACGTGCCAGGTGCCGGCGCCCACCGCCGTGAACGGACCGCCGTCGGGCAACGCGCCCGAGGGAAGTTCGGCGGCGAAGTTTCCGTCGGCCTCCGGCGGGACCCCGATGACGCTGGAACCGTCGGTGTCGCGGGAGAGGGTGCCGAATCCGGGGGTGTCGGTCTCGGCCGTCGTCTCGCCGCCGCCGGTGTCCCGGACCGCGTCGATCACGACGAGCACGGTGACCACCAGCAGGATCGGGATCGCGTACGCCCGCCAGCCGTAGGTGGAGACGAAGCGGCCGATGCGGCTCTGCTTCCGGGCCTGCCGCTCGGGGCGCGGGTTGCGGGGACGGCCGACGTCGCGGCTGGTCGGGTCCCATTGAGCGCGGAGAGGTTGATGCGACTGCGCCTGCGGTGCCGACTGCGAGGCGCGGGGACGGACGTCACGCTGGTCGATGCTTCGCGATCGTCGCTCCCCGTCCTCGGAACTCTGGGGAGCCCGGCCGCGAACACGCGGTCCTCCTCGGTCAGTCACGCAGCCCAGAATCTCACAGTCCGGCACCGCCTCGTCCCAGTGCACCGTCCGCAGGTCATTCGGCGTGTCACGTGAGCGCGACCCGCAACGTCGCGGCTACCCGGATCACCAGGAGACCCGAACCCCTGCGGTACCCCAGTTACCGGACAGGCAATATCCTTGACCGGGCGAGTCCTGCGAGTCCACCATGAACGGTTCACTACGCGCGGGTATCGTTCACACAGTTACACAGAATGTGACGCGGAATACTTGTGCAGATTGGAAGCGCTATGACTGAACTCGCGGATCGGACGAACTCCGATCGCGATGCCAACACCGGAAAGGGCACCGGGGCCCGTCGCAGCACGCGACTCCCCCGCGACGCCCGGCGACTGCAGCTACTCGCCGCAGCCAGCGAGGTCTTCGTCACACGCGGATACCACGCTGCCGGAATGGACGAGATCGCCGAGTGCGCCGGTGTGAGCAAGCCCGTCCTCTACCAGCACTTCCCCGGCAAGCTCGAGCTGTACGTGGCCGTGCTGCAGAGCTACGTCGACAGCCTGATCTCGGGCGTCCGCCAGGCGCTGCGCTCGACCACCGACAACAAGCAGCGTGTCCGCGCCGCGGTGCAGGCGTTCTTCGACTTCGTCGACAACGACTCGCAGGGCTTCCGGCTCGTATTCGAGTCCGACCTCATGGGTGAGCCGCAGGTGCAGAGCCGCGTCGAGCAGGCCACCGAGGCATGCGTCGACGCCGTGTTCGACCTTGTCAGCCACGACTCCGGTCTCGACCCCTACCGCGCCCGAATCCTGGCCGTCGGCCTCGTCGGCGCCAGCCAGTTCACCGCGCGGTACTGGCTCGAGGCGGCGCGCCCGATCCCGAAGGAAGAAGCGGTCGACACGACGGTCACGCTCGCGTGGGGCGGTCTGTCCCGGGTTCCGCTGCACCCCGAACAGCGCTGACAACACGAGAAAGGGCCCGACAGTCGGATCGACCGTCGGGCCCTTTCTCGTGTTCACGTGGTCGGAGCGAATCCGACTGCGTTCACTTCGTCGGCGCGAATCCGACCTTGCGGATATCGGACGGGCCGATTTCCACGTAGGCGATCTTGCTGGACTGAATGAGGTACTTACGCCCCTTGTCGTCTTCCAGGGACAGGATCCCGTCGCCACCGGTGAGGGCGCCCGAGACCAATGTCTCGACCTCGTCCGGGGTCTGCTCGCTGCTGACGATGAGCTCACGCGGGCTGTCGATTACACCGATCTTGACCTCCACGGTCAACCTCCGAACTCTCCGAGAAACATCAGCTGTCCCGGCCAGGCTAATGCAGTGGCCGCCGCCGATGCGCGTCTGCGGGCTGTGCCCTGAGCGAACACCGGCAAACCGGTGCCGTCCAGACCAGTCACGACGGCGGTGCCGTCACACAAGTCTCGACGGCGGTGCCGTCACACAAGTCTCGACGGCGGTGCCGTCACACAAGTCTCGACGGCGGTGCCGTCACACAAGTCCGAGCACGGCCATGCGTTCGGCGTGCATCTCCTGCATGCGGTCGAACAGTGCGACGACGCCGTTGAGGTCGCCGGACGCGGAGATGACGAGTTCGGTCAGCGCCTCCCGCTGCGCCAGGACGAACTGCGCCTGGGTGATGGCCTCGCCGAGCAGTCGCCTGCCCCACAGCATGAGGCGGTCCTTGTCGCGGTTGCTGGCCTTGATCGCCTGCTGGACCTCGTGGACGACGAACTCGGAGTGCCCGGTCTGTGAGAGCACCTCCTCGACGGTCCGCGAGACCTCGGCGGGCAGCGAGTGCCCGATCTCGCGGTAGAAGTCCGCGGCAATCCCGTCGCCGACGTACGCCTTCACCAGCGCCTCGAGCCACGTCGAGGGGGTGGTGGACGCGTGGTAGTTGTCGAGGGCCCGGACGAACGGATCCATCGCCTCGAAGATGTCGAACCCACGCGCGGTCAGCGCCTTCTCGAGCATCTCGAAGTGGCCCATCTCGGCGGCCGCCATGCTCGCGAGCGCCACTTTGCCCTGCAGGGTCCGCGCCATCTGCGCGTCCTCGGACAGCCGGTAGAACGCGGAGATCTCGCCGTAGGCGAGGACCGCGAAGAGTTCACCGACGCCGGGGTGATCAGCGGGAATCGTGGAATCAGTGGATGCAGGGGTGTTGGGCTCCATGGCGCCACAGCCTAATGCGTCGAGCAGTGATATTTGCCATGCGTAACCAGTTGTGGAGCGTTCTCCGGCTACAATGATCGTGGGCAACCGCTCGTCACCACGTTCGTCTCCACAGAGAACGCGGTTCGAGTGATGATCGATCACGATCCGATCGGCGGTTCCCACCGATAATGTGCGCGCACCTGATCGACGGTCCCAGCCGCGCCTCGCCGAAATCTTCGATTTCTGCGCTGAGGCAGAGGCAGGATCGACTCGGAAGAGGACATCGACGAGCGTCGACTGGGAAATCGGGCCGACCAGCGGCCTGGCCCTTACCTCGTGCGTGCGTGCAGCTACGAGGAAGGCCAGACCCCTGAGCAAGATCACTGTCGACCATGAAGACGACGCAACCGAGACCACGCTGTCGGCGCAACTCGACTCCACACACGTCGCCCCCACTTTCGCCGAACTCGGAGTGCGTGACGAGGTCGTCCGCGCCCTCGACGAGATCGGCATCGAGCGCACGTTCGCCATTCAGGAGCTGACGCTCCCCCTCGCCCTCGCCGGCGACGACCTGATCGGTCAGGCCCGCACGGGCATGGGCAAGACGTTCGGTTTCGGCGTCCCGCTGCTCCACCGCATCTCCTCCGGCACCACCGGGACGGCCGCACTCGACGGCACTCCCCGCGCGCTGGTCATCGTCCCCACCCGCGAGCTGTGCATCCAGGTCACCAAGGATCTCGAGGGCGCGGCGAAGTACCTGAAGGGCGAGAAGAACAAGCCCCTCGAGGTCCTCGCCATCTACGGTGGCCGCCCGTACGAGACCCAGATCGCGACGCTGCAGAAGGGCGCCGACGTCGTCGTGGGCACCCCCGGGCGTCTGCTCGACCTCGCCAACCAGGGACATCTGATCCTCGGCAAGGTGGAGGTGCTCGTTCTCGACGAGGCCGACGAGATGCTCGACCTCGGCTTCCTGCCCGACATCGAGCGCATCCTGAACATGGTGCCGGACAAGCGCCAGACGATGCTGTTCTCGGCGACCATGCCGGGTCCGATCATCACGCTCGCCCGCACGTTCCTCACCCAGCCGACGCACATCCGCGCCGAGCAGGCCGACGACTCGGCGGTCCACGACCGCACGAGCCAGCACATCTACCGCGCTCACGCGCTCGACAAGGCGGAGATGGTGGCCCGCGTGCTGCAGGCCGACGGCCGCGGCGCGACGATGATCTTCACCCGCACCAAGCGGACCGCGCAGAAGGTGTCCGACGAACTCGCCGAGCGCGGTTTCGCCGTCGGCTCCGTGCACGGCGACCTCAACCAGGTTGCCCGCGAGAAGGCTCTCAAGGCGTTCCGGTCGGGCAAGATCGACGTGCTCGTCGCGACGGACGTGGCGGCCCGCGGTATCGACATCGACGACGTCACGCACGTCATCAACTACCAGTGCCCGGAGGACGAGAAGACGTACGTCCACCGGATCGGCCGCACCGGTCGCGCGGGCCGCACCGGCATCGCCGTGACGCTCGTGGACTGGGACGACATCCCCCGCTGGCAGCTCATCGACAAGGCTCTCGGCCTCGGTATCCCCGATCCGGTCGAGACGTACTCGAGCTCCCCGCACCTGTACGAGGAACTGTCGATCCCGGCTGAGGCGACCGGCACGATCAAGCGCCCCCGGGTCGAGAAGGCCGCGCCCGCGCAGAGCGAGGACGCCGACACAGAGAACGGCGAGAAGGCCGAGCGCACGGAGCGTCCGGCACGCACCCGTACCCGTCGACGCACACGTGGTGGCCGTCCCGCGGACGCCGTGGGCCCCAAGTCGCCTGAGCCGACGGCACCCGAATCCGCGGCGGCGAGCACGGACGCCGACGGCGAGGGTTCCAAGCCCCGCCGGCGCCGTCGCCGCCGGACCACGAAGGTCGGCGCCGCCGCGACGAACGCGGAGTAACCAACCACCGTGCTCGCACCTGAGCGGCGCTCACGCGCCGATCTCGTCGTCGCTGCCGGAATCGCCGTCGCGGTCGTGGTCGCCCTCACCGTGGTGTGGTTCCGCAGCGATGCCCGGGGCACCACCTCGATCACCGCCGCCGAACCGCCGCCCGCGCTCGTCACGGCCCTGACGGTCCCCGAGACACTGAGCCCGATCTGGGACTCCGCGAGTTCCGCCACCACCGCGCCTCTCGTCGTCGGCGGTGCCGTCGTCACCGCCGAGGGCGGCGACGTGGTGGGCCGGGACCGGATGTCGGGTACCGAACTGTGGCGATACGCGCGTGATCTCGACCTGTGCGGTGTGACGGCGTCGTGGGAGAAGGTCGTGGCCGTCTACCGCGACGACCGCGGATGCTCCCAGGTCACCGAACTCGACGGCGGCACCGGTGAGCGCCTGGCGCAGCGGAACAGCGACGCCGATCCCGGGGTGACGCTGACGGCCGACGGAACGTATGTGGCCTCCCTCGGCGACCGCCGTCTGGAACTGTGGCGCTCCGACCTGGTTCGCACCGTCGAGTACGGGCGGGTGGACGCTCCGGTGAACCCCAAGAAGCAGCCCCGCAGCGGATGCACGCTGATCGACGTCGGTTCGAGCAGCAGCAAGCTGTCCGTGCTCGAGCGCTGCCCCGGCGAGGTGGCCGATCGGCTGACGGTCCTGAATCCCTCGCCGAAGGACAATCAGGAACCCGAGGAGTACGGGTCCAGCGTCCTGGCGGGTGTCGACGCCGGCGTCGAGGGTGCGCGCATCCTCGGTGTGTCGGGCGACACCACGGCCGTCTACCTGCCCGCGGGCAGGACGACCGGACCGCGGATCGGCCTGTTCGACGGCACCGGCAACGCCGTGTCCGAGTACGCGCTCGCCCTCCGGGTCGGACCGGATCCGGTCACGTCGGCGAGCAGTTCGGTGGTCACCTGGTGGACCGGTTCCGATGTCGTCTCGCTCGGCGCGTCCGATCTCGTTCCGCGCTGGACCTTCCCGGGCGCTCTCGGCCCGGGCGCCGTGATGGCCGGGAACCTGCTGGTCCCGGTTGCATCCGGGATCGCCGTGCTCGATCTGCCGACCGGTGCGCTGTTGCGGACCATCCCGGTGGCGCGCGACAGCGTCACCGGTCCGATCACCACGACCGTGGCCGGCGACGTCGTGCTCGAACAGCGCGGCGACAGCGTGGTGGCGCTGCGCTGAGGTGACCGCTCAGGCGGACTCGGCGAACACCACGAGGTAGCCGTCGAGATCGCGGAGCCAGATCTCGCGATGTCCCGCATTGGGATTGACGTGCACGTCCGTCACCACGTCGGCTCCCGCCTCCCGCACCCTCGTGACGGTGCCGTCGAAGTCGGTCGTCTCGAACCAGATCGCCACCCCGTTTCCCCGCGGGAGTGACGGATCGCCGAGTGGGCCGTGGTGGTGGCCCTCGTCGAGTCGGTGCAGTTGCAGGATCAGGTGCCCGTCGACGAGGAGTTGCTCGTAGTCCCGTCCACCGTGACCGCTGCGCGCGTTCAGGACCGTCCGGTACCACTCGCCTGACCGTTCGACGTCGTCCACGGCGAGGAGCGGCTGGGCCCGCATAGTCAGCGTGTTGTTCCGGGTTGTGTCCGTGACCGTCATGGGCCCGACGTTAGCGCCGCACGCTCCCCCGCACTTGGACGAATGGGCACACCGCGCGCCCGTCAGCGGAAGGTGGCGCGGTACGCGGAGGGTGAGACGGCGACGGTGCGCGCAAGGTGTTGCCGCAACGAGGTGGCGGTACCGAATCCCGCGGCCTCGGCCACGTCGTCCACCGGCAGGTCGGTGTTCTCCAGCAGTTCACGGGCGCGGGTAATCCGCTGCTCGAGGATCCACTGCGTCGGCGACATCCCCGTCTCGGCCCGGAATCGTCGGGTGAACGTGCGTACGCTCATCGACTCCCCTGCGGCCAGTTCCCGCAGCGACAGCGGCTGATCTAGCCGGGCCAGCGCCCGGGCCCGCGCTCCCGACGTCGACGCACCGCCGGCCTCCGGGACCGGCGCGGTGACGAACTGCGCCTGACCACCGCTGCGGTGAGGCGGCACGACCGTTCCCCGCGCCACCTCGTTGGCCACCGACGCACCGTGATCGACGCGAATCATGTATAGGCACAGATCGATTCCGGATGCGACGCCGGCGGCGGTGAGCACGGTGCCATCGTGGGTGTAGAGCACACCGGGGTCCAGGTGAACGTCCGGGTAGAGCCTCCGGAACGCGTCCGCCGATTTCCAGTGCGTCGTGGCGCGCCGGTTCTCCAGCAGGCCGGCGGCGGCGAGGACGAACGATCCCGTGCAGATCGAGGCCACCCGGGTGCCGGGACGGATGTGCGCGAAGGCGTCCGCGAGCGGGCCGGGCAGCCCTCCGTCCTCCGGCGGATCGTAGTCCTGATCGGACGCCGGGACCACGACCGTGTCGGCGGTGCCGAGCAGCGCCGGGCCGTGCTCGACCGACAGCGTCACGTCGGTGTCGGTCCGGACGGCGCCGGGAGCGAGGGCGCACGTGAGGATCTCGTACAGCGGTTCGCCGTCCCGCGACCGTGCTTCGCCGAACAGGCGATGAACGATTCCGAACTCGATCGGGAGCAGGCCGTCACGCACGAACACGACCACGCGATGACGACGCCCGGGCCGTTCGACGCTCGAATCGGACATGGCCCGATTATTTCACATAGTGTCCCACCGGCCACTGGTGCGGCGACGTACGCGGATCCAAGATCGGAAGGGTCGAAGGCGACCGAGCGAAAGGCGGACCATGAAGATCCTGTGGGTGTCGGCGCATCCCGAGCCGAAGTCCCTGAACGCCGCACTGCGCGGCGATGCCCTCGCGGCACTGCGCGGCGCCGGCCACCAGATCCGGACCTCCGATCTGTACGGGATGCGATGGAATCCGGTGGTGACCGCGGACGACTTCGCACACGATCCGGGCGGCCGCCTCCTGGTGGGAGCGAGGTCGGGACAGGCGCTGGCGGAGGGCACCCTGGCTCCCGACATCCTCGCGGAGCAGCGCAAACTCGGGTGGGCCGACGCGGTGATCGTGCAGTTCCCGCTGTGGTGGTACGGCATGCCCGCGATTCTCAAGGGCTGGTTCGACCGGGTGTTCGTCGAGGGCTACGGATACGGGGTGCGGGGCGAGGACGGTTCCACCCGTCGGTACGGCGAGGGGACCCTCGCCGGTAAGCGGGCGATGACCGTCGTCAGTTTCGGCGGCAGCGCCGACAGCGCAGGCCCGCGCGGAATCAACGGCCCAATCGACGAGGTCCTGTTCCCGATCCACCACGGAATCTTCTGGTACACCGGGATGTCCGTGCTGCCCCCGGTCCTGATCGACAGCGCGGACCGGTTGCCCGCCGAGTGCTACCCCGGGGTCGCGGCCCGCGTGATCGATCGCGTATCCGGCCTGTTCACCGACGCCCCGTTGCCCTTCCGCTCACAGAACGGCGGCGACTACGACGACCGGTTCGTGCTGCGCGAGGACCGGGCGCCCGGCGTCACGGGCCTGCGCGCCCACTACACCGACGCTCGTTCCGGGGCGCACGGACCGGAAGCCCAAGTCCCCACCCGCTGCGGGGTGTAACGTGTTCTAATTCACGGCATGGCAACCTACGTGATCACCGGCGCGGCCTCGGGCATCGGGGCGGCGAGCCGCCGCACCCTCGAGGCCGGCGGCCATACCGTCATCGGCGTCGACCTCGCACACACCGACGTGACCGCCGACCTGTCGACCCCCGGTGGCCGGCACGCGGCGGCCGCCGCCGTGACCGACATGAGCAGCGGCGGCGTGGACGGTCTCGTCTGCTGCGCCGGACGCGGACCGCTGTCCCAGGTGTCGGGCGGCACGCTGATCGCCGTGAACTATTTCGGGGCCGTGGAACTCGTGACTGCCCTGAAGCCCGCCCTCGCGCGCGCGGACGGCGCCTCGGTGGTGGTGATCTCGTCGAGCAGCACCACCACGCAGCCCGGGATTCCCGGCAATCTGGTGACGGCGTGCCTGCACGGCGACGAGGCGGAGGCGGTGCGCATCGGCGACGAGGTGACTGCCATCCCGGCGTACCCGGCGTCCAAGCTGGCGCTGGCGTGGTGGATGCGACGGGAAGCGGTGCGGCCCGAATGGATCGGCAACGGAATCCGGCTCAACGCGATCGCCCCGGGGATGATCGACACGCCGATGACCAGCGGGGACCACCTCGACCCCGAACTGGCCAAAGCCCTCGACTTCTACCCGGTGCCGCTCGGCAGGCGCGGACGCCCGGACGAGATCGCCGCGCTCGTCGAATTCCTGCTCGGACCGGGTTCGACACTGTTCTGCGGAAGCGTCGTCTTCGCCGACGGGGGAACGGATGCCCAGCTACGCCAACAGGATTGGCCCGCCGCGTGGAATCCCACGCCGGAGGAACTTACTCGGCACTTCCAGGCGAAAACGTAGCGAGTTCGGATCCCGCCCAGTGCTTGGCGAGGTTCTCGGCCAGGTCCCGGTACGCCTGGGCGCCCTTGTTCTTGCGCCCCACCAGGACCGTGGCACCCGACGCCGTCGCCTCCGCGAACCGCACCGTCCGCGGGATCGGCGGGGCGAGGACCGGCAGGTTGTAGCGGTCGGACACGTCGGACAGCACGTCCCGGCTGTGGGTCGTGCGCGCGTCGTACAGCGTCGGCAGCGCACCGAGCAGCACCAGGTCGGGGTTGGTGATCTGCTGCACCTCGGTGACCGTCCGCAGCAACTGCCCCACACCGCGGTGGGCGAGCGTCTCGCACTGCAGCGGCACCAGTACCGACTGCGCTGCCGTGAGCCCGTTGAGCGTGAGCACACCGAGCGACGGCGGACAGTCGATGATCACCGTGTCGTAGTCGTCCAGCAGCGGCGCCAGAGCGCGCTTGAGGGCGAACTCACGACCGGGACGCATGAGCAGCAACGCCTCCGCGCCCGCGAGGTCGATCGTCGCGGGCAGGAGCGCGACACCGTCCTCGGTGTCGATCACCGCTTCGCGCGCCGCCAGGTCACCCGTCAGCACGTCGTGGACGGAGGCGTCGAGGCGGTCCGGGTTGTGCCCCAGGGAGAAGGTCAGGCACCCCTGCGGGTCGAGATCCACCACCAGAACCTTCTGGCCCAGCCCGACCAGAGCTGCACCGAGAGAGGCGACCGTGGTGGTCTTCGCGACCCCACCCTTCTGATTTGCCACTGCAAGAACCGTTGTCACGGCTCGATCCTTACCTACTTCGTCGCCGGAGGCGAGCCATACACGCAGATTGACTGACATGATGGATGGATGCCACCCAGTGATTCGCCGCGCGGCCGTCGGATCGTCCTCCTCCGGCACGGCGAAACCGAATGGGCCCGTTGGGGTAAACACACCGGCCGGACCGACGTCCACCTCACCGAACTGGGTGAATCCCAGGCACGGCAGGTCGGCCCGGCGATGGACGCTCTCGCGCTGCGCGACCCCCTCGTCATCGTCAGCCCGCGGCAACGCGCCCAGGAGACGGCGGAGCTGGCGGGGCTGAAGATCCAGCGCACCTGGGACGCGCTCGCCGAATGGGATTACGGCATCTACGAGGGCATGACGACGCCCGAGATCAGGCAGCAGGTCCCGGACTGGACCGTGTGGACACATCCGTGTCCGCGCGGCGAACAGGCCGAGCAGGTACACACCCGCTGCGACCTCGTACTGTCCGTCGCGCATTCGCAACTCGTCGACCGCGACGTGATCCTCGTCGGGCACGGCCATTTCTCCCGCGCGCTCATCGCCCGCTGGGCGGAGCTTCCGATCAGCGAGGGGCGCCGGTTCGCGATGTCGCCCGGCGCGTACTCCGTCCTCGGCTTCGAGCACGGGGCGCAGCAGGTGGTCAGCCACAACGTGACAGCGGAAGGTGCCCGATGATCAGACGCGCAGTACCCGAGGACGTCTCCGCGATCACCGCGATGATCTACGAACTGGCCGAACACCAGCGGGCCCGCGACAAGTGCACCGTCACCGCCGACCAGATGGACGACGCCCTGTTCGGTCCGCAGCCGTCCACGTTCGCCCACGTCGCGGTCAGCGACGACGGCCGGGTCGTCGGTATTGCGGTGTGGTTCCGGAACTTCTCCACTTGGGACGGCACGCACGGCATCTACCTCGAGGACCTGTTCGTCAGCCCGTCCGAACGCGGGTCGGGTCACGGCAAGGCCCTGCTCGCCACCCTCGCGAAAGAGTGCGTCGACAACGGCTACACGCGGCTGTCGTGGTCGGTGGTCAACTGGAACAAGCCGTCGATCGCGTTCTACGAGTCCCTCGACGCGCGACCGCAGGACGAGTGGACGACGTATCGGCTGACCGGGGATCCGCTCGGCCGCCTCGCGTCCGAGGTGAGTTAGCGTTCCGACGGGTTGTCGACGTCGGCTTCCTGGCCGTACTCGGCCGCCATCCATTTCGATGTCGGGCTGCTGAACAGGCACCCGAGGGCTCCCACCACGACGACGCCGAGCAGCACACCGAAGAACGGCTGATGGGAATCGGTGAGCAGCGACCACGCCACCGGAAGCAGCAGCAGCTGGGCGACGATCGCGATCGCCCGCCCCCAGCGCCTGCCGAAGATCAGGGCGAGCCCGGCGGCGAGCACGGCGCCACCGAGAATGGCGAACCAGGCGGCGGTGCCGTATCCGCTGCTGACGCTCTGGTCGTGCCCGAGCAGCCCCCGGACCACCAGCACCACGGCGACTCCGACCGCCACCGCACCCTCGAGCGACACCAGGGCGCCCGCCGCGCGGACCGTGGTGGGCGTGGACTTGCTGAGAGACGGCTTCGGCACGTCGGCCAGCCTAGAACACCTCGCCGCCGGCGGCCTCGGACGGTGACACGTGCCGCCCCGGCTAGGCTTGGGCCCCGTGCGCGCGCTGCTGATCGTCAACCCCAATGCCACCTCGACGACCCCGGCCGGGCGGGATCTGCTCGCGCACGCGCTGTCGAGCCGGGTGCGGTTGACGGTCGCGCACACGACGCATCGCGGGCACGCCGCCGAACTGGCGCAGCAGGCCTGCGTCGACGGGATGGGCCTGATCATCGTGCACGGCGGCGACGGCACCGTGAACGAGGTGGTCAACGGGCTGCTCGGCACCCCGGACCCGGGGTCGGCGAGCACGGTGACGGTGGGGCCGATCCCCCCGATCGCCGTCGTCCCCGGCGGGTCGGCGAACGTGTTCGCCCGCTCTCTCGGCATCGCCCCGGATCCGGTGGACGCCACCAACCAGCTCATCGATCTCCTCTCGAACCGGCAGCGGCGCCGGATCGGGCTCGCGCACTGCGACCACCGCTGGTTCACGTTCAACGCTGGCCTCGGCTGGGATGCCCAGGTGTGTGAGGCGGTCGACCTACACCGCAAGAACGGGCGCCCTGCCACACCGGCGCAATATGTCCGCGCTGCGGTGCGCGTGTTCTTCCGGTCGAAGTACGCGGAGCCGACCCTCACCGTCGAGGTTCCCGGTAGCGATCCGGTCGAGGGCGTTCATTACGCCTTCGTGTCGAACGCGAGTCCGTGGACGTATCTGAACAAGCGGGAAGTCCACACCAATCCGGACACCACCTACGACACCGGTCTCGGTGTCTTCGCGATGCGATCCACCGCGATCCTCACCACCCTGCGGGTGGCCCGCCAGTTGCTGACCCCCGGCACCCGCCCGAAGGCGAAGAAACTCGTCCGGGTCGACGACGTGCCGTGCGTGCGGATCTCCGCGTCGGAGCCGATCGGACTGCAGATGGACGGCGACTACATCGGGCTTCGCAACGTCGTGGAGTTCGTTTCGGTGCCCGAGGCGCTCGATGTCGTCGCGCCGCCGCGACCCTGAGCAATTCTCGAGAATCCCCGTTTTCACCTAGCGGGAAGTACCGGCTCGGGGTAAAAAGGACGGCGCGCCTCGAAGGGCAGCCTAACTACGTGAGCTCCCCCACGGTGCGGCGGTTTTCTATTGACATCCCGCCAGTTCGTGAAAGCATTCACAAGCAACAGTGCGGAAACATTCTCTACGCACACATGAACTCACGAAGACGAAACGGTGCACGACGCACCCAGTTAAGGAGCAGAAGGATGGACTGGCGCCACAAGGCAATCTGTCGCGACGAAGACCCCGAGTTGTTCTTCCCTGTGGGCAACAGCGGTCCGGCTCTCGCGCAGATTGCTGATGCCAAGGTTGTCTGCAACCGCTGCCCGGTGACCGCCGAATGCCTTTCCTGGGCACTCGAGTCGGGCCAGGACGCCGGTGTGTGGGGCGGCATGAGCGAAGACGAGCGTCGCGCACTCAAGCGCCGGAACGCTCGGACGCGTGCCCGCACCACCGTCTGACACTTCAGAAGGAGACGGGCCCGGCACCACATGGTGCCGGGCCTTTTGCTTGCCCGGTCAGTACCGCGGTCCACGGCGGCCCAGCGGTACGCGTAACACGGCATCGGTTCCCCCCTCCGCCCCCGGGTGCAGACCCAGCGAACCGTTCAGCTCGGCGGCCACCAAGGTCCGGACGATCTGGAGACCGAGCCGGTCGGACCGCTCGAGGCTGAAACCGGGCGGCAATCCCCTGCCGTTGTCGTGGATCACGACGTCCAGCCAGCGCGCCGACCGTTCGGCCCGCATGGTGACCGTGCCCGCGGCGCCCGGTTCGAAGGCGTGCTCGATCGCGTTCTGCACGAGTTCGGTCAGCACCATCACCAGCGGTGTCGCCCGCTCCGCGGAGAACACCCCGAAGCTGCCCTCCCGGCGGACCTTGATGGGCGTGCTCACCGTCGCCACGTCGGACAGGATCGGCACGAGCCGGTCGACGACCTCGTCGAGGTTCACCTCCTCGTCCACCGACATCGACAGCGTGTCGTGGACGAGGGCGATCGACGTGACACGTCGCACCGATTCGCTGAGCGCCTGACGGGCCTCCTCGTTGTTGGTGCGGCGGGCCTGCAGCCGCAGCAAGGCCGCTACGGTCTGCAGATTGTTCTTCACCCGGTGGTGGATCTCGCGGATCGTCGCATCCTTGCTGAGCAGAGCCCGATCGCGCCTCTTCACCTCCGTGACGTCCCGCACGACGACGGCGGCGCCGACCCGGTTCCCGCCGGGTTTGAGTACCAGGGCCCGCAGCAGGACGGTCGCTCCCCTGGCCTCGATCTCCATCCGGCGGCCCGGCTTGTCGGCGATCGTGTCGCGGATGTACCCGGCGACCTCCTGTGACTCGAACGGGTCCGTCACGAGAGACCGCGTGGTGGCAGCGAGATTCTGGCCGATCAGGTCCGAACTGAGACCCATCCGGTGGTACGCCGACAGCGCATTGGGACTGGCGTAGACCACGCTGCCGTCGGTGTCCAGGCGGATGAAGCCGTCGCCGGCGCGGGGGCTCGAGTTGGTGTCCGAGCGGGCCTCACGGATCGGGAAGGTGCCGTCGCTGATCATCTGGCACAGGTCCTCGGCGCAGTCGAGGTACGCGACCTCGAGCGGACTCTGCGCCCGCTGGTGCGACAGGTTGGTGTCCCGGCTCAGGACGGCGATCACCTCGCCGTTCCACCGCACCGGGACCGCTTCGCCGCGCGGCGGCAGACCGGCGTGCCCGCCGCCGTCCTCGGGGCGCACGACGTTGCCCTCGAGCAGCGCCTGCAGCACCTGCGGATGTTCCGACTCCGACACGACGGTCCCGACGACGTCCTCCGGGAAGGCGGTGGATGCGGTGGTGGGCCTGCAGTGCGCGACGCAGATCACGGTGCCGGTGGGATCGGTGGAGGCGGAGTCCGCTCCGACCCACAGCAGAACGTCCGCGAAGGAGAGATCGGCGAGCAACTGCCATTCACCGACGACGCGCTGCAGGTGGTCGACGGCCTCGCCGGGCAGGTCGGTGTATTCGGCGAGCAGATCGCTCAGGGTCGACATCGTGGTGGGTGTCAGTCAGCTCAGGAGATGACCGCGATCAGGTCGCCCTGCTGGATCACGTCGCCGACCTTGACGTCCACAGACGTGACCGTGCCGGGCTCTTCGGCGATGACGGGGATCTCCATCTTCATCGATTCGAGGATGACGAGGGTATCGCCTTCCTTCACCTCGTCACCCGCGCTCACCACAACCTGATACACCGTCGAAACCATTTCGGCGCGCACGTCTTCTGCCATTGTGATCCTTCACTCCCGGGTGTCGAGAAAGCCCTGTTGCAAGGACACCCAACCACACGTGGAAGACTGTGGTGAAAAGAAGGGAGATCTACTCATGGGTAAGCGTGGTCGCAAGAAGCGCAGTCGCAAGGGCAACGCCGCAAACCACGGCAAGCGTCCCAACGCCTGACGCGCCGCAGAACGCACCAGGGGTCGGAAAGCAGCAATGCTTTCCGGCCCCTGATTGCTGTTCTGACGGGTCAGGCCTCGGGTTCGGTATTCGTGATGAGGATCGTCCGCCGCAACTCGATGGAGAGCCTCTGACGCAGACTCTCCGGTGCGTGCTCACCGCCGCACTTGCGGTTCACGAGGCTCTTGACCTTCTCCTCGATCCCGTACGCCTCGAGGCACGACCCGCACTCGTCGAGGTGCCGCTGCAGCCGCGCCCGCGAGGCCTCGTCGCATTCGCTGTCCAGCATCAGCCAGACGTCCGCGATGACGGCGGAGCAGTCGAGCTGCTCGAATTCGTCCTGCTCGCTCACCGGGAAACCTCCTGCTCCGCACTCACTACACTGTCGCCGGACACATCGCCGGTGCCCCCGCGGTTGAATCCTCGTTCGCGTGCGACGTCGGCGAGCAGACCCCGGAGCTGCTTGCGCCCGCGGTGCAGCCGCGACATCACGGTCCCGATCGGGGTGCCCATGATCTCGGCGATCTCCTTGTAGGGAAAGCCCTCGACGTCGGCGTAGTAGACGGCCATCCGGAATTCCTCCGGCAGGGCCTGCAGCGCTTCCTTGATGTCGTCGTCGGGAAGCGCGTCCAGTGCCTCGACTTCGGCGGACCGCAGCCCGGTCGACGAATGCTCCGCCGTCGCCGCCAGCTGCCAGTCGGTGATCTCGTCGGTCGGGTACTGCGCGGGCTGCCGCTGCTTCTTGCGGTACGAGTTGATGTACGTGTTCGTCAGAATCCGGTACAGCCACGCCTTGAGGTTGGTGCCCTCGCGGAACGAACGGAACGCTGTGTAGGCCTTCACGTACGTCTCCTGCACGAGGTCCTCGGCATCCGCCGGGTTCCGGGTCATCCTCAGAGCAGCGCCGTACAGCTGATCCAGAAGTGGGAGCGCATCCCTTTCGAAACGCGCGATCAACTCGTCCTGGGGCTCGGCCTTCTCTGCCGTCGGACGGTCATGTTCCTGCACGCTGATCCCTTCGGTCGCCGTGGGCGTCAACGTTACCGCCAACTGCAGACGCGACGTGGGCTCGATTACCGAGGACATCACGATACGGACCACTCCCTTCGATGCACTGGTCTTCTGCAGGTACCAACACGACTCCCGCCCGCGGTGTTCCCGCACCGCGTGGCAGAGTGTTCGCCCATGGCCGGAACTGCCACTCCCGCGACGAAGCTCCTCGTCACACAGCGCGTCGACCACACCGTGCACAGCTACGCCCACGACGAGCGGGCGGAGTCATACGGTTCGGAGGCCGTCGACGCGCTGGGCGAGACGGTCGGCGTCGCCGCCCACCAGGTGTTCAAGACACTCGTGATCAAACTCGACACGGGCAAGCTGGCGGTGGCGGTCCTGCCGGTACCGGAGAAACTGTCCCTGAAGGCCGCGGCCGCGGCGCTGGGCGCCGGCAAGGCCGTGATGGCAGACCGCACCGAGGCCGAGCGCTCCACCGGGTACGTCTTCGGCGGCATCTCCCCGCTCGGACAGCGGAAGGCACTTCCGACGGTCGTCGACGTTTCGGCGCTCGACTGGGACCGGGTGCTGTGCAGCGCGGGCAGGCGGGGACTCGAGATCGAACTCGCGCCGGCCGATCTGGTGCGGCTCAGCGGCGCCGTCACCGCGGCGGTCACAGCAGGCTGATCTGCTCCCCCACCTGCGCGTCGTCGCGACCGGCCGCGTCGGGGTCGAGAAGTTCCGGACCGTTGTTCTTCACGCTGTTCACCAGCGTGGACACCCGCCGGACGGTGATGTCGGCGATGGCGCCGGGCGACACCGCGAGCAGGTCCGTGGACGCGGGGTGCTCGGGATCGAGCCATGCGGCCCAGCGGTCGCGGGGCATCACGAGCGGCATCCGGTCGTGCACGTTCTCGAGTTGGGCGGCGGAGTCGACCGTGATGATGCTGCAGCTCAGGACGGGAGGCGACTCCTCCACAGCAGGGTCGTGCCAGACCGACCACAGCCCGGCCATGTACAGGCGTGAGCCGTCCTCCGGCGACATGTAGTACGGAATCTTCTTCGCCTTGCCCGCCTTCTTCCCGGCGGCCGGCGGTTCGGCCTCGGTCTGCCACTCGTACCAGCCGTCCATCGGCACGAGGCAGCGCTTGTACTTGAACGAATTCCGGAAGGCGGGCTTGTTGTCGACCGAATCCGCCCGGGCGTTGAACAGCACCGGGCCCTTGCCGAGTACCTTCGTCCAGGACGGCACGAGACCCCACCTCATCCGCCGGATCCGACGGGCGTCGCGCCGGTCGACCACCGTGAGGACTTGCGTGGTGGGCGCCACGTTGAAGTCGGGCGGACTCTCCTCCTCGCCCGCCTCGTTGATCGCGTCGAGGTCGGCCGCGAGTGTCGCCGGATTCGCAGTGGTTGCATACCTGCCGCACATGTCCACCAGAGTGGCACGAACCACCGACACCCGCGACACACCGCCCACCCCGCCCGGCGACCCGCCCGATAGGCGAAGATGGAGACCGTGAGCCTGAGCCTGTGGAACGCCCCCCGTGCCGAAGCGCCCGTCGTCGCGACGGTCGCCCTCCCCGGATCGAAGTCGATCACCAATCGCGCGCTGATCCTCGCCGCGCTCGCGGACGGTCCGTCCACCCTCACCGGGGCACTGCGCAGCCGGGACACCGACCTCATGATCGACGCACTCCGGACGCTCGGGATCGGCATCGAGACGGCAGGCGGCGACACGACGCTGCGGGTCGCTCCCGGCCCCCTCCGGGGCGGTGCGGTCGACTGCGGTCTGGCAGGCACCGTCATGCGGTTCCTTCCGCCGGTCGCCGCGCTCGCCGGCGGAACGGTCGACTTCGACGGCGACGAGCAGGCGCGCACCCGCCCCCTCGACACGATCCTGAACGCGCTGCGCGGTCTCGGCGCGGACATCGACGGCGACTCCCTGCCGTTCACCGTCCGCGGCGCGGGCTCGCTGCGCGGTGGGCGGGTCACGATCGACGCGTCGGGTTCTTCGCAGTTCGTGTCCGGGCTGTTGCTGTCGGCGGCCGCGTTCGACGAGGGCGTCACGGTCCATCACGACGGCACGACGGTTCCGTCCATGCCGCACATCGACATGACGGTCGAGATGCTGCGCGAGTCGGGTGTCGAGGTCTCCACCCCGGCGACAGGCGGGGAGGCCGACACGTGGCGGGTGAGCCCCGGTCCGGTCCGGGCCGTCGACCGGGTGATCGAGCCCGACCTGTCGAATGCCACCGCCTTCCTCGCCGCAGCCGCTGTCACCTGCGGTGAGGTGACCGTTCCGCTGTGGCCGGCCGAGACGACGCAGCCCGGCGACGCGATCCGCGAGATCCTGCTCGCGATGGGCGCCGACGTCCGGCGGGACGGGGCGAACCTCACCGTCCGCGGCCCGCAGCAGCTGACCGGCATCGACATCGACCTGCACGACGTCGGCGAACTCACCCCGACCGTCGCGGCGCTCGCCGCACTCGCGGACGGCCCGTCCCATCTGCGCGGCATCGCGCATCTGCGTGGACACGAGACCGACCGGCTGGCCGCGCTCGCACACGAGATCAACTCGCTCGGCGGAAACGTCACCGAAACCGAGGACGGCCTCACCATCGTGCCTGCCGACCTGCACGGCGGGACGTGGCGTTCCTACGCCGACCACCGGATGGCGACGGCGGGAGCCATCGTCGGGCTGCGGGTCGACGGCATCGAGATCGAGGACATCGGCACCACGGCGAAGACGCTGCCCGGCTTCGAGAACCTGTGGGCCACAATGCTGTCCGCGTCCGCGGGCACCGGGCGGAAGGCGAGCTTCTGAGTCGCAGGCAGTACGACGAGTCCGACGTCCGGGTGCGCCCGGGCCGAGGAACGCGCCCGCGCACGAAGACCCGGCCGGAGCACCTCGCCGCGGAGCCGGCGATGGTCGTCTCGGTCGACCGCGGCCGGTGGGGTTGCGTGCTGGGCGGCGACCCCGAGCGTCCCCTCGTCACGATGCGCGCCCGCGAACTGGGCCGCACCCCCATCGTGGTGGGCGACGAGGTGAGCGTCGTCGGTGACCTGTCCGGCAAACCCGACACCCTGGCGCGGATCGTGCGGGTCGCCGAGCGCGCCACGGTGCTGCGGCGCACCGCCGACGACACAGACCCGTACGAGCGGATCGTGGTGGCCAACGCGCAGCAGTTGCTGATCGTCGTGGCGCTCGCCGACCCGCCGCCGCGGACGGGGTTCGTCGAACGCGCGCTCGTCGCCGCGTACGCGGGCGGGCTGAGCCCCATCGTGTGCCTGACGAAGAGCGACCTCGAACCGCCGGAGGAGTTCGCGAGCGCATTCGCCGACCTCGACGTCCCCGTGGTCGTGGCGGGCCGCGACGATCCGGTCGACGAGGTCCTGGCCATGCTGTCCGGCAGGCTCACCGCGCTGATCGGGCATTCGGGGGTCGGGAAGTCGACTCTCGTCAACCGCCTCGTGCCCGACGCCGACCGGGCCGTGGGCGTGGTCTCCGGTGTGGGCAAGGGCCGGCACACGTCCACGCAATCGGTCGCGCTGCCGCTCCCGTCGGGCGGCTGGGTGATCGACACACCGGGCATCCGGTCGTTCGGACTGGCCCACATCTCCCCGGCGGACGTGGTGGCCGCGTTCTCCGACCTGGCCGCGGCCATCGAGGACTGCCCGCGGGGATGTACCCACCTCGGCCCGCCCGCGGACCCGGAATGCGCGCTCGACCATCTCGAGGGCAAGGCCGCCAAACGCGTCGACGCGGTCCGTCACCTCCTCACGGCCATCGCGTCCAACGAAGCCTGGTGAGGGACGAACCGCGCCGGGGCGGAACTGCCTAGCGGAACTGCCTAACGGGAGAGCAGCGCCCGCAGACCGCGGCGCTTGCGGGTGCGCTGGATCGCCGAACCCAGCCCCTGACGGCGACCGGTAACGGGATCGATTGTCGCCGTGGTGTTTCCACCGAACCTGCGCTCCGACGCCGTCTCCGGCGCGTCGTCCGCGGTCGCCTTGAGGTACTTGTTCGGCAACGACAGCTTGGCGATGGTGCGCCACGACTTCGCGTACTGCACCAGG
Source organism: Rhodococcus opacus B4 (assembly GCF_000010805.1). NCBI lineage: Bacteria > Bacillati > Actinomycetota > Actinomycetes > Mycobacteriales > Nocardiaceae > Rhodococcus > Rhodococcus opacus. Next base: position 7,006,330 of record NC_012522.1, on the reverse strand, counting down.
AACGGGCCGGTCGTGTACGGCAGGTCGTACTTCTCGCACAGCTCCCGCACCCGCACCGCGATCTCCGCGTACCGGTTGCTCGGCAGGTCGGGGAACAGGTGGTGCTCGATCTGGTAGCTCAGGTTGCCGGACATGAAGTCCATCAGCCTGCTGCCCTCGATGTTCGCACTACCGAGCATCTGACGCAGGTACCACTGCGCGGGCGTCTCCTTGTCGATGTCGGCCTTGGTGAACTTCTCCGCGCCGTCGGGGAAGTGCCCGCAGAAGATGATGGCGTTGGTCCACACGTTGCGGATCGCGTTCGCCGTCATGTTGGCGGTGAGCGTGCTCTTCCAGGCGGGACCGGTGACGGCGGGGTGGATCACGTAGTCCTTGAGGATCTGCTTGCCGATCTTCTCACCGACCTCGCGCAGCTTGCGCTGCGTCTCCTCCTTCGGAACCCGCCCCTTGGCGACCTTGCCGAGTTCGAGATGCTGCGCCGCGACGCCGTACTGGAAGAACAGGGCCAGCAGCGTGTTGTACACCAGGTTGCCGGCATTGAACGGCTTCCAGCGCTGGTCACGCGTGACCCGGAGCAGTCCGTATCCCACGTCGTCGTCCATGCCGAGGACGTTCGTGTATTTGTGGTGCAGGTAGTTGTGGGTCTGCTTCCAGTGCGCGGACGGACCGGTGTTGTCCCACTCCCACGACGTGGAGTGGACTTCCGGATCGTTCATCCAGTCCCACTGGCCGTGCATGACGTTGTGGCCGAGTTCCATGTTCTCGATGATCTTCGAGACACCGAGCATGCCCGCTCCGAGCAGCCAGGCAGGACGCCGGCGACTCGCGAACAGCACTGCACGGCCACCGATCTCGAGTCCACGCTGCAGCCTGATGGTGTTCCGCACGTAGCGCGCGTCGCGCTCCCCGCGAGATTCTTCGATATCGCGGCGGATCGCATCCAACTCGCGCCCGAGCGCCTCGACATCGGCATCGGTGAGATGTGCGTATTCCTTGACATCTGCAATCGCCATGGGGGACCTCCTCCTGGCTGGTCGACAGTTCACACCGGATAGGCGCTGACATGACCTACCGTACCGTAAGTTACGGCACCGTAGGTTACCTGACTGTAGGTGTGAGTGAAATCACCGTCGACGGCGCGGGATCTTGGCCTCCGCGTGGGCGCGCAGCGCCGACAACAGGCCACGGCGCTGCCCCGTCACCGGATCGGTGCGGAGCGTCTCGACCATCGCGGCACCCGCGTCGCGGGCATCGCGGAACTTCCGCTCCGAGGACGTCTCGGGGGCGTCGTCCGCCGTCGCGCGCAGGAAGCGGTCGGGCAGGGCGAGTTTGTGGATCGTGCGCAGAGCCAGCAGGTACTGCTTGGCGAGCGAGCCCGTGGTGTAGGGCAGGTCGTACTTCTCGCACAGCGCCCGCACCTTCACGGCGATCTCCGGGTACCGGTTGCTCGGCAGATCGGGGAACAGATGATGCTCGATCTGGTAGCTGAGATTCCCGCTCATGAAGCCCATGATCTTGCCGGAGTCGAAGTTGGCGCTGCCGAGCATCTGCCGGAGGTACCACTCGTGCCGGGTCTCGTTCTCGTACTCGTCCACGGTGAACTTCTCGGCGCCGTCCGGGAAGTGCCCGCAGAAGATCACCACGTACGCCCACAGGTTCCGCACCAGGTTGGCAGTGGTGTTCGCCGTCAGCGTCGACTTCCACGCCGGCCCTGCGAGCACCGGGAACAGGAGGAAATCCTTGCCGACCTGACGGAAGATCTTGCGGGCGAAATCCTTGTTGGCCTGCGAGTTGAGCTGCCCCTTCTCGGCGCCCTCCAACTCGGCGGCGAACGTGAGGTCGTGGAGGGCGATCCCCCACTCGAACGTGGCGGCCAGGATGATGTTGGCGAACGGCTGCAGCAGGTTGATCGGCCGCCACTCCTCGTCGCGGGTCATCCGGAGGATGCCGAAACCGACGTCGGAATCCATTCCCACGATGTTGGTGAACGTGTGGTGGGAGTAGTTGTGCGCCCGCTTCCAATGCTCGGACGGACCCGTCTGATCCCACTCCCACGACATCGAGTGAATCTCGGGATCGTTCATCCAGTCCCACTGGCCGTGCATCACGTTGTGGCCGAGTTCCATGTTCTCGATGATCTTCGAGAGGGAGAGCATCGCGGTGCCCGCCAGCCAGGCCGGACGGTACCGGCTGCCGAACAGCGCGAGCCGGCCACCGAGCTCGAGCAGTCGTTGCGCCCTGATGGCCCGGCGGATGTAGCGGGCGTCGCGGACGCCGCGCGAATCCTCCACGTCGAGCCGGATCGCATCCAACTCACGCCCGAGCGATTCGATGTCCGCTTCGGTCAGATGCGCGAACTCTTTGATGTCGGTGATCGCCACCGTGCTCCTCCGTCTGGTGAGAGTCCGAGAATAGCGGAGTCAGGTGAACAACACGCTCACGCTCACGCGTCGAGCGTGCAGTCCCCTGCCGCCGCCGAGATACAAGTCTGGACTCGGTCACCTTCGGCATGCTGCTTGCCGGACCTCAGGTCGATGGCGTGCCCGGCGAGAATCGGCACGACACAGGTCTGGCAGATCCCCATCCGGCAGCCGAACGGCATCAGCGCGCCGACTTGCTCGCCGGCCTCGAGGAGAGTCGTGGCACCGTCGATCGTGACGGTCTTGTCGGCCTTGGCGAACGTCACCGTTCCGCCCTCGCCCGACGTGTCCGCGCGGGAGACGGCGAAACGCTCGAGGTGCAGCTTGTCCTCGATGTTCTCGTCGCGCCACAGCGTCTCGATCTCGTCGAGCATCGGCAGCGGCCCGCAGGCCCAGGTCTGCCGTTCACGCCAGTCCGGGCACACCTCGTCGAGCGAGGACAGCGCAAACTTGCCCTGACTGCGCGTGAGCTGGATCTTGCACCGGAAGTCGTCGTGCTCCTCGTGGAGCTGGGTGAGTTCGTCGGCGAACATCACGTCCGCGTCGGTGGGCGCCGAGTGGACGTGGAAGACGTCGGGAAGCTGGCCGCGCCGGTTCATCGTGCGCAGCATCGCCATGACGGGAGTGATGCCGCTGCCCGCGGTGAGGAACAGGATGCGCTGCGGCGGCGGGTCGGGCAGCGCGAAGTTCCCCGTAGGTGTCGCGAGCCGCACGATGGTCCCCGACGGCACGCCGTTGACGAGGTGGCTCGACAGGAATCCCTCGGGCATCGCCTTGACGGCGATGGAGATGCGCTTGTCGTCCCAGTTCGGCGGCGAGGTGAGGGAGTACGAACGCCAGTGCCAGCGTCCGTCGACGTGCAGGCCGATGCCGATGTACTGGCCGGGCTCGTAGTCGAAGTCGAATCCCCAGCCCGGCTTGATGACGATCGTGGCGGAGTCCGCGGTCTCCGCGCGCACGTCCACGATCTGTCCGCGCAGCTCGCGCGCGGACCACAGCGGGTTGGCCAGGTGCAGGTAGTCGTCGGGCAGCAACGGCGTCGTCAGACGTGCCGCCGCACCGCGCAACCAATTGAGCTTGGACCGCTTGGCGGGCACGACCGCTGCTGCGGGCGCCTCGATCCAATCCTTCAGACCCATCCGACCTCCACCTTTTCCGTCACCACCTACGCTACCGTAGGTTATCAAGTTACGGTACCGTAGGTTACCCCAAGGTAAGCGGACGTACCGGTCAGAGCAGTTCGAGCAGGAACGGAAGCTCCTGGGTGGCGTACCACGCCAGAACGTGATCCTCGGCGTCACCGAGAACGAACTCGGCGTCCGGATCCCCCAGATCCGCCTCGTCGATCGCCGACACGGCCCGTTCGATGTCCGGCTCCGCCTCCGCGAGGTCCACGTGCACGGACGCGACCCGGCCGATCGTCACCGGACCGGGCAACCGGACCACCGCGTCGTCGAGGTCCGGACGGGGTGTCACGTCGTCGATGTCCGCGGCGACCACGGCGCGGCGGAAGCGGACCCCGTCGCTGCCGCTCTCCCCCACCCGGCCCGCGATCAGACGCAGCGACGCCCGGGCGGCCTCGGCCATCGCGACCTCGGCCAGTTCGTCGTCGTCGCCCGACGAGTACGCCTCGCGGAGTGTGGCGGTGACGGCGAAGGCGGTACGGCTCATCGGATCGAACTCCTGGTCGGCGACGAGCCGCTGGAGGATCTCGATCGTCGCGGGAACGTACACCCTCGTCATGCGTCACCCGTCATTCGCACCGCGGACTTCTCACCGGCTGGCATCCAACAACTCCTCGAGTGATTCGTACAGCAGCGCCGCCACCACGTCCACGTCGGCCATGGCGTCACGGTCTGCATTCAAACCGTAGTAGACGTTGCCGTCGTAGGACGTGAGGCCGATGCTCAAAGTCTGGTTTTTCAGCAGGGGCGACACCGGATACATCTCGAGCATCCTCGCTCCCCCGACGTACAGCGGCATCTGCGGACCCGGCGCATTCGTGATCATCAGGTTGAACATGCGCTGCGAGAAGCTGCTCGCGACACGGGCACTCATCGCATGCAGCGTGGCCGGCGCGAATCCCGACAACCGCACCAGGGTCTCCGCGGTGACCCGCTGACTCTGCTTCGCGTGCGCCTCCATGGCGTGCGCCACGTGCGACAGCCGCACCACCGCGTTCGGCTCCCCGACCGGCAGGTCGATGAGGAAGGACGACACCATGCTCCGCGGGTCCGCCCACTCGCCGCGGCGCGACGCCTCGTCGTCGGCCTCGGGGTCCGTCGCGTACACCGACATCGGGACCATCGCCCGGACCGTGGTCGACTCCGCGACCGGTTCACCGCGGGACAGCAGCCAGTACCGCATCGCACCCGACACCACGGCGAGGATGACGTCGTTGACCTCGCACCCGTACTGCGCCCGGATCTTCCGGTAGTCGCCCAGTTCGGTCTTGACCACCGCGAAGCGCCGGTTGCGGGAGATCGTCGCATTGAGCGGACTCGTCGGCGCCACCTGCGCTGCGGTGCGCACCACGGCGGCGAGTTTGCCGACGGCGCGCACGGTCTCACCGAGCGCAGACGCCATGTCACCCAACGTCATCCGCAGCGCGGCCAGCCCCTCACCCGGCCTCGACACCATCTCCGCCAGCGCCCCCGCGATGAGCGTGGACTCACTGGGGGCGGGACTCGGCATCCACAGTTCCTCGGCCATCGGCCGCCGGGTCTTCGCCGGGTCCAGGATCACCTGACCGATCTCGAGCGCCGTCTCGCCGTCGACCAGCGAGGAGTGCGACTTCGTGAAGATGGCGAAGCGGTTGTTCGACAACCCCTCCACCAGATACATCTCCCACAGGGGACGTGTGTTGTCGAGGGGACGGGACGTGAGCCGTGCGACCAGGTCGTGCAACTGGGCGTCCGACCCGGGTTTCGGCAGCGCCGACCGCCGGACGTGGTACTCGATGTCGAAGTCCTGATCGTCCACCCACACCGGACGCGACAGTCCCAGCGCCACCTCCCGCACCTTCTGCCGGTAGCGGGGCACCAGGCTCAACCGCTCCTCGACGAGGCTAAGCAATTCCTCATAGGACAACCCGTTTCGCGGCTTCCGGAAGATCGCCAGCGATCCCACGTGCATCGGGGTACTGCTCGCCTCGAGGAAGTAGAACGATGCATCCTGCGTAGTCAGTCTCGTCACCATGTCGGCGCCTGTCCCCCTTGCATCCCGTCTCGATCCACCTCGAGAAGTATCGCGATCTCGTCCGCCGTGGCCGCGCCGTCCACGTGGTGAATGCCCACCATCCCGACAGCCACCGCGCCCCGGACGTTGACCGGCAGGTCGTCGACGAAGACACAGTCGCCCGGGTCCAGACCGAGCGCGTCGGCCGTGAACCGGTAGATCCGCGGATCAGGTTTGGCGACACCGACATCCCCGGACAGCACGACCTGATCGACCAGCCGGCCGTCGCCGAGTTCCCGCAGCCACTGCGCGCCGGGACCGCCGGGGTCGTTGCTGAGAATCGCGGTCCGCACACCACGGGTCCGGGCACCGGCGAGGACGGACGACAGGCCGTCCATGTCCGAACCGGGACCCGCGAGTACTCCGCCGAAGTCCAATATCAATCCCCGCACGTCCCCACCCTAGGGTCCGCCCCACGGTTCGGCGACACGACGACGGGATCCGTGCGATCATGACCGCTACGACGGCCGTCTCATGCCGAAACCGGGGGGTAAGAAATGAGTGAGTCCTACACGTTCCTGTCACGGGCGCCGCGCTTCGAGCCGGCGGCCGGCGACGACACCGAGCCGATCCTGCCCGGAAGTTCGGCGGCGCATTCGGGTGCGCGGCACCCGCGTGGGTACGGCAGGCACCGGTCGTCGCCGCACTCGGGTGCGTCGCCGCGCACCGCCGTGACGCACCCGGGAACGGTGCCGATTCCGTCGCCGGACGTTCAACGGTTCACGGAGCAGGCGTTCCGGCTGGTTCTCGAAGTGCTGGATCGGCGCCGCAACGTCCGGCAACTGCGGCCGCTGGTGACGCCGTCGCTCCTCGACGTGGTACGCACGCTCGCGCTCGCGGAGTCGCCCGCCCGGCGACTCGGTGTGGCGGCGCTCGTCCGCGTGCACCTGCGCGCGGTGGAGCCCTGCGTGTTCGAGGCCTTCGGTACCTACAGCCGGGGACCCCGGATCTTCGTGATCGCAGCCCGTGTCGAACAACAGTCCGACACGGGCTGGACCGTCACCTCGCTGGTGATCGGCTGATCAGCGCTTGCGCTTGGTCCGCGGAGCCTTCTTGCCCTTCGACTGCGAACGCGCGGCCTCCCGCCGCTGGCGGCGGGTTCCGGCGTCGGCGGAATCGTCCGATTCGGCCGCTCCGCGGCGGCTGAGCTGGGCGTTGCCGTCCTCGGCGGGCCCGGAATACGTGAGCCCGCGGGGCTCCCCGTCGTCCAGTCCCTTCGCGCGGAGCGCGGACGGTGCCGCCGTGCCCTGCGCCTGCTGCGCGGCCTCCTGGGTGGGCAGCGGTCGCGGCGCCGCCGGAGCGGGTGCGGCCGACGCCGTCGCCGCCGCGGAAGCCGCGGTGACACTGACGCCCGGCGCCTGCGCCGCCTGCGGGGCGGCCGCCTCGACCTGAAGGTTGAACAGGAATCCGACCGACTCCTCCTTCAGGCCCTCGAGCATGCCGCCGAACATGTCGAAACCTTCGCGCTGGTATTCGACGAGCGGATCACGCTGGGCCATCGCCCGCAGGCCGATGCCCTCCTTCAGGTAGTCCATCTCGTAGAGGTGCTCACGCCACTTCCGGTCGAGGACGCTCAGCAGGACCCGGCGCTCGAGTTCGCGCATCGATCCCTCACCGGCGACACCGTCGATCTCGGCCTCGCGCCGGGCGTACGCGTCGTGCGCGTCCTTCAGCAGGGTCTCGCGCAGTTCCTCGGCGGTGATGTCCTTCGTCTCGTCGTCGCCGTCGCCGACCAGTTCCTTGTAGTCGACACCGATCGGGTACAGCGTCTTGAGCGCCGTCCACAGCTGTTCGAGATCCCAGTCCTCGACATAGCCCTCGGCGGTGGCGCCGTCCACGTAGGCGGTGACCACGTCGGTGATCATCTTCTCGACCTGGCCCTCCATGTCCTTGCCTTCGAGGATCTGACGGCGCTCGTTGTAGATGACCGTGCGCTGCTGGTTCATCACCTCGTCGTACTTGAGGACGTTCTTGCGGATCTCGAAGTTCTGCTGCTCGACCTGCGTCTGAGCGCTCTTGATGGCCTTCGAGACCATCTTCGCCTCGATGGGAACGTCGTCGGGCAGATTGAGCCGGGTCATGATCGACTCCAACGCCGCACCGTTGAACCGGCGCATCAACTCGTCGCCGAGGGACAGGTAGAACCGGGACTCACCCGGATCGCCCTGCCGGCCCGACCGGCCGCGCAACTGGTTGTCGATGCGGCGGGACTCGTGCCGCTCGGTGCCGAGGACGTACAGCCCGCCGGCCTCGCGCACCTTGTCGGCGTCGGCCTTCACCTCGGCCTTGACCTGGTCGAGGACGTCGTCCCACGCCGCCTCGTAGTCGTCGGGGGTGTGGACGGGGTCGAGACCCTGCTTGCGCAGCGCGATGTCCGCGATGATGTCGGGGTTGCCGCCGAGCACGACGTCGGTACCGCGACCGGCCATGTTGGTGGCCACGGTGACCGCTCCCGACCGGCCTGCCTCGGCGATGATCTGGGCTTCCTGCTCGTGGAACTTCGCGTTCAGCACGTTGTGCGCCACACCGCGCTTGGTGAACTGCTTCGACAGGTACTCGGACCGCTCGACGCTGGTGGTACCGATGAGGACCGGCTGGCCCTTCTCGTGCCGCTCCACCACGTCGTCGACGACGGCGTGGAACTTGGCTTCCTCGGTCTTGTAGATCAGGTCGCCGTTGTCGACGCGGACCATCGGCCGGTTGGTGGGGATCGGGATCACACCGAGGTTGTAGATCTGGTGCAGCTCGGCGGCCTCGGTCTCGGCGGTGCCCGTCATCCCCGACAGCTTGTCGTACAGGCGGAAGTAGTTCTGCAGCGTGATCGTGGCGAGGGTCTGGTTCTCGGCCTTGATCTCGACCTTCTCCTTGGCCTCGATCGCCTGGTGCATGCCCTCGTTGTAGCGGCGGCCGACGAGGACGCGGCCGGTGAACTCGTCGACGATGATCACTTCGCCGTCGCGGACGATGTAGTCCTTGTCCTTCGTGTACAGCTCCTTGGCCTTGATGGCGTTGTTCAGGTAGCTCACGAGCGGCGAGTTGGCGGCCTCGTACAGGTTGTCGATGCCGAGCTGGTCCTCGACGAGTTCGACGCCGGCCTCGTGGACGCCGATGGTGCGCTTGCGGATGTCGACCTCGTAGTGCACGTCGCGCTTGAGCAGCGGCGCGATGCGGGCGAACTCCGCATACCACTTGCTCGACGCGTCGGCGGGGCCGGAGATGATGAGGGGGGTCCGGGCCTCGTCGATGAGGATGGAGTCGACCTCGTCGACGACGGCGAAGTTGTGCCCGCGCTGGACGAGGTCGTCCAGGGAGTGCGTCATGTTGTCGCGCAGGTAGTCGAACCCGAACTCGTTGTTGGTGCCGTAGGTGATGTCCGCCGCATAGGCCGCGCGACGCTCGGCCGGCGACATCCCGGACAGGATCACGCTGGTGTCGAGGCCGAGGAAGCGGTGGACGCGGCCCATCCACTCGGAGTCGCGCTTGGCGAGGTAGTCGTTGACCGTGACGACGTGCACGCCGTCCCCGGCGATCGCGTTGAGATATGCGGGCAACACGCAGGTCAGGGTCTTGCCCTCACCGGTCTTCATCTCGGCGATGTTGCCGAAGTGGAGGGCGGCGCCGCCCATGATCTGCACGTGGAAGTGCCGCTGGTCGATGACTCGCCAGGACGCCTCGCGGGCCACCGCGAACGCCTCGGGCAGCAGCTCGTCGAGCGTCTCGCCGTCCCGGTAGCGGGCGCGGAACTCCTCGGTCTTCGCGCGGAGTTGCTCGTCGGTCAGGTCTTCGACCTCGGGCGACAGCGAGGAAACGTGGTCGGCGATGTGCTTGAGCCGCTTGACCATGCGACCTTCACCAACACGGAGCAGCTTCGATAGCGACAGCGACGGCACAGTCTTGTTCGTCCTCAATCTTCGGCAGTGGATGGGTGACACACAAAATCCGGCCGGAGGTCCGAGAACCCCGGCCGGATTCCATGGTAGGCGCTTCCGCGATCGGACGAGTAGACCGACCGCTCGGATCGTCAGGCGGAACGGGAGTACATCACGCCAGACGGATCAATCCGTAGTCGAACGCGTGCCGCCGGTAGACGACGGTCGCCTTGTCCGACTCCTTGTCGTGGAACAGGAAGAAATCGTGTCCTACCAGCTCCATCTCGTACAGAGCGTCGTCGACGGTCATCGGCGTAGCCGTGTGTTCCTTGGTCCGCACGACGTGACCGGGTGTGTGCTCCTCCGACACCTGACCGTCCAGGGAGATGTCGGGACTGATGCCCAGACTCTCGTCCTCGGCCAGTGCGGCGGTGGCTTCCGCCACCGACACCGGGGTCTTCTCCCCGTAGTGGACTTTCTTCCGGTCCTTGGTGCGGCGGAGCCTGCTCTCGAGCTTGGCGGTCACCGACTCGAATGCTGCATAGAAACTGTCGGCGGATGCCTCGGCTCGGGCTACCGGCCCCTTGCCTCGGGCAGTGATCTCGACGCGCTGGCAGTTCTTCCTCTGGCGTCGATTGGGTTCGTGTTGAAGTTCGACATCGAACAGGAATATGGAGGGATCGAAGCGCTCGAGGCGCGACAGCTTCTCGGAGACGTACACGCGGAAGTGGTCGGGTACCTCGACGTTGCGTCCCTTGACGACGATCTCGGCGGTGGGGGTATCCGTCTTCTCTTGTGCTTCCGTGGTGCGGTCGTCGACGAAAACCGAGGCTTGCGAAGGGGTCGTCACTCGTACCTCCCGATTACGGCCCCGCCCCTTGATGGGCGGCGGCGAGTTTGAGCAATGCCGGAAGGGGGTCCGCCCGGCACCAGGTTCGAAGTTCCACCTCCTACCTGTGTTTTCGGGTGTGTCCGCGACGCTAGTACGTAACGCGCGCGAGTGCCACTGTTCGGCAGAATTTCATCCGACACCCGCCACGACGACCACCGCACTCACTCGGATGCCCGCTCTCGCCAGCACCCGGACCGACTCGGTCGCGGTGGCGCCCGTGGTCGACACGTCGTCCACCAGCACCACCGAGACTTGTTGCAGTGCAGAACATTCCGACGCGAGATGCTGCGCGAACGCCGCACCGCTGCGCGTCAACCGGACGCCACCCTCGAGGTTTACTCGACGTTGATCGGCGGTCAGCCCGACCGAATCACGCACGGCGCGCCGCATCACGAGCGCGGGACACACCCGCGTGTCCCCCACGGCGGTGACGGCTATCCGCGTGACAGGGTCGCCGCCGCGCGCGCGGGCTGCCCGCGGGCGCGTCGGAGCGGGCACGAGGACCACCGGAGCGACGTCCGGTGGGTCGAGCTCACCCCACTGTTGCAGACGGCTCAGAGCGCCCGCGACGCCGGCTCCGAGCGGAACGGCGAGATCGCGTCGCCCCCGTTCCTTCGCGGCGATGACGGCCCGGCGGCGGACACCCGAGTACGGCCCGAGCGCCCACACCCCGACCCCCGGATCCACGCGCGGCCGGAGCAGCACGGGGTCGTCGGCCATCTCCGCGGCGCAGCGGGCACACCACAGGGTGCCCGGCACCCCGCACCCGCCGCACTCGGCGGGCAGGATCAGATCGAGCAGGGTCCGGAGACCGGGCAGCGCGCGCATGCGGGCAGTATCCGTGCCCGCACCGACAGCCCGCCCGCACCGACAGCCCGCCCGCACCGACAGCCCGACCGCACCGACAGCCCGACCGCTCCGGCGAGCTCAGCCCGGCAGGACCGGTATCGCCTTCACGCCCGTCAACCCGGGAACCTCCCGCCAGTACCGGTCGCCGGCCGGATCGTTGTTGTTCAACTGGAACACCGCCCGGGAGTCGGCGACGAACTCCGTGGTCGTCGACGCGTCCACGGCCACCACGGGCGCGGTCAGGTTGCGGCTCGGCAGCGCGTCCATTCGCGACCCGTCGACGGCCACCTGCACCACCGGGATGTCGGACGCCGCACGCGCGACGACGATCGTGTCGCTCGTGCTCCAGTCCAGGGACAGGGCCGGGCTGCCCAGTCCTATCGCGACCGCACGCGGATTCGTCAGAGCGTACGCACCACCCGGCATCTGGGTGACGATGGCGAGATAGACCTTGCCGTCGACGATCAGAGCGGCCCGCACGCCGTCCCGCGACAGCCGCAACTCGGTGATCGTGGCGCCCAGTGCGGTGACGGCGCCGGCGTCGACGTTGACCACCGACGTCCGGCCGGTGCCGGGCTCGCGCAACACCCGAATGACCGTGTTGCCGTTGACCGCTGCCCAGATCGCCGAATTGTCGGGCGCCCACGTGGGGCGGGTGATCGCGCCGCCTTCGAGCACCGATGCGGCACCGTCCTCGTACGCCCCGACCATCAGCGAACTCGCCGGCTCCGGCGCGGGGCGCCCCGTGTCGGCGACCGCGGCGACCAGCTTCCCGTCCTGCGACAGCGCGAGCGAGCGCATGTTGCGGGCCGCACCGAAGTACCCGGGCACCGGGGTGACACCGGTCTCGGTGACGCTCACCATCGACCCCTCGCGCAGCGCGTGCAGGCCCACGGTGGCGCTGGACGTCGCGAACGGGTTCATGGATGCGACGTCGGCGGTGGTCCACCCGTTCGGGAACCGTTCGTCGAACGGCTCGCCGTCGGCGAGCAGCACGTAGGGGCCCGAGATCTCCGCGTTGGCCAGCGTCCAGATCACCTGCGCCGCGAACAGCTGCTTCTGCTGCGCGTCCATCGGCGGCACGCCGGTGAAGTCGATCCGGATCCCGCCGAGCCCCACCCCCACCTGCGCGGTGCGGCCGTCGGCCTTCGTGATCGGGCCGCGCACCGAGACCCCGTCCCCGAGTTCGTTGCGGACGGCCGGGGCGAGCGCGGCCTTGGGCCCGTCGATCAGGAGACCGATCAGCTGCGACGCCATCTGGTCCTGGGCGCCCGACACCCAGCGCGGGTCCGGCACGACCGTCGTCCCGGCCGGGTCGAGGAAGTACAGCGACTTGCGCTGGTAGGTGTTCAGGAACTGCGCGCGGTCGAGGATCACGCCTGCGGGGAGTTCGGAGATCCGCCATTCACCGCCCTGCAGCTCGAGACTGATCCGCGTCTCGAAACTGCCCTCCTCCGCCACGTACAGCCCACCGGGCTCGAGCTGACCCACCTTGTTGGCGCGGATCGTGTACGTCGCCTGGTCGGCCGACCGGGTCTCCGGGAGGACGTCGACCTTGTCGACGATCGTGGCGCTGGCCGCGTCGTCCCACCTGCCGGACACACCGGGGGTGAGGAACTGGCGGGCCGCGAGGTGCCGGTCGGTCGGATCGGTACTGGCCTTGAAGAAGTCGCGCAGCAGCAGGTCGGGTTCACGTCCCGGCGCCGGGGCCGCCACACTCGAACCCGGCGAGTCACGGTTGATCGTGCCGATCGCCTGCGGGGTCGACGAATCCGGGAGGCTCGCGCATCCGCTGACGGTCACGAGCACCGCGAGGGCGATCGCACCGCACACCGATCGCGACCGCATAGCGGATCGGCTGCCGGGCGTCACAGGTCCGACTCCGGCCCGTGCGCACCGTCCCGGTCACCGACGTGCGCACGCTCACGTTTCTGGGGAACCGTGCGGGACTCGTCGACCGCCGCCTCCGGAGCCTCGTTGCGCACCGGCAACGTGTCGTCACCCGGAACCGGCTGCCCTTGAACGTATTTCGCGGTCCCCGGTCTCAGAGACAGCGGGCTCGACACGACCTTTCGTCCCCGCACCCGCGGCAGCGTCAACCGGAAGCAGGCTCCCTGGCCGGGTTCACCCCACGCCTCCAGCCTGCCGTCGTGGAGGTTCGCGTCCTCCACGCTGATCGCGAGTCCGAGTCCGGTACCGCCCGACCGCCGCACGCGCGACGGATCGGACCGCCAGAACCTGTTGAACACCAGCTTCTCCTCGCCCGGCCGCAGGCCCACGCCCTGGTCGCGCACGATGAACGCCACAGCGCTGTCGTCGGCGCGCACGCGCAGCAGCACCGGTTTGCCTTCTCCGTGATCGATCGCATTCGCCAGCAGGTTCCGCAGGATGCGCTCCACCCGGCGCGGGTCCACCTCGGCCATCACCGCCTGGTCGGGCAGATCCACGATCAGTTCGGTCCCGCTCTCGCGCGCAAGGTGACGGACCGTCGAGATCGCCGCCCGCGCACACATCCGGACGTCGAGTTGCTCGGCGGCCAGTTCCGCTACGCCGGCGTCGTGCCTGCTGATCTCGAGGAGGTCGGCCAGCAGCCCCTCGAACCGGTCGAGTTCCGCGACCAGCAACTCCGAGGACCGCCGCAGCACCGGGTCGAGGTCGTCGCTGCCGTCGTGGATGAGGTCGGCCGCCATGCGGACCGTCGTCAGCGGGGTCCGCAGCTCGTGGCTCACGTCGGAGGTGAATCGCTTCTGGAGGTTTCCGAATTCCTCGAGCTGGGTGATCTGCTTGGACAGACTCTCCGCCATCTCGTTGAACGACATCGCCAGCCGGGCCATGTCGTCCTCGCCGCGGACCGGCATGCGCTCCTTCAACCGGCCGTCCGCGAAACGCACCGCGATCCGTGACGCCGACCGGATAGGCAGCACCACCTGCCGGGCGACGAGGAGCGCGATGGCCGCGAGCAGCACGGCGAGCACGGCGCCACCCACCAGCAGCGTGCCGCGCACCAGCGACAGGCTGCGGTCCTCACTGGCCAGCGGGAACACCAGGTACAGCTCGAGCGTGGAGATCGCCGACGCGGTCGGGCTCCCGACGATCAGCGCCGGTCCCGAATAGCCCTCCGGATCGTTCACGGTGGCGAATTGGTACGCCACCTGACCGGCCTGGACGAACGCCCGCAGCGATTCCGGGATCTGGTCCGCCGGACCACTCGACGTCGGCGCGCGGGGGCCGTCACCGGGCACGATCAGCACCGGGTCGAACGTGCCCGCCGAACCCGACGCCTGCCCGGCGTCGGGTTCCCGGTTCGTCAGGGCGGCCCTGGCGCCGTCGAGCTGGGTGGTCGGCGAACTACTGTCGTCCGCGCCGGCCAGCTGCCCCTCCACCGTGCTCCGGGCACGGTCCATTTCCTCCGTGGCCGCGTTGATCTTCGTCTCGAGCAGACGGTCGGTGATCTGACTCGTCAGCACGACGCCGAGCACGACGATGACGATGAGCGACAACGTCAACGTCGACACGACGACCCTCAGCTGCAGCGAACGGCGCCACGTGTGCGCGAGGGTATTGCTCAGTGAGTGACCCCACCGAAGGATCGGCGAAACGCGTCGGTTGACACGACGCCGCCATCGGGAAACACCTGTCACGGCGGTCCGGCCTTGTAGCCGACCCCCCTGACCGTCAAAACCACTTCGGGATTCTCGGGATCAGTCTCGACCTTGGCACGCAGACGCTGCACGTGCACGTTGACCAGTCGGGTGTCGGCCGCATGTCGGTAACCCCACACCTGCTCGAGCAGCACCTCACGGGTGAACACCTGTCGCGGCTTGCGCGCCAGAGCCACCAGCAGGTCGAACTCGAGGGGGGTGAGGGAGATCAGTTCTTCGCCCCGGCTCACCTTGTGGGCGGGGACGTCGATGACGATGTCGGCGATGCTGAGCAGCTCGGCCGGCTCGTCCTCGGTCCGGCGAAGCCGAGCCCTGACCCGAGCCACCAGCTCCTTGGGCTTGAACGGCTTCATGATGTAGTCGTCCGCGCCGGATTCCAATCCGAGGACCACGTCGACGGTGTCCGTCTTCGCGGTCAGCATCACGATGGGAACACCGGAATCGGCCCGCAGGACACGGCACACGTCGATGCCGTTCATGCCGGGCAGCATCAGGTCGAGCAGCACCAGGTCGGGGCGCGTCTCCCGGACCGCGGTGAGTGCCTGGGTCCCGTCCCCCACCACATACGGATCGAATCCTTCGCCACGGAGCACGATCGTGAGCATCTCCGCGAGCGCAGTGTCGTCGTCGACAACCAGAATCCTTGGCTTCATGTCCCTATCGTTGCATCTTCGGAGGCCGTAACAGCCCGTTCGCCGTTACGGCGTGCCGTGTTCTTTCTCGTCACGGCGGGCCGTGTCGTCACTCAAGAGTGCCAGGTTTTCGGCGAGCGTGACCGGATCGGTGTCCGGGGTGAGCACCCACCACGGCGACATCCAGTCCTTCACGGCCAGCTCGCGGTACACCTCACCGGTGCGTTCCTGCAGCCCACGGTCGCGTTCGTAGGCGTCGAGGGAGCGGCTGGCATCCGCCGATTCGCGGCCCCGGGCGCGTTGCGCGGCGAGCGCGACGGGAACGTCCAGATACAGCTGCAGGTCGGGTCTGGGCAGCCCCAGCCGCTCGAACTCGAGATTCTCCACCCAGCCCACGAACTCCCCGTCCGCCGCCTGGTGCAACCGGGCCGCACCGTACGCGGCGTTGGACGCCACGTACCGGTCCAGGATCACCAGGTCGTGGCCGGCGAGCAGGTCTGACAGCTCACCGACGGCGCCGGACCGGTCCAGCGCGAACATCACGGCCATCGCGTGCACGGACTCGGCCAGGTCCCCGTGCGCGCCCTTGAGCGCCTCCGATGCCAGATCGGCGTGCACGGACCTGCCGTACCGCGGAAAGTCGAGGGTGCCGACCGTCAGACCCCGTTCGGTCAGGCGATCCACCACGGCGCCGACCAGTGTTCGCTTACCCGCGCCGTCCAGGCCTTCCAGCGCAATCAGTGTTCCCACGAGGAGAAAGGCTATCCCCCGGCCCGCACACGACGGACCGGGGGACGCCGCGGCCTCTAGTACCGGTAGTGCTCGGGCTTGAACGGGCCCTCGACGTCGACGCCGATGTACTCCGCCTGCTCCTTGGTGAGCTTGGTGAGGGTGCCACCGAGAGCCTCGACGTGGATCTTCGCGACCTTCTCGTCGAGGTGCTTCGGGAGGCGGTACACCTCGTTGTCGTACTCCTCCGGCTTCGTCCACAGCTCGATTTGGGCGATCACCTGGTTGGAGAAGCTGTTGCTCATCACGAACGAGGGATGGCCGGTCGCGTTGCCGAGGTTCAGCAGGCGGCCCTCGGACAGCACGATGATCGAGTGGCCGTCCTTGAACCGGAACTCGTCCACCTGCGGCTTGATGTTGATGCGGGTGACCTCACCGGAACGCTCGAGGCCTGCCATGTCGATCTCGTTGTCGAAGTGACCGATGTTGCCCAGGATGGCCTGGTGCTTCATCTGCTTCATGTGATCGAACGTGATGATGTCCTTGTTGCCCGTGGACGTGATGATGATGTCGGCCCAGCCGATGGCCTGCTCGACCGTCTTCACCTCGAAGCCGTCCATCAGCGCCTGGAGGGCGTTGATGGGGTCGACCTCGGTGACCGCGACGCGGGCGCCCTGTCCGCGCAGCGCTTCGGCGCAGCCCTTGCCGACGTCGCCGTACCCGCAGACGAGTGCGGCCTTGCCGCCGATCAGCACGTCGGTGCCGCGGTTGATGCCGTCGAGCAGCGAGTGGCGGGTGCCGTACTTGTTGTCGAACTTGCTCTTGGTGACCGAGTCGTTGACGTTGATCGCCGGGAAGACGAGTTCACCGGCAGCGGCGACCTGATACAGCCGCAGGACACCGGTGGTGGTCTCCTCGGTGACGCCCTGCACCGATTCCGCGACCTTCGTCCACTTGCTCTTGTCCGCCTCGAGGGACTGACGCAGCAGGGCGAGGAACACCTTGTACTCGTCGGAATCCTGGTCGTCGTCGGTGGGCGGCACGACGCCCGCCTTCTCGAACTGCGCGCCCTTGAGGACGAGCATCGTGGCGTCGCCGCCGTCGTCGAGGATCATGTTCGCCGGCTTGTCGGCGTCCGGCCAGGTGAGCATCTGCTCGGCGGCCCACCAGTACTCCTCGAGCGTCTCGCCCTTCCACGCGAAGACCGGGGTGCCCTGCGGCTCCTCGGGCGTGCCGTGCGGGCCGACGACGATCGCGGCGGCGGCGTGGTCCTGCGTCGAGAAGATGTTGCACGAGGCCCAGCGGACCTCGGCGCCCAGCGCGGTGAGCGTCTCGATGAGCACAGCCGTCTGGATGGTCATGTGCAGCGAACCGGAGATGCGAGCGCCCTTCAGCGGCAGCACCTCTGCGTACTCGCGGCGGAGCGCCATCAGTCCCGGCATCTCGTGCTCGGCGAGCCGGATCTCCTTGCGGCCGAACTCGGCGAGCGAAAGGTCCGCCACCTTGAAATCGATCCCGTTGCGGCTCTCGGCCACGGGCGTGGTTGAAACTGAGGTCGTCATCTGCCTCTCCTGTTTGACTGCTGTTTCGGTCAAGGCTATCGGTACTGCGGCCCGGCGGTCACACTCACGTGACGCTGCGCGGCCGGGCGATCACCCACGATCGGCCCCGCCCACCGCCTCGTCCACGAAAGGCCCCAGAAGAGCACCCAGATCCTCGGCGACGTTGGCCTCGGATTCGGGTGGCATCGAGATGTAACTCATAGCGAGACGCACGATGGCTCGGCTGAGAATCCCCGCGTCCGACGGATTCGCCCGCACCCAGCCCCGCTGGAACACCTCGGCGAGCCGCGTCGACGCCCGCTCGATGATCGGGGCACTCTCGGTCGTGATCAGCCGCAGCAGATCGGGCTTGGTCTCCCCGCGCAGGAGTGACTGCACCAGAGGGTCGGACAGGCTCGCCGCGAAGAACGCGGTGAATCCGGCGAGCAGCGCGGCGCGGCCCTGCCCGACGTTCGCCACCAGCGCCTCGTCGACGGCGTCGACCAGTTCGTCGGCGAGCCGGAGGGCGTACGCCTCCGCCAGGCCCTGCCGGGACTTGAACTCGTTGTAGAGCGTCTGTCGGCTCACCCCGGCACCGGCCGCGACGTCCGACATCGTGATGTCCGACCAGTCCTTCTCGAACAGAAGGTCCCGCATCGCGTCCAGCACCGACTGACGCAGCAGCAGCCGCGCAGCCTCCTGATAGGGCACCCGGACACGCGACGAAGTCATGGCGAAGACCTTAGTGCCCCGGTTTCGCCGCACCGTAATCCGGGCGGCACCGGCCGTCCGGGGCGCCGTCCCAACAAATTCCGGCGCCGCGCCGCCTCCGGGCACCGAATCCCCCTGCGCCCCAGCCGGAAACCCTGCGAGTGTCAGACCTCGCCGCGACTGCGCCTCTCCATCATCGAGTGACGGCGACTGTACGCGAAGTAGATGATCACACCGAGCGCCATCCACACGATGAACCGGATCCACGTCTCGACGGACAGGTTGACCATCAGCCACAGGCAGGCCAGCACCGCCAGGACGGGAACCAGTGGGACCAGTGGGACCCGGAATCCGCGGGGCAGGTCCGGGCGGGTGCGGCGCAGCACGATCACGCCGATCGACACGAGGACGAACGCGAACAGCGTTCCGATGTTCACCATTT
Source organism: Rhodococcus opacus B4 (assembly GCF_000010805.1). Lineage (NCBI taxonomy): Bacteria > Bacillati > Actinomycetota > Actinomycetes > Mycobacteriales > Nocardiaceae > Rhodococcus > Rhodococcus opacus. The sequence continues at coordinate 6,987,346 of NC_012522.1, read as the reverse complement.
CTTCGAGGGTGCCGATCGGGAAGACGCCCGCCAGCACGGCCACGACGACACCGACGAGCACGGTGATCCGAACGGGGGTGCCGTGCTTGCCGGTCGGCGCCAGCCGCCGCGGCATCAGCCCGTCCCGGGACATGGCGAACAGCACCCGGGTCTGCCCGAGCATCAGCACCATCACCACGGTGGTCAGGCCGGCCAGTGCACCGAACGAGATCAGGTTCTTCGCCCACGTGATTCCGTGAATGCCGAACGCGGTGGCCAGATTGGAACTGTCCCCGGCCAATTCGTGGTAGTCGACCATGCCGGTGAGCACCAGCGTCACCGCCACGTACAGGATGGTCACGATCAGCAGCGATCCCAGAATTCCGCGGGGCAGCGCCTTCTGCGGATCCTTCGTCTCCTCGGCGGTGGTGGCGACGATGTCGAACCCGATGAACGCGAAGAACACCAGGCTCGCCGCCGCGAGCAGCCCGTACCAGCCGAACGTGCTGCCGCCCGCGCCCGTGGCGTACGAAAACAGGGACTGGTGGATGCCCTCGCCCGTGCTGCCCGCCTCGGACGGCGGAATATATGGCGAGTAGTTGTCGGGGTCGATGTAGAACGCGCCGACGACCACGACGACCAGCACCACGGCCACCTTGATCGACGTGATCACGAGGGAGACGCGCGACGACAGCTTGGTGCCCGTCGCCAGCACGACGGTGATGATCGCGACGATGAGTACCGCGCCCCAGTCGAACGTGACCGAGCCGATCTGCGCGATCGGCGAGTGGTTGCCGATCACCTCACCGAGATAGAGCGACCAGCCCTTCGCCACGACCGACGCCGCGAGCGCGAATTCGAGGATGAGGTCCCAGCCGATGATCCACGCGACCAGTTCACCGAACGTCGCGTAGGAGAAGGTGTACGCGCTGCCGGCGACCGGAACGGTCGAGGCGAACTCGGCGTAGCAGAGCGCGGCGAGGCCGCACGCGATGGCGGCGATGACGAACGCCGCCGACACCGAAGGTCCCGCGACGTTACCCGCGGTCCGGGCGGTGAGCGTGAAGATGCCGGCACCGATGACGACGGCGACACCGAAGACGGTCAGGTCCCACGCCGTCAGGTCCTTGCGGAGTTTGGTCTCCGGTTCGTCGGTGTCGCGGATCGACTGCTCGATCGACTTGGTGCGGAACAAGCCGGTCGGCCTGCCGCCGATATCCGGTTCTCCGCTGCCTTTGTCCTGGATGGCCACATCAGCCTCCTCAATCGAAAGTTGCCGTTCAGCCTATGCCTTCGGTTGCCCGGAACAGGCCGGGTTCGATGTAGATGCGGCGAGCCGCCGGGACGGCGCCCCGCACCCGCGCCTCGGCCTCGTGGACGGCCTGGGCGACCGTGCCGGTGAGCCCTTCTCGGATCGCAGGGCGGGTCACAGGCTACGCGATCGGGGCGCCGACCCTCGCACTGAACAACTGGGCGCATTCGGTGCCCGCCGTCGCCACCACTTCGGGGTCCTCGGCCGCGATCCAGACGGCGTTTCCCTGGGACAGTTCGAGGCTGTCGTTTCCGCAGCGCAACTCCACCGAACCCGAGGTGCACAGCAGGATGTGCGGCCCCTCCGAGTCGAGCCGGTGCTCGGTCGGGCCGTCCGGTGACAGGTCGATCCGCGCGAGGACGAATTCCGGCGCCGGCGTCGAATACACGAATTCGCCCCCGCCCGGACGCTCCTGCGCCTCCAGGATCGGAATGTCGACGGTGTCGAAGTCGAGGACACGCAGCAACTCCGGCACGTCCACGTGCTTCGGCGTCAGTCCCCCGCGCAGCACGTTGTCGGAGTTGGCCATGATCTCGACCGCCATCCCGTGCAGGTAGGCGTGGAGGTTGCCGGCGTCGAGGTACAGGCCCTGCCCCGGCTCGAGGGTGACCCGGTTCAATAGCAGCGCGGCGAGCACACCCGCATCCCCCGGGTACACCTCGCTCAGTTCGAGGGCGGTGCGGACCTCCGCCGCGAATTCACCGTCCTTGGTGTTCGACAGGTAGTCGACGCACCCGTCGAGCACCCTCGGCATCAGCGCACCGAGCACGGGCTGCGGCAACGTGATCCACGTGGTGAACAGCGCGCGAAGACCGTCCGAGTCGGGTTGCCCGGCAATGAGGCCGACGTAGGGTTGCAGTTCGGGAACGGCGATCGCCTCGAGCAGTTTGACCGTGCGCTGAGGGTCCCGGAATCCGGCGAGCGCGTGGAACCTGCTGAGAGCCACGACGAGTTCGGGTTTGTGGCTGGCGTCCTTGTAGTTGCGCACGGAGGACTCGAGGGGGATTCCCACCTCGTTCTCCCGGGCGAATCCTTCCCACGCCTGCTCGGCGCTCGGATGCGCCTGCAACGACAGCGGTTCCTCCGACGCGAGCAACTTGAGCAGGAACGGGAGGCGTTCGCCGAACGTCTCGACGCTGCGCTTCCCGAGCTGGCGTTCGGGCTCCGAGTGCACCAGGTCCAGGAGAGACCGGGGCCCCTCGTCGGTGATGACGCGGGCGGGATCACCCGGGTGTGCGCCCAGCCACAGTTCCGCCTCGGGATGGGCCGTGGGAACCGGAAGTCCGCGCAGCTGTGCGATGGCGGTGCGCGATCCCCACGCGTAGGACCGGAGCGCACCTTCGAGTCGGTGCACTAGATACCGCCGATCAACTGTAGATACGCGGCAGTCATGTCGAGCCTGCCCACCAGTACCGCCGCCTGTTCCAATTCGGGGCGCTGCGAGGAAACCTGCCCCTCGTCGGACGACGCGACGACGAGGTCGACGTCGCCCAGGACCGCGATCCTACGTTCGACGAGCATCCGGTCGGCATCGGCCGACAGCACGAACGTGCGCACCGGGCTCGCCGGCGGCGGACCGTCCAGTTCGGGATCGTGGAAGATCGCGTCGTGCGCGGACAGCGCCGGGTCGACGCGGAACGTGCCCGCCGCACTCAGCACGTCGGGAAGCTCCGACGCCGTCGCCACGCGGCCGGCGTGCAACAGCGCCTCGGCGCCGTGCCTGGCCAGTTCCACCGTGCTCTCCGTATCGCCGGTGAGGACGATCCGGCGACCCTGCATGCGGGAGGCCAGAGATTTCGCGGGGTTGTGGAACACCTCGCTGTTCGGCCGGTCGCGCAGCGCCTCACCGTCGACCGCGTCGGCGAGTTGCTCGAGGTCGGGGACCTCGTCGCCCCAGCGTTCGGAACCGACCACCCGAAGGACGGCCAGCAGAACCGCGAAGTACCGGAGCAGGCCGTGCCGGGTCAGAGCCCGGACCCGGGGCGCGAACATGACGACGCGTCCGGCCGCTGCCGCCTGCAAGGGTCCCTCGTCCGGTGCCGCGACCACGACTTCGGCGCCGCGGCGCACCGCCGCGTCGACGGCCTGCACGAGCCGGGGGTCGCCTGCGTCGTCGCCGGCCACCACCACCACGTCGAGCGGGCCCACCCAGACGGGGGTCCGCGCGGCGCGCACCAGCGGGAATCCGATCCGTTCGGCGAGGACCGCCGTCAGGATCCCGGCACCGCGGCTGGCCCGCCCCGCGCCGGTGACCACCACCACGCTGCGCGGACGCAGCCCCTGCAGTCGTTCGAGGGCCCCTTCCTCGACCGCGGACCGGGTGGCCCGGATCTGGGCACCCCCCATTGCGGCGGAACGCAGTACGCCCTCGGTGTCCGCGGAAACCAGTCCGTCCCCGTCGTCCAGATCGAGCAGGGGCGTCGGCGCTGTCATGACACCGCACCCCCTTTCTTCGTCAGTGCAAGCCACATTCGCAGCACGAGCAGAACCTTGTCATTCCAACTATGGCAGTCAGGCTCGGACGATGCCCAATATCTCGGTAACGAGTGCATCTACGTCTGCCGTCGTGGGTGCTTCGACGTTGAGTCGCAGCAGCGGTTCGGTGTTGGAGGCGCGCAGGTTGAACCACGCGCCGCCGCGCAATTCGACCGTGACACCGTCGAGCCGGTCGACACCCGCGGTGCGATCGGCGAACGCCGCCACCACCGCGGCGGTCCGCTCGGCGGCGTCCGACACCGTCGAATTGATCTCCCCCGACGCCGCGTACCGCTCGTACTTGGCCATCAGTTCGGACAGCGGACGGTCCTGCTCCCCCAGCGCCGCGAGGACGTGCAGCCCGGCGAGCATGCCGGAGTCGGCGCCCCAGAAATCGCGGAAGTAGTAGTGCGCGGAGTGCTCGCCGCCGAAGATCGCGCCCGTCTCGGCCATCTGCTGCTTGATGAACGAATGCCCGACCCGGGTGCGCACCGGATGTCCACCCAGTTCGGTGACCAGTTCCGGCACGGCGCGGGACGTGATGAGGTTGTGGATAACGGTGGCACCCGGCTCCTTGGCCAGCTCACGCTCGGCCACCAGGGCCGTCACCGCGGACGGCGACACCGGGTTGCCGAGTTCGTCGACCACGAAGCAGCGGTCGGCGTCACCGTCGAAGGCGAGACCGATGTCGGCACCGGTCTCCCGGACGTACCGCTGCAGATCCACCAGGTTCGCCGGGTCGAGCGGATTCGCCTCGTGGTTCGGGAACGTGCCGTCGAGTTCGAAATACAGCGGCTGCAGCTTCACCGGCATCGGCTCGAACACTGCGGGCACGGTGTGCCCGCCCATGCCGTTGCCCGCGTCCACGGCCACCGTCAGCGGCCGGAGGTCGGACAGGTTCACCAGCCCGCGGACGAAACTCGCGTACTGCTCGAGCACGTCCTCCTCGGACACCTCGCCCGCGGCGCCGTCGTATGCGGGAACCCCGTCGACGACCTCCGCGGCGATCGCGGCGAGGCCCGTCTCCTGCCCCACCGGCTTCGCGCCCGCGCGGCACAGCTTGATGCCGTTGTACTTCGCCGGATTGTGGCTCGCCGTGAACATCGCACCCGGGCAGTCGAACAGTCCCGAGGCGAAGTACAGCTGATCGGTGGACGCGAGTCCGATGAGCACGACGTCGAGGCCCTGCGCGGTGACGCCGTCGGCGAACGCACCGGCGAGTTCCGGGGACGACGCGCGCATGTCGTACCCGATCACCACCTTCGTGGCGCCCTCCTCACGGACGAGTCGTGCGAAGGCGCCACCCACGTCCTGCACGAACGCGGCATCGATGAGTTCACCGACGACACCCCGCACGTCGTAAGCCTTGATCACGGCATGTACGGACTCGGCTGATCGCGCCACTTCTGTTTTCTCCTTTACGAGCACCAGTGCTGGCGCAAGCCTAATGCCTGCCCGTCGCGGGCACGGCACGCCGCGGACCGCAGGCCCGGGACGAGCTGGGGACGTCAGTTGGCGGGGTCGGGAAGAACCCGCAGGTGGCCACGCCGCCCGGTACGAGCCGGGCCGGGCTGGGTGCCGGTTTCGGCGCGCTCCTCGGTGGACAGAGCGCGCTCGGACCGGCCACGATCGCCGAGACCTGCCTCTCGCACGGCCTCCGCCAGCGCGGTCAGGTCGTCCTCGTCCGGGGTGCTCGACGAAAATCCACCCTCGTACCGAACCAGTTCCCAGCCCTTGGGTGCGGTGATCCTCGACGCGTGCGTTTCGCACAGATCCCACGAGTGCGGTTCGTCGACCGTGGCGAGCGGGCCCACGACTGCGGTGGAGTCCGAGTAGACGTACGTGAGCGTCGCGACAGCGGGGTTCTTGCACCCGGGGCGGCAGCATCGACGCAGAGATCTCACAGCTAGGAAGCCTAGCCCCACGAAGGCCCCACACCTACTCGGACACACCGACAGTGTCCGGCTGTCGTAATGTCCACTCCATGTCCAGAGCACGACGCAGGCGTCCCGTCACCACTCGATCCGTCGACCGGCGGGGACGCGGGATCCGCGGGTCCGTGTTCCCCCCGGACGCGCCGGCGCGGCGCAGCCGCGCGGAAAAATTCGATCTGGTGGTTCTGGAGGCGTTCGCGCCGATCGACTCACGCTGGCGTGAACGCCTCACGAAGCTGGACATCGCCGTCGACGAAGTTCCGAAGATTCATGCGCTCGACCCGGATTCGGTCAACTGGCCCGCCGAGGTCGTGGCGGACGGGCCCGTGCCGCTGTCCCGGTTGATCCCGGCAGGCATCGACCGGCACGGATCCACCACGCGGGCGCGAGTCGTCCTCTTCCGGCGCCCGCTGGAACAGCGCGCCAAGGATCCGGACGATCTCACCGACCTGGTGCACGACGTGCTCGTACAGCAGGTGAGTACCTACCTCGGGGTCGAACCCGAGGTCATCGACCCGGATCTGCCGGGCGATGAGGACTGACTAGCCGATCCCCCGCTTCAGGCGCCGGCGCTCACGCTCCGACAGGCCACCCCAGATACCGAACCGCTCGTCATTGGCCAGTGCGTAGTCGAGGCATTCGTCCTTCACCTCGCAACCGAGGCAGATGCGCTTCGCTTCTCTCGTGGACCCTCCCTTTTCGGGGAAGAATGCCTCAGGGTCGGTCTGCGCACAGAGCGCACGTTCCTGCCACTGATCCTCGATGGTGTCGAACAATTCGTCGAAACCGGTCACCAGACTCAACGCCGGGCGGGGGCCCGCCGTCTCGACCTCCTGCGCGACGAGCTCCGGCATCGGAAGTTCGCTCACACTGCTTTCTTGCACATTGCTTATGTCTTGCACATTGCTTATGTCTTGCACATTGCTGATGTCTTGCACGCTGATTTGTTGCACACCGTCTTCTTGCACACAGACTTCTTGAACACAGACGCCGTCCGCTGCGCCTGCTTCGGAATTGGTCTGCGGTTCGTCGCTTACTGTGCTCCAGCGAGTCTCCGACTCGATCTGCTCATTGGGCATCGTTCCGCCTCCTCACCTGTGATAGCGCAGAAAATTTCGATCGATCATGTACCCCGAACCGAACACCCCTGCCACCCCGTTCGAACAACCGTTCGAATTGATCCCCGCTGCAAGTGATTCCACGCCCGCAACGTTGGAATGACATATTTGTGATTAGACACGCCCAGCGTGTCGCGGTCAAGCTAACCGCAGAAAGTCGATTACTATTTCGCGCTCTCGAATCCCCCTGGGGAAGCAGGCCACCGGACGCCGACGCTCACCGCCTAGGCTTGCACCGTGAACGTGACTGTATTGGTTGGCGGGGTCGGTGGGGCCCGGTTCCTGCAAGGAGTGCGACGGCTTCTGGGCGCCGATGCGCCGGGTGGTGCGGGTGCGGATTCGTCGCATCGGATCACGGCGGTGGTCAACGTCGGTGACGATGTGTGGATGCACGGGCTGCGGATCTGCCCGGACCTGGACACCTGCATGTACACCCTCGGTGGGGGTATCGACACCGTCCGGGGGTGGGGGCATGCCGGCGAAAGCTGGAACGCCAAGGAGGAACTCGCCGCCTACGGCGCCAAGCCGGATTGGTTCGGACTCGGGGACCGGGACATCGCGACCCATCTGATCCGGTCGCAGATGCTGCGCACGGGGTATCCGTTGTCGGCGGTGACCGAGGCGTTGTGCAACCGCTGGCAGCCGGGTGTGACGTTGCTGCCGGTCACCGACGATCGTAGTGAAACTCACGTGGTGATCACCGACCCGGAGGACGGGGAGCAGCGGGCGATCCACTTCCAGGAGTGGTGGGTTCGCCACCGGGCGCAGGTACCGACGCACAGTTTCGCGCACATCGGGTCGGAGCAGGCGACGCCGGCACCGGGGGTGCTCGAGGCGATCGAGGGCGCCGACATCGTGTTGCTGGCGCCGTCGAATCCGGTGGTCAGCGTCGGCGCGATCCTGGCGGTGCCGGGGATCCGGGGTGCGCTGCGCACCACCACCGCGAAGGTGGTCGGGATTTCGCCGATCGTCGGCGGGAAACCGTTGCGCGGCATGGCCGACGAATGTTTGGACGTGATCGGGGTGGAGACGTCCGCCGAGGCGATCGGCCGCTGGTACGGGGCACGGTCCGGGACCGGGATCCTCGACGGCTGGCTGGTGCACGACACCGATTCCGCCGACGTACCCGGCGTCGCCGTACGGAGTGTGCCGCTGCTCATGACCGATCCGGACGCCACCGCCGCGATGGTGCAGGCCGCCCTGGACGTGGCCGGGGTGCGGTTGTGACCGAGCAGGCGGGTGGGGCGCCGGTCGATCACGCGCCGGGCGGGGCGATCGAGATCCTGCCGGTGCCGGGGCTGCCCGAGTTCCGGCCCGGCGACGACCTGGCCGCGGCGGTCGTCGCCGCGGCGCCGTGGCTGCGCAGCGGTGACGTGGTGGTGGTCACCAGCAAGGCATTCTCGAAGGTCGAGGGCCGGATCGTCTCGTGCCCGGTCGATCCCGAGGAGCGGGACGCCGCCCGCCGCCGGCTGGTCGAGCAGGAAGCGGTGCGGGTGGTCGCCCGCAAGGGCCGGACCCTGATCACCGAGAACCGGCTCGGGATCGTGCAGGCCGCGTCCGGAATCGACGGATCGAACGTGGAGGGCTCCGAACTGGCTCTGCTGCCGGAGGATCCGGATGCGAGCGCCCGCGGGCTGCGGGAGGCGATCGAGGCGGCGCTCGGTGTCACCGTCGCGGTGGTGGTCACCGACACGATGGGGCGGGCGTGGCGCAACGGGCAGATCGACGCCGCCATCGGCGCGGCCGGGCTGCCGGTCCTGCACGGGTACGCCGGGGCCCGGGACTCTCAGGGCAACGAACTGATGGTCACCGAGGTCGCGGTCGCCGACGAGATCGCCGCCGCCGGTGACCTCGTCAAGGGCAAGCTCGGCGGGGTGCCGGTCGCGGTGGTGCGGGGCCTGGCCCTGGCCGACGACGGGTCGCGGGCACGGGATCTGATCCGGCACGGCGAGGAGGACCTGTTCTGGCTCGGCACCGCCGAATCCGTGGAACGGGGTCGGGCGGAGGCGTTGCTGCTGCGCCGCTCGGTCCGCGAATTCGCCGACGATCCCGTCGATCCCGACGCGGTGCGGGCGTCGATCGCCGAGGCCCTCACCGCCCCGGCGCCGCACCACACCCGGCCGGTCCGGTTCGTGTGGATCCGTACCCGGGCGGTGCGTGAGGACCTGCTGTCGGCGATGCGGGAGCGGTGGCAGGCCGACTTGGCCGCCGACGGCATGGACGCGGACGCGGTGGCGGCGCGGGTGGCGCGGGGGAACATCCTGTTCGACGCGCCGGAGGTGATCATCCCGTTCTGCGTCCCCGACGGCGCGCACAGCTACCCCGACCCGCGCCGGCGGGCGGCGGAGGCCACGATGTTCACCGTCGCGGTCGGCGCGGCGGTACAGGGACTGCTGGTGTCGTTGGCCACCAAGGGAATCGGCAGCTGCTGGATCGGCTCGACGATCTTCGCCGCCGACACCGTCCGCGGTGTCCTCGGACTGCCCGCCGACTGGCAACCGCTCGGCGCGATCGCCGTCGGCCACCCACTCGAACCACTCGGACCCCGCTACCCCGCCGACCCCGGCGACGCCCTGATCGAGAAATGACCCGCACACATGAGCGCCGAATCACTGCACCGCACCGCGACCGCCGCACTCGAGGGCTGGAAGACGCTCGACGAGAACGACGAATCGTTGCGGCACACCATGCTTGCGTTCCTCGCATCCGCGCCGCTCGGATGCCTGCGTGAGTACGCGCCCGGGCACATCACGGCATCCTCCCTCGTCCTGGACGAGGGAGGATGTCACGTGCTGCTCACGCTGCATCCCCGAGTCGGCCGGTGGATCCAATTGGGTGGGCACTGTGAGCCGTCCGACGACACCGTCGTCGACGCCGCACTGCGGGAGGCGTGCGAGGAGTCGGGAATTCCCGACCTCCGGATCGACCCCGAACTGCTCTCGGCGCACACCCACCCGATCACGTGCTCACTCGGACAACCCACCCGGCACCTGGATCTCCGGTTTCTCGTCCGCGCGCGTGCCGGCGCACACATCGTGCGGAGTTCCGAATCGACGGATCTCCGGTGGTGGCCGGTGGACGCGCTGCCGCCGAACGCGGAGAAGTCCACGATCGACCACCTCGTGCACCTCGCCGGACTGCGCTAGGGGCGCTTCACCTCTCACACGTCCGTACTGAACCGCACTCCGCCGTCGGGCAGCGTCACGCCCGGCCACACCCGGGCCCCGCGCAGCAGTTCGCACCGGGCACCGACGTCGGCTCCGTCGCCGATCACGGCGTCCCTCACGAGGGCCCGCGGACCTATGCGCGCACCGAATCCGATGATGGACCGTTCGACGGTCGCACCGGCCTCGACGACAGCACCGTCGAACAGCACCGCACCGTCGAGTCGTGCGCCCGCGCCCACCTCGGCACCGCGGCCGACGACGGTGCCGCCGATCAGCAACGCACCCGGGGCGACGCCCGCACCCGGATGGACGAGCGATTCGCCGCGGGGCCCGTCGAGCGCCGGCGACGGAGCGATGCCACGCACCAGATCCGCCGAACCGCGCACGAAGTCCTCGGGAGTGCCCATGTCGCGCCAGTACGACGAGTCCACGTGACCATAGATGCGGGCGTCACCGGCGAGCAGCGACGGGAACACCTCACGCTCCACCGACACCGGCCGGCCCTCGGGGATCTGTTCGATGATCTCGCGCTTGAAGACGTAGCACCCGGCGTTGATCTGGTCGGTCGGCGGATCCTGAGTCTTCTCGAGGAAGGCGGTCACCCGGCCGTCCTCGTCGGTGGGCACACAGCCGAACGCCCGCGGATCCCCCACCCGCACGAGGTGCAACGTGACGTCGGCCTCCCGGGTCCGGTGAGTGTCGAGGATCGCCCCCAGATCGGTGCCGCCGAGGACGTCACCGTTGAAGACCATTGCGTGGTCGCCGCGCAGCTTCGGCAGAACGTTGCGGATGCCGCCTCCGGTGCCGAGCGGTTCGGTCTCGGTGACGTAGTCGATCTCGAGTCCCAGCTTGGAACCGTCCCCGAAGTACTCCTCGAAGACCTCCGCCTTGAAGGACGTGCCGAGCACGACGTGCTTGATCCCGGCCGCCTCGATCCGCGCCAGCAGATGCTGGAGGAACGGCAGACCCGCGGTGGGCAGCATGGGCTTGGGCGCCGACAGCGTCAGCGGGCGAAGCCGCGTCCCCTGACCGCCGACCAGCACCACCGCATCGGTCGTCTTCTCAATTGCCATGAGTCGTTCCCCCCTCGTTCTCGTTCTTCCGACGTTCCCGCACCGCCGCAGCGACGGCGATCTTCGACCGCATTGCCAATCCTCCCCGAAGTGCCCACCTCAGGGGTGCCTGCCACCAGTGAGGATGGCGGTCGGCCTGGAACCGGTACGCGCTCTGATGATGGGCGGGCAGCATCAGTTCCGGATGCTTGCCCGCGGCGTGCCCCTTCGCATGGGTGACCTCGGCGGACGGCACGTACACATTGAGCCACCCGGCCTTGCCCAGGCGATCGCCCAGATCGACGTCCTCCATGTACATGAAATAGCGGGAGTCGAAACCGTTGATCGAGTCGAACGCCGCGCGTCGCATCAGCAGGCACGAGCCGGACAGCCAGCCGACCGACCGCTCGCTGACGGTCTCGTTCTCCTGCCGGTAGCCGGCAGTCCAGGGGTTGGACGGCCATACCGTGCCCAGGACGGCGTGCCCCGCCCCCGACACGAGGTCGGGCACCTGGCGCGCCGACGGGTAGACGCTTCCGTCGGGTTCGAGAACGAGCGGTCCGAGCGCCCCGGCACGCGGCCAGCGCTCGGCGGCCGCGAGGAGAACGTCGATCGATCCGGGCGCCCAGCGAACATCCGGATTGGCGATGACGACGAACTCGATGTCGTCGTCGATCTCCGCCACAGCCCTGTTGACGGCACCGCCGTAGCCGATGTTCCCGCCGGTGCGCAGCAGGCGCACGTGCTCGTGCGCCGCGTCCGCGGCCTCGGGGGCGCCGTCCGTCGAACCGTTGTCGGCCATCACGACCTGCGGATCTTCTTTCGTCGCCTCGGCGAGAGTGCCCAGGAACTGCTCCAGATGCTCACCTGGCGAATAGGTCACCGTCACCACGGCCAGCTTCGAACTCACGCGGGCAAGCGTAGCCGTTGAAAGGGGGTCCCTCTCACACCGCGGCACGCAGAGCGGCACGCAAGGCATCTCGCCACGGCCGCAACGGGGTCAGCCCGGCGTCGGCCCACGCGCGCCCGGACAGCACCGAGAACGCCGGTCGCGGGGCGGGGCGCACGAACTGGGCACTCGTGCACGGGCGCACCCGCTGCGGGTCGGCACCCGCTTCCTCGAACACTGCCCGTGCGAGGTCGAACCAACTCGCCCGGCCCGAGTTGGTGGCGTGCAGCACCGGTGCGCCGATGTCGCTGCGACCGGCCAGTTCGAGCAGCGCGTCGGCCAGGTCGCCGGCGAATGTGGGCGAGCCCACCTGATCGTCCACGACGTCGACCGTGTCACGTTCGCGCTCGAGGCGGCGCATGGTGGAGACGAAGTCGGAACCCACCCCGCTGTACACCCAGGCGGTGCGCACGACGTGCGCGGACGGAAGCGCAGCGTGGACGGCGCGCTCGCCGGCAAGTTTGGTGCGTCCGTAGGCGGTCGCGGGACCGGTCGGGGCGTCCACCTCGTACGGCGTGTCGCCGTCCCCGGCGAATACGTAGTCGGTGGAGACGTGGATCAGCCGGGCACCCACCCGGGCGCACGCCGCCGCCAGGTTCGCAGGACCGTCCTCGTTCACGGCCCGCGCGGCGTCCTCGTCCGACTCCGCCGCGTCCACCGCGGTGTACGCGGCGCAGTTGATCACCACCGAACCGGCTTCGACCTGCGCATCCACCGCGTCGCGGTCGGTGATGTCGAGCTCGTCCGATCCCACACCGCGGGCCGGCATGCCCATCGCCCCGGCCCGTCGGAGGAGGTGTCCAGCCAGCTGCCCGCGGGCGCCCGTCACAAGGATGTTCGTCACGGCGCCCAGTCTGGCACGCCGATCCACGCGTCCCTGCTCCAGCCGCGGCGACCAGTAGCCTGGTTTCCGTGTCACACGAGCAACCCGCACCAGACGCACCCCCGAGCACCGCTCGGCGGCCGATTCACATCGCTGTCGCGGTGCTGTCGGTGCTCGCACTCGTCGTCACGGGATTCGCGTGGCGGAGCATCGACTCGCTGCGCAACAATCTGGCAACCGCGGGCGGTCTCGGCCTCGGGGGAAGCGCCGACGGCGCCGTCGACATCCTCATGGTCGGCACCGACAGCCGCACCGACGCCCACGGCAACCCCCTCTCCCAGGAGGAACTCGACTCACTGCGGGCCGGTGAGGAGGTGGCCTCAAACACCGACACCATCGTCCTCGTCCGTGTTCCGAACGACGGCAGTTCCGCCACCGCCATCTCGATCCCCCGCGACTCGTACGTCGACGTGCCGGGGATCGGCATGTCGAAGATCAACGCCGCCTACGGTGCCACCAAGGAGACCGAACGGCTGAAACTCGTCGAGGACGGGGCCACCGACAAGGAGGCCGAGGAGGAGTCGACGAAGGCAGGCCGCGAGGCGCTCATCCAATCGGTGGCAGATCTCACCGGCATCACCGTCGACCATTACGCCGAGGTCGGGCTGCTCGGGTTCGTCCTCCTCACCAACGCGGTCGGCGGAGTCGACGTCTGCCTCAACGAACCCGTCGACGAGGACATGTCCGGCGCCCACTTCCCTGCCGGCGAGCAGACGCTGAAGGGTGCGGACGCACTGAGCTTCGTCCGCCAGCGCCACGACCTCCCCCGCGGCGACCTCGACCGCATCGTGCGCCAGCAGGTGTTCATGGCCTCGCTCGTCGGCAAGGTGCTGTCCGCGAAGACGCTCAGCGACCCGGGCAAGCTCAACGAACTCAGCGGCGCGGTGCAACGCTCGGTCGTGCTCGACGACGACTGGGACATCATCGAATTCGCCACCCAACTGCAGGACCTCGCCGGCGGCAAGGTGCAGTTCGAGACCATTCCGGTGGCGGATCTCAACGGCATGACCGACTACGGCGAGTCCATCGTCGAGGTCAAGCCGAAGGACGTGAAGAAGTACGTGGCCGGACTCGTCGGTGAGGGGCCCACCGACTCGGAAGACACCACCACCAAGTCCGAGACGCCCGACATCGACACCTCGACCGTCACCGTCGACGTCGCGAACGCCAGCGACGTCGGAGGCCTCGCGAACGGTGTGGCCGACGCCCTGACGTCGCTCGGCTACGGCCAGGGTGAGATCGGCAACTACACGGGCAAGGCCGTGAGCGAGACCACCGTCTTCGCGCATTCCGCGGACGACGACAGCGCCAAGTCGGTCGCGGCCGCACTCGGCGGGCTCCCCACCGACACCGATTCGGCGCTGCCTCGAGGCTCGGTCCGGGTGGTGCTGGCGAGCGACTACCAGGGGCCGACGTCCGCCGAGACCACCATCAGCAGTTCGTCGTCCGAGTCCTCCGAAACGGGCCTCGAGCCCGTGTCCACGGCAGGCACGACCCCCACCCCGGCGCCGCCCGGCCCGCCCATCGACGCCGGCTCGTCGGGCCCGCGTTGTGTGAACTAGAAAACGAGAGACGGACTTGTCCATGAATCATGCGTCCCGCACGCTGACCGACGCCCTGCTCGACCCGATCCTGAAGAACGACCCGGCCGGACCGCGCATCACGTTCTACGACGACGCGACGGGCGAACGGGTCGAGCTCTCGGCCCTCACCCTCGCCAACTGGGCGGCCAAGACCGCCAACCTGCTGCGCGACGAATTCGCTCTCGAACCCGGCGCCCGCGTCGCGGTGCTCCTGCCCGCACACTGGCAGACGGCCGCGGTCCTGCTCGGCGCGTGGTGGGCCGGCGCCGAGATCGTCCTCGAACCCGATGCGGACGCCGAGATCGCCCTCGTCACCGCGCAGCGCCTGGGCGACGTCGAGGACGTTCCGGAGGTCGCGGCGCTGTCGCTGGACGCGTTCGGCCGCCCCGTTCCCGACCTTCCCGTCGGCATCACCGACTACGCCACCTCGGTGCGCGTCCACGGCGACCAGTTCCGGCCGACGGTCGCCGGACCGGCACTGGCGGGCAAGAGCGTCGACGACGTTCTCGCCGCAGCCCTGGCGTCCGCCGAGTCGCACGGGATCACCGGAACCGACCGGGTGTTGTCCGTCGAGGCATGGGACTCCCCCGACGCCCTGATCGACGGTCTGGTGGCCGTGTTCGCGGCCGGGGCGTCACTGGTGCAGGTCGCCAATGCCGGCACCGCGGCCCAGGCGCGGCGCGTGGACACCGAGAAGATCACCCGTCAGCTGTCCCGGTAGCCGCCGTCCTCGAGGCCCGCGGCGATCTCGAACCGGTTCCGGGCACCGGGGTGCCTCGACTCCTCGAACAGGTACCGCAGCGCGAACGTCCAGCCGTACGTCGCCCACTGGTCGGCGTGGACCGCTTCGTGTCGCAGAAGGGATCTCGCCGGGTTCCGGCCGGTGAGAAACGCACCGCCGATGGTCGTCCCGCCGCGCGCGTACCCACCGCGCATGCCGCTGCACACGAAGATGCCGAACTCGGCGTCGAACGCGATGCGGGCACCCCACAGCCGGGCATACGCCAACGCCAGCCGGGTGATCGCCGCCGACCGGGGATTTCCCCGCGACGCGCGGATCATCGGCACCCCGTCGCTGCGTTTCACAGGCGCAGGATAAACGCTCGAGGCAGGGTCCATCCACAACACCACGCCCATCCACAGGCCAATTGAAAGTCCCAGCTCGCGCGTCGCTGAGGTGCAATGCCCACCCCAAGCTGTCGATCATGACGACACGCACGCGAACCCTGAAGGAACTGACCGACGCGGGAATCCCGCGCAGCACGATCGCCTCCGGTGCCGGAGTGGCTGCGTGGCGACCGTCCGCGCTGCTCAGTCACCGCACGGCCGCCTGGCTCTATGGGTGGCTGCCCGAACCGGTCGACATCGAGGCGACGATTCCCCGCGGCCTGCGCGTCACACCGCCGGACTGGCTACGGCTGTACCGCCGCGAACTCAGCCGTCGCGGTCTCCACCTCGAGGCCAACCATCCGATCGGTCCCTACGTGGGTGATTTCGTCGACGAAGTCGCGCGGATCGTCGTCGAGGTCGACGGCCGCGAGTTCCACAGCGAACCCGAGGTATTTCGACACGACCGCAGACGCCGGAACTGGCTGGGTGCGGGAGGGATGGATGGATGGCGCTCCGCTTCGCCGCCTACGACGTGCCGGCGCGTCCCGATGTGATTGCCGAAGAGATCATCGCCGCGGTGCGAAGACGACGTCAGCCCAGCAGCTTGTCGCGGAGGGCCTGATCCTTGCCCAGGACCATCTTCTCGAGCCCGTCCTGGAAGGCGGCCATCTGCCGCTGCAGGGCGGGGTCGGCGGCACCGAGGATGCGGACGGCGAGCAGGCCGGCGTTGCGGGCGCCGCCGATGGACACGGTCGCGACGGGGACGCCTGCGGGCATCTGCACGATCGAGAGAAGCGAGTCCATGCCGTCGAGGTACTTCAGTGGCACGGGCACACCGATGACGGGCAGCGGGGTGGCCGACGCGACCATGCCCGGCAGGTGGGCGGCGCCGCCGGCGCCGGCGATGATCACCTGGATGCCGCGGCCGGCGGCGTCCTTCGCGTAGTCGAGCATGCGCTGCGGCGTGCGGTGCGCGGAGACGACACCGACCTCGAAGCGCACCCCGAATTCGGCGAGCGCCTCGGCGGCGGCCTCCATGGTGGGCCAGTCGGAGTCGCTGCCCATGATGAGCCCGACCTGTGCGCCGTGCCGTGCTGCCGTGTCACTCACCGTGTTCATCCCATCCGTCGGTCCATTCAGCGTGCGAGAGCCAGTGCGCGGCGCGTTCGGCCCGCTCGCGGACCCGTGCCACGTACTCGGGGTCGTCGATCGAACCGGGTCCGCCCACGATGTTCACGTGACCGATCTTCCGGTCCTCACGTTCGCCCTTGCCGTAGAGGTGGATCTTCGCGTCGGGCATCCGTGCGAAGAGGTGGTGGACGCGTTCGTCCATGCTCATCTCGGGCGCGGCCGGTGCGCCGAGCACGTTTGCCATCACCGTGATCGGTGCGAGGGGCGCGGTGTCGCCGAGCGGATAGTCGAGGACGGCACGCAGGTGCTGCTCGAACTGCGAGGTGCGGGCGCCGTCCATGGTCCAGTGGCCGGAGTTGTGCGGGCGCATCGCGAGTTCGTTGACGACGAGCGTGCCGTCGGTGGTCTCGAACAGTTCGACGGCCATGGCGCCGACCACACCGAGTTCGGACGCGATGCGGAGCGCCAGTTCCTCGGCGGCCTCGGCGACGGAAGCGGGCAGCGCGGGCGCGGGGGCGAGGACCACGGCGCACTGTCCGTGGCGCTGCACCGTCTCGACCACCGGCCACGTGGCGCCCTGGCCGAACGGCGACCGCGCCACCATCGCGGACAGCTCACGCTGCATCTCGACCTTTTCCTCGACCAGGAGGGAGACACCCTTGTCGAGTTGCTGGGTGACGATGCGCTCGGCCTCGTCGGAATCGGCGGTGATCCACACGCCGCGGCCGTCGTATCCGCCGCGGACGGCCTTGATGACGACGGGCCAGCCGTGTTCGGCGCCGAACTTGACGACGTCCTCGGCCCAGGTCACCTCGGCGAACGCCGGGACCGGCGCGCCGAGTTCGCCGAGCTTGCGGCGCATCGCGAGTTTGTCCTGCGCGTAGATGAGCGCGGTCGGCGGCGGCTGCACGTTGACGCCCTCGGCGACCAGGACGTCGAGGTGCTCGGTGGGCACGTGCTCGTGGTCGAAGGTCAGCGCATGCGACCCGACGGCGGCCCTGCGGAGCGCGTCGAGGTCGGTGTGGCTCCCGAGGACGACGTCGGGGCTCACCTGCGCTGCGGGTTCGTCGGCGGTGCCGGAGAGCACCCGCAGGGTCTGGCCGAGCGCGATTGCGGCCTGGTGGGTCATCCGCGCGAGTTGGCCGCCACCGATCATCGTCACGACGGGTTGCCCGGCGGTCAGATCGCGGGGTGTCGTGGGACGCGGTGTGGAGTCAGAGTTGCCGGTCACGGGTCACTAGTTTGTCACGTCCGGTGGCGGGTTCCGCCGCCGAGGTGGCCGGTCCGCACTTTCTGTGATTCTCCTGATGATCTCGCCGCCAATTGGTGGTATCCGGTCCGGCTTTCGTAAACTCATCCGTTGTGTCATTTGTCGACGGCGTCCTTGCACGCGTTCCCCAGCCTTTCCGGGCTCTCGCGTTGCGGCATCACGAACTGATCAAGTTCGCGATCGTGGGCGGCACCACCATGGTCTTCGACCTCGCGATCTTCTATTCGCTGAGCCTGACGATCCTCGAAGAGAAGCCGGTGGTCGCCAAGGTTCTGTCCGGAATTCTCGCGACGGTCCTGAGTTACATTCTCAACCGCGAATGGTCGTTCAAGAACCGCGGCGGACGTGAGCGCCACCACGAGGCCCTGCTGTTCTTCACGATCAGCGGAGTCGGCGTTCTCCTCGCCGCCGCGCCCCTGTGGATCGCCAACAACGTATTCGACATCCGCGAGACGCAGGAGAATCTGACGACGCTGGTGGTCGTCGACTTCGTGCTCAACTACATCATCGGAAACCTGCTGCAGATGGTGTTCCGCTTCTGGGCGCTGCGCAGGTTCGCGTTCCCCGACGAGAACGTGCATCTCATCGACCCGGACCTCGTCGACGAGGCCGCCGAGGAAGAGATCGGCCACCCCTGACCGTCAACGCGGTTCCCGGATCCCGGTGACCCGCGTCGGCACGTGCTCGCGGGCGATCGGAACGAAGATCGCGAACAGGGCCGGACGGCGACGCTGCAGTTCCAGCCGGCCCCCGTCCGCCTCGATGAGCGCGCGGGCGAGCGCCAGACCCACACCGGTCGAACCGGCCCCCGAGAAACCGCGGTCGAAGATGTGCGGCGCGAGGTCGTTGCTCACGCCGACACCCTCGTCCGACACCTCCACACACACCATCGCCTCACGCGGCGACAGTTCCTTGCCCGGAGTCCGCTGATTCTGTCCCTGGATCAGACGCACCGCGACCGTGCACGTCCCCGCCCCGTGCATGAGCGCGTTGTCGACGAGCACCGCCACGGCCTCACGGAGCCGGGAACCCGTGGTCGACGCCATCACGTTCGTGTCTCCGCGCAGCAGCAACTCCCGGTCTGCGTCCTCGAACGGCCGTTTCCAGTCCGCGATGACCACACTGAGCTCCCGGATCACCGACACCTGGGTCTCGGTGCCGCTGCTGCGGGACGAGCGGACCAGTTCGTCGATCGCGACGGTCAGCCGGTCCACCTGCGCCATGGCCTCGTCCGCCTCGACGACGACGGCCGGGTCCGGGTGCACGGACAGTTCGTCGAGCCGGAGACGGACAGCCGTGAGGCGGCTGCGAAGTTGATGGGAGACGTCGGCGACGAGTGCGTGTTCGCGCTGCAGCCGCCCCGCGATCTCGACGGTCGCCGAGTCGAGAACGTCGGAGACGCGGTCGAGTTCGGGGATGCCGTGGCGTCGCACGTCCGGGCGGAAGTCGCCCTCCGCGAGCCGGGCCGCCCGGTTCGCGACGTCCCGTAGCGGGTCGGCCAGCCGCTTCGCCGTGACGTAGGCCACCACGGTGCCCGCGGCGATGGACACGAGCACCAGCAGTGCGACGGCACCGACGGCCTGGCGTTGCTGGGTGCGCATCTCGTCGGACGGCACCTCGAGGCGAAGCGAACCGGACGTACCCATCGCGAGAGATTCCACCAGGGGCGACTGCACGGACGATTCGCCGATGTCTACGCGTGCGGCGCCGTCGTCCGTGGTCGGGTACACCACGACGAGCCGGCCGCCGGCGGGCGTCAGCAGTCGCAGGGAGTTCGTGTCGAGGTCGCCCTCGACGACGCCGTTGACGCCCTCCTGGGTGATGATCTCCGTGGCCATCCGATCCAGCCGGACCTGCAGATCGCTCCGGTTGAAGTCCTCGACCCACAACCAGGCCGTGTAGATCAGCGGCACACCGAGCAGCAGCGCCGTCAGGATCACGACCGCGAGGATCGACTGGAGAATTCTGCGGCGCACTACCCCGCCTAGTCCGTGTTGATGCGGAAACCGACGCCGCGGACCGTCGCGATGCGACGTTCGGCGGCGGGCCCCTCGTCACCGATCTTCCGGCGAAGCCAGGACATGTGCATGTCGAGGGTCTTCGAGCCGCGCAGTTCCACGTCGCCCCATACTTCCGCGAGGATGGTGTCGCGGGACACGACCTGTCCCGCGTGTTCGAGCAGTACGCGCAGGAGTTCGTACTCCTTGTTGGCGAGGGCGATCTCGGTTCCGTTCACGAGCACCCGGCGGGCCGCCGGCTCGAGCCGGATGCCCCCGACCTCGACGACGGAATCCTCGCTGCCGCCGCGACGGCGCAGCAGGGCACGCACCCGGGCCATCAACTCCGCCAACCGGAACGGCTTGCCCACGTAGTCGTCGGCTCCGGCGTCGAGTCCGACGACGAAGTCGACCTCGTCGGTGCGCGCGGTCAGCATGAGCACCGCCAGTTCCGAGCTGTGGGCACGCACTTGCCTGCACACCTCGAGCCCGTCCATCCCCGGGAGTCCGAGGTCCAGGATCAGCAGGTCGTAGGCCCCGTCGAGCGCCTGCTCCAGCGCGGCCGGGCCGGTCTGCTCGATGGTGACGTCGTATCCTTCCCGGCCCAGTGCCCGCGACAGCGGGGCGGCGATGGCTTCGTCATCTTCGGCAAGCAATACAGCAGTCACCTCCACAGCGTACGGAGGTGCGGAGACGGCCGTGACCGGTTACCAGCCTTTGCCGGTGTCGGCGTCACCGTGCGGGTTCTCCCGCTCCCGTTCGCGGTGGAGATCCATCGCGTCGAACACCTGGTGGTAGAGCAACGAGTGGACGCGCTGGACGTCGGGGATGTCGTCGAACTCCAGCGGGTCGTCGGAGGACGACACGATGACCAGCGTTCCGGTGCGGAGCATCCTGTCGAGGAGGCCGTGCCGGAACTGCACGTTGCTGATGCGCCCCATCGGAATGTCGATCCCGGTGTGCGTCATCACACCCCGGCGGATGAGGACGCGCCGGTCGGTGACGATGAAGTGGGTGAACTTCCAACTGAGAAACGGCGCGACACAGCGCCATACGACGAGTCCCAGCCACAGCACGAGGACGACGACGAGCGCGACGGTCAGCGCGGAGCCGTCCAGTTTGTTCTCGGCGAAGCCCGCAGCGAAACCCGCGACCGCCGTCGCCAGCAGAAAGGTGACGGCGGGGAGCAGCAACATCTTCCAGTGCGGATGACGGTGAAGTAGCAGTTCCTCGTCCTCGGCGAGGGCGTCCTCCGGATATCCCATGTGACGAGTGTGCCTCTACCGCATGCGGCTGAGCACGATCGGGGTGATCACGATGATGATGCCGTACAGCACCATCCACACTCCGACCACGATCACGAACACCTCGAGCGACAGTTCGGGCTGCAGGAGCACGAAGGCCCCGGCGACCACGCTGATCACTCCGAGCACGATGGTGAGGCCACGATTCGCGACGGAACCGGACGCGCCCTCCACGATCTCGAGGACACCTCGAAACACCCACCATGCCCCGACCACGAGCGCGATGATGACGACGGTCTGGAGCGGGCTCCTCAGCACGAGGAACGCGAGAAGTATTGCCAGGGCGCCGGATACGCCCACCAGGGTGCGTGCAGCTCCCCCGGCCTCGACGTCGGCGAACGCCCGGATGATCTGGACGATGCCGAATCCGAAGAACTGGATGGCGATCAGGACGGCCAGCACCGTGAGTGTCACGTGCGGCCACACGAGCACGGCGATGCCCAGGCCCAGGGTGAGCAGACCGAGCACCACCGTGAGACCGGTCAACGTGCGCCGGGCTGCGGTGACGGAGGACTCCGGAATTGAGGTACTCATGTACCACAGTGTCGCACTACTCGGTGCTGACCGGGCGTAAATGTGTGATGTCACCTGCGGCGACGGCGACCGTGTCGGGCTGCCCGTCGGGGGCGATCACCACCCGGCCCTCGGCGTCGACGTCCGTTGCGATGCCGATCAGTTCACGCCCGCCGGGCAGTTCGGCGCGCACCCGCTGGCCGAGCGTGCCGCAGCGCTCCCGGTAGGCCCCGGCGAGTTCGGTGACGTCCCAGTTCGCGTCGTGCCACTGCCGCCAGCGATCGGCGATGGCCCGCAGCACCGCCCGCACCAGGGTGTCGCGGTCGCTGACCTCGGCGCCCTCGAGGACGAGCGACGTCGCGTGCTCGACGGGCAGCTCGTCTCTCGTGAGGCTCACGTTGAGTCCGATCCCCACGACGACCGCGGGATCCGGTGTGGTGGCGGACACCTCGGCGAGGATCCCGGCGACCTTGCGTCCGTCGATCAGTACATCGTTGGGCCACTTCAGTTCCGCCGGCACCTTGGCGGTGGCACGCAGCGCGTCGACGACGGCCACGCCGGTCAGCAGCGGCAGCCACCCCATGTCGTGGACGCTCATCCCCGGCATCGTCAGCAACGCCGAGACGGCGATCTGCGCCTGGGGCGGACTCACCCAGGCGCGGGAGTGGCGGCCCCGGCCGCTGCCCTGGAATTCGGCGAGCAGCACGTGCCGGTCGCAGTCCGACGTCGCGGCGCGCGAGAGAAGGTCCGCGTTGGTGGACCCGGTCTCCTGCACCACGTCGAGCCGCGACCAGAACTTGCGCGTGTCGCTGTCGTCGTCGCCGCGGACGAGCGCCGCCCGCAGATTGTCGGCATTGAGAGGGGGTCGGTTCAGGTCGGTCCACATCACCACAGCCTAGGACGAGCCGGAAAAGGTACTGGTCAGTAGCCGGGTCGGGACAACGTGCCGCCTGACCACCTCCGTTGCCGGAAGGTCGCCCGCTCTCGTTAAGCTGACCTGTCATGACCACTGTTCAGGAGCCGGGCGCGGCGGAGTCGGCGAGTACGCCCGATATTCACACGACGGCGGGAAAGCTCGCCGACCTGCGTAATCGTCAGGCCGAGGCGCAGCACCCGAGCGGTGAAGCCGCGGTGGAGAAGGTCCACGCCAAGGGCAAGCTCACCGCCCGCGAACGCATCACCGCATTGTTGGACGAGGGCTCGTTCGTCGAACTCGACGCCCTCGCCCGACACCGCAGCGTGAACTTCGGCCTCGCCGACAACCGCCCCGTCGGCGACGGCGTCGTCACCGGCTACGGCACCGTCGACGGCCGCGACGTGTGCGTGTTCTCCCAGGACGCCACCGTCTTCGGCGGCTCCCTCGGTGAAATCTACGGCGAAAAAATCGTCAAGGTCATGGACCTCGCTATCAAGACCGGCCGCCCGTTGATCGGCATCAACGAAGGCGCCGGCGCCCGCATCCAGGAAGGCGTCGTCTCCCTCGGGTTGTACGGTGAAATCTTCCACCGCAACGTCCAGGCCTCCGGCGTCATCCCGCAGATCTCCCTGATCATGGGCCCCGCCGCCGGCGGCCACGTCTACTCCCCCGCCCTGACCGACTTCGTCGTCATGGTCGACCAGACCTCCCAGATGTTCGTCACCGGCCCCGACGTGATCAAGACCGTCACCGGCGAAGACGTCACCATGGAAGACCTCGGCGGCGCCCACACCCACATGGTCAAGTCCGGCGTCGCCCACTACGTCGCCTCCGGCGAACAAGACGCCCTCGACTACGTCAAGGACCTGCTGTCCTACCTCCCGTCGAACAACCAGGCCGCCGCCCCCCGGATGCTGCCCACCGACCCGATCACCGGGTCCATCGAGGACTCCCTCACCGCCGAGGACCTCGAACTCGACACCCTGATCCCGGACTCGGCGAACCAGCCCTACGACATGCACGAGGTCATCCGCCGCATCCTCGACGACGACGAATTCCTCGAGGTCCAGGCCGAACGCGCCGGCAACATCGTCGTCGGCTTCGGCCGCGTCGACGGCCGCTCCGTGGGCATCGTCGCCAACCAGCCCACCGTGTTCGCCGGCTGCCTCGACATCGACGCCTCCGAAAAGGCCGCCCGCTTCGTGCGGACCTGCGACGCGTTCAACGTCCCCATCATCACCCTGGTCGACGTCCCCGGGTTCCTGCCCGGCACCGACCAGGAATACAACGGCATCATCCGCCGCGGCGCGAAACTGCTCTACGCCTACGGCGAGGCCACGGTCGGGAAGATCACCGTCATCACCCGCAAGGCCTACGGCGGCGCCTACGACGTGATGGGCTCCAAGCACATGGGCGCCGACGTCAACCTGGCCTGGCCCACCGCGCAGATCGCCGTCATGGGCGCCTCCGGAGCCGTCGGGTTCGTCTACCGCAAACGCCTGCTCGAGGCCGCCCGCAACGGCGACGACGTCGACGCGCTGCGCCTGCAACTGCAGCAGGAATACGAGGACACCCTCGTCAACCCGTACGTCGCCGCCGAACGCGGCTACGTCGACGCCGTCATCCCCCCGTCCCACACCCGCGGACAGATCGTGGCCGCCCTGCGCCTGCTCGAACGCAAAATGGTCACCCTCCCGCCCAAGAAGCATGGGAACATCCCGCTATGAGCGTCGGCGAATCATTGGACAGAATGACGGAACTTCCCGAGGACGACATGCGCACCGAGACCGCTCCGGATGCGACGTCGTCGGTCAACGGTTCCGCGGCGGACACGACGCTCCCGGACGGCGCCGCCCCCGACCTGCCCGTGGACGGCGCAGCCGAAGCGGCCCGCGATACCTTCCTGACGGTGGTCAAGGGGTCCCCGTCCGACGAGGAGATCGCAGCACTCGTCGCGGTGCTGTCCGCGGTCGCCGCCGCCGGCAGCGGTGATCCGGATTCGGGTATCCCGCCCGAGTCCTGGGGCGCCCCCACCCGGATGCACCGGAGCATCGCCCCGTTCTCGCCGTACGCGTTCCCGAACGTATCGGCGTACCGGCGTTGATCCGGGTCTCGTGACGTCCTTCGTCCTCGCCTCGGCTTCCCCGGCGCGGCTGGCCGTGCTGCGCAGCGCCGGGGTGGAACCGGTGGTGCGAGTCTCCGGAGTCGACGAGGATGCCCTCATCGCGGCACTCGGTGCCGACGCCGCCCCCGAGCACGTCGTCACCGAATTGGCCCGCGCCAAGGCCAAGGACGTCCTCCCCGTTCTCGCACGAGACGGGATCTCGGATGCCGTGATCGTCGGATGCGACTCCATGCTGCTGATCGACGGCGCCCTGCAGGGCAAGCCCGGGACCGTCGACGTCGCGCGCGAGCGCTGGTCGTCGATGGCAGGCCGTAGCGCGACCTTGCTCACCGGGCACAGCGTCCTGCGGATCACCGAGGGCGCGGTGGTGGGTGACGCACACGACCACAGCGCCACCGTGGTCCATTTCGCGAGCCCACCGGACGCCGACCTGGAGGCCTACCTGGCGACCGGAGAACCGCTCCAGGTCGCGGGCGCGTTCACCCTCGACAGCCTCGGCGGGTGGTTCGTGGACCGCATCGAGGGCGACCCGTCCAGCGTGATCGGGATCGGTCTGCCACTCGTGCGGAGGTTGCTCGCGGACGTCGGGGTCGGCGTCGCCGAGCTGTGGGCGACGTCAGGCCGCGGCGACTGACCCGTCGTCAACCGGCTGGTTCCGGCGCGGCAGGGTCAGCGACGCCACCCCGATGGCAGCGGCGACCGCCGCGATGATCCAGAGGATGCGGCGTTCCGCCTGCAGAAACGCCTCGCCTGCCGCACTGCGGGTCGACTCCCGCGCCGCGACCACCGCGGAGTCGGCGATCTGCTGCTGGGCAGCGCCGAGCGGGGCTCCCCCCGACGCCGGAGAGCGGCACTCGTCGGGCACCTTCATCGGGGACGTGGACCCGAGCTGCTCCGACGCGCACCGCACGAACGTCTCCTCCGCGCGCGGGATCAGCGCCGGCGGCACCCCGACCTCGGCGAGCCGGGCGGTGAGCGCCGGACGCTCGGCCTGCACCGCGTCCGCCGACTGCGTCGCGACGAGATTGAAGAACACCACCCCGATCACCGCGAGCCCGATCGAACTGCCCACCTGCTGAACCGTCGGGAGCAGCCCGGACACCGAACCCGCGTTTTGCGGTCGCACGGTCGCGAGGATCGCCGTCTGGACCGGTGCCACGAACAATCCGAGCCCGGCTCCCCCGATGAACAGGGGCCCGGCCAGCGCCGACCACCGCGGATCGGTGCCCTCGTGCTGCAGTTGCGCTGCCAGCACGACGAGGGAGCCAGCGAACAGCACCATCCCCGACGGCAGGACGAGGTTGCCGATGCGCCGGTAGACGGCCGCGGAGGCCAGCGCGGCGAGACCGGTGCCGAGCGCCCACGGAAGCGTCATCATGCCGGCACGCAGTGGTGAGAACCCGAACCCGAACTGCAGGGTGAGGGAGATGGTGAAGATCAGCGACGTGAGCGTGCCGAAGAACACGAACGCGATGGCGGCGCCCAGCGAGAACGCGCGGTCGGTGAACAACTCCAGGCGCAGGACCGGGTCGCCGCCGCGGCGCCCGAGCCGCCACTCGTGGACGACGAAGGCGAAAAGCACCGGCACCGAGCACAGCAGCATCACCACGATCGACGTCGGCCAGCCGCGTTCACGTCCCTCCGCGAGCGGGAAGATCAGCAGGAACAGCCCGACCGCCGACAGCGCGGCGCCGCCCACGTCGAGTTGGCGGACACCGTCCGGCTTCGCGTCGACGAGGTAGAAGTAGCCCAGGACCAGGGCTGCGAGACCGAGCGGGAGATTGACGAAGAAGATGAGCCGCCAGCCCCAGCCGAAGAGGTCCCACTGAATGAGAAGTCCGCCGACGAGTGGGCCGCAGATCGTGGCGAGCCCGATGGTCGCGCCGTAGATCCCGAAGACCCGCGGGTGGGCGCGTTTCGGGAAGAGCCCCGAGATGATGGCGAACGTCTGCGCCGACATCGACCCCGCCGCGAGGCCCTGCAGCGCCCGCGACACGACGAGAGCGGTCGGCGTCTGCGCGAGTCCGCAGAGTGAATGAGGCGAGCACGAAGACGGCCAGTGCCGTGAGGAAGACGCGTCGCCGGCCGAGGAGATCACCCAGTCGCGCCGCAGTGATCAGCGAACAGGCGAAGGACAGTGTGTAGACACTCACCATCAGCAACTGCGCCGACACCGACGCGCCGAGGTCGACGGCGATGCTCGGCAGCGCGACGTTGACGATGGTCGCGTCCAGGAGTTGCATGAACACGGCGGCGAGACTGGTGGCCAAACCCAGCCAAGGCACCCACCGGCCGAGCTCGCCCCGATAGAGTGCGTCACGCTGAGTCACAGGCATCCGGACAGGCTAGCGGCTCGAATCTCACAGGTAGCTGTGAGGTTGTTGCGAAGTTGCTGCAGTTTACGCCAAGAACTTGCAGCGTAGAACCCCTTTGCCCGACACTTGACTAAACTGGGACCGGCCTGTAATCAGTCTTTTACTTCTCTACCTCTCGCAGTAAGGCACTCGGTGCCGCATCCTGTGCGAGAAGGCCGTGCCACACCCGACCGATCTCGCAACCTCGATTCGACACCAGGAGCCGCTCGATGGACTTGAACTTGATCACCCACTGGAAGCCAGAGCCTGGGAGGGTCGTCGAGTGGAAAGTCACGGACGCGAGCGCACGTGCGGCCGCCGAGGCGCCGGTGGATCCGGCACTGCCGACGACGATGCAGGAACGGCACCTGCGGCGGGCCCGGCTGGCGGCGAACAACGGCGAAACCCAGTCGCCGTGGATCGGCATCGCATTCGACTTCCCGGGCAGGCTCGACCGCGCGGCGATGACCCGGACCCTCGAGCGCTACGTCCTGCGGCACGACACGCTGCACAGCTGGTTCTCGTTCGAGGACGCTGACACCGACCCCGCGAACACCGGCAACGCGGTCCGGCGGCACGTCGTGCCCGCCGACGCCATCGCGCTCACGGCACACGAGGGCGAGACGCTCACCACGACCGAGCAGGTCCGTGACCACGTCGCGGCACGCTTCGCGAACGACACGAGCGCTCTGGCCTGGCCAGCGTTCGTCTTCGGTGTGGTGGAGCACTACGACGCCGAGCCCCCTGGAGCCGAGGACAGCTTCACTTTGTTCCACGCCGTCGATCACGCGCACACCGACATGCAGTCGATGATCCTCACATTCGCCGAGACGCGGATCATCTACCAGGCGGAACTCGACGGCACCGTGCCCGAACTTCCCGCCCCGGGAAGTTACGTGGAATACAGCCGGCAGGAACGGGAGAAGGCGGCGACGCTGACGCTCGCCTCCCCCGAAGTACACGGCTGGATCGGTCACCTCACCCGTAACGGTGGCAGCTTTCCGAGCTTTCCGCTCGACCTCGGGGCGTCCGACGCACCCAAGCCGGCCATCGGCAGCCGGTTCGACCTCGCCGACGCCGACGAATGCGAGCGGTTCGGCGCCGTGTGCAAGGCACACGATTCCAACTTCATCGGCGGGGTGTTCGCGGCCCTCGCCATCACCGAACACGAACTCGTCGGTCGCGACCGCTACATGGCGCTCTCCCCCGTCACCACCCGCAACGACCCACAGTTCTACTGGTCCCAGGGGTGGTTCATCAATCTCATTCCGGTCGGGTTCGCCCTCGAGGAGGCCACGACGTTCACCGGGCTCGCCGGGCGCGCGCAGGACGCCTACCGTTCGGGGAAGGCCCTCGGCGAGGTGTCCGTGCAGCAGGTGATCGACACCGTTCTCGCCGAGGCAGGCCCCGAGGCGACGTCGCAGCACACCACGCTCGCACCGCCGCCGATCGTGTCGTACATCGACGGGCGGCGGTTGCCGCAGACCGAGAGTTTCGTGTCGGCCCGGGCGACCGGCATCGTCGGTGGCAAGGCCACGCAGATCGCGTCGATCTGGATCAACCGCGTTCTCGAGGGCACGTGGATGGCCGTGTCGCATCCGGACACCGAGGAGGCGCACCGGTCGGTGACCGCGTATGCCGAGCGGTTGTCGACCATCATGAAGACCGTTGCCCGCGACGGCGATTACACGGTGACGCCGTTCGCGCCGGTGGCCGCGGAATCCGCGATCGCCACAGGGGCGCAGTAGTGCACGTCACGTCGATCGACCGGTACATGCTCGAGCCCGGCCTGGTGACGGAATGGTCCGTCGCGCCGGGCGAGGTGTCCGCCTCCGCCGTGCCGCCGTCGTACAACCAGCAGTTCCATCTCGATACCGCACGCACGCACGGCGTCGGCCGAAGTGTCTGGATGGCAGCGGCTTTCGACCTCCCCGGCCGACTCGACCGGGACGCGCTCACGCAGGCGCTGGCGCATTTCATCCGGCGCCACGACACGCTGCAGACCGGCTTCGACGTGAGCCCGGACGCGATGGAACGGATGGATCTCGACCCCGACGACATCACGGTCGTCGCGTCGGAGTCCTCGGTGACGACGTCACCCCACGAGCTCCGCGACCATTTGCGGTACCGGTTCACCGAGGCGTGCGACCCGCTGACGTTCCCCGCCTACCTGTTCGCGACGATCGAGCGCGACGCGCACTACACCGTGATCAGTGCGTTCGATCACACGCTCGTCGACGGGTATTCGCTCGTCATCGCGCTGGGCGAACTCCGGCGGATCTATCAGAGAATTCTCGGGCTCGGCCGCTCGGCTGTGCTCACCGAAGCGGAGCTGACGGAGGAACTCGGCGATCCGGGGAGCTTCCTGCGGTACTGCGAACTCGAGGCCGAGGCGCCACTCACCGAGATCGGCGACCCCCGGGTGCGTGAATGGGCCCGCTTCTACGAACGCTGCGGCGGCACCGCGCCCAGTTTCCCGCTCGATCTGGGTGTCGAGGCCGGTAGGCCCGCCCCGCAGGGCGCCGACGTGCGTCCCCTCCTCGACGCCGCGGGCACCGACCGGTTCGAGGAGATCTGCCTGGACTCCGGGGGAAGCCTGTTCACGGGGGCACTCACCGCGATGGGTCTGGCCGTGCACTCGATCAACGGCACCGACCGGATGCCGTTGCAGTTTCCGCTGCACATCCGCCAGGACCCGCAGTGGGCCAACGCGATCGGGTGGCTCACGACGAGCGCGCCGCTGACGGTCGAACTGACCCCCGACTACGACTTCCAGTCCTCGCTGGCGCACACCCACGCCTCGTTCCGGACGGCGCTCACACTCAAGGGCGTGACGATGGCCCAGGTGCGGGAGGCCCTCGGTGACGGATATCGCCGGACCCGCACCGATGTGTTCATGGTCTCGTACATCGACTACCGCAGGCTGCCGGGCACCGACGACCACGACGAACTGAACGCCCACCACATCAGCAACGTGACGGTCGCGGACGACGCCCAGTTCTGGATCTCACGCACCCAGCGGGGTCTCGCGCTGCGGTCGCGGTTCCCCGAGACCCCGACGGCGCGGCGTGCGGTCACGGAGTTCGTGGTAAGGCTGCGGGAGATCATGCACGACATCTGCGAGAACGGTGTCACTCCCATCGCGGAGCTCACCAGTCAGCTGAACCTGGAGGGCACTCCGGTCGTCTGACCGCGGGAGTGCTCGAACAGTCGCCGCCGCATCCCGGCGGCGACCTTGGCAGCCTCGGCCTTGGCCTGCTCCGCGACGTCGCCGATAAACAACTCGTCGACGCTGGACGTCCACAGCTCGACCCAGCGGTCGAAGTGCCGGTCGGTGAATCCGTGCCTGCCGTGCAGCGCCCGGTGCACGGCACCGACGCTGCCGCGGTAGACGCCGGTGCGCAGCAGGATCGTCTCCCAGAAGTCGCACATGACAGGCAGATGGTCGTCCAGGCCGATCACGGCGAGCGTCTCGAATGCCGGCTCGAGAACCGGGTCGGCGAAGGCCCGGCCGTAGAAGTGCCGGAGCAGCAGTTCCAGGTCGGCACGCGTCGCGATGTCGGACATGGGGCCTCCGTTCGGATGCGAATCTACGCGCCCACTCGCACCGTCCTCACCGTGCGCGGGAGGTAAGTGTGAACGCCGGTCGGAAGAACTTCCGGCGTCCGCCTAGAATTGATCCGTCCCCGTCGCATCTGCCCCAGGAGCCCACCCGTGCCCGTAGCGCCAGATCCCACCCAGTCCTTCGCCGAGTACGCCAATCCCGGTCGGCTCGTGTCGACGGAGTGGCTGTCCGCGAATCTGGGCACACCCGGCCTCAAGGTCGTGGAGTCGGACGAGGACGTGCTCCTCTACGACGTCGGCCACATCCCCGGCGCCGTCAAGGTCGACTGGCACCTCGACCTCAACGATCCGGTGACGCGTGACTACATCGACGGGGAGCAGTTCGCCGAGTTGATGAGCCGCAAGGGCATCAGCCGCGACGACACCGTCGTGATCTACGGCGACAAGAGCAACTGGTGGGCGGCGTACGCCCTGTGGGTGTTCACGCTGTTCGGGCACGAGGACGTCCGCCTCCTCGACGGCGGCCGTGACGCGTGGATCGCCGAGAACCGGGACACCGCGTTCGACGTCCCCGAGACATCCCCCACCGACTACCCGGTGGTCGAGCGCAACGACGCCCCGATCCGCGCGTTCAAGGACGACGTGCTCGATCACCTCGGCAAGGGGCCGTTGATCGACGTGCGTTCGCCGCAGGAGTACACCGGCGAACGCACCCACATGCCCGACTACCCGGAAGAGGGAGCGCTTCGCGGCGGCCACATCCCGAGTGCGCAGAGCATTCCGTGGGCCAAGGCCGCAGCACCCGACAGCCGTTTCCGTTCGCGCGGTGAACTGAACGAGATCTACGGCGGGGTGTCCGCCGACGACGACATCGTGGCGTACTGCCGTATCGGTGAGCGTTCCAGCCACACCTGGTTCGTCCTCACCCACCTGCTCGGTTACCCCAACGTCCGCAACTACGACGGTTCGTGGACGGAATGGGGCAACATGGTTCGCGTTCCGATCGTCAGGGGTGAAGAGCCGGGCCACGTTCCCGGCGCATCGTCATGACCGAACTTCCCGATTCGCTTGCCGAGATCGTCGACGACTTCGCCGCCGTCGACGGCTCGGACAAGTTGCAGTTGCTGCTCGAGTTCAGCCGCGAGCTGGCGCCCCTGCCCGCCGAACTCGAGCAGGATGCGATGGAACCGGTGCCCGAGTGCCAGTCCCCGCTGTTCCTGTCGGTCGACGACTCCGATCCGGAACACGTGCGACTGCACTTCAGCGCGCCCGCGGAGGCACCGACGACGCGAGGTTTCGCGTCGATCCTGCACCAGGGCCTCGATGGGCACAGTGCTGTCACCATCCTCGGCGTGCCGGACGATTTCTACTCCGCGCTCGGGCTCGCCGACGCGGTAAGTCCGCTGCGGCTGCGCGGGATGTCGGCGATGCTCGCGCGAATCAAGCGGCATCTTCGCGGCTAGGCAGGTCTGAACACATACCGATGGAATTCACCGAACTTGCCGACTACCCCGTTCCGGTGGGTGCGCTCACCGAATGGTTGCCGTGCGCCCGCTCGGAGTGGGAGGACGATCCCCGTCCGGCCTCGTACATCCACGAGGCGCATCTGCGCCGGTGCGCCGACGGTCGCGAATCCTGGCTGGGCACCGCATTCGAGATCCACGGCACCCTGAACGTCACCGCGTTCCGGGCCGCGCTGGAGAAGTGGACCGACCGTCACGAGGTGCTGCGCTCGCACACGACCTTCGACACGGAGACCGAGCGGGTTCGCCGGCAGACCGTGCCGCAGGGCGGGTTGCACGTGGGGGTCGTCAGCCACGGTTACGACGCCGCCGGTGGCGACAACTTCGCGCACCTGCAGCAGTTGTTCGACGAGTACGCCTCGCCGCACAGTTGGCCGTCGTACGTCTTCGCGACGCTCGAAACCGTCCGACGCGACCGGTTCACGGTGTTCTTCGCGGCGGATCACTCGATCATCGACGGGTTCTCCATCGTGCTCATTGCCCACGAGTTGACCGCCCTGTACGAGGAGGCGCTGTCCGGCCGCACGGCCAACCTGTTCCCCGTCGGCAGCTACATCGACTTCGGCCGCGAGGAGCGCGAGAACACCACCGACGCCGAGGTGAAGCGGAAGGCGCTCGACGTGTGGCGGTCCGCACTGGAGGGGCCGGGGCTCCCCGAGTTCCCTCTCGAAGTCGGCCCGCGGACGACGTATGCGCAGCAGAACCTGTCCGCCTGGATCCTCGACGCCGACCAGGCCGCGGCGTTCAACTCGGCGTGCCGGGAGGCCGATGTGGGATTCTTCCCCGGCCTGCTCGCGTGCCTCGGCCTGGCCGGTGCGGAAGTGGCGGGCTATCACCGCTTTCGGACGGTCACTCCCGTTCATACCCGGCACTCCCCGCAGTGGGCGTCGGCGCTGGGGTGGTTCGTGGGTCTGAGCCCGATCGACTTCGAGGTGACCTCGGACGATTTCGCGACCGTCGCGCGCGAGGCCGCCGACAGCGTGACCCGGACGAAACCGATCTCGGTGGTCCCGTTCGACCAGATCGAGAAGGAACTCGACATCCCCATCCGGCCGCGTTTCGTCGTCTCCTACATGGACGTCCGGTTCGTTCCCGAAGCGGGCCGCTGGCACGAGCGCAACGCCCGGGCCCTGCGGAGTCGGCAGTACACCCACGACGTGTACGCGTGGATCAATCGCACCCCCCGCGGCGTCAATCTGGCGGTCCGGTATCCGGGCAACGACATCGCCGCCGCGAGCGTCCACACGTGGGTCGCGAGCCTCCGCCGGCAACTGGAACAGGTTTCAACCAGCTACCCCTCGGTAGGGTTGCGCAGCGTCGGACAGGCCTGACGGCAAATTTCGGTCCGGTGGCAACACCGATCGGTTCGGTGCCTAGACTCCGAAGTGATGCCGTAACCCACCGCCGGTGAACACCCCCGGGGACCACCGCGGAGACAGACCATGCGAACCACAGGAGGCTCAGTGCCCAGTCATGCCAGCGCGCACATCACGAAGGTGCTCGTCGCGAACCGCGGTGAGATCGCAGTGCGGGTGATCCGGGCCGCCGCCGACGCCGGCCTGGCCAGCGTCGCCGTCTACGCCGAACCCGACGCCGACGCCCCGTTCGTGCGCCTGGCCGACGAAGCCTTCGCCCTCGGCGGACAGACCTCCGCCGAGTCCTACCTCGTCTTCGACAAAATCCTGGACGCCGCCACCAAATCCGGCGCCGACGCCATCCACCCCGGCTACGGCTTCCTCTCCGAAAACGCCGACTTCGCCCAGGCCGTCCTCGACGCCGGCCTGATCTGGATCGGCCCCTCCCCCCAATCGATCCGCGACCTCGGCGACAAGGTCACCGCCCGCCACATCGCCGAAAAGGCCAAGGCCCCGATGGCCGCCGGCACCAAGGACCCCGTCAAGAACGCCGACGAGGTCGTCGCCTTCGCGAAGGAATACGGTGTCCCCGTCGCCATCAAGGCCGCGTTCGGCGGCGGCGGGCGCGGCATGAAGGTCGCCCACACCATCGAGGAAATCCCCGAACTGTTCGACTCCGCCACCCGCGAGGCCGTCGCCGCGTTCGGCCGCGGCGAATGCTTCGTCGAACAGTATCTGGACAAGGCCCGGCACGTCGAAGCGCAGGTCATCGCCGACCAGCACGGCAACGTCATCGTCGCCGGCACCCGCGACTGCTCCCTGCAACGCCGCTTCCAGAAACTCGTCGAAGAGGCCCCCGCCCCGTTCCTCACCGACGACCAACGCGCCCGCATCCACTCCTCCGCCAAGGCCATCTGCAAAGAGGCCGGCTACTACGGCGCCGGCACCGTCGAATACCTCGTCCAGGGCGACACCGTCTCCTTCCTCGAGGTCAACACCCGCCTGCAGGTCGAACACCCCGTCACCGAGGAAACCGCCGGCATCGACCTGGTGCTGCAACAGTTCAAAATCGCCAACGGCGAAAAACTGGACATCACCGAGGACCCCACCCCCCGCGGACACGCCTTCGAATTCCGCATCAACGGCGAGGACGCCGGCCGCGGGTTCCTGCCCGCCCCCGGCCCGGTCACCAAATTCGTCCCGCCCACCGGCCCCGGCGTCCGGATGGACTCCGGCGTCGAAACCGGGTCGGTGATCGGCGGCCAGTTCGACTCCATGCTCGCCAAACTCATCGTCACCGGCGCCACCCGCGACGAAGCCCTCGCCCGCGCCCGCCGCGCCCTCGCCGAATTCCAGGTCGAGGGCCTGGCGACGGTCATCCCGTTCCACCGGGCCATCGTCGCCGACCCCGCCTACATCGGCGACGGCACCTCATTCGACGTCTACACCAAGTGGATCGAAACCGAATGGGACAACCAGGTCGAACCCTTCACCGGCGGCCAACCCCTCGACGACGAGGAGAACCTGCCCCGGCAGAACGTCGTCGTCGAGGTCGGCGGCCGCCGCGTCGAGGTGTCGCTGCCCGGACAATTCACCCTCGGCACCGGCAGCGGTACCGCGGCCGGGGCGGTCCGGAAGAAGCCCAAGGCCCGCACCCGCGGCGGCGCCCACGGCGGCGCCGCCTCCGGTGACGCCGTCACCGCCCCCATGCAGGGCACCGTCGTCAAGGTCGCCGTCGAAGAAGGCCAACAGGTCGCCGAGGGCGACCTCATCGCCGTCCTCGAGGCCATGAAAATGGAAAACCCCGTCAACGCCCACAAGGCCGGCACCGTCACCGGCCTCGCCGTCGAACCCGGCGCCGCCATCACCCAGGGCACCGTCCTCGCAGAGCTCAAATAGCGCTTGTGAGTACTTGTCAACCGCCCACGGTTGACAAGTACTCACAAGGGGCGGCAGTAGTCTGTACGCATGTCTGACGTTCCCGAGATCCGTATCGGCACTGCCGAACGTGAGCAGGCCCTGAACTCGTTGAGCGAACATTTCGCGGCGGGCCGTCTGACGGTCCCCGAGTTCGACGAGCGCAGTCTCGCGGTCACGAATGCCACCACCCGCGGCGAGCTCGACCGCGTGTTCACCGACCTCCCCGCGACCACTGCCCCGGCGCCTGCGAAGGCCGAGGCAGCGGACACCGACCGCGACCAGAACTGGCGTCGCATCGTGATGTCGGTGATCCCGCTCGTCGCCCTCGTGCTGTTCTTCGTCGTCCCCGTCGACAACAGCTGGCTGTTCTTCCTGATGATCCCCGCCGCCGGCGCCATCCTGTTCGGGACCCGCGACGACCGGCACGATCGGGATCGCCGCCGCGGTCGTCGCGATCGGGACCGCTGACATGGAACCGGTCGAGGTCAATGCGGGCGGCTGGTACCTTCGCGCGCTGCGCGAGGACGAGCGGGTCGACGATCGTCCGGCGCTCGCGGACGGTGGAATTACCGAACCCGGCTACGTCGCCCGCCGCACGGCGCAGTGGCGAAGCGACGAGCACTATTCGTGGGCGATCTGCCAGCCCAACACCGGCGAACTGCTCGCCGAGGTGGGGATCACTCCGTCGGGTGAATGCGCGACCCTGACCGGGTGGGCGCGCGCCGGTCACGAGGATGCGCTCGCGAGCGGGTCGGATGCGGTGCAACGGTTCGCGGAGGGCGCACTGGGGTTCACGGTGCAGCGGTGACTGTGCGTTCCGTTCCGGTGGCGGCCCTCACCATGCTGGCGCTGGTCATGTTGCTGTCCCCCGCATCCGCGACGCCGTCGGGTCCCGAACATGCTGACAAGGTGGTGCACGCCCTGCTGTTCGCGGCGCTGGCGGCCGCCTCCAGGTATGCCCTCCTGACGCCACGGATCACGGTGCTCTGGTTGGCCGCATTCGCGGTGATCACCGAGATACTGCAGGGCGTGCTGCCGATCGGCAGGCACGGTTCGGTCTGGGATCTCTGCGCGGACATGGTGGGTGTGGCGATCGGGTTGTCCGCTCAGTCCGCGATCATGCGCTCCCGCAGCAGAGTCTGAACTCCCGCGTCGAGGCCGAGTCCGTCGGAGAAGTACCGCTCGATCGTCGCGTACCGCTCACGCATGGCGGCCAGCGATACCTGCAGATACTGCTCGCGGACCCCGAGCACGGGCTCGAGCAACGCCGGATCTCCACCCGCCTCCACGAATTTCTCGAACACTCCGGCGAACGCCGGCAGCAGGAGTTCGTTGGTCAGCAGGTAGTCATGGAACACGTCGTCCTCACCGACGCCGAGGAGCAGCAGCAGTGCCGCCGTGGCCCACCCCGTTCGGTCCTTCCCGGTGGTGCAGTGCACGAGGGCGGGCGTGTTGCCGTTCGACGCCAGACCGCCGAACAGTTCCCGGTACGAGGACACCGCGCTGGGCATCACGACGAAGTCGCGGTAGCTGCCCTCGAAGTACTCGATGGCGCGGCCGCCGCCGAGTTCGCGTTCGGCGATCATCGGGTCGGCGATCACCTGCAGCATCTGCGCGGGGATCGACCGGATCCCCTTGTCGGCGAGCACGTCCAACGCGACCGCGCGGGCCCCGTTCGGGAGTATGTCGGGGGCGGCGTCTCGCTCGTCGGCGGTCCGCAGGTCGTACACCGTCCGGATCCCGAGGCCGTCGAGCACCGGCAGGTCCGTGTCTGCGACCCGGCTGAGATCGGTCGAACGGTAGAACACACCGGTGCGCACCTTCGCGCCGTCCCCGGTTCGGTAGCCGCCGACGTCTCGCAGATTGGGCACGGACGTGAGCGGAATCGGCGTCATGCGTCGACGGTACCGCCCAGCACCCGGGCCAGTGCATCCACGGCGGCGTCGAGTTCCGCGGTCGTCACCGTCAGCGGTGGACGGAACCTGATCCCACGCTTGCCGGTCGGCAGGATCAGCACCTGCTCCCGGTCCCGGAGATCGGCGACGACCCGGTCCCGCCGCTGCGGGGTCGGGAGCGTGATCGCGCACATCAGGCCACGGCCCCGCGGCTCGGTCACGTCGGAGTTCGCCCGCGCGAGTTCCCGCAGCCGTCCGAGAAGGTGTGCCCCCGTCAGGCGGGCCCGGTCGACGAGCCGATCCGCCTCGACGACTTCGAGGATCCGGCGGGAACGCACCATGTCGGTGAGGTTGCCACCCCAGGTCGAGTTGATCCGTGAGCTGACGGCGAACACGTTGTCGGGGATGTCGTCCACCCTGCCGCCGGCCATGATTCCGCAGACCTGGGTCTTCTTGCCGAACGCGACGACGTCGGGGTGCACCCCCAGTTGCTGGTACGCCCAGGCGGTTCCGGTGAGACCGCACCCGGTCTGCACCTCGTCGAAGACGAAGAGCGCGTCGTTCTCGCGGCAGAGCGCCTCCATCGCCTGGAAGAATTCCGGGCGGAAATGGTGGTCTCCGCCCTCACCCTGGATCGGCTCGGCGATGAAACAGGCCACGTCCGAGGGGTTCTCGGCGAACGCGCGACGCGCCTGATCCAGAGCGCGGCGTTCGGCTTCCTCGACCTCCCGCCCGTCCGCGAGGTATGGGGAGTCGATGCGCGGCCAGTCGAACTTGGGGTACCGCGCCACCTTGCCGGGCTCGGTGTTGGTGAGCGACATGGTGTATCCGCTGCGCCCGTGGAAGGCCTCCGTCAGGTGGAGCACCTTCGTGCCGAGCGCCGGGTCGAGGCCCCGGCTCTCGTTGAGCCTGCTCTTCCAGTCGAACGCCACCTTCAGCGCGTTCTCGACGGCCAGGGCGCCACCGTCGATGAAGAAGAGATGCGGCAGCGCGGGATCGCCCAGCACCCGGGCGAACGTCTCGACGAACCGTGCCATCGGGACGGTGTAGATGTCGGAGTTGCTCGGTTTGTTGACCGCCGCCGCCGCCAGTTCGCGGCGAAAGGCGTCGTCGTCCGCCAGTGCGGGGTGGTTCATCCCCAGGGCCGACGATGCGAAGAAACCGAACATGTCCAGATAGCTGGTCCCGTCCCGCTGATCGACGAGATGGGTGCCGCGTGAGCGGTCCAGGTCGAGTACCAGGTCGAACCCGTCGACCAGAATGCGCTCGCGCAGCACGTCGTGCACCTGGCTCGCCGGCAGCTCGCCCCCATCTCCGGTAAAACGAATCGCTGTACTCATACCGAGAGATTACGTCAAAATTCCTGCCTGCCGGCGACTATTCGGCAACATATCCGGCACAGAGCTCACTTGTCGTAAAATGTTTGCAAGATGATGGTGCTGCGCGTATGGACGTTGGCGGTGGCGCGGATCTCCTGCAGAAGGTGTTCCAGCTCCCGCGGCGAGGCGACGCGCACCAGCAGCACGTAGCTCTCCTCCCCCGCGACCGAGTGGCACGCCTCGATCGCCGGGAGGTTACGCAACCGGGCGGGCGCGTCGTCGGGCTGCGACGGATCGAGAGGGGTGATCGCGACGAATGCGGACAGACCCTGCCCGAGCGCATCCGGATCGATCTTCGCGGTGTACCCCCGGATCACTTTGCGGGCCTCGAGCCTGCGCACCCTGGACTGCACTGCGGAGATCGACAGCCCGGCCTTCTCGGCGAGTGTCGCCAGAGTCGCTCTGCCGTCGGCCACCAGCTCCTGCATCAGTACCCGATCGATGTCGTCGAGAGGAGTATGGGGTGCGTCGCTACGGAAAGATTCCACCACCAGCGCAGGCTAGCCCAGCGGAGGTGCATCTTGGTTGAAACGTGGGAGCTCCGCGCCCGCTTCGCCCGCGCACTGGGCGCGGCGTACGGCCGGACGGTTCCGGCCTACGACACGCTGGTCGAGGTTGCCGACGAGATCAATGCGGACTTCGCGGTGAGAAACCCGGCCGACGCCGAACTCCGGGGTGGCCTCACCCGGATCACCGTGGAACGCCACGGCGAGATCCGGCTCGGTGGGCCCACCGAGCTTCGCCAGGCCGCCATCCTGTTCTCGGGCTTCGGGATGCACCCCGTCGGCTGCTACGACCTGCGCGCCGCACCCGATCCCGCGCCCGTCGTCTCGACGGGATTTCGTCCGGTCGACCCGATCGAACTGGCCCGCAACCCGTTCGGGATGTTCACGTCGATGCTCACCACCGCCGATCGCCGGTTCTTCGACTGCGATCTCCAGCACCGACTCGAGAATGTCCTCGCCGCCCGCGCCGTGTTTCCCACCGAGCTGCTGCACCTGGCCGCGCTCGCGGCCGAGGAGGGCGGGCTGACGGCGCCGACGGCCGAACGGTTCGTCGCACTCGCGGCCACGGCCTTCGCACCGTCGGACGCCGCGGCCGACCGATCGTGGCTCTCCGCGCTCGACCGTGTCGCACCCGTCGCCGCCGACCTCGGCGGGCGCACCGGCGTGCGAGTCGCGCACCTCGCACCGCGGGTCTTCGACATCGACGAACTGTGCCGCCGGTCGGCGCGGCACGGCCTGAGAACGATCGACGACACCGACCGCAGGCCCGCCCGGGGTGGCCAGGATGTGCTCCTCCGGCGCGTGTCGTTCGGCGCCGCCGGCACACCGGGCGGCGTCCTCGTCGCGGAATCTCGCGGCATCGCACTGACACCCAGGGGGCGGGCGCTGTACGACAATCCCGCCCGCGGGGTGGACGAGTTCCCGCAGACGAAAGCGGAACTGGAGGCCGGAGAGCTGGCGTACTTCACTCACCGCCGCACCGGCGACGGCCACGTCGCGGAGCCGATCCTCTACGAGGATTTCGCGCCGATGCCGGCCGGCTCCGGCCCCGACCACCTAGCGTGGCTCTCCGAGACACTCGGCCGGGCGGTGCACGACCCGTTCACGCTCTACCGACAGCAGCAGGACCATTCCCGAGAGAGGACAGCATCGTGAACCTTCCCGCCCCCGAGGAGTTGTGCCGGCGCGCCGAGGAAGCACTGATCAGGTGCGGCGCCGAGATCACCGACGGCGGCGGACCGCTCGTCGCCCGCACACCGATCACCGGGACCGAACTGCGCACAGTGACGGCGAGCAGCATGGAGGACGTGGACCGGGCGATCACCGCGGCCCACGACGCCTTCCTCGAGTGGCGTTCCGTCCCCGCCCCCCAGCGCGGCGCCGTGGTGCGTCGCCTCGGTCAGCTTCTGACGGACAACAAGACCGATCTGGCGGAACTGGTCACACTCGAGGCCGGCAAGATTCCGTCCGAGGCGCAGGGCGA
This sequence comes from Rhodococcus opacus B4, assembly GCF_000010805.1. Lineage (NCBI taxonomy): Bacteria > Bacillati > Actinomycetota > Actinomycetes > Mycobacteriales > Nocardiaceae > Rhodococcus > Rhodococcus opacus. Next base: position 6,946,549 of record NC_012522.1, on the reverse strand, counting down.
AGTGCAGGAGATGATCGACATCTGCGAATTCGCGGTCGGTCTGTCCCGCCAGTTGTACGGCAAGACGATGGCGTCGGAACGTCCGGGACATCGGCTGATGGAGACGTGGCACCCGCTGGGAGTGGTCGGGGTGATCTCGGCGTTCAACTTCCCCGTGGCCGTGTGGTCGTGGAATACCGCGATCGCACTGGTCTGCGGCGACACCGTGGTATGGAAGCCGTCGGACCGGACGCCGCTGACGGCGATCGCCTGCGACGCCCTGCTGGCGCGGGCGGCCCGCGACGTCGGTGCACCCGCCGGCCTCCACGCCCTGATCCAGGGCGCGGGGGACGTCGGCGAGCGGCTCGTCGACGACGCGCGCGTCGCGCTGGTCAGCGCCACCGGTTCGGTGCGGATGGGTCGCGCCGTGGGGCCTCGCGTCGCCGCGCGTTTCGGCAAGTGCCTGCTCGAACTGGGCGGCAACAACGCGGCGGTGGTGGCGCCGTCCGCCGATCTGGACCTGACCGTGCGGGGAGTCGTGTTCTCCGCCGCGGGCACTGCGGGACAACGCTGCACGTCCCTGCGACGGTTGATCGTGCACTCGTCCGTCGCCGACGAACTGGTGGAGCGCATCTCTTCGGCATACGGACAGTTGAAGGTCGGGAACCCGTTCGACGACGGCGTCCTCGTCGGCCCGCTGGTGAACCGAGCCGCGTTCGAGGCGATGCAGACAGCGCTGGACAAGGCCCGCGCCGACGGCGGCACCGTCGTCTGCGGCGGCGAACGCAGCGGTGGCAGCGACTCCGCCTACTACGTCTCGCCGGCCCTCGTCCGGATGCCCGCGCAGACGTCGGTGGTGCGGGAGGAGACGTTCGCACCGATCCTCTACGTGCTCACCTACGAAGAATTCGACCAGGCGATCGCGTTGCACAACGAAGTGCCCCAGGGTCTTTCGTCGTCGATCTTCACCACCGATCAGCGTGAGGCCGAGAAGTTCCTGGCGGCTGACGGTTCCGATTGCGGCATCGCGAACGTCAACATCGGCACCTCGGGGGCGGAGATCGGCGGGGCGTTCGGCGGGGAGAAGGAGACGGGCGGCGGCCGCGAGTCCGGATCCGACGCGTGGAAGGCCTACATGCGCCGTGCGACGAACACCGTCAACTACTCCGATCGACTCCCGCTCGCGCAGGGGGTCGAGTTCACCTGATCGACGCCGTCGACCGGCTACTCTCGGGGCGTGAGCAACTGGACCGAGATGGCGCGTGAGATCGCCGAGAACGTGCTGTTCCCGGTGGCCGACAGCGTCGATGCCGACGGCGAGATTCCCGACAGTCACTTCGAGACTCTCGCCGCCGACGGCTTCTACGGACTCGCGGCACCCGGCGAAGAGGGTGTGACGCCGTCGGTGCTGGTCGACGTGATGGAGACGTTGTGCGGCGGCTGCCTCGCGACGGCGTTCACGTGGATGCAGCATCACGGCGTCGTCGCCGGTCTCGCCGGTTCGCCGAACACGACCCTGCAGGATCGGTACCTCGACGGACTCGTCGACGGCACGGTGCGGGCCGGCGTCGCCCTGGCCGGAGCGATTCCCGTCCCGCCCACCCTGTGGGCACGCAGCGTCGACGACGGATACGTGCTCGACGGAGTGTCGCCGTTCGTCACCGGCTGGGGCATCGTCGATCTGCTCCAGGTGTCGGCGCGCGACGAATTCGACGACTCCATCGTGCACGTCATCATTCCTGCACAACCGCTGCGCGGACTGACCGCCGAGGAACTCCCGCTGATCGCGGCCCGCGGTTCCAACACGGTCCGGCTGACATTCGACGGCCTCGCCGTGCCGCGGGATCTGGTCAGCGCCGTGGTCTCCCCCGAGGACTTCGCGAAGAGCCAGCTGTTCGGGTCGTGGATCAACGGGTGCATGGCGATGGGGATCGCCCGGCGAGCGATCAGCGAACTGCAGGCGTTCGGCGTAGACGCGGACCCGTTCGAGGAGCAGGCCGCCCGGGCACGTCTCGACCTGAACGCGGCACTGGAAGGCCGTGCGGAGATCGCCGAAGCTCGGGCCCGCGCTTCGGAACTCGCCATCCGCACCGCCACCGCCCTCGTCACCGCGAAAGGCAGTTCCGCACTGCTCGCGGGGAACACGGCGGAACGACTGATGCGTGAAGCCACCTTCACGCTCGTCGCAGCGGGACGTCCGGCGATCAAGTCCGCCTTGCTGGAACGCCTCGGCCACGACTAGTGCGTTGTCTCCCACACCCTGGCAGTTCCGACGCTGAAAGCAGGTTTCGTCCATGGCATGCCGCATCAGTGAACTCGTGCTCGGTTGCCGCGACCCCGAGGTGCTGGCCCGGTTCTGGTGCGAGGTCCTGGACTTCGTGGTCCTCGACCGCGAGGGCGACGGAAGCATCGAGATCGGGCCACGCGAAGGGTTCGGCGGCCCACAGCCGACGATCATCCTCAGCCGCCGCGACGCACCGGAGCCCGGGAAACCCCGGCTGCACATCGACGTCAACGCCACCGACCGCGATCAGGACGCCGAACTCGAACGCCTCCTGAAGCTGGGAGCACGCGCTGCCGACATCGGCCAGACCGGAGAAGAGCCCTGGCACGTCCTCGCCGATCCCGAAGGAAACGAATTCTGCCTGCTCCGGGCCCGCCTTTCTCCCCTCTGACGCTCCCTCGCCTGGTGTAGGATCCTGTGCGCCGGAATCGAGTTCGTGGCCGCCGAAGCTGCGCGTGCCTACCTGTCGGCACCGTTCCGTTGGAGCGCGAGCCGCGAAACTAGCGGGTGCGTACCCTGAGGTCACCGAACAGCGAGTACGACACCACGCGGATTGCCGGGGCTCCGGGCCCGGGATCCTGTGCGCCGGCGTCGAGTTCGCGGTCTCCGAACAGGTCGAATCCTCCCACCTCGACGTGCACGCCTTCCGGAACGGTGATCGTGCTGTCCCCGAACAGGGTGACGAGGGTGATCGTCGATGTGCGCGCGCCGATCACGGCAGACCGGAGGTCGAGCTTCACGTCGCCGAAGAGAAGGAGAGCCAATGTCTTCACGGCGAGTGACCAGCGACCGGAACGCCGGGTGTCGCCGAAGATTCCGATGAGGGTGGACTGAGGTCGCGACACGGGCGGCGGGGGTGTGTCGACGGGAACGAGTTGCCGGAGGCGCGCGAGGTCGGCGTCACGTGACCACACGACGGCGGCCTGCTCCGAGTACTCCTCCAGCGTCAGGCGCCCGTCGCCCACCGCCTTCTCGAGGCGAACCTGTGCGGTCTCCCGGAGTCGGTCGAGTTCGTGGCTGTCCCCCGCAGCAGTCATGACTCCACCGTAGCTGTCGGTGCCGTCGTCTAGGGTCTGACCGCTCGACCGGTGCCGCAACGCCCTTCGACCGAAGCGAGACAACGTGTTCAGGATGATCGGCGCAGTTGCCCTCGCGCTACTCGCTGCGGGCGCCTACGTGGTGGTCTCCGGACACGAACCCGCCACCGTCGAGTTGCCGACACCGTCGTTCGTCCCGGCAGCAGTACCTGCCGCGGATCTCGCGACTGTGTGACTACAGGCCTCGGCTTGGGCACTTCGCTCGGTCACGCAGCCTCCGGCAAGCACGATCGATCAGCTCACCGGCATGGTGTCGGTGGTTGATTCGCGGTCTTCTGGCCGGGTCGATGAGCGGTGGCGGTATCCATTCGGTGCGTCCCGCGAACGCGTCACCGGGTGGCGCGCTGGTGGTCGCCCAGCGTCTACGTAGATCTCATACTGTCTGCCACTGGCGTGGCGGGCGTGGGAGATGGACGTGTCACCCCCATCCGCGGTGTCACGGTGGGCAGGCTGCGGCGGACCCGGCGGGGTGATCAGATCCTCCACCGCGATCACCGTCGCCCCCGCCGAGGCGGCGTAGTCGACGGTCTGGCGGGCGAAGTGGAATCCCAATTCCCGGTTGATCTTTCCCCGCTTGGCACCCACCGCGGTGCGGTGGGCGCCGAGGACGGCGATCTTCGCCTCCAGCCTGGTGCGGACCTCGGGTTCGGCGTTGGTGGCCAGTTGCGTCAGCCGAGCGGCCTTGCGGTGCAACATCTGCCCCTCCGATTGCAGGCGGGCCAGTTTGGTCCCGAGGCCGCGGTCGTCGTACGTCCAACCCCGAAAGTCCGAGGACAACCCGTCCGGGTTCTCGGTGGTGATGGCGGCGGCACCGAGAGTAGACGGGGACCAATCCACCCCCACCGCGACCGTGCCGGCCATCAGATCGGCGGCGGGGACGAGTTCGGTCGCCGCGCACCGCAACAACAGACCCCTTTGGTCGAGGACCAGGGTCGGCAGATGCCAGCCGCTGACCGCCCGGCCGTCCAGGTGCCCGGGGATGGCGGCGGTCAGCCGAACCCGCCGCCACTGCGCCCGCCCCGCCGGGACCGGGCAGGTCGGCAGCTTCACCGTCAACGTCATGACGGCATCTGAGACGGCGATGTGTGCGAGTTGTCGATCCGCGGCCGACAGCCGGGCCATCGCCGCGACCTGAGGCGGGCCCTGCATGTCGGTGATCCGCAACCGACCGGCCAGTGCCCCGCCCTCGCGGCGGGCGCGGGCAATCAGCTGGCGCCGCACGCCCCGGGCGAAACCCAATGGCACCCAGTCGCCCGGTTCGGTCGGCGGCGCCAGAGCGCCCGTGGCCGGGTCGAACCGCTGAGAGAGCGATGTGATCGCGGTGTCCCGGTAAGCGAGGATCCGCAGGGTGGCCATCACCTGCGCGGTCACCACCCGGGTCACGCGTGAGGGCACGTACACCCCGTCCGGGTAGTGCGGGTTCCAGCCGAGGCGGGCCGCGGCGACGTGCCCCTGTGCGGGCAGCCTTCGGTCCTGGTGGTCCCGTCCGGCCGCGAGGACGTCGAAGGTGACCGGCTGCCACAGCCGTGCCGTCAACTCGGCGCCGGCCGCGGCGATCAGGTCGAGCAACCACCCCACCCGGGTGTCGACGTCGTCGAGACCGATCGGCTCGCCGGTGATGTCGTCGACCGCCACGTGGGCGCGGGTGGTGAACGCGAACTGCCGCGGCGCAGTCGATCCCGGCCCGGTCATGCCGGCCGACCCGGCGCCAGGAACAACCCGAAGGAATCCGGGCTCATCCCTCTCCCCTCCCCGTGACGGCAGTAGCCAATGCCGTCAGGTGTTCCGTCACCTGATCTGCCGCCCCCCGGTCGAACTCATGTGCGAATGACACTGCGACCCACCGACCAGTTCGGCGGACCGCACAGCATGTCCCTGCCGCCTGTCGGACCCCCGGTGCAGTATGGAACGGTGACCGACGTCCTGGGCAGGTTCTCCGCCGCCACCCGTGAGTGGTTCGACGGTGCGTTTCCCGCGCCGACGGCCGCGCAGCTCGGTGCGTGGGAGTCGATCGCCAGCCGGGCCCACACGCTGGTCGTCGCGCCGACCGGTTCGGGCAAGACGCTGTCCGCGTTTCTGTGGTCCCTCGACCAGCTCGCCGCGACGGACGGTAAGGACCGCAGGACCAAGGTCCTCTACATCTCCCCGCTCAAGGCGCTCGGTGTCGACGTCGAACGCAACCTCCGCGCCCCGCTCGTCGGGATCACGCAGACGGCCAAGCGGCTCGGGCTCACGCCGCCGGAGATCTCGGTGGGCGTCCGCTCCGGCGACACACCGGCCGGCGACCGGCGGGCGCTGATCAAGAATCCGCCCGACATCCTCATCACCACCCCCGAGTCGCTGTTCCTGATGCTGACGTCCGCCGCGCGTGAGACGCTGACGCAGGTCGACACGGTCATCGTCGACGAAGTGCACGCGGTGGCCGGCACGAAGCGCGGCGCGCACCTGGCGTTGTCGCTGGAGCGCCTCGACCGGCTCCTCGACACTCCGGCACAGCGCATCGGGCTGTCGGCGACGGTGCGGCCGCACGAGGAGGTGGGCCGATTCCTGTCCGGTTCGGCGCCGATCCGGATCGTGGCGCCCCCGTCGCCGAAGACGTTCGACCTGACCGTGCAGGTTCCGGTGGAGGACATGACCGAACTCGGTCTCGCCGAACCGGCCGAGGGTTCGGCCTCGGCGACCCCGCAGGCGGGGTCGATCTGGCCGCACGTCGAGGAACAGATCGTCGACCTCGTCCTGGCGCACCGGTCGTCCATCGTGTTCGCCAATTCGCGGCGGCTCGCCGAGCGGCTGACCGCGCGGCTCAACGAGATCTACGCCGAACGCGCCGGAACCGCCGTCGACAAGAACCCGAAGCCGGCCTCGCAGATCGGCACACCGTCCGAGGTCAACTTCGGTGCAGACCCGCTGCTCGCCCGCGCCCACCACGGGTCGGTCAGCAAGGACCAGCGGGCACTGATCGAGGACGACCTGAAGTCGGGGCGGCTGCGGTGTGTGGTCGCGACGAGCAGCCTCGAACTCGGAATCGACATGGGTGCCGTCGATCTCGTGATCCAGGTCGAGGCGCCGCCGTCGGTGGCGAACGGGCTGCAGCGCGTCGGCCGCGCCGGGCACCAGGTCGGGGAGATCTCCCGGGGTGTCGTGTTCCCCAAGCACCGCACCGATCTCGTGCACTGCGCCGTCACCGTCGAACGGATGGTCACCGGCAAGATCGAGGCGCTCGCGGTTCCCGCGAACCCGCTCGACATCCTCGCCCAGCACACCGTGGCGGCCACCGCCCTCGAACCGATCGACGTCGACGACTGGTTCGAGACGGTCCGGCGCAGCGGTTCCTTCGCGACGCTGCCGCGGTCGGCCTACGAGTCCACCCTCGACCTGCTCGCGGGCCTCTACCCGTCCGACGAGTTCGCCGAACTCAGGCCCCGCCTCGTCTGGGACCGCGAGGCCAACACGCTCACCGGACGCCCCGGCGCGCAGCGGCTGGCGGTCACCTCGGGCGGCGCCATCCCCGACCGCGGTCTCTTCACGGTCTACATGGTCGGTGAGAAGGCGTCCCGCGTCGGCGAACTCGACGAGGAAATGGTGTACGAGTCGCGGGTCACCGACGTCTTCGCTCTCGGGGCCACCAGCTGGCGGATCGAGGAGATCACGTTCGACCGGGTGCTGGTCAGCCCCGCGTACGGCCAACCGGGGCGGTTGCCGTTCTGGCACGGTGACGGCCTGGGGCGCCCGGCGGAACTGGGCGAGGCGCTGGGGCAGTTCCTGCGGGAGATCTCGCTCGGGCACGAGACCGAGGTGCAGGAGCGCTGCCGTACCGGCGGGCTCGACGAGAACGCCACGAGCAATCTCGTGCAGCTCGTGGCCGAGCAGAAGACGGCGACGGGGCAGGTCCCCACCGACCGCACCCTGGTGGTCGAACGGTTCCGCGACGAACTCGGCGACTGGCGGCTGATCCTGCACTCGCCGTACGGCCAGCGCGTTCATGCGCCGTGGGCTCTGGCGGTGAGCGCGCGGCTGAGCGAACGTTTCGGTCTCGACTCGAATGCGACCGCCTCCGACGACGGCATCATCGTGCGCCTCCCCGACACCGACGACACCCCGCCCGGCGCCGACCTGTTCGCGTTCGACACCGACGAGATCGAGGACATCGTCACCGAACAGGTCGGCGGTTCCGCGCTGTTCGCGTCGCGGTTCCGCGAATGCGCGGCCCGGGCGCTGTTGCTGCCGCGCCGCACGCCGGGCAAACGCGCGCCGCTCTGGCAGCAGCGGCAGCGGTCCGCCCAGCTTCTCGACGTGGCCCGCCGGTATCCGACGTTCCCGATTCTGCTCGAGACCGTCCGCGAGTGCCTGCAGGACGTGTACGACCTGCCGGCACTGAAAGACCTGTTCCGTAAGCTCGCGCGCCGACAGATTCGCATCGTCGAGGTCGAGACGCAGTCGCCGTCGCCGTTCGCGGGCGCGCTGCTGTTCAACTACGTCGGCGAGTTCATGTACGAGGGCGACAGCCCGCTCGCCGAGCGCCGGGCGGCGGCCCTGTCCCTGGACTCGACGCTGCTGGCGGAACTGCTCGGCCGGGTGGAACTGCGCGAACTGCTCGACTCCGACGTCATCGCCCACGCCGAACTCGAACTGCAGCGTCAGCTCCCCGACCGCAAGGCGAAGGACCTCGAGGGCGTCGCCGACCTCCTGCGCCTGCTCGGGCCCCTGACCTCCGAGGAAGTCGCCGCCCGGTCGACGACCGATCCCATCCCCTGGCTCGACGAACTCGTGCGTGCGAAGCGGGCGCTCGCCGTGTCCTTCGCCGGTCGCGACTGGTGGACGGCCATCGAGGATGCGGCGCGCCTGCGCGACGGGCTCGGGGTGCCGCTGCCGATCGGGGTTCCGGCCGCGTTCATCGAACCCGTCGACGATCCGCTGGCCGACCTGATCAGCCGCTACGCCCGCACCCACGGTCCGTTCACGATCCCCGACGCGGCCGCCCGGTTCGGCCTCGGTTCGGCGGTGGCCCGCGACGTGCTGCAGCGGCTCGCGCAGGGCAAGCGGGTGGTCGAGGGCGAGTTCCGGCCCGGTGCGACGGGCAGCGAATGGTGCGATGCCGAGGTGCTGCGCCGCCTTCGCAGGCGTTCGCTGGCCGCGGCGCGTCAGGAGGTCGAACCGGTCAGCACGGCGACGCTCGGCCGCTTCCTCCCGGCCTGGCAGCACGTCGGGGGCACACTGCGCGGAATCGACGGCGTCGCGACCGTCGTGGAACAGCTTGCCGGCGTTCCGGTTCCCGCCTCGGCACTCGAATCGCTGATCCTGCCGTCCCGGGTGGCCGACTACTCCCCCGCCATGCTCGACGAACTCACGTCCACCGGTGAGGTGTTGTGGTCGGGCGCCGGCAGCATCTCCGGCAAGGACGGATGGGTGTGCCTGCACCCCGCCGACACCGCACCGCTCACGCTGACCGCGCCCACCGAATCGGATCTGACCGACGTGCAGAGCCGGGTCCTCGACACGCTGTCCGGCGGCGGCGCGTACTTCTTCCGGCAACTCGCGGACACCCTCGAGATGTCCGACGACACCGCGCTGGCCACGGCGTTGTGGGATCTGGTGTGGCTGGGGCACATCGGCAACGACACGCTCGCCCCGGTGCGCGCCCTGCTGTCGGACACGTCCCGGACCACCACGAGCCACCGCGTGCCGCGACGACCGCCGCGCGCCCGCGCCTACCGCAGCCTGGCGGTTCCGAAGCGCACCGCGCCGCCCACGGTCGGGGGACGGTGGTCGATCCTGCCCGCCGCCGAGTCCGATGCCACGCTGCGGGCCAGCGCCACCGCCGAACTCCTGCTGGAGCGATACGGGGTGGTGACCCGCGGGTCGGTGATGACCGAGAACGTTCCCGGCGGGTTCGCACTGATGTACAAGGTGCTGGGCACGTTCGAGGACAACGGCCGCTGCCGGCGAGGACATTTCGTCGAGACACTCGGCGGTGCACAGTTCTCCACTCCACCGGTGGTGGACAGACTTCGAAGCTACGGCGATTCGCTCGAGGGCAGGCACACCGCGCTGCCCGCCGTGACGCTCGCCGCCAGCGATCCCGCCAACCCGTACGGTGCGGCCCTGCCGTGGCCGAAACGCGGCGACGACGCACCCGCGCACCGGCCCGGACGCAAGGCCGGTGGCCTCGTGGTGCTCGTCGAGGGCGAATTGATCCTGTTCGTCGAGCGTGGCGGGCGCACGGTCCTCACGTTCACCGACGACCCCGGTGTTCTCCGCACCGCGGCCGTTGCCCTCGCCGGGGTCGTCAAACGCGGCGGAATCGACAAGATCGTGGTCGAGAAGGTCGACGGCGACACCATCCACGGCAGCGACTTCGCGCCGATCCTGACCGAGGCCGGGTTCTCGCCCACCCCGCGCGGTTTCCGGTTGCGGGCCTGACATGCCCGAAGGCGACACCGTCTGGCGCACCGCCAACTCGCTGCGCGACGCCCTCGAGGGCAAGGTGCTGACCAGGTGCGACGTGCGGGTACCGCGCTACGCCACCGTCGACCTGTCCGGTCAGGTCGTCGACGAGGTGGTCAGCCGGGGCAAGCACCTCCTCATCCGCGTCGGCGACTATTCCATTCACACCCACCTGAAGATGGAGGGCGCGTGGCACATCTACGCGCCGGACTCGAGGTGGCGACGGCCGACTCACCAGGCCCGGATCGTGCTGTCCACCGAAGATCGGGTGGCGGTCGGGTTCTCGCTCGGCATCACCGAGATCCTGGCGCGCGACGACGAGGAGTCCGCGGTCGGCCACCTCGGTCCCGACGTGCTGGGGCCGGGCTGGGACGCCGACACCGCGATCCGCAATCTGCGGGCCGCCGGCGACCAGCCCATCGGTCTGGCGCTCGTCGACCAGCGCAACCTTGCCGGTCTCGGCAACGTGTACCGCAACGAAGTCTGCTTCCTTCGCGGCGTCCACCCGTATACGCCTGCGGCCGAGGTGACCGATCTGCCGGCGCTGGTCGCGCTCGCGCATCGCATGATCCACGCCGACAAGAACAACTCGGTCCGGCACCGGCCGTGGGTGTACGGGCGTGCCGGACAGCGCTGCCGCCGGTGCCGGACGGTGATCGAGGGCCACGACCTCGGTCAGCAGCAGATCTTCTTCTGCACGTACTGCCAACCGCCGGTCGGGAGCTAACGCAGAACCGTGGTCGGCGGCCCCAGCGGCGGCGGTCTGCGTGTGCGCCGGCGGCCGAGGAGCCAGGCGGCGCCGTCCGGCACCCACAGCACGGCGGCCGTGGCGATCGTCAGGAGATACGTGGGCGCGATCAGGGGCAGCAGGATGCACCCGAGCAGGGCGACGGGAAAATCTCTGCGCCACAACAGCGACAGCAGGACCGGCAGCACGAGAAAGAGCGCGGCGAGTCCGAAGTGCGAGGTCGCCACGGCCCACGGCACGCCCACCACCCAGCACAGCATCCCGAACACCTGGTGCGTGATCAGCAGGAACCGGGCGACCTCGGTGAAGGTCCAGAACCGGCCGACCTCGACGCCGACCCAGAAGATGCGGCTGCGGAACGGTCCGACGCCCTCGTCGAGCAGGGCCAGCCGGAACAGTTCGTCCGCGTGGCGTCGCAGCGTGTTTCCCTCCGGTCCCTGCGCGCTCGCGCGTTTACACAGGTCGTCGTGCATGATCGCGGGAAGCAGCTGCCTGCCGTACGGGGTGAGCAAACCCTGCAGTGGCGCGGGGATCGACGCGAGATCCGTGCGGAGCAGGCACGGCATCGGGGCGCAGCCGGGCACCGTCACCACCGTGTCGCCGTGGACGTAGACGAATTCGCCGACGAGTTGGAAGAACTTGCGGTCGAGTACCCGGAGCTCGGGTTGCGGGCGAGTCGGATCGTCCACGGACACCTGGAACGGCATGCGCACCTCACTCGTGGCCGGCCTTGTTTGCCTCCACCACCAGCGTGACGCAATGCGCGACGAATTGCTCGCGCGACGCGGCAACAGTTCCGTCGAGATATCCGATGAACAGCGTCGTGAGTGCGCCGACCACACCTATCGCGACGAGTTGTTTCTCCACCTCGTCGTCGACGGCGGACAGCTGGTCGTGCACGAGTCCGACGAAGCCAGGCATCAGGTCGATTCCCCGCCTGCTCAGCGCGGGTTCGGACAGCGGCGCCAGCAGGAGCACGCGGCCCATCGCGGGATCGTCGACCATCAGTTTCACGAACGCGTCGACGGCGGCCGCGGCCCGTTCCCGGGCGGTCTCCGTGGACGCGACGGCCTCCACGAGCGCGGTCTGCGCCTGATCGCCCACCGCCGCGTAGACCGAGCGCACGAATTCGTCCCGGTCCCGGAACGATTCGTAGAAGTACCGTTCGGTCAGGGATGCCGCGCGGCAGACCGCGCGCACGTTCACCGCCGGCCCGTCGGGCGCACCGAGCAGCGCGACGCCCGCACGCAGCAGCGAATTCCGCCGTGCTTCCCGCCGGTCCTCCAGCGTCACTCTTCTCTCCCCAATCCTTGACTACGCGTGTTGTCAGATCCTAGTCTGACAACGTGCGTAGTCACCTGAACGCGGACGGCACGCCCGTCCCGGCCTCGGCCCCAGTTCCCCTCGGCCCCGATTCGCTGACCTGGAAGTATTTCGGCGACTGGCGCGGAATGCTGCAGGGCGTCTGGGCGGGGTCGATGCAGAACATGCATCCCGGGCTCGGCGCGGGCGTCGAGGAACACTCCCGCTTCTTCGACGAGCGGTGGGAGCGCCTCTACCGGTCGCTGTACCCGATCGGCGGCGTCGTCTTCGACGGCGACCGCGCCCGGCAGACCGCCGAGCAGGTGCGCGGGTACCACGACAACATCAAAGGGATCGACAAGCACGGCCGCCGGTACCACGCCCTCGACCCGGACACGTTCTACTGGGCGCACGCCACGTTCTTCATGGGCACCATCCTCACCGGCGACAATTTCATGGGTGGCCTCACCGAAGACCAGAAGCGCCGGCTGTTCACCGAGCACATCCAGTGGTACCGCCTGTACGGGATGAGCATGCGACCCGTCCCGGAAACCTGGGAGGCGTTCCAGGACTACTGGGATCACATGTGCCGCAACGTCCTCGAGGACAACAAAGCCACCCGCGACGTCCTCGACCTGTCCGGGCTCGGCGCTCCCCCGTTCCTGTCGTGGCTACCCGGCCCGATCTGGGCGATCCTCCGCATCCCGGTGGCGAAGGGCTTCGTGTGGCTGACCGTCGGCATGTACGACCCACCGGTCCGCGACCTCCTCGGCTACCGCTGGACCACACGCGACGAGCGCCTGCACACTCTCGTCAGCCGCGCCGTGAACGCGGTATTCCGTCTCGTCCCGTGGCGGTACCGCTACCACCCGCGCGCCCGCGCCGGCTGGGACCGCGAGACCGGACGCGCCCCCGCGCACGCACCGCTCGTCCACACCCCGCGACGCAACCTTCCACCGCGGGGCCGGCGCGACGATCCCCAGCACTACAGCCCGAAAGTCTGAGTTCCCAGGGAGCTCACAGACAACGCCCACACTGCTCACGGGTTCCGGGACGACGCTGAATGACATGGAATTCATCGCTGTCACAGCCCTCGTCGTCATGGCGCTCTCCGGGGTCGTCGCCGCACACGCACCGAAATCGCTCGTCCACACTCGCTGACCGCGTGCGCGTGGAATGCTCGGGGCCATGGAGTGGGACCTTCCGAAGCTCTTCAACCGCCCCGCGCAGCTGACCGACGCCCCGATCGACACCGAGCGCGCCGCTCGGCGCATCAGCGCCTACATCTACGGCAACATCCTCGTCCTCGCCGCGCTCATCCCCGTCACCAAGGCACAGGAAACCGTCGGCATCGCGATCGTCGTCGGAGCGGCGCTGTCCACATTCCTCGCGCACCTATTCGCCGAGTCCGTCGGGCAGACACTGCGTCTCGACCGCACGCTCACCCGAGCCGAACGCAGCGGGGAACTCCGCGACGGCCTGCCCATCCTCACGTCGGCCGTAGTCCCCAGCGTCATCCTGTGCGCCGCGCTGATCGGCTGGCTGGAGCCGAGGACCGCGCAGTTGATCGCCGAGTTGGTGATGATCACCCGGATCGCGTCGATCAGTTACGTGATCAGCCGTCTCCGCCGCGAGAGAGTCACGTCCGGCACCCACTGGGCGGCGTTCGGCCTCGCCGTCGTCGCATCGGCCATCGTGATCGTCAAGGTATTTCTGACACACTGACCGGCGGTTCGAGCAGTTCGATCCGCGATTCCGGTGCCGCCGCCCGCAACGCGTCGGCGGACAGGTCGTCCGGTTGCGCCTGCGACTGCACCTCCGCCTCCACCCGCGCCTGGTACGTCTTCACCTCGCGGTCGATGTCGTCGGCGTCCCAGCCGAGGACCGGAGCCACCAGCTGCGCCACCTGCTCGGCGCAGTTCACACCCCGGTGCGAGTACTCGATCGCGATCCGGGTGCGCCGGGCGAGGATGTCGTCGAGATGCAGCGCACCCTCGGCCGCCGCCGCGTACACGACCTCGACCTGCAGGTAGGCGGGCGCGTCGGTGAGGGGCTGGAGCAGTTCCGGCTTGTCGGCCGCCAGGTCGAGCACCTCGCCGATCAGCGAGCCGTAACGGTCCAGCAGGTGCTTCACCCGGTACGGGTGCAGCCCGTACAGCTGGCCGAGATGCACGGTCTGGTTGACCAGCGCGAAGTAGCCGTCCGCACCCACGAGCGGCACCTTCTCGGTGATGGACGGCGCCATCCGCGCCGGAATGTCCTCGGCCGCGAGATCCACGGCGTCCTCGGCCATCACGCGGTAGGTGGTGTACTTGCCGCCCGCGATGGCGACGAGGCCCGGCGCGACCCGCGCGACGGCGTGCTCGCGGGACAGCTTGGACGTCTCGTCGCTCTCCCCGGCGAGCAGCGGACGCAGACCCGCGTACACACCGTCGATGTCGTCGTGGGTCAGCGACGTCACCAGCACCTTGTTGACGTGGCCGAGGATGTAGTCGATGTCGGCCTTGGTGGCCGCCGGGTGCGCGAGGTCGAGGTTCCAGTCCGTGTCGGTGGTGCCGATGATCCAGTGGCTGCCCCACGGAATGACGAACAGCACCGACTTCTCGGTGCGGAGGATGATCGCGGCGTCGCTGACGATCCGGTCGCGGGGCACCACGATGTGGACGCCCTTGGACGCGCGGACGCGAAACCGGCCGCGTTGCCGCGACAGCGCCTGGATCTCGTCGGTCCACACCCCGGTCGCGTTGATGACGACGTGTGCCTTGACGTCCGCGGTGCGCCCGTCCTCGCAGTCCCGGACGCGCACTCCGGAGACCCGGTCCGCCTCCCGGAGGAATCCGACCACCTGCGTCGACGTCCGCACGACCGCCCCGTAGTGGGCGGCGGTGCGAGCAACGGTCATGGTGTGCCGGGCGTCGTCGACGACGGTGTCGTAGTACTGGATGCCACCGGTCAGCGAGTTGCGCTTGAGCCCCGGCGCCATCCGCAGCGCACCCGCGCGGGTCAGATGCTTCTGCGGCGGAACCGATTTGGCGCCGCCCATCCGGTCATAGAGGAAGATCCCGGCCGCCATGTAGGGGCGCTCCCACAACCGGTGGGTGATCGGGAACAGGAACTTGAGCGGCTTCACCAGGTGCGGCGCGAGGGTGGTCAGCGACAGCTCACGCTCCCGGAGTGCCTCCCGGACCAGTCCGAACTCGAGCTGCTCGAGGTAGCGCAGCCCGCCGTGGAACATCTTCGACGAGCGGCTCGACGTTCCGGACGCGTAGTCGCGCGCCTCCACCAACGCCACCTTCAGCCCGCGGGTGGCCGCGTCCAGGGCCGCACCGGCCCCGACCACACCACCGCCGATCACGACGACGTCGAACTGTTCGGTCTGCAGCTCGTCCCAGGCGGCATCGCGCTGCCGGGGACCGAGGAACTGCACACCAGGCTGACTACTCAACTCGGGCTCCTGTGAGATGACGACGGATTCATGCCCAGGCTAGTAGCTTCATGCGTGTGATTCAGTACATCGCCGCGATAGACCAGGGCACCACCTCCAGCCGCTGCATGATCTTCGACCACGACGGCGCCGTGGTGAGCGTCGCCCAGAAGGAGCACGAGCAGTTCTTTCCGCGCGCAGGCTGGGTGGAGCACGACCCGAGGCAGCTGTGGATCAACACCCGCGAGGTGGTGGCGTCCGCGCTCGCGAAGGCCGACCTCACCAAAACAGACATCGCCGCGATCGGCATCACCAATCAGCGCGAGACGGCGGTCGTGTGGGACCGGAACACGGGAGAACCCGTGTACAACGCCATCGTCTGGCAGGACACGCGCACCGACGAATTGTGCACGCGGCTCGGCGGCGACGAGGGCCCAGGCCGCTACCAGAAACGCACCGGCCTGCCGCTGTCGACGTATTTCTCGGGGCCGAAGGTCCGCTGGATCCTCGACAACGTCGACGGCGCCCGCGAGAAGGCGGAGGCGGGCGAACTCTGCTTCGGCACGATCGACAGCTGGATTCTGTGGCACATCACGGAGGGCACCCACGTGACGGATGTCACCAACGCGTCCCGCACGCTGCTCATGAATCTCGAGACCCTCGACTGGGATCCGGAGATCTGCGCCGATTTCGGCATCCCGATGTCGATGCTGCCGGAGATCCGCAGCTCGTCGGAGATCTACGGCGTCGGACGCGAACGGGGGACGCTGCCGGGCGTGCCCGTCGCGGGAATCCTCGGCGATCAGCAGGCCGCGACGTTCGGGCAGGCCTGCCTGTCGGAAGGCGAAGCGAAGAACACGTACGGGACGGGAAACTTCCTGCTGCTCAACACGGGGACCACTCCTGTGCACAGCAAGCACGGCCTCCTCACCACCGTCTGCTACAAGATCGGCGACGCACCGGCCGTCTACGCACTCGAGGGATCCGTGGCCGTCACCGGTTCGCTGGTGCAGTGGCTGCGCGACAACCTGGGAATCATCAGTTCGGCGAAGGATATCGAGGATCTGGCGAAGTCGGTCGACGACAACGGCGGCGCCTACTTCGTGCCCGCGTTCTCCGGGTTGTTCGCACCCCGCTGGCGGCCCGACGCCCGCGGGGCGATCGTCGGGCTCACCCGGTTCGTGAACAAGGGCCATCTCGCGAGGGCCGCCCTCGAGGCCACCGCGTACCAGACCCGCGAGGTGATCGAGGCGATGCGCGCCGATTCGGGCGTCGAACTCGCCTCCCTGAAGGTGGACGGCGGCATGGTCGTCAACGAGACCCTCATGCAGTTCCAGTCGGACATTCTCGCGGTACCCGTCATCCGGCCCGTCGTCAACGAGACGACCGCGCTGGGCGCCGCCTATGCCGCAGGTCTGGCCGTCGGCTTCTGGGAGAGCGAGGACGACATCCGCGCGAACTGGGCCGTCGACAAGACCTGGGAGCCCGGGATGGACGAGGCCGAGTCCACCCGGCTCTACGCCGAGTGGAACAAGGCGGTCGAGCGGACCTACGACTGGGCGTGAGCGGCGTACGCGTCGCCGAGCCGCGCCGCCGCGCCCGTCAGCACGTCTTCCGAACAGGTCGCGAAGCACAGCCGCAGAGCGCTCCGGTGCTCCGCGGCGACGCCGAACGCCGATCCGGGGACGAAGGCCACACCGTGCTCGACGGCGGTCTGCAGCAGCGCCGCGGTGTCCAGGTCCGGGTCGGCGAATTCGGTCCAGCAGAACATTCCACCCACGGCCGACGACACCCCGGCGCGGTCACCGAACGTGGAGGCGATCCCGGCGGCGAGTGCCCGGGCCCGGGACCCGTAGCGGGCGCGCAGCATCTCCAGGTGCAGGTCCAGCCACGGCTCGTCCGACAGCAGTCCGGCGGCGATCTGATGGGTCAGTGACGAACCGCAGAGGTCCGCACCCTGCTTGAGCAGTTCGACGGCCTCGCACACCCGCCGGTCGCCGTGCAGCCACCCGACCCGCAGCGCGGGTGCCAGGATCTTCGATGCGCTGGACAGCCGGATCACCCGGTCCGACAGGGCCGCGACGGGCGCGGGCGGCGGTCCGTCGAAGAAGAGTTCGCCGTACGGGTCGTCCTCGATCACCCAGAAGCCGTAGCGGTCGGCCAGCGCGGCGAGGTGCTCCCGGCGGCCGGCCGCCAGGACGACGCCGCGCGGGTTGTGGAAATTGCTCACCGTGTGGACGACGGTGGGCCGAAGCCCGGACTCGAGCATGCCCTGCAGGGCGGCGGTGTCCGTGCCGTCGGCGTCCAGCGGGACGGACCGGACGTCGGCCTCGGCGGCACGGAACACCTGCAGCGCTCCGGTGTAGGCGGGTTCTTCGACGATCACGACGTCGCCGGGGTCGAGCAGCACCTGCGCGAGCAGGCTCAGCGCCTGCTGCGAGCCATGGGTGACGACGACGTCGGCGGCGCCGAGCGGCCGGCCGATCCTGGCGCCCTCACGTGCGGCGAGCACGTCGCGGAGCCTTCGCAGCCCGGTGGTCTCGCCGTACTGGACGGACGCCGGGTCCGCGAGCGCGAGTTCGGCTTCCTTCCGGATCCGTTCCCGCGGAATGAATTCGGGGTCCGGCAGCCCGCCCGCGAGGCTGACCACGTCGGGCCGGGCAGTGAGGGTGAGAAGGTCACGGATGGCGGAGCTGTGCAGCCCCTCCATACGGCGGGCAAGTGTTTGCGGCATGTCGACTCCCAGGAGGCACGTCAAAAGCGGAGATCAGGTGAGGAACACCCTGTCCGTCCTGGGTCTGCGGGGCGGGAGAGCGCCGAGGCACGGCCGATGATTTCGGACCGTGCCTCGACTATCCCACCGAGGGAGCCACTATGTGAAATGTGATTCTCACATTTCGGGATCAGTCCAGGTCGTCGTGCCGCATCAGCTGCCGAGCCGCCTCGGTGATCGACCCCGTCAGCGACGGGTACACCGAGAACGTCGCGGCGAGATCGTTGACGGTGAGGTTGTTCTGCACGGCGATGGCGATGGGCAGGATCAGTTCCGACCCGTTGGGGGCCACCACCACGCCGCCGATCACCACACCGGTGGCCGGGCGGCAGAAGATCTTCACGAAACCGCGGCGCAGCCCGGACATCTTGGCGCGCGGGTTGGTGTTGAGCGGGAGCATGACGGTGCGGGCGGGCACCTCGCCGTCGTCGATCGCGGCCTGGCTGACGCCCACGGTCGCGATCTCGGGGCGCGTGAACACCGCCGACGCCACCGTCTTCAGCTTGATGGGGCTCACACCCTCACCGAGTGCGTGGTACATCGCGATGCGGCCCTGCATGGCGGCGACCGACGCCAGCGGCAGCAGACCTGTGCAGTCGCCCGCCGCGTAGATCCCCGACACCGGCGTCCGCGACACCCGGTCCACCCGCAGGTATCCACCCTTGTCGAGTTCGATGCCGACCTTCTCCAGCCCGAGATTCTGCGTGTTGGGAACCGAACCGACCGTCATCAGGGCGTGGCTGCCCTCGACGGTGCGGCCGTCCGCGAGGACGACGACGATGCCGTCCTCGGTGCGCTTCACGGCGTCGGCCCGGGCGTGCTTGACGAGGGTGACGCCACGTTCGGCGAGGACGTCCTCGAGGACGAGGGCGGCGTCGGCGTCCTCACCGGGCAGGACGCGGTCGCGGCTGGACACCAGGGTGACCTTCACACCCATCTCGGTGTAGGCGGACACGAACTCGGCGCCGGTCACACCGGAACCGACGACGACGAGGTGCGTCGGCAGCGCGTCGAGGTCGTAGAGGTCGCGCCACGTCAGGATGCGCTCGCCGTCCGGCTCCGCCCCGGGGATCACCCGGGGACTCGCCCCGGTGGCGATGAGGACGACGTCCGCGTCGAGCGTCTTCTTCTCGCCGTTCTCGAGGGTCGCACACACCTGATGCGACGCCATGCCGAGCCGCTGGTCGGTGAGCTCGGCGGTGCCCGACAGCAGTTCGACCCCCACCGTCTGCAGGCGGGTGCGGATGTCGGAGGACTGTGCCTGCGCGAGGCTCTTCACGCGGGCGTGGATCTGCGGCAGTGCGACCGTGGCCTGCTCGGGGTCGAGCGCAATCCCCAGGTCGGTGGCGCGCCGCATGTCGGTACGCACGCCGGTGGAGGCGATGAAGGTCTTGGACGGCACGCAGTCGAACAGAACGCAGGCGCCGCCCACCCCGTCCGAATCGATCAAGGAGACGGAGGCGCCGTGCTGTGCGGCCACCAGCGCTGCCTCGTATCCGGCAGGCCCGCCACCAATGATCACGATTCGGGTCATCTGTCCTCCAATTCAGCTGTCGACCGGGGTCTCCGGCCGGCTTTTCGACGATCGCAGCGCGTCGTGTCGTGCACTGCATGCAACAGATTACTAGCCACCGTTTAGGCTTGCCGCCGTGTCGATCTATGCCGCCTACGGGTCCAACATGCATCCCGAGCAGATGTTGCAGCGCTGCCCTCACTCGCCGATGGCGGGGACGGGCTGGCTGCACGGCTGGCGACTGACGTTCAGTGGAGGGGACATCGGCTGGGAGGGCGCACTCGCCACCGTGGTCGAGGACCCCGATTCCAAGGTGTTCGTCGTGCTCTACGACGTTCCCGAGGAGGACGAGGTCAGCCTCGACCGATGGGAGGGCTCCGAACTCGGCATCCACCGCAAGATCCGCGTGCGCGTGGACACCGTCGGCGAACCGGAACTCGCCTGGTTGTACGTGCTCGACGCGTACGAGGGCGGCCTGCCGTCGGCACGCTACCTCGGGGTGATGGCCGACGCCGCGGAGATCGCCGGTGCCCCCGCCGACTACGTGCGCGACCTGCGCACCCGCAACAGCCGTAACGTCGGGCCGGGCACCGAATAGGGACTGCGGGGCCTCAGCCCAGCACCAGGCTCGACAGCACCCGCACGCCGACGCCGAGCGCCCGCTCGTCCAGGTCGAACGTGGGCTGGTGGATGTCGAGTTGCTCGCCGACCCCCGACCAGACGCCGAGCCGGGCCATCGCGCCGGGAACCTCTTCGAGATACCAGGAGAAGTCCTCGCCGCCGCCCGACTGCGGCGTGTCGGCGAGGGCGTCCGGGCCGACGGTGCGGATCGCGTCCTCGAACATGCGCGTCGACACCTCGTCGTTGACGACGGGCGGGACTCCGCGGCGGTAGTTCAGCTGATACCGCACCCCGGTGGGCGCCAGGAGCCCGTGGACGATCTCCCGGACCAGCGGCTCGAGCATCTCCCACGTCTCGTGGTCGCCGGTCCGCACGGTGCCGGACATCATGCCGGTCTGCGGGATGGCGTTGGGGGCGCGGCCGGCGCTGACGGCGCCCCACACCATGACGGTGCCGGTGCGTGGGTCGATCCGCCTGCTGAGCATG
The DNA here is from genome assembly GCF_000010805.1 of Rhodococcus opacus B4. Lineage (NCBI taxonomy): Bacteria > Bacillati > Actinomycetota > Actinomycetes > Mycobacteriales > Nocardiaceae > Rhodococcus > Rhodococcus opacus. The sequence goes on along the minus strand of NC_012522.1, from coordinate 6,925,878 downwards.
CCCGGCAGTCCGGTCACGACGGTTCCCAGCGCGAACACGAGGTCGGTGGTCAGGTGCGGGCGCGACGTGTGGCCGCCCGGCGAGTCGAGCACGACCTCGATCGTGTCGGCCGCGGACGTGATCGCGCCGAGCCGCACCCCGACGCGCCCGGCCGCGAGCCGCGGATCGCAGTGGAGGGCGAAGATCCGCGACACGCCCTCGAGCCGTCCGGCCGCGACGACCTCCAGAGCACCGCCGGGCATGACCTCCTCGGCGGGCTGGAAGATCAGCCGGACGCCCACCGGCAGGTCGGGGATCTCGCTGAGGGCCAGGCCGGTTCCCAGCAGGATGGTGGTGTGCGCGTCGTGCCCGCACGCGTGCGACACGCCCGGCACCGTCGACGAGTACGTGGCGCCGGTGAGTTCCTGGAGCGGCAGGGCGTCCATGTCGGCGCGCAACGCGATGCGGGGACCGTCCGACGGCCCGAGATCGCACGTGAGCCCCGTTCCCCCGGGAAGCAGTTCGGGTGACAGTCCCGCCGCGGCGAGGCGGGTCGCCACGAATTCCGTCGTCGCGTACTCGTGTCGCGCGAGTTCGGGATTGGCGTGGATGTGCCGCCGCCACTGGGAGAGTTCGTCGGTGTGAGCGAGAATCCATTTGTCGACTGCCGCGTTCACCGGCGATCAACTCCTTCCAACAGCCGCACCCGCTGTGTGTCGTCCGTCGCAGCGCGAACTGCCGTGCGAGCCAGGGCAATCGCTCCGTCGATCACGGCAAGGTCGGCGGATTCGGTGATGCACGCCGCCGCGAACTGCGGCTGATGCGTCACCGCACCTCCGGAGTCGAGGCCGATGATCGGGTGAATTCCGGGCAGGACGTTGGTGACGTTGCCCATGTCGGTGCTGCCCAGCGGGCGGACGCCTTCCCATTCGAGCGGCAACGGCGTCCGTCCCATGTCGAGGATCTGCTCCCGGTACGTCGCCACCAGCCAGGGGTCCGGTGTCAGTTCCGTGTACGTCGGCGACACCGTGCGGATCTCGTGGGTGCACCCGGTGGCGAGTGCCCCGGCCGCGAAGCACGCTTCCGCGCGGGCCGACAGCTCGGACAGCGCCCACGCCGTCTCGGCACGCAGGTAGTACAGCATTTCGGAGCGGGCGGGAACGATGTTGGGCGCGGTGCCGCCGTCGGAGACGATGCCGTGGATCTGCTGTCCCGGCGAGAGATGTTGGCGCAGCAGGCCGATACCGACCTGGGCGACGGTCGCGGCGTCGGCGGCGTTGCGCCCGAACTCCGGCGCGGCCGACGCGTGCGCTTCGCGGCCGTTGAACGTGACCGCGATGTCGGCCAGCGCGAGCGAGGTCGCTCCCGTGATGTCGATCGGACCCGGGTGCACCATCAGGGCGGCCGCGACCCCGTCGAAGACACCCTTCTCGAGCATGGCGATCTTCCCGCCGCCGCTCTCCTCCGCGGGCGTCCCGATGACCCGCACCGTGATCCCGAGTCGTTCGGCCACCGTGGCGAGCGCGACTCCGGCGCCGACCGCGGACGCCGCGATGATGTTGTGGCCGCAGGCGTGCCCGATCTCCGGCAGCGCGTCGTATTCGGCGCAGATGCCGATGACGAGGTCGCCGCTGCCGAACGTGGCGTCGAACGCCGTCGGCAGGTCCGCGATGCCCGTGCGCACGTCGAACCCGCTGCGTTTGAGCAGTTCGGTGATCTTCGCGACGCTCCGGAACTCCTCGAAGGCGAGTTCCGGTTCGCTGTGGATCGAATGGGACAGCGCGATCAGATCGGTCTCGATTGACCTGACCGCCGCCTCGACATCCGCATTCACGTGCTCATTCTCTCACCCGAAGCTGAAGTTGCTCTTGTCCGTCGCCGCGGCGAGCGCGGCGAGGGCGTCGTGATGGATTCCGCGCTTGATCCCGGCCAGGTTGGCGCCACGGGTGGCGGTGAGCGCGGCGGCCCGTGTCACGGCGGCGGAGAGGACGGCCTCCCCCTGCTCGATCTGATCGACGATGCCCGCGGCGAGCGCGTCGGAACCGCCGAAACGGCGACCCGTCGTCATCGCCTCGACCGCGGTCTGCTTGGGCAGGCGCGTGTTCAGGAGCGCCGACATCCCCACGGTGAACGGCATGTTCAGCGACACCTCGGGAAGGCAGTAGAACCCGCGGTCGGCGCGCATCACCCGGAAGTCGTGCGAGGTGGCGAGCATCGCGCCGGCACCGAAAGCGTGCCCCTGGACGGCGGCGACGGTCGCCATCGGAAACGCGAGCAGGCGGCTGTAGATCGTGTGCACGCGGTCGAGATACTCGGGGAGCTTGTCCGTGTTGGCGAAGATCCACGTGGTGTCCAGACCGTTCGTGAAGAACTTGCCCGTCGCGGTCGTCACCAGCGCTGCGGGCCCCTCGGAGGCTTCGACCTCGTCCAGCGCGGCGTGGGTGGCGTCGATCCAATCCGGATGGAAGCGGTTCTCGTTGTCCGTCTCGCCCTCGTTGCCGAGGTACAGGATGAATACGTCGCCGTCGCGATCGAGATGGGGCATGAGTGGAAGACTATCGCCTCATGGGAACGCCAGACGCCGCGGCCGCCGCGCTCGCCGCGCACACGAACTGCGCAGAACACTCGATCGCCGTCGTCCTCGGATCGGGGTGGAATGCCGCCGCCGACCGGTTCGGCGAATCACTCTGCACTGTCCCGATGGCCGACCTGCCGGGGTTCACACCGCCGTCCGCCGCGGGACACGCCGGAACGATCCGGTCCGTGGAGGTGGGCGGCAAGCGGATCCTCGTCCTGCTCGGCCGCACCCACGCCTACGAGGGGCATCCCCTGTCGTCCGTCGTCCACCCGGTGCGGACGGCCGTCGCCGCCGGGGCGTCGACCGTCATCCTGACGAACGCCGCGGGGGGAATCCGCGAGGACTTCACCGTCGGACAGCCGGTGCTGATCAGCGATCACCTCAACCTCACGGCGCGGTCGCCACTCGTGGGCGCCGAGTTCGTGGACCTCGTCGACGCGTACGACCCCGAACTGCGGGCCCTCGCCCACGACATCGACGGATCGCTCACCGAAGGCGTCTACGCCGGTCTGCCCGGCCCGCACTACGAGACCCCGGCCGAGATCCGCATGCTGCGGACGTTGGGCGCCGACCTCGTCGGGATGTCCACCGTCCACGAGACGATCGCGGCGCGGGCGCTCGGCGCCCGGGTCCTCGGGATCTCGATGGTGACGAACCTCGCGGCAGGCATCACCGGCGAGCACCTGAACCACGAGGAGGTCCTCGCCGCGGGCCGGGCGTCCGCCGATCGTATGGGCGGGCTCCTGCGAGAACTGGTGGAGCGCTTGTGAACGATCCGATCTCGGACTGGATCGACGCCGATCCCGACCCCGTCACCCGGGCGGAACTCGCGAGCCTGCCCGCCGGCGAACTCGCCGACCGCTTCGCCGCGCCGCTGAGTTTCGGGACCGCGGGACTGCGCGGCCCGGTGCGGGCGGGCCCGAACGGCATGAACCTCGCCGTCGTGATCCGCACGACCGCCGGGCTGGGCGCGTGGCTGAAGGACCGCTGCCTGGGCGGCTCCACGGTCGTCGTCGGGCGCGACGCGCGGCACGGATCGGAGAAGTTCGCCGTCGCGGCCGCGGAAGTGCTGGCGGCTGCGGGATTCTCGGTCGTCCTGCTCCCCCGTCCCCTGCCCACACCGCTCGTCGCGTTCGCGGTCCGCCGCCTCCGGGCCGCGGCCGGCGTGCAGATCACCGCCTCCCACAATCCCGCCGCCGACAACGGATACAAGGTCTACCTCGACGGCGGCGCCCAGTTGATCTCGCCGTCCGACCGGGAGATCGAGGCGGCGATCGCCCGGATCGGGCGGGCGGATCTCGTGCCCCGGACGCCGGTGACCCCGGTGTCCGGGGAGCTCCTCGACCGCTACGTCGACCGGGTCGCGTCCCTGCCCCGGGGCGGGTCGCGATCCGTGCGGATCGCGCTCACCGCCATGCACGGCGTCGGCGGCGAGACCGCGCTCGCCGCACTGAAATCCGCCGGGTTCACCGACGTCCACACCGTCGCCGCGCAGTTCGACCCCGACCCGGACTTTCCGACCGTCGAGTTCCCCAATCCCGAGGAGCCGGGCGCCTCGGACGCCGTCCTCGCGCTCGCCGCGGACGTCGACGCCGACCTCGCGCTGGCCCTCGACCCCGACGCGGACCGGTGCGCGGTCGGGGTGCGCGGGCCGGACGGCTGGCGGATGCTCCGCGGAGACGAGACCGGTGTGCTGCTCGGCGACCACGTCCTCGCCTCCGCCCCCTCGGATCCACTCGTCGCGACGACGATCGTCTCGTCCGCACTCCTCGGGAAGCTCGCCGCGGCCCGCGGCGCCCGCTTCGCCCGCACCCTCACCGGGTTCAAGTGGCTCGTCCGGGCAGGCGAGGGTCTCGTCTACGCGTACGAGGAGGCGATCGGTCACTGCGTCGACCCGGAGTCGGTGCGCGACAAGGACGGTATCTCCGCGGCAGTGGTGGCCGCCGACCTCGCGGCGACCCTGCGGGCGGAGGGGGCGACACTCCTCGACCGGCTGGACGACTACGCGCTCGAATTCGGGCTGCACGCCGGAGACCAGGTGTCGCGCCGCGTCACCGATCTCACGGACATCACCGAGATGATGCGGCGGCTGCGGGCGGAGCTGCCGGCCGAACTGGCCGGCGAGCCCGTCGCGACCACCGATCTCGCGGAACTGCGCGGGCAGTCCCGCACCGACGCCGTCGTCCTCGCCGGGTCGACCGTCCGGGTGGTCGTGCGTCCCTCCGGGACCGAACCCAAGCTCAAGTGCTACCTGGAGGTGGTCGTCCCGGTGCCGGATCGGTCGGCGCTACCCGCGGCGCGTAAGACGGCCGAGACGCGGTTGGACCTGTTGCGCGAGTTCGCCGAAGCCCTGTAGCCGGGGCGTCAGCGCGGTCCGAACTGCCGGTCGCCGGCGTCGCCGAGGCCGGGAACGATGAACGCGTCCCCGTTCAGTCCCTCGTCGACCGCCGCGGTGACCAGTCGCACGGGATGACCGGACGCGGTGAGGGCCGCGACGCCTTCGGGCGCCGCGACGACGCACACGGCGGTGACGTCCGTGGCGCCGCGGGCGACGAGCAGGTCGATCGTGTGCACCATCGAACCGCCGGTGGCCAGCATCGGGTCGAGGACATAGACCGGGATACCGGACAGGTCCGCGGGAAGCGACTCGAGATACGGCACCGGCAGATGCGTGTCCTCGTCGCGGGCCATGCCGACGAAACCGACTCGCGCCTGCGGGATCAGGCTGCTGGCCTGCTCGACCATGCCCAGCCCCGCGCGCAGGACCGGGACGAGCAGCGGCGGATGGCTCAGCCGCACCCCGTCGGTGGTCGCGATGGGCGTGACCACGTCGAACGTCTCGACCGGAGCCTCGCGCATCGCCTCGTACACCAGCATGTGGGTCAGCCTTCGCAGGGCCGCGCGGAATGTCGCATTGTCGCTGCGCGCATCGCGCATCGTGGTCAGGAGGACCGCTGCGAGCGGGTGGTCGACGACGTGCGTGTTCATGCTCGAAGAATAAGCGGGCGCGCGTCGAGATTTCGCAGGAGCGCCATTCTCGGCGGATCGGGGGTGGAACCGATCACCTGTCCCCCGCGTCCAATATGGTGACCGGTATCAAATCCGACTGGGGGGATGACGATGAACGACTTGAGGGCGGATACCGCGAGTATCGCCGAGTTCGCGGCCACGGCCGCGACCATGTCCGTGGAGATGCAGGCCGCGGGTCTCGGGGCCGCCGCCGCGGGACCGCTGCTGCTCGGTCCGGTCTTCGGGGTGATCGGCGGCGACTTCGTGGCCGCCTTCGCCACCGCGCACGCCGCGCACCTGGCCTCCATCGAGAAGCTGTCCGGCGTACTCGGCGGAATCAGCGCGACTGCGCTCGCGAATGCCGCCGCGTACGAGGGCACCGAGCTGGCCACGACGGCCGCGCTCGCCGCGGACGCGGTCGGGCTGGAGGCCTGACCGTGATCCCCATCGACCTCCTCACCCGCCCGATCCTCGATCTGCTCGGGGCGTTCGGCAGCGGAGTCCTTCCGGCGGGCGGTCCCGCCGACGCCCTGCGCGCGTCCTCGGTCGCCATCGACGCGGTGCACGGCACCGGCCGTGCCGGCATCAGCTCGATCTACGGCGACTGGCAGGGCAGGGGCGGCACCGGTGCGATCGTGAAGACCGAGGAAGCGCAGCGCGCGACGGTCGCGGTCTCCGATCGCGGCAACGACATGGCGGCCGTCGTCGCCGAAGCCTCCGAGTTCGTCCGGGCCGGAATGCTGCAGTTGCAGGACATCCTGCAGTCGTTCATCTCCCTCGCGGTCGCGGCCGGACCCGCCCTGGCCACCCCGCCCGGTCAGGCGATGATCGTCGCAGCGGCACTCGACCACCTCGGCCGGGCCACCGCGGTCGTCGCGAAGGTGCGGGCCGAACTCGCCGAGCAGACCGGGAAGATGGTCACCCTCACCCCGGCCGAAAACGTCCCGTCCGCACCCGCCGCCACCGCACCCGCGAGCACGACCGCGGCGAGCACGGCGCCCGCCTCCGCCGCCCCCGTCGCGCCCGTGGGCTCGGACGCGGTGAGCCGTGCGGCGTCCGGGTTCGCGAGTTCCTCGGGGACGTCGCCGATGTCGGGCCTGACGAGCATCTCCGCCCCGGCCGCGCACTCGTCGGGCGGGCGCGCGGCGGGCGGGTCCCGGGCGGATTCGCTCACCGGCAGATCGGGAGGCACCGGTCACGGGCCGTCCGCCCCGGACCCCGCCCACGGCGGCGAGGGCGTCGAGGTGGTCCTGCCCGACGGCAGCACCGCCGTCGCCCCCAACAAGGAGGCGGCCGACGCCGTGCGCAACGCGCTGTCGCAGCAGGGTGTCCCGTACGTCTGGGGCGGGACGTCGCCCGGCGAGGGCCTCGATTGCAGCGGGCTGACGCAGTGGGCGTACGGCGAAGCGGGCGTCGGTCTTCCGCGCCTGGCGCAGGAGCAGAACGTCGGCACCGCCGTCGACCCGGGCGACCTGATGCCCGGCGACCTCGCCGTGTGGGACGGGCACGTGGCGATGGTGATCGGCAACGGTCAACTCGTCGAGGCCGGTGATCCCGTGCAGGTCGGTCCGATCCGAACCAGCAACAGCGGCATGGGCTTCTACGGCTTCTACCGACCCACGGAATGACAGGAATCATGTTTCCCCCCACCCCGCCCCCGGCCGGCACGACGGCCGCAGTCAGCAATCGCTCCGGCACCGTCTCGGTCCGCACGACCGAGCAGGGCCTGCCGCTCGACCTCCGCATCGATCCGCGCGAACTCCGGTACGGTGGCCAGCGGCTCGCGGACGAGATCCTGACACTCTGCAGGCGCTCGGCGATGGAGGCCGGGGCGCGCCGACGCGACGAACTCGCCCGGGACGGCATGCCCGCCGAGATCCTCGACAAGCTCGGTCTGCCCACGCGCGCCGACGTCGCCGCCGCGCAGGCGATCGAGGACGAGGAAGAACCCACCCCGACGAGCTGGATGCGACCGCTGTGAGCGAACACGACATGGATGCGATCGTCGGGCGGGCCACCGAACAGGTGAATCTGCTCGAGGAGGCCCTCGCCGGGTTGCAGTCGATCACGGCGCGGGCGTCGAGCGAGTCCGACCAGGTGACGGCCGAGGTCGACGGGAACGGCACGCTGACCGGTCTGTGGATGGACGACTCCATCTCGAGCCTCGACGCCCGCACCCTCGCGGCGATGATCACCAGCACCACCCAGGAGGCGGCCCGGCTCGCCACCGAACAGCGCACCCGGGTCATGACGGCGCTGCAGGACGGGTTCGGGAAGGTGTGACCCTCGGCCGGCGGAGTCGGGGACGGTCGGGCCGACGACGTCGGGCCGCGGCGACGGGTACCGGAAACGGTCCGCACACAGCCCGGGTATAACTTTGGCCGCGGGGTCGATAGGCTTCGCGCCATGGCTGGAGACATCGTCCCGATCGAACTCGGTCTCACCGACGGCGACCTCGTGACACTGTGGGCACCACGGTGGCGTGAAGGCGACGACGAGTGGGAAGCATTCCTTGGTCACGAGGAAGACCTGTACGGGTTCGAATCAGTGGCAGAACTCGCTGCCTTCATCCGCACGAATACCGACAACGATCTCGTCGAGCACCCCGCCTGGGGCGTGGTGTCCGGGCTCTCCGCCGCCGAGCTCGAGCCCGACGAGAACTTCTGCTTCGATCTGATCGGTGTGCCCGAGCTGGCGGCGAGCGACCCCGAGGCTCTCGTCGTGAGCGAACTCGAAGACACGCTCAACATGGTGCGCAATATCGGCGAGGTCTGCGAACTCGACGCGGTCACCAAGTTCTTCAACGCGAACCCCATTCTCGGTGCGCTCCCCGCAGGCGCCAGCGCCTTCGAGGGACGCGAGGGCGAGGAACTGTGGGCGCAGATCGGGACCGCGATCGCGAAGGGCTGGGACGACGTCCTCGATGCCGTCGACAACATCGTCGCCACCCCCGAGGTGGACGCCGAGGCGGTGGCCGTGGCCGAGGCCGAACTGGTGGCGGCCGACGAGAACACCGTCGACGTGGACGACGTCGCGGAGGAGGCCGAGGAGGACGAGGAGTTCGTCGCACTCGACCTGGGGACCGAGGACGACGAGGAGGACGACTCGTTCTGGGGTGCGGTGGGTGTCGACCCAGTCAAGATCATCACGTCCGGGGAGACGTACTTCACGCTCCGGTGCTACCTCGACGACGACGCGATCTTCCTCGGCCGTGACGGCGCGATCTTCGTGTTCACGTCCGAACGGGCACTGGCCCGGTACCTCGCCGACAACCACGAGCACGCCCTCGCGCAGGTCAGCACGTACGAGGAGATCCAGGTCGCGGCCGTCGACGGGTCGCTCGAGGTCGAGGTCACCGACGAGAATGTGTACGTCCTGCCCGGTCTCGCCGACGACCTGGCCGCCGGCCCGGAGGCCGTCGACGCGGACCAGCTGGACCTTGCGGTCGAATTGTTCACCGATGCAGCCGATTTCGCTGACGACGATTCGGTGGAAACCGCACTCGCCTCGTCCGAGCCGCTGGGCTGGTACGTCTCGTTCGTCCTCAACCCGGACCCGACGCGGATGGCGCCGAGCGCGCCCTTCGACGCCGAGGCCGAGGCGTGGCGGACGCTCGAGCGGGAGTTCGAGGCCCGCCTGCGGAAGGTCTGAGCGCCCGCCCTACGGGGCTCACCCCACCAGTACCGCGAATCCCGGCTTGATCACCTCGTCGATCAGCTGCAGCCGCTGATCGAACGGAATGAAGGCCGACTTCATCGCGTTGATGGTGTACCGCTCGAGATCCGTCCAGCCGTAGCCGAACGTCTCGACGAGGCGGAGCATCTCCTGGCTCATGCTGGTGTCGCTCATCAGCCGGTTGTCGGTGTTGACGGTGACCCGGAACCGCAGCCGGGCGAGCAGGTCGAACGGATGGTTCTCGAGCGCGTCCACGGCGCCGGTCTGGACGTTGGAGCTGGGACACAGTTCGAGGGGAATCCTCTTGTCCCGCACATAGTTCGCCAGCTTGCCGAGCACCGGGACACCGTCGGCGCCGATCGTGATGTCGTCGGTGATCCGGACTCCGTGACCGAGGCGGTCCGTGCCGCAGAACGCGATGGCCTCGTGAATGGACGGCAGACCGAACGCCTCACCCGCGTGAATGGTGAAGTGCGCATTGCTGCCCCGCATGTACTCGAAGGCGTCGAGGTGGCGGCTCGGCGGGTTGCCCGCCTCGGCGCCTGCGATGTCGAATCCGACGACGCCGCGGTCCCGGAACCGGACGGCCAGTTCCGCGATCTCCCGCGACCGCGCCGCGTGCCGCATCGCGGTGAGCAGGACGCCGATCCGGATGTTCTGGCCGCGCACCTCGGCCGCGGACTCCCCGGCCTCGAATCCGAGCAGGACCTGCTCCACGACCTCGTCCAGGGTCAGGCCCTCTTCGAGGTGCTGCTCCGGGGCGAACCGGACCTCGGCGTAGACCACGCCGTCGTCGGCGAGGTCTTCGGCGCATTCACGGGCGACGCGTTCGAGCCCGACGGGTGTCTGCATGACGGCGACGGTGTGGGCGAACGTCTCGAGGTACCGCTCGAGCGAACCGCTGTCCGCGGCCTCCCGGAACCACGTGGCGAGCGCGGGCGCGGTGTCGGCGGGCAGCGCGTCGTAGCCGCAGTCACGGGCGAGTTCGAGAACCGTCTCGGGCCGGAGACCTCCGTCGAGATGATCGTGCAGCAACACCTTCGGCGCTCGGCGCAGGGCCGACAGATCCAGTGCGGTCATGGGACGACGTTAGCGCGAGGGATCCTCGATCCGCTCGATGACGAGCGGTGTGGTCACCGGCGGCGCGTCGGCCACGACGGTCCAGGCTTCGGAAAGTGCGGCTTTCGCCGCGGCGAACCGTTCGGGCGTGTCGGTGTGCAGCGTGACGAGCGGGGTGCCCACCGACACCGTCTCCCCCGGCTTCGCGTGCAGTTCGATGCCGGCCCCCGCCTGCACCGGCTCGCCCTGCCGCGCGCGGCCCGCGCCGAGTCGCCAGGCGGCGAGCCCGACGGCCATGGCGTCGAGACCGCACACCACACCGTCCGACTCGGAGAGCAGCACCTCGGTGTGCCGGGCCGTCGGCAGCGGGGCGTAGGGGTCGCCGCCCTGGGCGGCGATCATCCTCCGCCAGCGGTCCATGGCGGACCCGTCCCGCAGCTTGTCGGCCGGGTCGACGCCGTCGATTCCGGCTGCCTTCAACATTTCTCGCGCGAGCGCGAGCGTCAGTTCCACGACGTCGGACGGGCCGCCCCCGGCGAGCACCTCCAGCGATTCCCGCACCTCCAGCGCATTGCCCGCGGTGTGACCGAGTGGCGCGTCCATCGCCGTGAGCACCGCCATCGTCCGCACCCCGGCGTCGCTCCCCAGGTCGACCATCGTCTGGGCCAACTCGCGTGCATCGTCGAGCTTCTTCATGAACGCGCCCGAGCCGACCTTCACGTCGAGGACCAGCGCGCCGGTGCCCTCGGCGATCTTCTTGCTCATGATCGAGCTCGCGATCAGGGGAATCGACTCGACGGTCCCGGTGACGTCCCGCAGTGCGTACAACCGCCGGTCCGCCGGGGCCAGGTCCGAGCCCGCGGCGCACACGACGGCGCCGACCTCGGGGTCGGACAGGATCTCGGCCATCTCCGACGTGTCGAGGTCGGCGCGCCACCCCGGGATCGACTCGAGCTTGTCGAGAGTGCCACCGGTGTGGCCCAGGCCGCGACCCGACAGCTGCGGCACGGCGGCGCCGCACGCGGCGACCAGCGGCGCGAGGGGAAGCGTGATCTTGTCGCCCACACCACCCGTCGAATGCTTGTCCACGGTGGGGCGGCCGAGGTGTGTGAAGTCGAGACGGTGACCGGACGAGATCATCGCCGTGGTCCAGCGGCTCACCTCCCCGCGCGTCATCCCGCGGAAGAAGATCGCCATCGCCAGAGCCGACATCTGCTCGTCGGCCACGACGCCCCGGGTGAATGCCTCCACCACCCAGTCGATCTCTGCACCGGACAATTCTCGGCCGTCCCGCTTGGCGGCGATGATCGACGACGCGTCATGCATGGCTGATTCTTCCCTTCTCCTCCGGACCGAACGCGTCCGGCAGCAGCTGTTCCAGTGGGCGCACGCCGGCCCGGTGGTCGACGAGCAGTCCGGGGCCGCCGTGCTCGAAGAGAATCTGCCGGCAGCGTCCGCACGGCATGAGTATGTCGCCACTCGCGTCACAGCAGGTGAAGGCGATTAATCGCCCGCCGCCGCTCGCAAACAAGTTACCGACCAGTACACACTCGGCGCAGAGCCCCAACCCGTATGAGACATTTTCCACATTGCATCCGACGACGATTCGCCCATCGTCCACCAGCGCCGCCGATCCCACCGCGAACCCGGAGTAGGGCGCGTAGGCCCTCCCCATCACCTCATGCGCGTTGGTGCGCAACAGTTTCCAATCGATCTCGACCATGGTTACCCATCCAATCACGGTGGCTGAATGGATGCAGAGAATCGCCCGGGACGGCCCGATCCGTATTGGAGAGGCAAACCTAAGTTCATTTGCAGGGGCGGTACGAACCCCGACTCGAATTAGTTCCCCCGTTTCCGTTGGGTTTAGAGTTCAGAGAAGTCGGTTCAGGATCACGTCGGGTCCCCAGTTGTGGTATGTCCGCAACGCTGCGCAGACTCGACACGTCCACCAATGACGTTGGAGGCACAGCACTCGATGAGTACTACGACTGAAGCCGCTCCGGCCAAGGAGCGCACACGGTCGCTTTACCGGGGCGACCCCGGAATGTGGTCCTGGGTATTGCACCGGATCACAGGCGTGATGACGTTCTTCTTCCTATTCGTGCACGTGCTGGATACCGCGCTGGTGCGTGTGAATCCCGACACGTACGACAGTGTCATCGAGACCTACAAGAACCCGATCGTCGGGCTCATGGAGCTCGCTCTCGTCGCCGCGGTGCTGTACCACGCACTGAACGGCGTCCGGGTGATGCTGGTGGACTTCTGGTCCAAGGGACCGCAGTACCAGCGCCTGATGCTCTGGGTAATCCTCGCGATCTGGTTCCTGGTGATGATCCCGGGCGCAGGCCGCATCTTCTACAACATGTTTGCGGGGCACTGACATGACGACAGAAGCCAAGAGTCTCGGCAAGACCTACGACCGTCCCGCCAGCCTGGACAATCCGCGCTCTCCGCGCCGGACCTCGAAGAACAACTTCGAGCTGTACGCCTGGCTGTTCATGCGGTTCTCCGGTCTCGCACTGATCTTCCTGGTGCTCGGCCACCTCTTCATCATGCTGATGCTCGACGACGGCGTGCACCGCATCAACTTCGCGTTCGTCGCGGGCCGCTGGTCCAGCCCGTTCTGGCAGTTCTGGGACCTCACCATGCTGTGGCTTGCCCAGCTGCACGGCGGAAACGGACTCCGCACGGTCATCGCGGACTACTCCCGCAAGGACTCCACGCGCTTCTGGCTGACCACGATCCTCGTTCTCTCGATGATCCTGATCATGGGCCTCGGCACGTACGTCATCTTCACCTTCGACCCCAATATCTCGGCGAGCTAGGGGAGCACAGACTTCATGCAGGAACACCGTTATGACGTGGTCATCGTCGGTGCCGGCGGCGCCGGCATGCGCGCAGCGATCGAGGCCGGTCCCCGCGCCCGCACCGCCGTACTGACCAAGCTCTACCCCACCCGCAGCCACACCGGCGCGGCCCAGGGCGGCATGTGCGCCGCGCTGGCGAACGTGGAGGAAGACAACTGGGAGTGGCACACCTTCGACACGGTCAAGGGCGGCGACTACCTCGCCGACCAGGACGCCGTCGAGATCATGGCCAAGGAGGCCATCGACGCGGTGCTCGACCTCGAGAAGATGGGTCTGCCGTTCAACCGCACGCCCGAGGGCAAGATCGACCAGCGTCGTTTCGGTGGTCACACCCGCGATCACGGTAAGGCCCCCGTGCGCCGCGCATGTTATGCCGCGGACCGCACCGGTCACATGATCCTGCAGACGCTCTACCAGAACTGCGTCAAGCACGACGTCGAGTTCTTCAACGAGTTCTACGCTCTCGACATCGCGATCACCGAGACGGAGAACGGCCCGGTCGCGACCGGCGTCATCGCCTACGAGCTGGCCACCGGCGAGATCCACGTCTTCCACGCGAAGTCCATCGTGTTCGCCACCGGCGGCTCGGGACGCATGTACAAGACGACGTCCAACGCACACACCCTCACCGGTGACGGCATGGGCATCATCTTCCGCAAGGGCCTCCCGCTGGAGGACATGGAGTTCCACCAGTTCCATCCCACAGGCCTGGCCGGGCTCGGCATCCTCATCTCCGAGGCCGTGCGCGGTGAGGGCGGCATCCTCCGCAACGCCGACGGCGAGCGGTTCATGGAGCGCTACGCCCCCACCATCAAGGACCTCGCACCCCGTGACATCGTCGCGCGGTCGATGGTGCTCGAGGTCCTCGAGGGACGCGGCGCGGGACCGAACAAGGACTACGTCTACATCGACGTGACCCACATCCCCGAGGAAGTCCTCGACGAGAAGCTCCCCGACATCATGGAGTTCTCCCGCACCTACCTCGGTGTGGACCCGGTCAAGGAACCCGTGCCGGTGTACCCCACCTGCCACTACGTCATGGGCGGCATCCCCACCAGGATCAACGGTGAGGTCCTCCGCAACAACGACGAGATCGTCCAGGGCCTGTACGCCGCCGGCGAGTGCGCCTGCGTGTCCGTCCACGGCGCGAACCGTCTCGGCACCAACTCGCTGCTCGACATCAACGTCTTCGGACGCCGCGCCGGCATCGCCGCCGCCGAGCACGCCAACAACAGCGAGTTCGTCGCCCTGCCGGAGTCGCCCGAGAAGATGGTCGACGAGTGGATGGCCACCATCCTGTCGGACCACGGCCACGAGCGGGTCGCGGACATCCGCACCGAGCTGCAGCAGTCGATGGACAACAACGCTTCGGTGTTCCGCACGGAGGAGCGTCTCACCCAGGCGCTCAAGGACGTGCGCGCGCTGAAGGAGCGCTACAACCACATCACGGTGCAGGACAAGGGCAAGCGCTACAACAGCGACCTGCTCGAGGCCGTCGAGCTCGGCTTCCTCCTCGAAATGGCGGAGGTCACCGTCGTCGGCGCGCTGAACCGCAAGGAATCGCGCGGCGGCCACGCCCGCGAGGACTTCCCGGACCGCAACGACGCCGAGTACATGAAGCACACGATGGCATACAAGGAGGGCGACGGCCTGCTCTCCGACATCCGTCTCGACTACAAGCCGGTAGTCCAGACCCGTTACGAGCCGATGGAGCGTAAGTACTGATGAGCGCACCTGCAGTCGACAAGAGCGAGAACAAGTCGGACCTCCCTCCCGTTCCCGAGGGCGCCGTCATGGTCACCCTCAAGATCGCGCGGATGAACCCGGAGTCCGGCGAGGGCCAGCACTGGGACAGCTTCCAGGTTCCGGCGCTGCCGACGGACCGCATGCTGAACCTGCTCCTGTACGTGAAGGGCTACCTCGACGGCACCCTGACGTTCCGCCGCAGCTGCGCCCACGGCGTGTGCGGTTCGGACGCGATGCGGATCAACGGCGTCAACCGTCTGGCCTGCAAGCTCCTCATGAAGGACATGCTCCCCAAGGACGGCAAGCCGGTCACGATCACCGTCGAGCCCATCAAGGGCCTGCCGGTCGAGAAGGACCTCGTCGTCGACATGGAGCCCTTCTTCGACGCGTTCCGCGCCGTGAAGCCGTTCCTCATCACCACCGGCAACGAGCCCACCCGTGAGCGCATCCAGTCGCAGCACGACCGGGCTCGTTTCGACGACACCACCAAGTGCATTCTGTGCGCTTGCTGCACCACGTCGTGCCCGGTGTACTGGAGCGACGGCAGCTACTTCGGCCCCGCTGCCATCGTCAACGCCCACCGCTTCATCTTCGACAGCCGTGACGAGGGTGCGTCGGAGCGTCTCGACATCCTCAACGACAAGGACGGCGTCTGGCGTTGCCGGACCACGTTCAACTGCACCGACGCGTGCCCCCGCGGCATCCAGGTGACGAAGGCGATCCAGGAAGTCAAGCGCGCGCTGCTGTTCGCACGCTGACGCCAGGTCTGCCGAGCACGTTCCAGGGCGCCCCCGACCACACCCGGTCGGGGGCGCCCTGCGTCGTGCTCGAGCTCACCGTCCGAGCCGTCCCACGGTGAGATCCCCGCGCTAATGTCGAGAACGGATGCCCCCGACGAACAGCGAGGTTCAGACATGACGCAGTCGCCCACTCCCGCAGTGGTCACGGTCACCGGAGCGGCAGGCAGTATCGGATACGCGGCACTGTTCCGGATCGCCGCGGGCGCGATGCTCGGCCCCGACACCCCGATTCGACTGCGGCTCTTGGAAATTCCGCCTGCGGTGTCCGCGGCCGAGGGTACCGCGATGGAACTCGACGACAGCGCCTTCCCTCTCCTTCTCGACGTCGAGGTCCACGACGACCCGAAGCGGGGTTTCGACGGCACCGACGTGGCCCTGCTCATCGGATCGCGTCCCCGATCCAAGGGGATGGAGCGCGGCGACCTGCTGGCCGCGAACGGGCAGATCTTCACCGTGCAGGGTCGCGCGATCAATCAGGTTGCCGCGGACGGCGTCCGGGTGCTGGTCGTGGGTAACCCGGCCAACACCAATGCTCTGGTCGCCGCGAACAACGCCCCCGATGTGCCCGCGGAGCGGTTCACGGCGCTGACCCGGCTCGACCACAACCGCGCGATCGCCCAGCTGGCACGGCACTCCGGCGCCGCGGTGAGGGACATCAGCCGCGTCACGATCTGGGGCAACCACTCCAGCACCCAGTACCCCGACATCTTCCACGCGCGGGTCGGGGACCGGTCCGGCGCCGACATCGCCGCCGACCGCGAATGGCTCACCGGCGACTTCATTCCCACAGTCGCGAATCGGGGCAGCGCGATCATCGAGGCCCGCGGAACATCCTCCGCGGCGTCGGCCGCCAACGCCGCAATCGACCACGTGCACGACTGGGTGCTCGGCACCCCCGAGGGCGACTGGACGTCCGTGGCGCTGCCCTCCACCGGCGCCTACGGGGTGCCGGAGGGGCTTGTGAGCTCGTTCCCGGTCCGCTCGGTCGACGGTGCCTGGCAGGTCGTGGAGGGGCTGGAGATCGACGACTTCTCGCGGAAGCGGATCGACGCGTCGGTGGCCGACCTCGAATCCGAGCGCGACGCCGTCCGGGGCATGGGTTTCATCTGACCCGGTCGCCTTCCGTCCGGCACGGTGCGCGGACGTCACGAATGCGTGTCGACGCGCGTCCGTTTTCGGAACCGGCCCGGTCATCGCATACGCTGCCTCTTCGATGATGTGGCGTCGAGTGTGTACCGCGGTCGTGTCCGGAACCCTGCTGGCCGGACTCTCGGTGAGCGCTGCCGGGGCGATCCCGCCCGCAGTTCCCTCCTCCCCCACCTCGGCTCCGTTCACGACCCCGAACACCGACGACTGCCCGCACCGGTCGGCCCCGGCCCCGGCGATCGACCTGTCCGAGGTGCCGCAGCCGGGCGATCCGGCGCCGACCGCCGTGTCGGTGCCCGACGAGCCGGTGGGCGGGCCGAAACTCGCCGAATGCGGAGTGGCGCTTCCCGACGGCGCCCCCGCGCTACCCGCCGACATCGCGGCGTCCGGCTGGGTGGTGGCCGACATCGACAGCGGTGACGTGCTCGCGGCGAAGGACCCGCACGGCCGGTACCGGCCGGCCAGCACCATCAAGATGCTGCTCGCGCTCGTGGCGCTGGACGAGCTCGATCTGGACAAGACCGTGACCGCCACCGCCGAGGACGCCGCGGTGGAAGGCAGCGCGGTCGGGATCGGCAAGAACGGGCAGTACACGAACCGGCAGCTGATGCAGGGGCTGGTGATGGCGTCGGGGAACGACGCCGCCCACCTCCTCGCCCGGCAACTCGGCGGCGACGCCGCGACGGTCGAGAAGATGAACCGTCTCGCCGACACCCTCGGCGCCCACGACACGAGAACCGCGACCCCGTCCGGACTCGACGGTCCCGGCATGAGCAGTTCGCCGTTCGACCTCGCGCTCATCTTCCACAACGCGATGAAGAACCCGACGTTCGCGGAGCTGATCTCCACGGAAACCGTTCAGTTCCCGGGTTTCCCGAAGGATCCCGCGATCCCCGAAGACCAGGACCGGCCGCCGTTCGCCCTCGCCAACGACAATCAACTGCTCTACAACTACCCGGGCGCGCTGGGCGGCAAGACCGGATTCACCGACGATGCGCGCCACACGTACGTCGGCGGCGCCGATCACGACGGCCGCCGCCTGATGGTGACGCTGATGGGAGCCGAGGCGCAGCCGATCCGCCCGTGGGAACAGGCGGCGCGACTGCTGGACTACGGTTTCGCCCTCGACCGCGACTCACGGGTGGGGTCACTCGAGGACCTGTACCCGGCCGAGGACGGGTCCGACGCGGTCCTTGCCGCACCGCCGCAACAGGATTCGGCCGCCGCCACGAGTTCCGTCGTCGCCTCCGGTTCCGACCACCCCGACAACACGCTGGCCCTGCGGGCCGGTGTGGGGATCGTCGGGGCGGCGGTCGTCGTCGTGCTGGTGCTCTGCGCACGCCGGCTGTCCCGCAGGCGCTGACGACCCTCGCTCGGCTCAGCGCTTGCTGCGGGTGAACAGTCCGGACAAGCCGAGCGCGGCGAGGGCGCCCACACCGACGAGGGCGAGTCCCCCACGCACACCCGGACCCTCGTGGACCTCGATCCGCGGGGTGATGACGGCCGGATCCGGCGGCGGTACGAACGCGAGCTCCATGCTGGCCCTGGTGGTCGCGGCCCACGCCGTCGAGAAGAGCAGCATCCGGGACGTCAGGTAGATGAACACGAGCAGACCGATGATCGGGCCGAACGCCACGCCAGCCGGGCCCGCGGTGACGGCGGTGAGGTAGATGGCCCCGACCTGCTTGAAGATCTCGAACACCACGGCCGCGAGCAGGGCGGCCTTGATTGCACTGCGGAACGTCACGGGCTCCCGGGGCAGCCGGGCGATCACCCAGGCGAACACCGCCCACGTCGCAACCAGCGAGAGCACGGTCGACAGTGCGCGCAGTCCGATGTCGACGCCGGTCACGTCGTCGAGGTTGAGCACCTCGACCACCGTCCGGGCCACCGGACCGCTGCTCAGCGCGGACGATCCGATCGAGACGATCATCGCCAGGCCCAGCCCGAGCAGAGCGACCGCGTCGCCGAGCTTGGTGCGCACGAATCCCTTCGATTCGCGCTGACTCTCCCACATCGCCGTGAGCGCGTCACGCAGGTTCGCCATCCATCCCAGGCCGGCGTAGGCGGCACCGAGCAGACCCAGCACACCCACGCTGGCGCGGGACGCGATCGCCGAATCGATGATGGTGTTGAGCGTGTCCCCGAGACTTCCGGGCACGTTCTTCGTGATGCCGTCCTGCAGTTCCTGCAGCAACTCCGGCTGCCCGGCGAGCACGAAACCGGCGATGGCGAACGCGACCATCAGGATCGGAATCAGTGCGAGCACACTGAAATACGTGATACCCGCCGCGTAGTAGTCACCCTTCTGATTCTGGTACCGCTGGGCGGCCCGCATCAGATGGTCGAACCAGGGGCGCGCTGCCCGCTGCTTGTCGAGAAAACTCGGTTCGTCAGCCACAGTGCTATCCCTTCGGTGTCAGGAACCCTACCTTCTCGTACACGGCCGCCAGCGTCTGCGACGACACTTCACGGGCCCGGTGGGCACCGGCCGCGATGATCCGATCGAGTTCCGCCTCGTCCGAGAGGTACCCCTCCACTTTCGCTTTCAACGGTGTCACGAATTCGGCGAGTACGTCGGCCGTATCGGTTTTCAGGTCGCCGTAGCCCTTGCCCGCGTACCCGGCGACCAGCGTCTCGACGGGGGTGCCGGACAACGCTGACTGGATGGTGAGCAGGTTACTCACCCCGGGCTTGGCCTGCGGGTCGTACCGGATCTCCCGCTCGTTGTCGGTGACCGCGGATTTGATCTTCTTCGCCGACACCTTCGGGTCGTCGAGCAGGTTGATCAGACCCGCGGGGCTGGGACCGGACTTGCTCATCTTCGACGTCGGATCCTGCAGGTCGTAGATCTTGGCGGTGCCCTTGATGATCTGGGCCTCGGGAATGACGAACGCCTTCCCGAACCTCGTGTTGAACCGCTGGGCGAGGTCGCGGGCCAGTTCGAGGTGCTGACGCTGGTCCTCGCCGACCGGGACCCGCTGCGGGCGGTACAGCAGGATGTCGGCGGCCATCAGCACCGGATACGTGAACAGCCCGACGCTCGCGTTCTCACTGCCCTGCTTCGCCGACTTGTCCTTGAACTGGGTCATGCGGCTGGCCTCACCGAAACCGGTGATGCAGTTGAGAACCCACGCCAGCTGCGCGTGCTCGGGCACCTGGCTCTGGACGAACAGCGTGGCGCGGTCGGGGTCGATCCCCAGTGCCAGCAACTGCGCCACCGCGATCTTGGTGCGGCGACGCAGTTCCTTCGGGTCCTGCGCCACCGTGATCGCGTGCAGGTCGGGGATGAAGTAGAACGCGTCGAAGTCGTCCTGCAGAGGCACCCACTGCTGCAGCGCACCCAGGAAGTTGCCGAGGTGGAACGAGTCGGCGGTGGGCTGGATGCCGGAGAGCACCCGCGGTTTCGCGGTGGGTTTCTGAGCTGCAGGGGTCGACATGAGTACTGATCTTTTCACGTGTGCCGTGACGAGACGAATCAGATACCGCTCGTCACCGGTACTGGACGGTGACCGGCGCGTGATCGGACCACCGTTGGTCGTAGGTTTCGGCGCGCTCGACGACGGCCTGCTTGGCGCGCTCCGCCAGTTCGCGGGTGGCGATCTGGTAGTCGATGCGCCAGCCGGAGTCGTTGTCGAACGCCTTCCCGCGGTACGACCACCACGAGTACGGTCCGGCGACGTCCGGTTCGAGCAGGCGCACGACGTCGGCCCAGTGCGCGCCCTCGGCGAAGAGCGCGGACATCCACTCCCGTTCGTGGGGCAGGAACCCGGAGTTCTTCTTGTTCGTCTTCCAGTTCTTCAGGTCGAGTTCGGTGTGGGCGATGTTCCAGTCGCCGCAGACCACGACGTGCCTGCCGGCCGCGACGGCGGCCTCCGCGGTGACGGTGAGGTACCGGGCGAAGGAGTCCATGAACCGCTCCTTCTCCTCCTGCCGGGGCGTCTGGGCCTCCCCCGAAGGCAGGTACAGACTCGCCACGGTCAGGTCGTCGAAGTCGGCCTCGATGTAACGTCCCGCGGCCGCGAACTCCTCGTCGCCGTGGCCGACGCGGACGGCGTCGGCCGGCTTCCGGGACAGGATCGCGACGCCGTTGCGCCCCTTCGACGACGGTTCCGCGGACGCCAGGTTCCATCCGCCCTCCAGGGCGGGCGCGAGGGTCTCGGCGAGCTGCTCGTCGGATGCCCGCGTCTCCTGCAGGCAGACGACATCGGCCTCCGTGCGTTCCATCCACTCGGTGAGCCCCTTGCGGGCGGCCGCGCGGACTCCGTTGACATTGACGGTGGTGATGATGTGTGGCACGGCAAGCACCGTAGCGGACGCGTACGACAGCGCGGCTACCGAGACGAACGGGCGCTGCGGCGTTCCATCGCGACGGCCGCGGTGAGGACCACGATGCCCGCGACGGCGAGCAGCGCACCCACCGCGGCCGGTGCCGTATAGCCGTAGCCGGCGGCGATGACGACGCCACCGATCCACGCCCCGAACGCGTTCGCGATGTTGAGGGCCGCGTGGTTGAGCGACGCGGCGAGGGTCTGGGCGTCGGCGGCGACGTCCATCAGCCGGGTCTGCAGGCCGGGAACCATCGACGCGCCGGCAGCACCGACGAAGAACACCAGCAGCAGCGCCGCGTACGGGTTGTGCGAGGCGATGACGAAGATGCCGAGCACCACCCCGAGTGCCGTCATCGCGGCGAACAGACCGGGGATCAGCGCCCTGTCGGCGAGCCTGCCGCCGATCAGATTGCCCGCGACCATGCCCAGCCCGTAGATCATCAGGGCCAGCGGCACCAGCGACCGCGACAGCCCCGAGACGTCGGTGAGGGTGGTGCTGATGTACGTGTAGACGGCGAACATGCCACCGAACCCGACCATGCCGATGATCAGCGTCATCCACACCTGCGCGCGGCGCAGGGCACCCAGTTCGGTGAGGGGGTTCGTCATCCGCATGGCGGCGAGCGAGGGCACCCACGACCAGATCGCACCCAGCGTCACGACCCCGATCAGCGCGACGAGGGCGAAGGCGCTGCGCCAGCCGAGGGCCTGGCCCAGCCAGGAGGCGGCGGGAACGCCGACGACGTTCGCCACCGACAGTCCCATCATGACGAGCGCGACCGCCCGGGCCCGCTGTCCGCGCTCGGCGAGGTGCGCCGCCACCAGGGCCGCGACCCCGAAGTACGCGCCGTGCGGGAGGCCCGCGACGAACCGCGCGGCCATCAGCGCGCCGTAGTTCGGCGCGAACACGGTGGCGGCGTTGCCGATCGTGAATGCCGCCATCAACGCGATCAGCAGCGCCTTGCGGGGCACCCGCGCGGTGAGCGCGGCGATGAGCGGCGCGCCCACGACCACACCCAGGGCGTACGCCGAGATGACGTGGCCGGCCGTCGGCTCGGTGATCCCGAGGCTCGACGCCATCTCCGGAAGCAGTCCCATCGCCACGAACTCGGTGGTGCCGATCCCGAAGCCGCCGAGCGCGAGCGCGATCATGGCGAGCTTGCGGACGGACGGATGCCGGGCGATGACGCCGAGGTGCTCGGGGCGCACCGGGGTGGAAGTAGTCACGAAGAACTGTCAACGACCGCATCCCGGGTTCTCTTCCCGCTTCCGTCGTCGCGTGAGCACACTCACGTCCCCGCCGTACCTCGCCTGCCTCGCCGGAGACGACGAACGGGACACCCCGACCTGGGAGCGTCCCGTTCCGTTCTGATGTCGTGCGGTGCCTACTTCTCCGCGATGGCCTTCTGGAGGTTGATGTCCAGCGTGCCGAGGAACTCCTCGGTGGTGAGGTAGCCCTGGTCGCCGCCGACCAGCATCGCGAGGTCCTTGGTCATCTGGCCGCCCTCGACGGTCTTGATGACCACGTCTTCGAGCTCCTGCGCGAACCCGATGACGTCGGGGGTGTTGTCCAGCTTGCCGCGGTGCTCGAGTCCACGGGTCCACGCGAAGATCGACGCGATGGGGTTGGTGGACGTCGGCTTGCCCTGCTGGTGCTGACGGAAGTGACGCGTCACGGTGCCGTGCGCCGCCTCCGCCTCACACGTGTTGCCGTCCGGGGTCAGCAGCACGGAGGTCATGAGGCCGAGCGAACCGAAGCCCTGCGCGACGGTGTCGGACTGGACGTCGCCGTCGTAGTTCTTGCAGGCCCAGACGTAGCCGCCCTCCCACTTGAGCGCCGACGCGACCATGTCGTCGATGAGGCGGTGCTCGTAGGTGAGACCCGCCGCGTCGAACTCCGGCTTGAACTCGGTCTCGTAGACGTGCTGGAAGATGTCTTTGAACGCACCGTCGTACGCCTTGAGGATCGTGTTCTTCGTCGACAGGTACACCGGGTAGTTCTGCTGCAGGCCGTAGTTGAGCGAGGCGCGCGCGAAGTCCTCGATGGACTTGGTGAAGTTGTACTGACCCTGGACGACGCCGCCGCCGTCGGGGAAGTTCACCAGCTCGTGCTCTATCGGCTCGCTGCCGTCCTCGGGCGTGTAGGTGATCATCACCTTGCCCGGGCCGGGGACCTTGAAGTCGGTGGCGCGGTACTGGTCGCCGAAGGCGTGACGGCCGATGATGATCGGCTTCGTCCAGCCCGGAACCAGTCGCGGAACGTTGGAGATGATGATCGGCGCGCGGAAGATCGTGCCACCGAGGATGTTGCGGATGGTGCCGTTGGGCGACCGCCACATCTTCTTGAGGCCGAACTCCTCGACGCGCGCCTCGTCCGGGGTGATGGTCGCGCACTTGACGCCGACGCCGTGCTTCTTGATGGCGTTGGCCGCGTCGACGGTGACCTGGTCGTCCGTCTCGTCCCGGTACTCGATACCGAGGTCGTAGTACTCCAGGTTCACATCCAGGTAGGGATGGATCAGCTTGTCTTTGATGAACTGCCAGATGATGCGTGTCATCTCGTCGCCGTCGAGTTCGACGACGGTGCCCTCAACCTTGATCTTGGACATGGGTGCTTCGCGTCCTCCTAGGAAGATTCCCTGGTTACACGGTTGCGGGCGCACTTCGTGAGTGGGTCCGCGAACGGTTCGCTTATCAAACGTAGACGGTCGATGCGGCCGCTGGGGAGACCGCACTTTAACAAGACAAGCGTACTGCTATGCGTGGCGCGCGCAACATGTGGGTGCGAGATCCCACCCCTACCGGCGGGTAATTTTTCCCTGCTAGCAGGCCTGATCGGTGCCGTTTCCGGTCGTTCCACCCCAGCCGCTAAGATTCACCACAGGTCATGAGTGCCAGCAACGAGCCCCGGCTAGCTGGCCGGCAACCCTCCACCGCGGTGGGGTGCCCCGGGTGATGACCTGGTTCCCTGATTCATACAAACAGTCGGGTGACAAGCGCGGGTCCGACATCGGAGGTTCATGATGTGTTGTTGTTGTCGTAGATAGACCCCAGACAAGCCCTGTGCGCGAACGAACCAGCTCCTCGTCCGCGCCCTCGTCAGACCACTGGAGTAGACAGCACATGACCGAGAACTGGTCGTTCGAGACCAAGCAGATCCACGCCGGGCAGACGTCCGACGCGACCACCAAGGCGCGGGCGCTGCCGATCTACCAGACCACCTCGTACACGTTCGACAGCACCGATCACGCTGCCGCGCTGTTCGGTCTGGCCGAGCCCGGCAACATCTACACCCGCATCATGAACCCCACCCAGGACGCGGTCGAGCAGCGCATCGCCGCCCTCGAAGGCGGCGTCGCCGCCCTGCTCCTGGCGTCCGGGCAGGCCGCTGAGACGTTCGCGATCCTGAACCTCGCCGAGGCGGGCGACCACATCGTCTCCAGCCCGCGCCTGTACGGCGGCACCTACAACCTCTTCCACTACACGCTGCCCAAGCTCGGCATCGAGGTGTCGTTCGTCGAAGACCCCGACGACCTCGAGCAATGGAAGAACGCGATCCGGGACAACACGAGGGCGTTCTACGGCGAGACCATCTCCAATCCCCGCAACGACGTGCTCGACCTGCCCGGAATCTCCGGGATCGCGCACCAGCACGGAATCCCCCTGATCGTCGACAACACCGTGGCCACCCCCTACCTGATCCGCCCACTCGAGCACGGCGCGGACATCGTGGTGCACTCGGCCACCAAGTACCTCGGCGGCCACGGCACGGCCATCGCCGGCGTCATCGTCGACGGCGGCACGTTCGACTGGACCCAGGGCCGCCACAGCAGCTTCACCACCCCGGACCCGAGCTACCACGGCGTCGTCTACTCCGAACTCGGACCGCCCGCGTACGCCCTCAAGGCGCGCGTGCAATTGCTGCGCGACCTCGGTTCCGCGATCTCCCCGTTCAACGCGTTCCTCATCGCGCAGGGCCTCGAGACGCTGAGCCTGCGGATGGAGCGGCACGTGTCGAACGCGACCGCCGTCGCCCAGTACCTGGAGGCGCGGCCGGAGATCGTGTCCGTCGGATATGCCGGGCTCCCGTCGTCGCCGTGGCACGACCGGGCGAAGCAGATCGCGCCGAGGGGTGCGGGTGCCATCGTGACGTTCGAACTCGCCGGCGGCATCGACGCGGGCAAGAAGTTCGTCAACGCACTCACCCTGCACAGCCACGTCGCGAACATCGGCGACGTCCGCTCGCTGGTGATCCACCCGGCGTCCACCACGCACTCCCAGCTGACCCCGGAGGAGCAGGCCGCCAGCGGCGTCACCCCCGGACTGGTCCGCCTGGCAGTCGGCATCGAAGGGATCGACGACATCATCGCCGATATCGAGTCCGGAATTACGGCGGCGGCATCTTGACAGTGAGCGCAGTGCAGAACCTGCCCGTGGCCGACGGACGTCTCGGCACCGTCGACATCGGATCGCTCGAGCTCGAGAACGGCTCGGTGCTCCCGTCGGTGACCCTCGCCGTACAGCGGTGGGGCGAGCTGTCCCCGAACCGCGACAACGTGGTCCTCGTCGAGCACGCCCTCACCGGCGACTCCCACGTCACCGGCCCCGTCACCGACGAGCACCCATCCCCCGGCTGGTGGACCGGAATGGTCGGCCCGGGTGCGCCGATCGACACCGACGAGTGGTGCGTCGTCGCAACCAACGTTCTCGGTGGCTGCCGCGGCACCACCGGTCCCGGTTCGATCGCGGAGGACGGGCGCCCCTGGGGCAGCCGTTTCCCGGAGATCACCATCCGCGACCAGATCGCGGCCGAGAAGAAGTTCACCGACCTGCTGGGCATCGAGAAGCTGGCGTCCGTGGTCGGTGGATCAATGGGTGGCATGCGCGCGCTCGAGTGGGCCGTTACCTACCCGGATCAGGTCGCGTCGGCGCTCGTTCTCGCGGTCGGCGCCCGCGCGACCGCGGACCAGATCGGCACGCAGACCACCCAGATCGAGGCCATCACCAGTGACCCCGACTGGCTGGGCGGCGACTACCACGGCAGCGGCCGGATCCCCCGGACCGGACTGCGCATCGCCCGCCGGATCGCGCACCTCACGTACCGCACCGAGAGCGAACTGGACTCGCGGTTCGCGAACTCGCCGCAGGACGGCGAGGACCCGTGGCGCGGCGGACGGTACTCCGTCGAGAGCTACCTCCAGCACCAGGCCGACAAGCTGGTCGGCCGGTTCGACCCGGGCACGTACGTGCTGCTGTCCGAGGCCATGAACCGGCACGACGTGGGCCGCGGGCGCGGTGGGATCGCGGCCGCGCTGGCGACGATCACCGCACCCGTCATCGTGGGCGGCGTCGATTCCGACCGCCTGTATCCGATCCGCCTGCAGGAGGATCTGGCCGAGGACATCCCCACCTGCGACGGTCTGCGGGTCCTCAACTCGAGGGACGGCCACGACGGGTTCCTCACCGAGGCTGCCGCGGTCGCGAAACTGCTGTCCGAGACGATGCAACTGGCACGCGCCGGGCGCTGACCCCGCGCCGGGCGACGCCCGCTCGGACCGTCAATCGGTTCCGAGCGGGTCGATCGACACGGCCAGCCACACGATCGCGCCGCCGACGGCCACGAGGGCGCCCACGTCGAAGGCCCTGCTGCGCACCGCGAGCAGTCCCACGCGCTCCGACGGCATCGTCAACCGGAACGCCGCCGCCAGCAGGGTGGCGACGCCGAACACGAATGCTCCTCGCCGCCACCGGTCCGCGAGCACGAACACCACGGCCACCACGATGACGACGAGGACTGCGAGCATCGGCAGGTTCTTCTTCGCGAATTGCCCCCAGTCGGCCATCTCAGCCGAGAGACGCTGCGACACGCTCTGCCCGCTCCACGACGTTGGTCAGCAGGAACGCGCGGGTCAGCGGTCCGACCCCGCCGGGGTTCGGGGACAAGAAACCGGCGACCTCGGCGACGTCCGCCGCCACGTCGCCGCGCAGCCCGTCCTCGGTGCGGCTCACGCCCACGTCGAGTACCGCAGCGCCGGGCTTGACCATGTCGGCCGTCACCAGCCCGGGAACACCCGCCGCCGCGATGACGATGTCGGCGCGCCGGACCTCCGCTGCGAGGTCCCGCGTACGGGTGTGGCAGAGGGTGACGGTGGCGTTCTCGCTGCGCCGGGTGAACAGCAGGCCGATCGGGCGGCCCACGGTGACACCGCGGCCGACGACGACGACGTGCGCCCCCTCGATCGGCACCTCGTAGCGGCGCAGCAGGTGCAGGATTCCGCGCGGCGTGCACGGCAGCGGCGCTTCCTTGCCCAGCACCAGCCGGCCCAGGTTGACCGGGTGCAGTCCGTCGGCGTCCTTGTCGGGGTCGATGCGCTCGAGGGCGGCGTTCTCGTCGAGCTGCTTCGGCACCGGGAGCTGCACGATGTACCCGGTGCAGTCCGGGTTGGCGTTGAGCTCGTCGATGGTGGCGTCGAGCTTCTCCTGCGTGATGTCGGCGGGCAGGTCGCGGCGGATCGAGGTGATCCCGACCTTCGCGCAGTCGTTGTGCTTGCCGCGCACGTAGGCGGCCGACCCCGGGTCGTCCCCCACCAGGACGGTGCCGAGACCGGGCGTGATGCCCTTGTCCTTCAGGGCGCTCACCCGCACCTTCAGGTCTTCGAAAATCTCGTCGCGGGTCGCCTTGCCATCGAGGATCGTTGCAGTCACGTGCCCCATTCTCTCAGGTTCGCAGAACCAGTGTCAGGCAGGTTCGGCGAACCGGTGTCAGGTCGGTTCCACCACGAGCCCATTGGCCGTCGCGTACGCGATGGCCTGGGTGAGTTCGATCTGCGCCTTGTCCAGAGAGGCGGCCGTCCACAGGTTCGCGTCGACGTGCGCTCCGCGCAGGTCCGCGCCGTCCAATTTCGCGCCGCCGGTGCGGGCCCCGAACAGGTCCGCCGAGCGCAGGACGGCCCGGCGGAGATCCGTCCGGACGAGGTTGGCTTCCCGGAACCGGCAGTCCGTGAAATCGAGTCCGCGCAGGTCCGCACCGCCCAGCGACACGAGCGTGAAGTCGCACTCGTCGAAGACCATCGGGCGCAGCCGGCAGTTGTCGAACTCCGAACCGAGGAAGCTGCAGTTGCGGAACTCGCTGTGCCACAGCGTCGTTCTGGTGAACGAGCAGGAACGGAACGCCGTCCCCACGTGGTGCGACTCGGCGAGGTCGGCGCCCGTGAAGTCGCATTCGGTGAAGATCACCGACTCGGTGCGGAGTTCACTCAGGTCGGCATCACGGAAGTTGCATTTCGTGTAGTGCCGCCGCTGCCAGTTCTGCGCGGGGAGTCGTGCGTCGCCGTAGTCCTCACCCACCACCTCTTCGACCGGATCCATGCGTCCATCATGCCGTCCCCTGGTGGGGTTCTAAGCTGTGCGGGTGTTCCGAGTGATGTTCCACGAACCCCGAATCCCACCCAACACCGGCAACGCCATCCGCATGGTGGCGGGCACCGGTTGCGAACTGCACCTGGTGGGACCACTCGGGTTCGACCTGTCCGAGCCGAAGCTGAAGCGGGCCGGGCTCGACTACCACGACCTGGCGTCGGTGACCGTGCACGAGAACCTGGAGGCGGCCTGGGCGGCTGTGGGGCCGGCGCGGGTGTTCGCGTTCACCGCGCACGCCACCGTGTCGTACGCCGACATCGCGTACCGGCCGGGCGACGTTCTGCTGTTCGGCCCGGAACCCACCGGACTGTCGGCGGAGGTGCTGGCCGACCCGCACGTCACGGAACGGGTCCGCATCCCGATGCTGCCCGGCCGGCGGTCGCTGAACCTGTCCAACGCCGCCGCCCTGGTGACGTACGAGGCGTGGCGCCAGCACGGATTCAGCGGGGCTGCGCTGTAGCTCCCGCAGTCAGGGCACCGACCCCCGCGGCCGCGCCGGCGCCGAGGGCGATGTCGAGGAAGTCCCGGGCGGCACCCTGCACCCCGCGCACCGGGTCCCAGACGGCGGACAGCCGCCGCGGCAGCGTCAGCCCCTCCACCTGGACGGAGGCGAGCCTGCCGTCCGTCAGGTCGGCGGCGACCGCGAGCGAGGACAGCACGGCCGGAGCGTTGCCCGCCACGACCGCCGCCTTCACCGCCGTGCACGAGGTCAACTCCAGCAACGGCGGGACGCACTGCGGGACCGCGTTCTCGAGGGTGGTGCGTGTGCCGGACCCGGACTCCCGCTGGATCATCGGCGTCGCCGCGAGTTCGGACACCGGAATGGGCGACCGGCGCACCCATTCGTGCTCCGGCGGCACCACGACCACCAGGTGGTCGCGGCCGATCTCCCGCACCTGCAGTCCCGCCGGAATGTCCGGGCCCTCGACGAACCCGAGATCGGCCTCACCCGACAGCACGCGGGCGGTCACCTCGGACGAGTTGAGCAGGCGCACGTTCGTCACCACGTTCGGGTACTTGCGCCGCATCGCGACGGTCCACCCCGGAACCAGGTACTCGGCGATCGTCATGCTGGCCGCGACCGTCAGCCCGGCCTGCCGTTCACCGCGCAGCGCTGCGACTCCCGACGCCAGTTCCTCCGCTGTGGCGAGGATGTGGCTCGCCCATTCGAGGATCAGGGCGCCCTCGGACGTGGGCTGCACTCCGCTGGCACCGCGGCTGAACACCTTGATGCCGAACTGGCGCTCGGCCGACCGCACGCGCGCGCTCACGGCCTGCTGACTGAGGCCGTGCTCGCGCCCCGCCGCACCCATGCTTCCGAGCCGCTCGACGGACAACAGGACGTCGAGGGCACTGAGTTCGGGAACCCGGGGAGACAGCGGCACAACCCAAGGCTAGTCCCACAAACGTGATTTGTGGGCATTCAACGACAAGCCTTCTACCGGCCACGACGATGCGGCGGCAAGCTCTGGGTATGACCCCGAATTGGTTCGCAGCAGTGATGGGCACCGGCATCCTCGCAGTCGTCGCCGCCGCATTTCCGGCCGGCGTTCCGGTGGTCCGGACGGCCTCCGAGGTCTTCTGGCTGATCGCCGTGACGCTGCTCGTCCTGCTGACGACCGCACTGGTTCGGCACTGGATCCGCCGCCGCGACGACGCCCTCGCCGACGCGCGCAGCCACACGATGTTCCCGTTCTACGGCGCCGTGTCGATGGCGGTGCTGACCGTCGGCGCCGGCACCGGATCCGCGGGTCACGCACTTCTCGGCGACGTCGCCGTCCCCGCCTCGGCCACACTGTGGACGATCGGGACCGGCATCGGGCTCGTCACCTACGTCGTCATGGCCCGCCGGCTGACCCGGCCCCACCAGGTGACACCGGTGCCGTCCTGGCTCATGCCCGTCGTGCCGCCCATGGTGTCGGCTGCCTCCGGAGCCGCACTGGTCAAGCATCTCCCCGAGGGCGCACCGCAGATCGCGATGCTGGTGGTCTGTTACTCGTTGTTCGTGCTGGCGCTGAGCGCCGCACTGACCGTCGCCGTCGTCGTCGGCCGCCACCTGCTGAGCAACGGGCTCCCCGCCACCCCGCTCGTGCCGACGCTCTGGATTCCGCTCGGCGTGATCGGGCAGTCGGTGGCGGCGATCAATCTGCTCGGCGCGGCGTCCGGCCACGCCTGGCTGCACGCGGTGGGCGTCGCCTACGGGACCACCGTCGGCGCTCTCGGCGTTCTCGCCCTCGCGACCGTGGTCACGGTGACCGCCAGGGCCTTTCGCCGCGGGTTGACGTTCACACCCAGCTGGTGGAGCTTCACGTTCCCCGTCGGCACCTGCGCACTGGGCGCGAACTCGCTCGGCCTGGCGACGGACTCCGTCGTGATCGTCGGCGCCGGCGTGACCCTGTGGTGCGCACTGGTCGTCGTCTGGGGCACCGTCGCGGTCCACACGCTGCGGCACGCCGCCGGGCACCTGGACGTGCGCCGCGCCCGCGGCAGCGTCCGCGCCTACAGCATCAGTCGCTGAAAAGAGGTCAGGCGCCGGACTCCACGGGGCGGCCGGACTGCATCCACGCGGACGTCCCGCCCGCCACCGACACGGCGTTGATTCCCCGCGCATTCAGGTACTCCGCCGCCTGCAGGCTCCGGCCGCCGACCGCGCAGATCACGTAGACGACCTCGGCGTCCGGGATCTCGTTCACCCGCGCGACGAACTCGCTGAGCGGGATCAGCGTCACTCCCGGAACCCGGGCCTGGGCGTACTCGTCGGCCTCGCGCACGTCGATGACGGGGGCGCCCGACGCCAATGCGCCGTCCAGGGCATTCAGGTCGACTTCGATCATTGCGTCTTCGCCTCTTCTCGTTCCGGCGCCGGGCCCGACGGGGGTCCCTGCGGCCTGTTGTACTTCCGGCGCAGACGGTACGCGCCGTACACGACCAGTGCGATGACGGCCACGAACCCGAACCAGGGAATCAGCGCCCCCACGACCACGGCGCCGCCCGCGATCGCCGACAGCAGGGCGTTCCAGCCCGCCACGACGCCTTCCCAGAAATTGTCGGGACCGGTACTCGGCCGTTCGGCCTCGGTGGTGGTGACGTCGATCGTGATCGTGGCCAGTGCCACCTGATCGCTCAGTGACCGCTTCTGGGCGGTGAGACTGTCGAGTTCCCCCTGGCGTTCTGACAGCGCGCGCTCGGCCTCGATCAGATCCGCCGTGTTCGCGGCCGACGTGATGAGCCCCTGCAGGCGGGTGACGGACGCCGTCAGCGCGCCGATCCGGGCGTCGAGATCCTGCGACTGCATCGTCACATCGCTCTTGGTGACGCTGACGCTGGTGACCTTGCCCAACTCGCGCAGATCGTCCAACGTCCGTGTGAGCGAGTCGGCGGGCACCCGGATGGTCAGGGAACTGCTCGCGTCCTGGTCGTCGGAGCCCGGCTGTTCGGTGAGCTGGTCGACGCGCCCGCCCAGCTCGTCGACCTTGTCCACGATCTGCCTGCCGACGGCCACCGGGTCGCCCGCGGTGAGCGCGACCTGACCGGTGATGATCTCCTGACGCTCGGTGGGCGCCTGATCCTTCGCGGGTTGCTGTACCGCGCCACCGATTTCCATCTGACTGGCACCCCCGGGAGAGGGGGCGGGCGACGACTGGGAGGAGTCGCTGCTCGAACCCCCACACCCCGCGAGCGCCAGCGTGGCCACGACGATCGCCGACAAGACGTATCTCCTCATGACCAGATGCTAGCGGTGCGGGGCTCATCGGAAGTCCCTGGATTTTGCGGAGACCCGCAAATCCATCAGCTGCAACCGATCCGCCACCACCGTCACCGCGCCCTCCGCGTTCTGCACCTTGCCGCGGACCAGCAGTGCGGGCGCCGTGTTGGCGAGTTTGCGGTACTTCGCCCACAACCCCACCGAACAGACGACGTTGACCATCCCGGTCTCGTCCTCGAGATTGATGAACGTGACCCCTGCCGCCGTCGCCGGGCGCTGCCGGTGCGTCACCGCCCCACCCACCAGAACCCGGTCGCCGTCGGGAACGTCGAGCAGGTGCGCCGCCGGGATCACCCCGAGCGCGTCGAGTTGCGGGCGCAGGAACTCGGTGGGATACGTGTCCGGCGACACCCCGGTGGCCCACACGTCCGCCGCGGCCAGTTCGAGATCGCTCATCCCCGGCAGGGTCGGCGCGCGGGTGGACGCCCCGATCCCCGGCAGCCGGTCGCGGCGTTCCCCCGCCGCGGCGCCCGCCGCCCACAACGCCTCCCGCCGGGACAACCCGAAACTGTCGAGAGCACCTGCGGTGGCCAGCGATTCGGCTTGCGCCGTGCTCAGTTCCACCCGGCCGGTGAGGTCGAGGAACGACGTGTACGGCCCGCCGTCGCCGCGGGAGTCGACGATCCGCTCGGCCAGCGCGGTCCCGATGTGCCGCACCTCGCCGAGCCCGAGCCGCACCTCCGTCCCGCCCGCCTCGACGGTGGCGTGCGCGAGGCTCGCATTGACGTCCGCGCCGTGCACCCGCACCCCGTGCCTGCGGGCGTCGGCCACCAGCGACTGCGGCGAGTAGAACCCCATCGGCTGCGCCCGCAGCAGACCGGCGCAGAACGCCGCCGGATGATGCAGCTTGAACCACGACGAATAGAACACCAGGGCCGCGAAACTCTGCGAATGACTTTCGGGGAAACCGAAATTCGCGAAAGCGAACAGCTTCTCGTAGATCCGGTCGGCCACGTCGCCCCCGATCCCGTGCAGCTCCCGCATGCCCTGGTAGAACCGTCCCCGCAGCCGTTCCATCTTCTCGGGCGACCGTTTGGACCCCATGGCCCGGCGGAGCTGGTCGGCCTCGGCCGGGCTGAACCCCGCCACGTCGACCGCCATCTGCATCAACTGTTCCTGGAACAGCGGCACACCCAGCGTCCGCTTCAGCGCCTTCTCCAGGGACGGATGGTCGTAGGTCACCGGTTCGAGCTTGTTGCGGCGCCGGATGTACGGGTGCACCGATCCGCCCTGGATCGGACCGGGGCGGATGAGCGCCACCTCCACCACCAGGTCGTAGAAGTTCCGCGGTTTCAGCCTCGGCAGGGTCGCCATCTGGGCCCGCGACTCCACCTGGAACACCCCCACCGAGTCCGCCCGCTGCAACATTTCGTAGACGGCCTCCTCGGAGAGGTCCAGCTGCGCCAGATCCACCTCGATCCCCTTGTGCTCGGCCACCAGGTCGATCATGTAGTGCAGCGCGGAGAGCATGCCGAGGCCCAGCATGTCGAATTTCACCAGACCCACCGCAGCGCAATCGTCCTTGTCCCACTGCAGAACACTGCGATTCGCCATGCGCGCCCACTCCACCGGGCACACGTCGGCGATCGGCCGGTCGCAGATCACCATGCCACCCGAGTGGATGCCGAGGTGCCGCGGAAACCCCTCGATCTGAGCGGCCAGTTCGAGGACGGCGGGCGGAATGTCGGTGCCGGCCTCCTTCCCGATCCCACCCCAGCGGCTGACCTGCTTGCTCCACGCGTCCTGCTGCCCCTGCGAGAAGCCCAACGCCCGCGCCATGTCCCGCACCGAGGACTTTCCGCGGTACGTGATGACGTTCGCGACCTGCGCCGCGTACTGGCGTCCGTACTTGGTGTAGACGTGCTGGATGGCCTCCTCCCGGCGGTCGGATTCGATGTCGACGTCGATGTCCGGGGGCCCGTCGCGTTCGGGCGAGAGGAAACGTTCGAACAGCAGCTTGTTGCGGACGGGATCCACGTTGGTGATGCCGATGGCGTAGCAGACGGCGGAGTTGGCCGCCGAACCCCTTCCCTGGCAGAGGATGTCGTTGTTCTTGCAGAACGACACGATGTCGTGGACCACCAGGAAGTAACCCGGGAAATTCAGCCCGGTGATGATGCCCAGTTCGTGCTCGATCTGCCGGTAGGCCTCCGGCCGGTCCGCGGGCGCACCGTAACGGCGCCGCGCCCCGTCCATCGTGAGCTGTCGCAGCCAGCTCGCCTCGGTGTGCCCGTCGGGAACGTCGAACGGGGGCAGTTGCGGCGCGATGAGCCGCAGGTCGAACGCACACTCCAGGCCGAGTTCCGCGGCACCGCGGACGGCGTCCGGGTACGCGGCGAACAGATGCGCCATCTCCTCGCCGGACCGCAGGTGCGCTCCCCCGGCGGGCGCCAGGTAGCCGGCCGCGTCGTCGAGGCTCTGACGGGCCCGGACGGCGGCCATCGCCATGGCCAGCCGCCTTCGTGGCGGTCCCGCGAAGTGTGCCGCCGTGGACGCGATCACCCGAAGTCCGTGCCGCTGTGCGAGTTCGGCGAGGCAGGCATTGCGCTCGGCGTCCTCCGCGACGCCGTGATGGGTGAGCTCCACCGTGACCCGGTCGGCCCCGAATCGGTCGATCAGGTCCCGTAGCCGGGCCGCCGCGGCGTCCGGACCACCGTCGGCGAGCGCCTGACGCACATGCCCCTTCCGGCAGCCGGTCAGGATCTGCCAGTGCCCCCCGGCCGCGTCGGCGAGACGGTCGAGGTCGTAGCGGAGTCTGCCCTTCTCCCCTCCCGCGAGATGCGCCGCCGCGATCTCCCGGGAGAGCCGCCGGTACCCCTCCTGACCTCGCGCCAGCACCAGCAGGTGCGCGTCGTCCAACGACAGTTCGGACCCGAACACGGTGCGCATGTTCAGTTCCTTCGCCGCCTCCGCGAACCGGACCACACCGTAGAACCCGTCGTGGTCGGTGAGCGCGATGGCCTCGAGCCCGAGCCGGACGGCCTCCTCCACCAGCTCTTCCGGCGGGGAGGCGCCGTCGAGGAAGCTGAACGCCGAGTGCGCGTGCAGTTCGGCGTACGGCACGGTGGAACCGGAACGCTCCTGACGACCCGCCCGGTACTCCCCCCGTTTACGCGACCACGCGGGACTGTCGCCGCCGTCGCCGGGGTACAGCGACTCCGGGTCGACCCGCCCCGGCCTGCCCGACAGGACGCGTTCCATCTCGGACCACGTCGGCGGGCCGTTTCCCCAACCCATCTGGCTACACCTCTTCATGCCGGGCACGTGCAGTGCCGAGACCATGGAAGATGCCGCTGGGGAAGGCGCATCGCTCGAACTGGCGTTCGATTGATTCAGTCTGCCATCGCTCGCCCGGGCAGGTCAATGCGGGTCACATCACGAGTGCGGCCAGGCCTCTCAATCGGTCGTCGGCAGGTCTTCGCGGGCAGCTCACGCACTTGCCGGACCCGGGCGTCTCGTAGATCAGGCAGCACGACGCCCGCTGTGTGAACCGGCGCGACAGCGCGCCGGCCCGGACGTCGACGAACCGCGGGTCCGGCAACACGACACCGGCGCGGCGGAGTGCGTCCACCAGACCCCGGGCGAAGATGCTGCCGCGGACGCGGTCGCCGCACGCGGCACCGGCGTCGAGGGCCCGGTTGGCGATCGAATCCGTGGTGATCGCCCACATCGCGGCGCGGCGTACCCCGGATGCGGCGGCGAGGGCGTCGACGATCGGCGTCAGTGCCGCGGCCATC
Organism: Rhodococcus opacus B4; assembly: GCF_000010805.1. Taxonomy (NCBI): domain Bacteria; kingdom Bacillati; phylum Actinomycetota; class Actinomycetes; order Mycobacteriales; family Nocardiaceae; genus Rhodococcus; species Rhodococcus opacus. Next base: position 6,889,763 of record NC_012522.1, on the reverse strand, counting down.
TCCGACGCCAAGTCGGACAGTCCCCCGGCGACCGGCAGCCCCGACGAGGCGGTGAGGCCGCCGAGGTACCCGTCGTCCCGCACGAATGCCACGGCGTCGCCGAGCCTCGGACTGGCGGCGACACCCGTGACGAGCGCGGTCGCGATCGGGATCCCGGTCAGCGTCGAGCTGGCCGAGTACCACCACAGGGTGCCGTTGACCCGCGGATCGTCGCTGCCCCACCGGGCCGCCGTGTCCGCGACCCGGTCCGCGAGCCAGCCGGGATCGGTCAGCCGCACGGCCGGGAACGCGGCTGCCCCGGGGTCTGAGATCTGGTCGGCGATCATCGGGACGCGACGGGCGGTCAGCTCGTACGCGCGCCGCAGTTGCTCATCCATCGGCCAGCCCCAGGATCTCCATCGACAGCCGCGGCATGGACCGCACCACGCCGCGGATGCCGAACACCCCGCCGAGCACGGCGTCGTCCAGCACGTCGACGGGCGGACCGGTACTGATCACCCGACCATCGTGCAGCACGGCCAGCGTGTCGCAGTACTCCACGGCCAGCCGGAGGTCGTGCATGGTCACGACGATCGCGAGACCGTCGGCGGCGAGGTCGCGCAGCAGGCTCATCACCGTCAGCTGGTGCCGCAGGTCGAGGTGGTTGGTGGGTTCGTCGAGCAGCAGGACCCGCGGCTGCTGGGCGAGTGCCCGGGCGATCGACACCCGCTGGCGTTCCCCACCCGACAGTGCCTGCACGTCGCGGCCCGCGAGGTCGGTCAGCCCCACCTGCCGTATGCACGTCTCGACGATCTCACCGTCGACGCCGTTCGCCCGCTCGAACCATGCCCGGTGCGGGACGCGTCCGAGCGAAACCGATTCGCGCACGGTCAGTCCCGCGGACACCCGCGGTTCCTGGGTACTCGCGCCGATCGTCCGGGCGAGTTCCCGCCTGCCCAGGTCGGCGCTGTCCGTTCCGTCGACGACGACGGCTCCCGCGGTCGGGATGAGCGCACGGTAGCAGCAGCGCAGCGCCGTGGTCTTCCCGGAACCGTTGGGCCCGACCAGCGCCAGCACCTCACCGGGACGGACGGAGAAGTCGACGCCGTGCAGCACTTCCCGCGACCCCAGTTCGGCACGGACGCGGTGCAGACTCAGCGCGGTCACGGCTCGACCCTCCGATACTGCCGGTAGAGCATCCACACGAAGATCGGCGCACCCACCAGGGCGGTGACAACGCCCACCGGGATCTCGATGCTCCGTGCGACCGACCGCGCGGCCGTGTCCGCCGCTACCATCGCGATCGCGCCGAGCAGCGCGGCGACGGGCAGCAACCGGATCGCACGGGCGCCCACGACGTACCCGGCCAGGTGCGGCACGAGCAGTCCGATGAAGCCGATGCCGCCCGCGACGGACACGGCCGCCCCGGCCAGCATCGACACCCCGAGCAATTGCACGACGCGGAAGCGCCGCACGTTCAGCCCGAGGGCGGCGGCGCCGTCGTCTCCGGCCTGCAGCAGGTCGATGCGGCTCGCGCTCAGCATCATCGCCGCCCCCACCGTGGCGAGGGCCACGGCCGGGAAGATCACCGTCGACCACCGCGAGTCGCCGAAACCGCCCGCCAGCCAGTGCATCACCGAACTCAGTTGGTGCTCGTCGGCGACGACGAGGATCGAGAACGTGATGAGAGCCGAGAACACCTGCGCCGACGCGACACCGACGAGGATGACGGCGGTCGGCTGCGGATACCGGCCGCCGATCGCCAGTGACAGGAACAGCGGCACCATCGCGCCCAGGAACGCCGCGACGGGAATCGTGAACGCGCCGAGCGCCCCCACCCCGAGGCCGAGCACCGTCACCACCACCACGCCGAAACCCGCGCCCGACGACACCCCGAGCAGATACGGATCGGCCAGCGGATTACGCGTCACCGCCTGCGCCACGGCGCCGGCCAGGGCGAGCGCCGCCCCGACGACCGCCGCGGTCAGCGCCCGCGGCAGCCGCGAGTCGACGACGATCGATTCCCGCGCCTGCGACCACCAGGGGTCGAACGCGCCGGGCGCCACCCGGTGCGCGACGATTGCCCAGACGTCACCGACCGGGATGCGCACCGAACCGAACGACACCGCCAGGCCGAGGACGAACAGCGTCGCCAGCGCGAGCAGCAGCACCAGGCCCGCGAAACCGAGGCGTGCGCGGGCCGGGTGCGCCGTCCGCTCCGTCGGCGCCGCCCGTTCCGTGGTGACCGTCACCGCGCGCCGACGACATCCGGATGCAGCGCCCGCGCGATCGTCTCCACCGATCGCACCAGACGCGGGCTCTCGAAGAAGTCGTCGAGCGGCACCACCACGAACCGGCCGGCTTTCACGGCCGGCGTCGTCGACATGATCGGGTGCGACTTCAGGAAGTCGATCTTCGCCTGCGCACTCGTCGTGCCGTAGTCGAGGACGACGATCGCCTCCGGCGCGCGTTCGCCGATGACCTCCCACGTGGACTTCGAATACGGCTTCTCGCCCTCGGCGAACAGGTTGGCCGCGCCCGCATGGTCCGCGATGAGCTGGCCGACACCCACACCGCCGATCGTCAGCGGGACGTCCTCGCCGGAATCGTAGAAGAACGTCGGAACCGGCGCGGCGCCTGCGATCTCGTCCCGCACGGCCTGCAGTCCGGACGTCACCCGGTCGCTGACGGCGCGCGCCTCGTCCGGAACACCGAGGATCTCACCGAGCTGGCCGTAGTCGCTGCGCAGCAGCCCGATGTCGGGGAAGCCCTGCCCGCAGTACTCGGAGAACAGGAAGGTCGGAATGCCCTGTTCCCCGAGGGACTCGCGTGATCGCCCCTCCTTCTCGTCGAACGCGCTGCGCATGCCGCCGACCACCAGGTCGGGGTCGAGGTCGAGGATCTGCTCCCGGGTCGGGTACTCCGTCGCGAGTTTCGGGATCTTCGCGAACTGTTCCGCGAACTCCGGCAGCGGGGTCGCGTCGCCGTACCCCGTGCCGACGATGCGATCGCCCGCCCCCATCTCGATCAGCACCTCGGTGACGTGATCGTTCATGCTGACGATGCGCTGGGGCGGCGCGTCGAACGTCTCCGTTCGCGCGCAGTTGGTGACGGACACCGGCTCGGCGAAAGATTCGGTGGAAGCGGTCTCCCCCACGGACTCCCCGCGTGAACATCCCGCGACCACCAGCGCGGCCACGGCGAACGTGACCAGGGCGGAACTTCGGAACGACTGACAGTACATGTAAACCTCATTGCGGCTCAGAGCCACGAATGAGAAGCCGGCAGACGCCCACGCGGAGGCGCGCCTGCGGGACTCCGCTTCGTAGACCACGACGAAAAGGATGTCGCACCACACGGCGGGTATTCGGGCTCGCCACCGAAATGCTCTGGTGGCCTACCGTTGCGGGTCAGCGCCGGATTCGGACCGGCTTCCCCCGTGCGTGTGGCTGCAAGTGCACTGCCGAGTATGCACGATTCGCCGGGACCCGCGTCACACCCCCACCGGTGATCCCTCGATCCGCACTACAGTCGGCAGTCGCAGCCGACCGCCCCCGACCACCCGGAGTTGACGCATGACACGTTGGGCCTCGACCGTTGTTTCACGCAAATGGTGGGTCCTGACCCTCGCCGTGTTCGCCGTTCTGGTGAGCGGTGCATGGGGCACCGGCGTGTTCGCGAAGCTCAGCTCGGGTGGATTCACCGACCCCGGTAGCGAATCCGCCGAGGTCGCGCGAATCGTCGAGGCGAATCTGGGTCCGCAGACCCCGGACATCATCGCCATCTACACCGCACCCGACGGGAAGACCCTCGACGACATCGGCCCCCAGGTCACCGCGAGTCTCGACCGGTTCGCCGCCGAGGTGCCGACGTATTCGGTGAACTCCTACTGGACCGCGGACGCGACGCGGAAGCAGTCGATGGTGTCGGGGGACGGCACCAAGGCGTCCGCAGCGATCACCGTCGACCCGGATGCCGGGATCACCGCCGCCACGTTCAACGATCTGCTCCCGAAGCTCGAGGTGGAGGGCGTCGACACCGAGTTCGCCGGAAACTCGGTGGTGGGTGTGGCGTTCAACAACCGGCTGCAGCAGGACCTGGTGCTGGCCGAGGCGATCGCGCTCCCGATCACTCTCGTGTTGCTGGTCTTCATCTTCGGCGGACTGGTCGCCGCCGCCGTACCGGTGTTCGTCGGGCTGCTCTCGATATTCAGTGCCCTCGCGACGCTGCGCCTGCTGACACTGTTCACCGACGTCAGTTCGTTCGCGATCAACGTGGCATCCCTGCTGGGCCTGGGGCTCGCGATCGACTACGGCCTGTTCATCGTCGGCCGTTTCCGCGAGGAACTCGAGTCCGGCGCCGACGTGGCCGAGGCGACCCGGCGCACAGTCCTGACCGCGGGCCGCACCGTGCTGTTCTCCGGTCTGCTTCTCGTGTGCGCGTTCTCGGGAATGCTGGTCTTTCCGCAGGACGTGATCAAGTCGCTCGGGTTCGGGGCGATGGCCGCGGTCGCGAGTGCGGCGCTGCTGTCCCTCACCGCGGTGCCCGCGCTGCTCGCGATCCTCGGTCACCGCATCAACGCGCTGACCTGGCGCAAGGATGCGGCGCAGCGCGGTGAGGTGCGCGCCCGCACATTCTGGGGCTCCGTCGTCACCTGGGTGATGCGTCGGCCGGTCGCCATCGCGGTCGGGATCGTCGCGGGCCTGATGGTCCTCGCCGCGCCCCTGCTCAGCGCGTCACTCGGCGAGGTCACGTACACGGCGCTGCCCGAGAACGATCCGGCCCGTATCGCCACCGACACTCTCACCACCGAATTTCCCACCACCGGGAACGGCGCCACCCTCATCCTCCGGGGCACCGACGGCACCGCGCCCACTGCCGCCGACGGAGCCGCTGTCGCCCAGTCCGCCGGCCAGGTGCCGGGTATCGGCGCCGCCACTGTCGTCGCGTCGAACGGCGAACTGGTGGCGGTCCAGGCCGTCTACTCCGAGGGAGTCACCACCGACGATCAGAGCGCGGCGGTGGACGGTCTGCGCGCCATCTCCGTCCCCGAGGGGACAGAACTCCTCGTCGGCGGCGGACAGGCGACCGTCGACGACGGCAACGCGGCGATCGTGCACTGGATGCCGGTCATGATCGCGATCATGGTGGGGTCGACGCTGGTTCTGCTGTTCCTGGCATTCGGCTCGGTGGTGCTGCCGATCAAGGCCGTCGCGATGGCGGGGCTGAGTCTCGCCGCCACGTTCGGGGTGCTCACCTGGATCTTCGAGCTCGGACACGGAGCGGGCCTGCTCGGGGTCAGTCCGGCACCGCTCGAGGCGACGTTCGTGGTCCTCATACTCGCCGTGGTCTTCGGCCTGTCGACCGATTACGAGGTGTTCCTGATGTCGCGCATGGTCGAGGCGCACGAGGCGGGCGCGACCACGGAGGAGGCGGTGCGTTTCGGCACCGAGCGCACGGGCCGGATCGTGACGGCCGCCGCGCTGCTGCTCGTGGTGGTGACCGGGGCGTTTACCATCTCCGGTCTGTCGATCATGCGGTTCCTCGGCGTGGGCATGATCGTCGCGCTGCTCGTCGACGCGACCGTGGTGCGGATGCTCCTCGTTCCGTCCCTGGTGAAGCTGATGGGCGAGGCCAACTGGTGGGCTCCGGCCTGGATGAAGAAGGTGCACGCCAAGGTGGGTCTCGGCCACTAGTGCATCATCTTACTTTGGAGTAAGTTCGGGGCATGGCCACCTTCCTCGTCACCGGCGGTACCGGATTCCTGGGTCGGCACGTGCTGCCTCTGATCCTCGACCGCGATGCATCAGCCGAGATCCACGTCCTCGTCCGGCGCGCGTCCGTCGCGCGACTGGAGGCGCTCGCCGACGGCATGCCCGGCGGCGAACGGGTGCATCCGCTGATCGGCGACCTGACCGAGCCCGGCCTCGGACTCACCTCCGCGCCCGCTGCCGATCACGTCCTGCACCTCGGCGCAATCTACGACCTCACCGCCGGCGACGAGCAGGCCAGCACGAACGTCGACGGCACCCGTTCGGTGATCGAACTGGCCCGGCGACTGGACGCGACCCTTCACCACGTCTCCTCGATCGCCGTCGCAGGAGACCACGAGGGGCCGTTCCGGGAAACCGATTTCGATCTCGGGCAGGGTTTCCCCACCCCGTACCACCGCACCAAGTTCGAGGCCGAGAAGCTGGTCCGCGAAGCCGAGGGCCTGCGCCGGCGCATCTACCGCCCCTCCGCGGTGGTCGGCAGTTCCCTCACCGGCGAGATGGACAAGATCGACGGGCCGTACTACTTGTTCCCTGCCATCGCGGCGCTCGCGAAACTCCCCGAGGCGCTGCCCGTGGCGGTCCCCCGGATCGGCTCGACCAACGTCGTGCCCGTCGACTACGTGGCGGCAGCGATCGTGGAGTTGATGTCGGCGCCGGGACGGGACGGTCGGGCGTTCCATCTCGTGAATCCGCGCCCCCAGCCGGTCCGCGAGATCTACGCCGCGCTCGCCAAGGCAGCCGGCGCACCACATCCCGCGATCGGTCTGCCCGGCGAACTCGTCCGCCCGTTCCTCACCCCCACCCCCGACTCCGCCCTCGACACGGGCCGCAAGGCAGTGCTCGGCGCGCTCGGCATCCCGCCGGTCCTCGTCGAGAATCTGACCCTGCCCACGGTGTTCGACGATCGCGACACCCGCGAGGCGCTGCGCGGCACCGGCATCGAGGTCCCTCCCTTCGCCTCGTACGCCGGCAGGCTGTGGTCGTACTGGCGCGAGAATCTCGACCCCGACCGGGCGCGCAGGCCCCACCCCGCCGGACCGCTCGTGGGCAGGCACGTCGTCATCACCGGGGCATCGTCCGGGATCGGCCGGAGTTCCGCGATCGCGACGGCCCGCAAGGGCGCGAGGGTCATCCTGCTCGCCCGGCGCACCGCGGAACTCGACGCCGTGGTCTCCGAGATCCGCTCGGCGGGCGGCGAAGCCTACGGCTACCCCTGCGACATCACCGACGACGAGTCGGTCGAACACACTGTCAAAGCCGTTCTCGCCGAACACGACCACGTCGACATGCTCGTCAACAACGCGGGCCGCTCGATTCGCCGGGGGCTGTACCACTCGACGGACCGGCTCCACGATTTCGAACGGACCATGGCCGTCAACTACTTCGGCGCGGTCCGGCTGATCCTCGCCTTCCTCCCGCAGATGCGCGAGCGGCGGTTCGGTCACATCGTCAACATCAGCAGCGCCGGCGTCCAGGGGGCGACCCCACGGTTCGCCGCCTACGTCGCGAGCAAATCGGCTCTCGACGGATTCACCGACGTCGCGGCATCCGAAACCCTCTCGGACGGAATCACGTTCACGACCATCCACATGCCCCTCGTCGAGACGCCGATGATCGCGCCCACCGGCCGGTACAACATCGGGCCGATCACGTCCCCGGAGAAGGCGGCCGCGATGGTCGTCCGGGCGCTGATCGAACGCCCCAAACGCATCGACGTCCCGACCGGCACGCTCGGTGAACTCGGCCACGTCTTCGCGCCGGCGGTCAAGGATCGCGTGATGCACCAGATGTACCGCATGTTCCCCGATTCACCGGCCGCGAAGGGAACCGGCACGGACGACGCGTCGCCGGCCCCTCGGCGCACGCCGGAACCCCGGCACCACACGTCGTCGGTGCTCGGCCGCGCCGCCCGGAAGGTCGGAAGGCTGGTGCCCGGCACCCACTGGTGACGGCCTCAGGGGGCGAGGGCGCGGACTCCGGTGGCGACGACGGGTCGCACCGGTTTCGGCGCCGCCCCGCAACTCGCCGGCCGCGGTGGCAGTTCCCGCTCCTCGAGGTCGACGACCCAGCGACGCCCGTCGCGATGGGTGACAACCGAATTCGCATCCACCGTCAGCTCGTCGGCGGCCGCGTCCACCAGGTCGCGGACGGCGAGTTCCGCCACCTGCCGCGGGGCGTCCCAGCAACTGCGCCCGCGCAGCCCGGTCCGGTACACCTCGCCCCGGGCGGCGGCGCGGACCGCGTCGACGCTCTGCTGCGCCGACAGCCGGCCGTACGTGTAGCCCGTCGGCAGCAGGATCAGCGACGGCGCGAACCGATGCCCGCCGGTGTGCGAGCACTCCCACACCGCGTCGCCGAACTCCGCGGCCAGGCCGGCCGCGACCGGCCGGCCGAGCACGGCGCAGCACTGGTCTCTCTTTCCGTGCGCGCACACCAGGGCGACGGGGTCCGTCACCGGCGTGCCCAGACCCGGCGCCGGCCCCGCGACCAGACCGAGGTCCAGGTCGAGCAGGTCTTCCGGGTAGCCGACCTCCAGCCGCTCGCACCACGACCGCGCGGGATGCGACTGTGCCAGCAGCACCGTTCGCCGGTCCGGGGCCGCGGTGCCGCGGCCGGGTCGGCGGATGAACATGATCCGCACCCCGGCGGCCTCGGCGCGGGCGTCGAGATCCCGGGCCAGGTCCGGGCCGAGTGCCGTGCCGTCGAGCACGTCCCGGCCCCACGCGCCCGGGTACTCCAGGCACACCCAGCCGGTGACGTGCGCAGCAGTGCCCGCGAGCGGTTCGTCGGTCGCGGACAGCGCGGAACAGGTGGCGGTGATCGTGTCGGGCACGCTGCCATTGTGACAGCCGCCGAAAAATCGGTCAGTCGTGGAACTTCCTGCGCTCCGCCAGCTGCTGGACGAACTTCTCGATGCGGCGGGCCCGCGTCTCCGGGCGCTTGGCGTCCTGCAGCCGGTAGTAGACGGCGTACCGGTTGTGGCTGTCGAGCGTCGCGTAGAAGGCCTCGGCCTCGGGATTCCGCGCAAGGGCGGCCAGGAAGTCCTGCGGTATCTCCGCCGCCTTCTGTCCCGCATAGGCGCGGTCCCAGCGGCCGTCCGCCCTGGCCCGCTCGACTTCCGCCACGCCCGCGGGCTCGAGGAGACCGGCCTCCGCGAGCTTCTCCGCGAACTCGCGGTTCCGCTTCGACCAGGGACTCCGCGACGAGCGCGGGGTGAACCGTTGCACGAAGAAGTGCTCGTCGACGCGGCGGACCTGGCTGTCGATCCAGCCGTAGCACAGCGCGACCTCCAGAGCCGCGCCGTAGTCGATCGACGAATGCGCCGACCCCTTCTTGGCCATCTTCAGCCAGATACCGGGCGAGGAGGCGTGATGAACGGCGAGCCACTCCCGGAACTCGGCCTGGCCCGTGAAGTACTCGACGCTCAGCTCGACAGCACCCATGGGCCTGAATCTAGCGGGAGAACAGCCTTCCCGCCCAGACCCTCACGAATCCCTGGGACAGGTACCCGAGAGTCCCGAGTGCCAGCACCCATTTGGTGACGCTGACCGCGCTGGTGGTCCGCACGGTCGCGTCGGTGATGTGCTCACGGTGCGACAGCAGATACAGCCCGACGACGTTCTCGGCGTAATCGCCCGCCGCGGAGATCACCGGCGCCGCCGCCAGCACCCTCTGCGTTCTCGGCGACAGCGGGGTGAGTTCCGCCAGCCTCCGGCCGCCCGTGCGCAGTGCGACGGCGTAGATCAGCGGGTGGACGAAGTCCGGGTAGTAATGGCTGCGGTAGCGCGCCGTGTCGGAGTCGGTCATCCCGTCGAGGATCGACGTGTAGTCCCGCGCGGAGCGGGCCGTCTGGATCTCGGCGAGCCGGGGTGCCACGGGACCGAGCAGACGGAGGATGTTCGCCTGCGAGATCACGAATGCTGCGGACCAGCCGAGAAGTCTGCGGTCGAGTGCGGTGAGCGCCATGAGCAGATCCTGCCATGACGCCCAACTCGGCCCGTGCACCGCGAAGCAGGTCTCAGCCCGCGGCCTCGGACATCGCCTGGGCGTCCTCCTCGCCGAATTTCTCCTCGAGCGCCTCGGGCGAGTAGTCCAGGTCGATCTCCTCGACCGGGCGTCCGCGCGCCGACTCGATCGCCCCCAGCCTGCGCTGCGCACGATCCGCCGCGTAGGCGATGAACTCCTGGTCGTCGAGGCCGTACGGCTGCACCTCGAATTGCTTGTTGACCCAGTCGATCATGCCCAGTGCCAACGGCATCAGCTCCGCCATCCGTTCCTGGACCACTCCCCAGTTGCCGTCGTCGGCGGCGACGTGCCGGCGACAGGTGAACGTTCCCCACGCCATGTGGCGTCGTTCGTCGTCACCGATCCTGCGGACGAGTTCCTGCATCCCCGGCAGGATTCCGCGCGTCGTGCACACCTTCTGCCACGCGTAGTACCCGGTGAGCGCGAGGCTGCCCTCGATGACGTGGTTGTAGGTGACGCTCGCGCGCACCTGATTGGCCGGGCTGGGATCGGTCTCGAGGACCTTCAGCGATCCCGGCAACTCCTCGTAGAACAACTGCCGGTAGAACGGGTTGTCGGCGACGAACGGGTGCAGGTCGCGGGTCAGGCCCACCGCATCCATCCACAACCGGAACACCTGGGTGTGCTTGGCCTCCTCGAAACAGAACTGCGTCAGATACATCTCGTCGCCGAAGCGGCCCTCGGCGGCCATCGCCTTCATGAACGGCTGGATGTCCTCGGTGACCGCTTCCTCACCGGCGATGAACTGCGCGACCAGATACGTGGAGTTGCGCTGCTGCTCCGAGTTCAGCCCCTCCCAGTCCTCCGCGTCCCGGCTGAAGTCGAGGTCCGTGGGGTTCCAGAACTTGGCGTTGCCCTTCGTGAACAGCCGCAACGGGAACGCGTCCCAGTTGAGTCCCCCGTCGCGGAGCGAGCTGAACCCTTGCCTGCCGGGCGCGTAGGGACGTCCGGGCGTGAGTGTCGACATCGTGGGTCCTTCTTCCTCGTTCCGAGCCCCCTCTTTCCGTTTCCACGCTAGTCCTGTCGAGGCCGCCGCGGTTTACATTTTCGGACTTTTTGTCAGCTCGTCGGAGGCCGCATCAGAAACGGCAGGACCTCCGCCGCGAACTCGTCGTACCGGTCGCGGTGAATGCTGTGGCCGCCGGGAAACACCGCCACCCGGCACCGCGGAATCGCCGCGACCGCGGACTCGAGCTTGCGCGGGTCCACCATCCCGCCCGGTCCGCCGCGCAGGATGAGCGTGTCGGCCTCGATGTCCGGCAATCTGTCCCACCACAACGAATCCGGGCGGCGGAACTGCTCGATCGCCGAGCCCGTCATCGACCGGTCGAAGGCGAACACGGCCCGCGGATGCCGGATGACGCTCGTCGTCGCGTGCCAGAGTTCCGGCAGCGACGGCAATCGGTTCGCGAACACCTGTTCCGGGTCACCGGGACGCAACGGGAGCGGGGCCTCCTCGATCACCAGCCGGCGGACCAGCCCGGGGCGGGCCTGCGCCGCGAGCGACGCGGCATGACCCCCGAGCGAGTGCCCGACGAGATCCACCCTCGTCAACCCCAGGTTGTCGCACACCTCCACCACGTCGGCGCCGAACTCCTCGAACAGGTACGACGCGGCCCGCGCGCTGCGCCCGTGCCCCCGCAGGTCCGGGACGAGGACTCGTCGCCCGCGGGCGACGAGTGCGCGGGCGAAGCGGTCCCAGGTGCCGCCGTCACCACCCATCCCGTGCACCAGGACCACCGGCACCGTCCCCGGGTCCGAGGATCCGCCGCTGTCCCGGTAGGCGATCTCGATACCGGCGCGTGTCGGGGTCGTCCTGCTCGTGTCCACGACAATCCAGACTAGCGAGCACCGGCACCCCGGCCGCGGACTACCGGCCCGACCCGTACGGGCGGGTGATGATCTCCAGGTAGTGGCCGGACGGGTCGAGGAAGTAGACGCCCCTCCCGCCGTCGTTGGTGTTGATGGTGCCCGGCAGCGTCTGCCGCGGATCCGCCCAGTGGTCGAGACCCCACTCGACGATCAGGCCGTAGATCCGGTCGAAGTCGTCCTCCCCGACGAGGAACGCGTAGTGCTGCGGCTGGAATTCGATCGGCGGTTCCGCGAAGTCGAGGGACACCCCGTTGTCGAGGGCCACCGCGAGGAAATGGCCGGCGGGCACGGCGTCCGGCAGTCCGAACAGCGTGGTGAAGAAGGTCGCCGACTCCTGCTTGTCCTTCGCGGCGACGATGGTGTGGTTGAAAGAAATGGTCACAGTCGACCCTTTCGAGGTATGCCACGAGCCGACGATGCGTCTGTGGCCGGCCTCCATGCCTGACGCTGTCCGCCACCGGCACGCGACCCTCTGCACAGCAAAGCATTTCGGACGGTGGGTCCGCAAGGACGACACCCGACGGCCCCGGTGTCACTCATAGATTCCCTCCACCGACCAGCGGCCCGCCGTGCAGATCACCAGCAGCGCCCGCGACTCCTCCAGCAGCACCTGCGCCCGGGCCGCCGTCCGCGCCGCCGGAGGGTCCCACCACCGCTCGTCCACCGGCCACGGTCCGGCCCATCCGCACACCGCCCACTCTCGACTCCCCCACCGCAGCCGCGCGGGAGGCGCGCTGAACACACCACGTTCCGTGACCGTCACGGCAATACCCCGCTCGTCCGACATCCACACCTCCGGATACGCGGTCAGCACCGCGGCGGGCGCCGGTTCCGGCAAGGTGCCCGGCCACGGCTCCGACGGATCGTTGCGAGGAATCAACTCGTCGCCCAACGGCAGCAACGTGATGCGCTCCGCCGGTCCCCGCCCACCGCTGAGGACCCCCACCTGCACGGCTTCCCCGCCGAGCAGGCCCTGCACCCGCACCAGGGCCCGCCGGGCCCGTTCGTCCTGGTCGCCGACCCCACCCCACAGCCCCAGTTGCAGGGCGCCCGCCGCCACCACTTCCACCGGTTCGAGCCGCAGGACGGCGATACCGGCGGTGGGCCGCTTCTCGCTGCGCCCGGTCAGCCACCCGTCCAGCTGCCACCGCACCCGGTCCGCCGTCGCCTCGGGGGTCAGCGGCTCCGCGCACCTCCAGATCCGGGACAGTTGTTCACCGTTGCCGGTGCTCGCCGAGATCGACAGCCGGGTGCAGGCCACCGCGGCGTCCGACAGCGTGCGATGAAGCTTCTCCGCCAACGCCCGTCCCGCGAAGGCGGCGGCGTCGACCCGTTCGATGACGGGATCGCACCGTTCCTCGACCTCCAGGTCCGGAGGCAGCGACCGCCCGGACGGGGGACGCTCCGGCGCACCCCGCGCGGCCCGATGCGCCAGCACCGCATCGGTTCCGAACCGCGAAGCCACATCGCCCGCCGACAACGCGGCGAAACTGCCGATCGTGCGCAACCCGAGCCGGTGCAGCAGATCGACCAGCTCTCCGCGATGGGGCGCCGCGAGACTCGGCTCCGCGGCCAACTCCCGCATCGGGAGCGGCGCCAGGAAGGCCGCCCCCTCACCGGGTGGCACGAGAGTTGCTCTGCGCGCGGCGATCACGGCCGTGGACAGTTGATCGGCGATACCGACCTGGCACTCCACCCCCACCGCCGACACCTGGTCCACCAGCCGTTCCGCAGCGGCTTCCTCCGAACCGAAATACCGGGCGACGCCGCGAGCGGACAGCACCACCAGACCGGGCCGCAGCACCTCGACGCCGGGCGCCACCGCGTCGACGGCCGAGGCGACCGGCTCGAACAGCCGCGCGTCGCGGTCGGGATCGGCTGCCACCACGTACAACCGGGGGCACCGGGCCTGGGACTCGCGGCGGCGCAGACCTCGGCGCACCCCGTCCGCGCGGGCCGGCGCCGAGCAGGCGATCACCCGGTTGCCCGACGTCACCGCCACCGGATGGGTGGGTGGGAGGTCCGTGGCGGCGGCCGCCGCGACCGCGGGCCAGTCGGGGCACCACAGCGCCAGAACCCGGCTCACAGGCCCACCACCTCCGCCCCCTCGGGGACGGGACCGCCGTCGAGGGACACCACCGGTTCCGGGGTGCTCACCCATTCCACCCGGCCCTGCGCCGACCGCACGTCCAGCCGGGTGGTGCGCGGCTGGAACGACCGTCCCCGGGCGCACACCGCCAGGCTGAGGGATCGCAATCGTCCGCAGCCCCGGTCCTGAGATCCGTTGCCCAGCCCGGCATAACCGTGTACCCGCGCCTCCAGCCGCATCTCCGCGCCGTCCCAGTGCCCGTCCGTGACGACCAGGGTGGACCCCTTGCTCCGGGCCCGGGCCACCACCGCACGCGCACGTGACGGCGCCACCGACGCCCCTCCCAGCCCGAGCACCACCAGATCCATTCCGTCCAGCAGCACCGCGGCGATCTCCACCGGATCGGCACCCGGATCCGGGATCAGGGCCAGCCGTTCCAGCTGCGCACCCATCTCGACCGCGGCCAGCACCCCGAGCCGGGGGTGCCCGATCACCGCGACGTGACCGCCGCCCCCGGTGACGGACGCGACCAACCCCAGCAGAAGCGAGGTGGCACCCGACACCGACACCACCGAACCGCGCACCAGCCCGCCCCGGGGAAGGAGACCGGCCAGCGCCGCCGGGACCGGGAGCACCCCGGCGGCGTGGGAATCAGGAGCCGCGGACGCGCCCGTCGCAGGAAACCCGCCCTCCACCGGGGCCCGGCTCGCCACCGATTCACCGCGTGCGGGAACAGCGGCCATCCGTCGCCGGAGGTAGTCCAGACGCTCCTGCCGGGACAGCCCGGACAACTCGGGAGACCCCGGCACCGGAAACCCCGGCTCGCCGGCCACTTCAGCCAACTCGACACCCCTGTCACTCGGCACCAACAGCGGTCGGCAACCACGGGGAAGACGCGGCTCGAACAGACGCTTTGTTCGAACGTATTTTCGAACTCGTTTCCAGTAAAGCCGGTCCGCACATACCCGTCAAGTGGACCCCGAACGAGCAGGTCAGGGCGGCCGCGCGTCCCGTGTCCGCACAATCCTCTAACCTGAACGCGTGATGGAGCAGGAGCAGAGCGAAAGGGGCATCGGACCCGAATACCTGGTGGCCGGAAGGTACCGCCTGCGGTCCAAACTGGGCGGCGGCGGAATGGGCGCGGTCTGGCTCGCACGGGACACCCTGCTGCACCGCGACGTCGCCATCAAACAGGTCACCACGACGGCCGGACTCGACCCCGACGAGGCCCGACGGGTCCGCGACCGCACCATGAGGGAAGGCCGCAACGCCGCCAAACTCGCGCACCGCCATTCCATCGCGATGTACGACGTGGCGCTCGAGGCCGGGGAGCCCTGGCTGGTCATGGAGTACCTGCCGTCCCGCAGCCTCGCCCAGGCGATGAACATCGCCGACACCCTGCCCCCGCTCGAGGTCGCCCAGATCGGCGCGCAGGTGGCCGACGCGCTCACCGCCGCCCACGCCGCCGGGATCGTGCACCGGGACATCAAGCCGGGCAACATCCTCGTCGCCGACCGCGGCCGCGAACTCGGCACCGTGAAGATCAGCGACTTCGGCATCGCCCGGGCCAAGGGCGATTCCGCGGACACCGCGAACGGGGTCATCACCGGCACGCCCGCGTACTTCTCCCCCGAGGTCGCCCGCGGCCAGGACCCCACCGAGGCCAGCGACGTCTTCTCGCTCGGGTCCACGCTGTACACCGTCGTCGAAGGGCAGCCGCCGTTCGGGATCGACACCGATTCCATCGCACTCCTGCACCGGGTCGCGAAGGCCGAGATCTACCGTCCGAGCAAGGCCGGACCCCTCACCGACACGCTGCTGCACCTTCTCGAACCCGACCCCGCGCGTCGTCCGACGATGGCCGAGGCCCGCGACGCCCTGGCCCGGGTGGCCATGGCCGGGGACGGCAACGTCGCGCACCTCGTCGGCTCGCCCGTCTATTCCGCGGACGGCACCATCCCGGCCTGGGCCCACCGGTCGACACCGTTGCCCGATTCACGACGGCGCGGAAAACTGGTGAGTTCCACGCAGGCCGGTCTGCCCGCCGTGCATCAGAGCACCCCGTTGAAGAACGTGCCGCGTCCGCTCGGCCGGTTGCAGTGGCCTCCGCGCCCGGCGAAACCCGCTCCGGGTTCGCCTGCCCCCACCGTCCGCGACCAGGTGGTCGCGTGGGCGCCGATCGCCATGGGTGTCATGGTCGCGATCCTGATCCTGGCCGTGCTGGTGGCCGTGATCGTCCTGCTCGCGCAGCCCTGACCTCCGAGGGCCTCAGTCGATCCGCCTGCGATGCGCCCACCTCGTGAGCGCATTCCGGTTGGACTGCTGCGTCTTCCGCAGCACGTTCGACGCATGCGTTTCGACCGTCTTCACCGAGATCACCAGTTCCTCGGCGATCTCGCGGTAAGTGTAACCGCGGGCGAGGAGGCGCAGCACTTCCAGCTCCCGCGGGGTCAGCGAGTCCAGCTCCGGATCCAGCTGCGGCTCAGGAGCATTGGAACGTCCGGTGAAGGAGTCCAGGACGAAACCGGCGAGCCGCGGACTGAAGACGGCGTCACCGCCCGCGACCCGGCGCACGCCGTCGGCGAGCTCGGCGCCCGAGATCGTCTTGGTGACGTACCCACGGGCGCCCGCACGAATCACGGCGATCACGTCCTCGGCGGCGTCGGACACACTCAGCGCCAGGCACACCGGACCCGACTCGATGCCCCGCAGTACGGCGACACCGCCGCCGTCGGGCATGTGGACGTCGAGCAGCACGACGTGCGGCGAGGTGGCGTTGATCCCGGACACCGCCTCCGCGACACCGCCCGCCTCGCCCACCACTTCCATGTCCGCTTCCCTGCCGAGCTCGGCGCGGACACCGGAGCGGAACACGGCATGATCGTCGACGAGAAAGACACGGTACGGGGGTGTTTCAGGCAAAGTCACTGCGGCTGTTCCTCGGCGTGGGCGGTAGTGTCACCCCACTGTAGAGCGTGTCGCACGATTCACCAGGTCGCCGCACCACCGCCGGCATCCCGTCTTCGCCGTCCATGGCGATATCCGATTCGACGATGGCAAAGACACTTCGGAACCAGGCCTTCACCAGATACCCGAAGCCCGGCCACGTTCCGTCCTCCGGCCGCACAACACAGAGATCCGTCATCCACTTGCCGAACGTCGCATGGAATCGCGCCTGGAATACGGTCCGGTGGACGAACGAGACCACGATCCACGCCGGTATCGCGGCGAGTCCCGCCGTTGCCCCTGCCATACTCGACGACACCGAGTCTCCCGCCGTCCGCAGCACGTACACGATGACGCCGACCATCCCGGCGAACAGCGCATGCAGCGCGACATCCAGCGCCAGCGCGACTCCTCGTCGCAGGCGACCGGCGGGCTGGGCCCGCCGCCGAGCGCCGGTCCTGTTCACCGCAGCCGCCCGTCGATCTCTTCGCTGACGCGCCGGACTTCGTCGTCGAGTCCGGTCCGGTCCAGCACCTCGTCGGCAACGGCATCGGCGAACCTCGGTTTACCCACCGTCTCCTCCTGCACGTAGGAGCCGAGCACGCCCCCGAATTGAGAGCGCGGATCGGTGAATTTCAGCCCGAACGCACCGTTGACCGCACCTTTCACCACGCCCTGCACCGCTCCCTTGCCGCTCGCCTCGGCGACGTTGCCCCAGTCCACGGTGTCGCGCCGGCCCACGTGCATCTCATACCCTTGAAGCGCAGCCTCGAGCCCGGCCTGAGTTGCAGCGCCACCTGCCGCACCGACGGCGGCACGTCCGAGGATCGAGGTGATCAGCTGCCGCACGATCATCCGCACGGTGACCTGTGTGGCGGCCTCCGCCGCGAACGCGGCCGGACTCGCCGCACCGAACGTCATCGCGCTGGCCGCGGCTACCGCGACGAGTTCGGCCGCCAGCGCCACCAGCGCCGCGATGATCGACAGCTTCGCGACCCGGATGTCGTCGGCCGACCAGTCCAGAGTGTCACCGAGTTCGTGTAACAACCCCGACAACTCGCGCAACGCGCCGTCCGCGCCGATCCGCGCCCACTGCTGCGCCATCGCGGTCTCGACATCGCCACCGACCCCGGACAACGCCGACCGCATCGCGGCATCGGCCTCGTCGATGATGTCGTCGAGCGCGGCCCCGGCGTCCTTCCACCCCTGCCCGAGCCGTTCCATCGCCGTCTCGTCCGCATCGGGCCAGTCCGCCCCGACCACCTTCTCCGCCAGCCACCGGACACCACCCGGAACCTCGATGCCCATCAGAACAGCCCGGCGAGGCTGGACGCGGTGCCGCGGTCGGTGTCGTCGAACGAATCGGCGGTGCTCCGGAGCCTGGATCCGACCGCCGCCAGCGCCGCGACGGCGAACCCCAGCGAGTGTTCGGCTGTGTCCGCGGACGGCAGGTACCCGTTCGCGAACGTCGTCCCGGTCTCGTCGGCGCCCCAGCACTCGCCCTCCCCGTCGAGGGTTGCGGTCAGGGTGGCGGCGACCTCGGCCATCCGCTGCGACAGGGCATCGAATCGGGGTGCGACGCCGCGCAGATGTGCGGGGTCCACCCACAGGTGCGCGCTCACTGCCATCCGTCCCGCAGCAGCGGCCGATTCCACTGCCCGTCGTCGCGATCATCCGGGTCCGGATCAGCTGGGAGGACGCGGACGTCGGGTTCGAGGGGCGGGAGGAAGTCCCGCAGGCTCGGGGCGCCGGGAACGAGGTCCGGCAGATCCGGCACAGTCTCGGTCGCGGACACGATCGATCCCATGATGCGCATCGACTCGGCGTGGGCGGCCTCGCCGGCGCGCCGCGCGGCGTCAGTCATGGCACGCCCCAGCGATTCGGGAGTGGACCGCCGGAACGCGTCCGGCGCCAGGTGCACCTCGACCACCCCGCCGACCGAGTTCACCACCACCTGCACGAGCCCGTCGGCGGACGTCCCGCTCACCCGTAGCTGCGCCACCTGGTGCTGAGCGGCATGCAGATCCTGCGTCTGCCGGTCGAGCGTGGTCAGCATCGAATCGATCTGTCCCTGCAGTTCCTGCTCTCGCACCCGCAGACCTTCACGGTCGAACATGAATCCCCCCTTGACGTCTCGCGTCGCACCCCGCCGCGGCACGGTGCGACCACACGACCCCCACAGTCGCGTCGCGGGCGAACACTACCCCCTCATGGGGACAGCATGCGAGCAGACACCGCGCACCCGGTGAACCGACAGGAGAAAGCGATGCTCACGCGCCCTGACTGAACGGCACGTCCTCCACGCCCGTATCCGTGTTCTCGGCCGCCCCCGCTCCCACACGTGTCCGGCCGTTTCGCGGCATGTGGATTCGCACCTCGGTGCCCTTGCCGGGCGTGGACCGCACGTCGACGTGCCCGCCCCGCCGTTCGATCCGCCCACGAATCGACTTCGCCAGCCCCTGACGGTCCGGGGACACCTCGTCGACGTCGAACCCGACGCCGCGGTCCCGGACGAACACACTGACCTGATCGCGCTCGGCCTCGGCGAACAGGTTGATATCGGTCTCCCCGGAATGCTTGGCCGCGTTGACCAGAGCCTCGCGCGTCGCGCCGAGCACCGCCGTGAAGCTCTCCTTCGACAGTCCCTCTCCGGTGCCGTCGACGTCGAGTGCGACGTCGCCGACCGTCACCGGCCGCACCGTGACGCCGTGGTGGTCCTCCACCTCACCGGCGATGATGCGCAACGCCTCCGCCAGGCTCGAATGGTCGGTGTCTCCCCCACCGAACAACCACTTGCGCAGTTCCCGTTCCTGACCCCGGGCGAGCCGCGCGACCTCCTGTGGATGATCGGCCTGCTTCTGGATCAGCGCCAGCGTCTGGAGAACGGAGTCGTGCAGATGCGACGCGATCTCCTCGCGCTCGTCGTTGCGGATCCTCGCGGCACGCTCCGCCCCCAGTGCCCGCCACAGCCGCAACCACAGGGGCACGGTCAGCAGTCCGGCGCCGACCAGGGTGACCACGACGGCCAGCAGCGACGAACGCAGCGCGGCGAGGTCGACCTGCGCGAGGATCACCACACCGAGACCCGACACGATCAGCGTCACGCCGCCGAGCACCCGCGCCCACGTCAGGACGGTGGGGCGCTGCGGCAGCCCGATGACGGTGCGCGGCCCCTCGGAATCGAATTCGCGCCACACCAGGGCCGCGCCGACCGCCACCACGATGATCGGCGCGATCACCGAACCGACCCGGCCACTGAACAGCCACGACAGGGCGGACGCACCGGCCAGGCCGATCGCGATCAGCCCGTATGCCCTGCGCCGCTCGGACGCACTGGGCTTCTCCGTGTCCGAACCCGCAGCCGTGAAGATCCACAACAGCCCGTAGCCGACGATTCCCGCGCCGGCGAGCGCGGCGAGACAGGCGAACGCGACCCGCACCTTCATCACGTCGATATCCAGCTGGTCGGCGATACCACCTGCGACGCCGCCGACGATGCGGCCACCGGTCCGGCGTTCGAGCCGCGGCATGGGCAGACCGCCGGGCGGTACCGGCGCGGTCACGGCGCCGGCGAACTGGGCACCGCCCGCGGACGCGTTCGACACAGGTTGCACACCTCCGATACTGGCACGATCCCCGGACCGCGGCATCAGGGTCCGACCCTGACTTCGGGCCGCGTTCCGGCCCACCCCGACCGGAAAGATCAGGGTACTTCCCGATGTACGCGAAACGCGGCGACCGCAACGATGGTCGTATGAGCAATGGGAGCTTCCAAGAGCAGATACAGGATCTGTGGCGGACCCGACCGGTGCGGTTGCCCGGCCGCGGCCACGTCGCCGGTGTCTGTGCGGGAATCGGCTACCGCTACGGCGTCGATCCCGTACTGATACGAGTCGCCTTCGTCGTGTCCACCATTTTCGGCGGCGCCGGTGTGCTCCTCTACCTGGCGTGCTGGCTCGCCCTCACGAAGTCGGGCGACCCGGCCTCTCCCGCGGAGTCGTTGATGGGACGCGGTCACAGTTCCGACTCGGGCACCAAGACCATCGTCCTTCTCGTCGCACTGGCGATCGCGGTGAGCACCGTCGGCCCCTTCGGCGTCGGACTCGGCGGCTCCGGGCTGGTCAGCATGGCGCTGATGCTCGGCGGCCTGTGGCTGCTGTACCAGCGGCAGCCGATCCCCCCGCCGTCGCCCGTCGGAGCCGTCGCCCCCGGTGTCGGCACCGGCTATCCCGGGACGAGTTTCTCGCCCGGACAGTTCGGCGCCAATCCGTTCGGCCCGGGCACGTACGGTTCGGGTGCGTACGGCCCGTACACGAAGCTTCCCGACTCCTACACGCCGAGCACAGCTCCCACTGCCGGGCCGCCGGCGGACACGCCCAGCGACGCCCCGACCGAGGCACTGAAACCCGAAACCGCTGCCGCCCAGAATGATCCGGTGTCGTTCGAGAAATCCCCGGCCGCCGGTCCGCGGGCCGACACACCGTCGGCGCCGTTCGCGCCGCTCGAACCGCGACCACCGGCATGGGATCCGCTCGGCGTCGCCCCGTTCGCGTGGGACCTGCCCGAACCGGCCAGGACCACCACTCCCGCAGTGCAACCGGAGCGCACACACTCCCGTCTGACCACCATGGTGATCGGACTGGCCATTCTCGCCGCCGCGGCCGCGACGGCGCTGGCGGTCGCCACCGGATCCGACTGGCTGAACCCCGGTCGGATCGGCGCGGTCGCGCTCGCCGTCATCGGAGTGGGGCTGCTGATCGGCGGCTTCCTGCGCAAGGGCTACGGGCTCCTCGTCGTCGCGGGCCCGCTGATCGGCTTCGTGATCCTGGCGTCACTCGTCGGGTCACTCGACCTGAACAGCGAGAACATGGGCGACCGGACCTGGGTGCCCCTGACGGCCGCCGACATCGACCCCGCCTACTCCGGTGGGTTCGGCAGTTTCACGCTCGACCTCCGGAACGTCACGCTCACCGAGGACAAGACGGTCGACGTCAGCGGTCAGTTCGGTGAGGTCGTGGTGCTCCTGCCGCCCGGCATGAACGTCGACAAGCATTGCACCGCCCAGTTCGGCGACGCGCAGTGTCACCCCGACGGTCTCGACGGCGGGTCCGACGGCACGGACGGTCCCGTTCTGACCCTCAATGCAGATGTCCGGTTCGGAAGTATGGAGGTGCGCCGTGGATGACATCGACGACACCCAGGACGGCGAGCAGACCCGGACGCGCAAGCGCCCGTCGCTTCTCCTGCTCCTCGCAGGATTGGCAGCACTCCTGGTGAGCGGCTGGGCGCTCGCGGGACCGTTCTCGCTGGAACTGCTCGCGAACGTCGAGTTCCGCTGGCTGTTCGTGCTGGTCGCGGTGCTGGTCGGCGTGGTTCTCGTGTTCGCACCCAATCGTCGGAAAAAATAGGGCGCAAGCGCAGAGTGCGCGGTGAACGAGTCAGGCGACTCGCTCACCGCGCACAGTGCGTCACTCCCACTCGATGGTGCCCGGCGGCTTGCTCGTGATGTCCAGCACGACCCGGTTGACGTCGTGGACCTCGTTCGTGATCCGGGTGGAGATCCGCTCCAGGACGTCGTAGGGCAGTCGCGTCCAGTCGGCGGTCATCGCGTCCTCGCTGGACACGGGACGGAGCACGATCGGGTGCCCGTAGGTGCGCCCGTCGCCCTGTACGCCGACGCTGCGGACGTCGGCGAGCAGCACCACCGGGCACTGCCAGATCTGGCCGTCGAGCCCGGCTGCCGTCAACTCTTCGCGCGCAATGGAATCCGCGTGACGAAGCAGGTCGAGCCGCTCCTGGGTGACCTCGCCGATGATGCGGATGCCGAGCCCGGGGCCGGGGAACGGCTGACGTCCCACGATCTCCTCGGGCAGACCGAGCTCCCGTCCCACCGCGCGGACCTCGTCCTTGAACAGCAGACGCAGCGGTTCCACGAGCGTGAACTGCAGGTCTTCGGGCAGCCCGCCGACGTTGTGGTGGCTCTTGATGTTGGCCGTGCCGGTACCACCGCCGGATTCCACGACGTCCGGGTAGAGCGTGCCCTGCACGAGGAATTCGACCGTGTCGCCGTGCGCGGCGTTCTCGCCGAGCACGTCGCTGACGGCACCCTCGAAGCTGCGGATGAACTCGCGGCCGATGATCTTGCGCTTGGTCTCCGGGTCGGACACCCCTGCCAGTTCACCGATGAAGGTGTCGGCGGCGTCGACGGTGATGAGCCGGGCGCCGGTGGCGGCGACGAAATCCTGCTCGACCTGCGCGCGCTCGCCGGCACGCATCAGACCGTGGTCGACGAACACACACGTCAGGTTGTCGCCGATCGCACGCTGCACGAGCGCGGCCGCGACGGCGGAGTCGACACCGCCCGAGAGTCCGCAGATCGCCTTGCCGTCGCCCACCTGCTCGCGGACCTGCTCCACGAGGGCGTCGGCGATATTCGCGGCCGTCCACGCGGGGGGAATGCCGGCGATCTCGTGGAGGAACCGGCTGAGCACCTGCTGGCCGTGCGGCGAGTGCAGGACCTCCGGGTGGTACTGCACGCCCGCGAGCCTGCGGGCCCGGTCCTCGAATGCGGCGACGGGTGCGCCCTCACTCGTGGCCGTCACCTCGAAACCTTCGGGGGCCTCTGTGACCGCGTCGCCGTGGCTCATCCACACGGGCTGACTGGACGGCAGCCCCTCGTGCAGCAGGCCGCCCTGCACCTTCAGGTCGGTGCGGCCGTACTCGCGGGTGCCGGTGTGGGCCACCGTCCCGCCCAGTGCACCGGCCATGGCCTGGAATCCGTAGCAGATGCCGAACACCGGAACGTCCAGATCGAACAGGGCCGGATCGAGCTGGGGCGCCCCGTCGGCGTAGACGCTGGACGGTCCGCCCGACAGCACCACGGCGAGCGGATTCTTGGCCGCGATCTCCTCGACGGTCGCGGTGTGCGGGACCACCTCGGAATAGACCTTGGCCTCACGCACCCGCCGGGCGATCAGCTGCGCGTACTGCGCGCCGAAGTCGACGACGAGGACCGGTCTCTGCTGCTCGATATCTGCCACCGGGTCAGTCTAATCGGCGCAGCTCTGTGGTCTGCGCGACCCCATGACCCGGCCCTCGCCGGCGCTACGCAACGCCGTGCTTCTGGGTGTCGGGCAACACGGAGCCGCTTCGGATCTCGACGATCGGCAGCACCAGCGCGGCGGGCGCGCCTTCCGGGACGACCGGCTTGACCGGCGCGATCGGGTTCAGCCGCCGGTATCCCTCCCCCTGCTCCGGACGCAGGTCCGCCTCGCCCTTGTTCGGCCACAGCGACGCCGCACGCTCGGCCTGCGCCGAGATCGTCAGCGACGGGTTGACGCCCAGGTTCGCGGACACCGCCGAACCGTCGACCACACTCAGCGTCGGGTAACCCCACACCCGGTGGTACGGGTCGATGACGCCGTTCGACGGCTCCGAGGCGATGGTGCAGCCGCCGAGAAAGTGCGCGGTGAGCGGAATGTTGAACACATCTCCCCAGGTACCGCCGGCGCGACCGTCGATCTTCTCGGCGATCCGCCGGGTCGCCTCGTTGCCCGCGGGGATCCAGCTGGGGTTCGGCTGACCGTGGCCCTGCCTGCTGGTGACCTTGCGCCGGCCGAACAGGCCCTTCTTCGTGTATGTGGTGATGGAGTTGTCGAGGTTCTGCATCACCAGCGCGATGATGGTGCGCTCGCTCCACTTGTACGGGGTGAGGACCTTCAGGGCCGTCGGATCCTTCGCCAGTTCCCGGAGGAACGTCATCCACCGCCGCCCGCCGCCGTCGGTCAGCAGCGTCTGCAGCATGGCCATCGAGTTCGACCCCTTGCCGTAGCGCACCGGCTCCACGTGGGTGTCGGACGTCGGGTGGAACGACGACGTGATGGCGACGCCCTTGGTGAGCTCGAGCGCGGGATCCACCTTGTTCTTGGCGGCGCCGAGGATCGACTCCGAGTTGGTGCGGGTCAGCACACCCAGCCGGTCGGAGATCTTGGGCAGCGCGCCCGACTCCTTCTGGTCGAACAGCAGATGCTGAGTACCCCACGTCCCGGCCGCCAGGACGACGTTCGCGGCGGTGTACGTCTTGCGGTTCCGGTTCTTCCGCGGCCCGCTGCGCCGGGTGAAGACGTCCCAGGTGCCGTCGGACGCCTCGCGCAGACCGGTGACCGTCGTCATCGGGACGATCTCCGCGCCGGCCTTCTCCGCGAGGCCCAGGTAATTCTTGAGCAGGGTGTTCTTGGCGCCATGACGGCATCCGGTCATGCATTCGCCGCATTCGATGCATCCGGTGCGGTCGGGGCCGACGCCGCCGAAGTAGGGGTCGGGCACGGTCTTGCCCGCTTCACCGAAGAAGACGCCGACCGGGGTCTGGATGAACGTGTCGCCCACGCCCATGTCCTCGGCGACCGACTTGATGATCTCGTCCGCGGGCGTCATGTGCGGGTTCTGGACGACTCCGAGCATCTTGCGGGCCTGCTCGTAGTACGGCGTGAGCTCGTCGTGCCAGTCGGTGATGTGCGACCACTGCTTGTCCTGGAAGAAGGAGGCGGGCGGTTTGTAGAGGGTGTTCGCGTAGTTGAGTGAGCCGCCGCCGACGCCGGCGCCGGCGAGGATGAGGCAGTCGCGGAGCAGGTGGACGCGCTGGATGCCGAAGAAACCGAGGGCGGGCGCCCACAGGAACTTCTTGAGATCCCAGCTGGTCTTCGCGAAGTCGGCGTCGGCGTAGCGGCGGCCCGCCTCGAGGATGCCGACCTTGTAACCCTTCTCGACCAACCGGAGTGCGGTGACGCTGCCACCGAATCCGGAACCGACGATGAGAACGTCGTAATCCGTTGTGCGCTTCTTGCTCATCACTCGACCTCCAACGAACCTGGATTTGTTACTCGCCAGTATGCACCCGGTAGTTGTGACAACTGCCACAAGGGTCACCTTACCTGTAACGAGAGGTATCAGGAACGGTCGCGATACCCGCAAACGCACGTCGCCCGATGCCTCACCGGTGCAGTTGAACTGCACCGATGTGACATCGGGCGACGAGAGGAGCAGCAGCGGCGGCGAACGCCTCAGGCGCGAACCGTCAGGCCCACCTTCTGGAATTCCTTCAGATCGGAGTATCCCGCCTTCGCCATCGAGCGGCGCAGTCCACCGACCAGGTTCAGGGAACCGAACGGGTCGTCCGACGGACCGGTGAGGACCCGGTCGAGCGACGGGCGGTCACCGAACGAGACCGGCAGCATCGTGCCGCGCGGCACCGACGGGTGCGCGGCGGCCGACGGCCAGTACCAGCCGCCGCCGGGAGCCTCCGACGCAACGGCCAGCGGTGCGCCCAGAACCGCGGCGTCCGCGCCACAGGCGATCGCCTTCGCGAGGTCGCCCGAAGACGTGATGTCGCCGTCCGCGATGACGTGGACGTAGCGCCCACCCGTCTCGTCGAGGTAGTCGCGGCGGGCGGCCGCGGCGTCCGCGATGGCCGTCGCCATCGGGAGACCGATGCCCAGCACCTCACCGGTGGTCGTGGCGCCCTCGGTGGAGCCGTACCCGACGATCACACCGGCCGCGCCCGTGCGCATCAGATGCAGAGCGGTCCGGTGATCGCTCACCCCACCGGCCACGACGGGAACGTCCAGTTCGGAGATGAACGTCTTCAGGTTCAGCGGTTCGCTGTCGCCGTGGGCGACGTGCTCGGCGGAGATGATCGTGCCGTGCACCACCAGCAGGTCGATGCCCGCCTCGAGCAACTGCGGGGTCAGCGCCCGCGCGTTCTGCGGACTGACCCGCACGGCGGTCGTGACACCCGCGTCGCGGACCTGCGCCACCGCAGCGGCCAGGAGACCCGGCTGCAACGGCGCCGCATGCAGTTCCTGCAGCTTCTTGATCGGCGCCTCGACGTCGACGTCCGACTCCGCCAGCGCGACGAGTTCGGCGAGCTTGGCCTCGACGTCCGCGTGCCGGCCCCACAACCCCTCACCGTTGATGACTCCGAGGCCACCGCGCTTGCCGAGTTCGATCGCGAACGACGGCGACACGAGCGCGTCGGTCGGATGCGCCAGCACCGGAATGTCGAACCGGTACGCGTCGAGCTGCCAGGACGTCGACACCTCCTTGGAGGAGCGGGTCCGGCGGGAGGGGACGATGTCGATGTCGTCCAGCTCATAGGTTCGTCGGGCTGTTCGGCCCATGCCGATCTCAACGAGGTCGCGCACGCGCGCCCCTTTCTCGTGAATCGTGACTGGTTGCTAGCGAGCGGTGTAGTTGGGAGCTTCGACCGTCATCGTGATGTCGTGCGGGTGACTCTCCTTCAGACCCGCAGCGGTGATCTGCACGAACTGCGCGTTCTGCAGTTCCTCGATCGACGACGCTCCCGTGTAGCCCATGGCGGCCCGCAGACCACCGGTGAGCTGATGTGTGACCTGGGACAGCGGACCGCGGAACGCGACCCGGCCCTCGATGCCCTCCGGGACCAGCTTGTCCTCGGACAGCACGTCGTCCTGGAAGTAGCGGTCCTTGGAATACGACTTCGCGGCCCCGCGGCTCTGCATCGCGCCGAGCGAGCCCATGCCGCGGTAGCTCTTGTACTGCTTGCCGTTCACCAGGATCAGCTCACCCGGCGACTCCGCGGTACCCGCGAGCAGCGAACCGAGCATCGCCGTCGACGCGCCGGCCGCGAGGGCCTTCGCGATGTCGCCGGAGAACTGCAGGCCGCCGTCGGCGATCACCGGCACCCCGTGCGGCTTGGCCGCGGCGACCGCTTCGAGGATCGCGGTGATCTGCGGGGCGCCGACACCGGCGATGACGCGGGTGGTGCAGATGGAGCCGGGGCCGACACCGACCTTGACCGCGTCCACACCGGCCTCGATGAGGGCGGCCGCGCCGCTGCGGGTGGCGACGTTGCCGCCGATGATCTGCACGCGCTCGTCGACCTCGGCCTTGAGCTTGGAGATCATGTCCAGCACACCGGCCGAATGGCCGTGGGCGCTGTCGACGACGAGAACGTCGACCCCGGCGTCGGTGAGAGCCATTGCGCGGCTCCACGCCTCGTCGCCCACACCCACGGCGGCACCGACCAGGAGCCGGCCGTCGCGGTCCTTGGTGGCGTCCGGGTGCTGCTCGGTCTTCACGAAGTCCTTGACCGTGATGAGGCCGGTGAGCTTGCCCTGCCCGTCCACGATCGGCAGCTTCTCGATCTTGTGGCGGCGCAGCAGACCCAGCGCCACCTCCGCGGTGACACCCTCCTGGGCGGTGATCAGCGGCGCCTTCGTCATGACCTCGGACACGGCGCGGTTCTGGTCGACCTCGAAACGCATGTCGCGGTTGGTGATGATGCCGACGAGCTGGCCCGCCGCGTCGGTGACCGGAAGTCCGGAGATCCGGAACCGGGCACACTTGGCGTCGACCTCGGCGAGGGTGTCGGACGGCTTGCAGGTGACCGGGTCGGTGACCATTCCCGCCTCGGACCGCTTGACCGTCTCGACCTGTCCGGCCTGCGCCTCGACGGACAGGTTGCGGTGCAGCACGCCCATGCCGCCTGCGCGGGCCATGGCGATGGCCATCCGCGCCTCGGTGACGGTGTCCATCGCGGAGCTGACGAGCGGCACCCGCAGCCGGATGTCCCTGGTCAGCTGGCTGGACGTGTCGACCTGGCCGGGGATGACATTCGACGCCGCCGGCAAGAGCAGGACGTCGTCGTACGTGAGACCCAGCATCGCGACCTTGTTCGGGTCGTCACCGCCGGTGTGTACATGCCCTGCTGAACTTGTCATGCGGTTCGGGCCCTCCATGGAACATAGGTGCAGCGCCGCGGCGCCGTCTGTGGACAGTCGGATCGTCGATCCGGTTTACAGGGAAAAGTCGGGAGCGTCGATCGATATTCCCAGCTCCGCACACCATGATATCGGCTCGACGCGATCGCCACGGAGCCCACCCACGCTGGGCGTACGCCGAACGGCTGGCGCAGACCGGGCTG
Source organism: Rhodococcus opacus B4 (assembly GCF_000010805.1). NCBI lineage: Bacteria > Bacillati > Actinomycetota > Actinomycetes > Mycobacteriales > Nocardiaceae > Rhodococcus > Rhodococcus opacus. The sequence continues at coordinate 6,861,118 of NC_012522.1, read as the reverse complement.
ACCTGCGTACCGTGGTGCTGTGCGCGATCAACTGCCTCCAGGTCTGCCCCCGGACCCCTTCGCCGGCGACCCCGCCGACCCGTCCGCAGCTCTCGATGCGATCGAACCCGGCCAGCCACTCGACCCCCACGAGCGTCTCGCGGTGGAGGAAGACCTGGCCGACCTCGCCGTGTACGAGGCGCTCCTGGCGCATCGTGGGATCCGCGGGCTCGTCGTCTGCTGCGAAGACTGCCAGCAAGATCACTACCACGATTGGGACATGCTCCGTGCCAACCTCCTCCAGCTCCTGGTCGACGGCACCGTGCGCCCGCACGAGCCCGCCTACGACCCGACACCCGAGGCCTACGTCACCTGGGACTACTGCCGCGGCTACGCGGACGCCTCGATGAACGACGCTCTGCACGGAGACGGCTTCGACGCCTGATCCGGCACAACTCGACACAGACCACTGTGGCCCGACACGCGAAGTGTCGGGCCACAGTGGTCTGTGCGGGAGGGCCGGCGGACCGCTAGCTGGTGGGCGGCAGCACCGGGACGGTGGTCGTCGTGGTCGGCAGCGGCACAGTGGACGGCTCCTGCGGCGGCTGCTGAGTGGACGGCTGCGTCGTCGGATTGTCGGTCGGCAGCATCGGCAGCTGCATGATCGTCGGATCCGGGCTCGTGGACGGCATCGTCTCGGGCGGAAGCGGCGGCTGCGGCGGCAGGGTGGGCAGCTGCGGCAGCGGAATCGGCGGCAACCCCGGAATCTGCAGATCCGTGGGCAGCTGGCCTCCCGGCAGCAGCTCTGCTCCCGGCACCGTCGTCGAACCGGGTGTGCCCGGCACGGTGGCAGGCAGTTCGGTGGCCTGCGTCGTCGCGTCCGCGGTGGTGGTTCCCGGCGTGGTCGTCGCCGGCGGCGTGGTGGGAGCGATCTTCTCGACCTCCGCGGCCAGCTTCGCCCGCCACACGTCGAGTTCGTTGCGCATGTCGGCGTCGCGTACCCCGCCGGCACGGTCGGCGGCGCCGTCGAGCAGGTTCTTCGCCGACTCCGCGTCACCCGCGGCGATCAGCCGCTCGGCCTCCTGCAGCTGCGTCGTGGTGTCGATCTGCGCGACCGTCGAATCGGCCTGCTGACTGAACACGACCGACTTGACGCTCCACAGCGGATCACCGGGTTCGGCGTTGTACGAGAAGATGGTGGCACCGCCCATGACGACCGCGATCGCGGCGGCAGCGCCCGCGATGGGCCGCAACAGCCGGAGCTTGCCGCGGGCGGCGCTGCGTGCGGAACGGGCGTTGTCCGAGGCGTCGATCGCCGCGATCACGTCGTCGAGCAGCGGTCCGGTCGGCATCGGCGTCGACACGATGTCGGCACGCCAATTGGTCAGCAGAAGCGCGAGCTCGTACTGCTCCGGCGAGTCCGTTGCGACGGGACCGCCACCGGCGATCGCGTCGATCAGCGCATCGTCGCGGCGCACAGCCGCGACGTCCACCGGTGCGTCGTCTCCTGGGAGATCGGCATCGGGATTGCCGTTGCGCTTGATGCCCCTAGCCAAACCTCTCACCTGCCCTCGTCACTTCTTTTTTCAGTTTCGCGATGGCTCGGTGTTGAGCCACGCGGACAGCTCCCGCGGTACTACCCACGGCCGCGGCCGTCTCCTCCGCCGACATACCGACCACGAGCCGGAGGATCAAGATCTCCCGGTGCTTTTCCGGCAGCGTGCTCAGCAGTTCGTTCATCTGCCTGCTCGCTTCCGAGTCCAGCGCCCGTTGTTCGGGTCCGTCGTCGTTGGCTACGACATCAGGTACTTCGGCGACGGGCTCCGACTTGTTACGTGCGGAGTTCCGATGCGCGTCGGCGACCTTGTGCGCGGCGATCCCGTAGACGAATGCCATGAACGGCCGGCCCTGATCCTCATAGCGAGGAAGGGCCGTCATCACGGCGAGGCACACTTCTTGTGCCACGTCGTCCGCGGAGAGTTGTCCCCTCTCCGCAGCACCGACCCTGGCTCTGCAGTAACGCACAACCAGGGGCCGAATGTTTTCCAGGACCAGAGCTAAAGCGGCCCGGTCACCCTGCGTTGCAGCGGCGACGGCGGAGTCCAACTCCTCGCTCGTGTTAGTCATCGTTGCTGAATATCCTGGCGTTACAGTGGCACCTCCCCCGATGGGTGTGCTCCCGCTCTCAGCGGAACACTCCAAGAGTAACGGTGCGGACCGAACGGTATTCGCCCGGATTCGCACCGATTCGTGAACAACCCGGCCCCACGGCAGCCGACCAGCGGAGTCAGATTCGGAAGTGCCCACCTCGCGCCCTGATGACGGCTTCGCACTCCTTGCACACCGTCTCCGCTCGTGAGTCGGACGTCACACCACCGAGCAACATCGCAGCCGCCCACTTCAGAGGTATCAGGCCGTACCGATCGCAACGGTCGACCACATCCGCCGCGAGCCGCGCCGCCGGACCGGAATCGGAGTCCCCCGTCATCGACGCGCTCCGTAGCAGGTCCGATTTGACGTGGTGCCGCACCGATCCGGCGGCCTCCGAAATTTCTGCCGCGGTCTCGGCGTGGCGGCGCGCCGCGGTGAAGTCCCCGGCCGCGAGAAACAGCTCCGCGCTCACCCAGTGCCTCCGGACGTGCTGGCGCCACAGTGCGCCGAGGTCGTGCGCGTCCAGGTGCTCGGCGCACCGATCGAGCAGCCGCCTGCCCAGTGCGAGCCGGCCGCACCCCAGTGCGTCGGCGGCGAGTCCTGTCAGTGCGTCGCACCGCGCCTGCACGGCGAGAACACCGAATGCGGCTCCGGGATCCGTCCCGACTAGCGCCAGGGCCCGGCCGTCGAATCCGGACGCCACGGCGTGCCAGCCGAGTTGTCTCAGCAAGGACGCCCGCGTGCTCCAGGCGAGCGAGACGACCGCGGGTTCGGCGGCCCCTCCGCGCGTCAGGGCGTCCAGTTCGGCGCGGGATCGGCCGTAGTGCCCCTGGGCGCCCCACGCCACCGCCCGCATCCAGCGTTCGACGGGGACGTCCGAATCCGGCAACGGGCTCGCACCGGGATCGGCGCCGAACGCCGCGCGGATCAGTCGATTCGTGGCTGCGGAACGGAGAGAGGAGTCGGGCACGCCGAGATCATCGCATCGCCCGGCCTCTTGCCGGTCAGGTGACCGCGGCGACGGCGTCCACCGCCGCATCCAGCGCGCCGAGCGCGGCGATCGTCCGCGGCAGCGCCTGTGTCCGGCACCCGGGACCGCCCGCGAGCATCGTCAGCCCGATGCGCCTGCGGCGGATCGCCCGCAGCAGGGACGCGACGTCGCATCCGGCGGCCGGCAACCAGAGGACGATCACGTCCGGTTCGGCGTTGGTCACGGCGGCGAGCAACGCCGACCGGCACAGCGGCAGCGCGATCCGCGTGTCCACCGAGGCGGTGGCCAGGGCCGCGCCCAGGGCCCGGAATTCGAGACCGTACGGGTCGGCGGGAACCGCGTCCGGCGTGTCCGCGGGCACCTGCACGAGCAGGACCCGGCCACCGCCGCCGATCGGTGCATCCAGGGTCATCGTGGACAGAATTCCCGTGACACATTCGGCGAAGACGCGGACGCTCACTGCGGCGACGTCGGAGTTCCTGCCCTCGTCCGCCCATTCCAGCACCGGAGTGACCACCGTCGTCCACATGGAGCTGAATCCCCGCTCCGCGACGGCTCGCGCGACGATCCGGCGGATGGTCACGACGTCTCGCGCCAGCAATGCGCCCGACAGATTGCGCACGGCGGCCTCGGCGTCGGCGAGGCCGGAAAAGGATGACAAAAGGTTCGACGAGCCTGTTTTCGTCCCGTTCACCGAGTTGTCATCCAGATTTTCGCCAACCGGCCGGAGGCCGCTTTCTGACGAATATGTAGCCATTGCGTTAATCGCATATCTCGCGGCCTCCGCGGAGTTTGCACCACCGTCCAGAGCCTGTTGCATGCATTCGAGCCGGGCGACGTCGCGCGGGGTGTACCGCCGGTGACTTCCCTGCGGATGGACGGACGGGCCGATGCCGTAGCGGCGGTCCCAGGTACGGAGCGTCGACGGGGCCACCCCGAGCCTTCTGGCCAGCGCAGATACCGACATCGTGGGTCCCTCGTCCGGAGATCCGGAGGGGGTCTGCGTTTCAGGCTCCGCGGGCTGGGGCACCCGCACATCGTTACCCGTGCCCCAAGGTCTTTCAACCCGAAACGGAAACATGGAACCGCGGGAAAGTAAATATTTTCCAGGTTAACTTTCAGCTCGTGGGATATGTAAATTCCCACTGTGAACAACTATTGACGCGATTTCCGAACCGACTCTACGGTTAGCAACGTGAATGATTCAGCGGCTTGAACGTCGAGCCCACGGTCCGCTCGCCGCCCGAGGCGAGCTTGCAGCTAAGGAGTCCACATGCCTGCACCCAACCACCTCCCCGGCCCGAACGCGGATATCTGGGATTGGCAGATGCACGGACTGTGCCGCGGAGTCGACTCCTCGATGTTCTTCCATCCCGACGGCGAGCGTGGCCGTGCCCGCGCCCAGCGGGAAACCCGTGCGAAGGAAATGTGCAGACGCTGCCCGGTCCTCGCCCAGTGCCGCAATCACGCGCTGAGTGTGTCCGAGCCGTACGGGATCTGGGGTGGAATGTCCGAAACGGAACGCGAGATGCATGCCCGGCACAGACGCGGCCGGATCGCCGTTTGACCGCTCGACCACACTCACCGGGGAACCCTCGCCGCCGCGCGGGGGTTCCTCGCGTCACATCGGCCCCTCGCCACCCATCCAGGACGACTCGGTCTCCGAATGCCTACCGGCTGGAGGAGATGAGCGGACATGCACGCTACCGTGGTTCTCGATGAAGCGAGACGAGCGCCGGTGACGAACCACGAGGGCAGTACCCCGGCAGAAGACGTGTGTTCGGCGGACGCGGCGGGGGCACACAGCGCCCGAGCCACCGAATCCGCGGAACTCTACGACACCATGGCTCGTGTGGCGAACGGGGACGCCGACGCGTTCGCCGAACTGTACGACCGGACGAGCGCCCGAGTGCACGGCATGGTCCTGCGGGTGCTGCGCGACCCCGGGTATGCGGAGGAGACGACGCAGGAAGTCTTCCTCCAGGCCTGGCGCACCGCGTCGAACTTCGACCCGGCACGGGGTTCCGTGCTGTCGTGGCTGATGACACTCGCGCACCGCCGGGCCGTCGACCGCGTGCGCTCGGAGCAGGCCGGCACCGACCGCGAATCCCTCTACGAGACCACCAATATCGCGGGGCCGTTCGACCACGTCACCGAGGAGGTGACGCGCCGGCTCGAGCACCAATCGGTGCTCGCCTGCCTCGACTCGCTCACGGACATGCAGCGCGAGTCCGTTGCGATGGCGTATTACGACGGCCGCACCTACCGGGAAGTCGCCTCCCAGCTCGGGGTCGCCCTGTCGACGGTGAAGACGCGCATCCGCGACGGCCTGACGCGTCTTCGCGGCTGCCTGGGAGGTCTGTGACATGAACGACGAACTCGTGGGCATGGCCTACCCGTACGCACTGGACGCGCTCGACGACAGCGAGCGCCGCGAACTCGACACCGATCTCGCAGGCACCGACGAGGACACCCGTTCCATGTTCACCGACGAGGTGCGGCGGATCCGCGAAGCGTTCGCGGTGGTGAGCGCGGTGGGCGCTGTCGAACCGCCGCCGCGAGTGCGGATTCGGGTCCTCGACGAAGTCCGGCGTTCGGCGCCCGCGCCGACCTCGCTCGCCGCGCGCCGCTCCCGTAGGCGGCGCTGGCAGATCGCCGTCGCCGCTGCCGCAGCGGTCGGCGTGCTCGCCGGCGGCACGGTGATCGTCCGGCAGCTCACGGAAGGCCCGTCACCCACCGTCGCGGAGCAGGTGCTCGATGCCGCCGACATGCATTCGTCGACGAGCGAGATCACGGCGGGTGGGTCGGCGACCGCCAGCTACTCGAAGTCGCAGGACGCCGTGGTCTTCGTGCTGGACGGTGTCGCCCCGCCCAGCGCCGACACCGTGTACCAGCTGTGGTTGATGCCCGAATCGGGCGACGCGCCGGTGCCGGCCGGAATCATGTCCCCTTCGGACGTGCTGTCGAACACGCCCGTCGTCCTCGACGACGTCGGGTCGATGTCGAAGCTGGCCGTCACCGTCGAGCCGCCCGGCGGGTCACCGCAGCCGACGTCGGAGCCGTTCGCGGTGCTGCAACTGAGCTGATCCGGCGCAGCCCGGACAGAAGAAACCCCCGCGCGGTGATCCGCACGGGGGTTTCTTCGCTGAACGGTCGGAAGTCCGACCGGCCGTGTGGCAGAACCTAGTGGCTGTGCCCGTGACCGGTCTGAGCCTCTTCCTCTTCCGCCGGCTTGTCGACGACGGCGCTCTCGGTGGTGAGGATCATCCGCGCCACCGAGGCCGCGTTGACGACCGCGGAGCGGGTGACCTTCACCGGGTCGACGACGCCGTCGGCGAGCAGGTCGCCGTAGGTGAGGGTCGCCGCGTTGAAACCGTGCCCCTTGGGCTGCTCGGCAACCTTGCTGGTGACGACGGACCCGTCGAGGCCTGCGTTGCTGGCGATCCAGAACAGCGGCGCCTGCAGGGCTTCGCGCACGACCTTGACGCCCGTGGCCTCGTCGCCGGTCAGACCGAGGTTGTCGGCCAGTTCGGTGCTCGCCTGGACGAGGGCGGAACCGCCACCGGGGACGATGCCCTCGGCGACCGCGGCCTTCGCGGCGTTGACGGCGTCCTCGACACGGAACTTGCGCTCCTTGAGGTCCGTCTCCGTGGCTGCGCCGACCCGGATGACGGCGACGCCGCCGGCCAGCTTCGCCAGACGCTCTTCGAGCTTCTCGCGATCCCAGTCGGAGTCGGTGTTCTCGATCTCGCGGCGCAACTGCGCGACGCGGCCCTTGATGTCGTCGTCGGTTCCGGCGCCGTCGACGATCGTGGTCTCGTCCTTGCTGACCACGACGCGGCGGGCGCTGCCGAGCAGGTCCAGTCCGGCGTCCTTCAGCGTGAGGCCGACGTCGGAGTTGATGACCGTGCCACCGGTGACGACGGCGAGGTCGTCGAGGAACGCCTTCCGGCGGTCACCGAAGAACGGCGCCTTGACGGCGACGGCCTTGATGGTCTTCCGGATGGAGTTGACGACGAGCGTCGAGAGAACCTCGCCCTCGACGTCCTCCGCGATGATGAGGAGGGGCTTGCCGCTCTCGGCAACCTTCTCCAGCAGCGGCAGGAAGTCGGGCAGCGACGTGATCTTCTCGCGGTACAGCAGCACGAGTGCGTCCTCGTACACGGCCTTCTGCGCGTCGAGGTCCGTGACGAAGTACGGCGACAGGTAGCCCTTGTCGAACTGGACGCCCTCGGTGATCACGAGTTCGGTCGCCAGGGTCGAGGATTCCTCCACCGTCACGACACCGTCGGTGCCGACGCGGGTGAGCGCCTCTCCGACCATCTCGCCGATCTCCTCGTCACGCGAGGAGACGGTCGCGACCTGGGCGATGGAGTTCTTGCCCTCCACCGGCTTCGCGACGGCGAGCAGTGCCTCGACGACCTTGTCGGCGGCGGCGTTGATGCCGATGCCGAGTGCCATCGGGTTCGCACCCGCGGCGATGTTCTTCAGACCGCCCCGCACGATGGCCTGGGCCAGCACGGTCGCGGTGGTGGTGCCGTCGCCTGCGACGTCGTTGGTCTTGGTGGCGACACTCTTGACGAGCTGCGCACCGAGGTTCTCGAACGGGTCCTCGAGCTCGATTTCCCGGGCGATGCTGACGCCGTCGTTGGTGACGGTCGGGCCGCCGAAGGCCTTCGCCAGCACTACGTGGCGGCCACGCGGACCCAAGGTCACCTTGACCGCGTCGGCAAGCTTGTCGACTCCACGCTCGAGAGACCGGCGTGCGATCTCGTTGAACTCAATCTGCTTGGACATGTGTTCTGTCTTCTCCTGGATCTCAGGGTTACGCGCGTGAACGCACTCCGCCCCGGGATCCTGTGGGGACTCCGGGGCGGATCACGTATGGCTTACTTGGAGACGACAGCCAGCACGTCGCGTGCCGACAGGATCAGGTACTCCTGGCCGGCGTACTTGATCTCGGTTCCGCCGTACTTGGAGTAGATGACCGTGTCACCCTCCTTGACGTCGACCGGGATGCGGTTGCCCTGCTCGTTGACGCGGCCTTCGCCGACTGCGACGACAGTGCCCTCCTGGGGCTTCTCCTTGGCCGTGTCGGGAATGACCAGGCCGGAGGCAGTCGTCGTCTCAGCCTCGTTGGCCTGGACGAGGATCTTGTCCTCGAGCGGCTTGATGTTGACGCTCGCCACGATGAGCCCTCCACTTTGGGGTATGCGGATCCGGAGACTTCTCCGGACTCCTGTTTGAGTGTTCCGTTTACGGCACTTCACACAGCCCCGTCGTCGCGGGTGCCGGAGCTCGATCGGCGCCACTTGGCACTCTATACGTGAGAGTGCCAACCCTCAAGGAGAAGGGGGTGGTGGATCGCGGCGCGCCGAATATCGTCCTGTCTCAGGGGTCGTCACCTAAGGTTCCTCTGGTGTCTGACATGAATCGGCGTAAATTCCTGACGTTTGCCGGGCTCGGGGCGATCGGGACGGTCGGGTTCGGAGCACGTCCGTGGGGGTTGCAGTACGCGGGCGCGGCCCCGCTCCCGACCTCAGGGGCCGGCACCACCCTCGAAGCGGTGGCCGTCCCCCTCGGAAGCTCGGGCTACCGCAGACTCGGCGCGGGACCGGGGTGGCCGACGATCGTCCGCACCGAACTCGCCGAGGCCCGCAGCGGGCGCGAGGACCGGCGCACCGCGCTCGCCTCGCTCGTCCAGCTCACCGACGTCCACCTGGTCGACGCCCAGTCCCCGATGCGCTTCGAATACGTACACCCCTTCACCGGTTCCGCGTTCCGCCCGCACGAGACGCTCACCGCGCAGGGTCTCGTCGCCCTGGTCGCCCGCGTCAACGCCCTCGCGTCGGGCCCGCACACCCAGCGCGCGTTCGATGCGGTCGTGAGTACCGGCGACAACACCGACAACAAGGAGTTCGCCGAACTCGGCTGGTTCCTCACCGCACTCAACGGCGGCACCATCGTCCCCAACACGGGCGCCCCCGACCGCTACGAAGGCGTGCAGAACTCCGGGGCGGACCTGTACTGGAACCCGGAGTCCTCCATCCAGGACATGTACAAGAAGGCCGGATTCCCCGAGATCCCCGGCCTGCTCGGCGCGGCGATCGCCCCCGTCACGAGCCCCGGCCTGAACACCCCCTGGTACTGCGTCTTCGGCAACCACGACGACTCGGTGGAGGGCACCGTCCCGAGCGGCATCCCTCCGCTCGAAGCCATGTACACCGGTTCGCTGAAATTCGAGGTCCCCGGGTCGCCGGAGCAGGCGAAGACCGTCGACATCGCCACCAAGTTCGACCCCGGCGCCATTCCCGGCGCGCTGTCCGCGTTCACCACACCACCGCGGGTCGTCACGCCCGACCCCGCGCGGGCACCGTTCACGCCCCGCCAGTTCATCGCCGCGCACCTGGACCCGGCCAACACCGGACCCGGACCGGCCGGTCACGGCTTCGCACCCGACGCCGGTGAGACCGGAATCGGCTACTACTCGTTCGAGATCGCACCCGGCGTCGTCGGAATCAGCATGGATTCCACCAACCGGGCGGGGTTCGTCGACGGCTCGCTCGGCGCGGCGCAGTTCCGGTGGATCGAGGACACCCTGGCGGCCGGCAGCAGCCGGTACTACGACCCGGCGGGCAACCCCGTGTCCCAGGCACGCAGCGACACCTGGTTCGTCCTGTTCAGCCACCACACCAGCGGCAGCATGGACAACGTCGTCCCCGACCCCGCCGCACCGGCGGAACCCCGGATCCGCGGTTCGCGACTGGTGGACCTGCTGCACCGATTCCCGAACGTCCTCGCCTGGGTGAACGGACACACCCACGAGAACCGGATCACCCCGTGGCCCGGATCCACTCCGGAACAGTCGTTCTGGGAGATCAACACGGCCTCGCACATCGACTTCCCCCAGCACGGACGGATCATCGAGGTGGTCGACAACGTCGACGGAACCGTGTCGCTGCTCACGACGCTGTTCGAGGCCGACAGCCCGTACGCCGTGGACCACACCGACCTCTCGCCGCTCGGGCTGGCATCGCTGTACCGGGAATTGTCGTTCAACGACATTCACGCCGACCCCGACCTGGGCGGCGGGACAGTCGACCGGAACGTCGAACTGGTGCTGGCGTCGGGTCGCTAGGTCCGCCGCTTACGAGCCCAGTCGACCGCCGCGACGATCGACCGTATCCCCACGCCGAGCAGGATCAGGTTTCCGATGATCTGCACACTGACGACGGCTCGCGACGGGTCGGTCGTCGCGGCGATGTCGCCGAACCCGACGGTGGAGAACACGGTGAGCGAGAAGTACAGCGCGCCCATGCGTGTGAGGGGTTCGGTGAAGTAACCCGGATCACTTTCGGACATCAGGCAATATCCTGCCGCGAACCCGAGCAGATACAGCGGCAGGATCAGGGCGAGCGCCTCGATCGCCTGGAGCGCAGGCACGTCGGATCGGAAGATCCGGCGGATCTGCCAGACGGACGCCAGGCCGACGACCAGCAGGCCACCCACCAGGAAGAGCAGCGCGGACACGTCCCCGAGCGAGGTCCACGGCAGGATGAAGTAGAGCACCACGCACAGGATGACGGTGCCCAGTGGGCGCACGAATGCGCGCAGCAGGAGGCGGCGGCGCTCGCTTCTCGTGAGGTTGCGAAAATCGCTGGCGCGTCGCATGAGATTCCTTCGGACAACTGTGCAGGTGAGACCGGATATCGAGCGCCATCTTCGTCTTCGGTGGCCGGAAGCCGGGAGCGAAATCCGTTTGTTTTCTGTAACGTTCAGATAACAGTCGCCGATTCAACGGGCAGGGAATTCCCGCTGAACGGGGCGTTCCGGCAGAGACAGCAGGTCACGCGTCGAAAACGTGAGGGGGTGTGTGATGGGTACGTCCCTGGGGATGTCGACCGGCGCGGCAGGTGTGAGTTCCGCGCTCGTCACCACCGCCTCGAACGGTGCGCAGAACGTCGAGTTCCGTTACCTGTCCGCCGATCAGGCTCACACCGACCTCGGTGACCTGGTTCGCTCGTCGATCTCGCTGATGACCACCCAGGTTCCCGCCGATCCCACTACGCCGGACGCGTTCGCCGTCGCGTACCGCACGCAGGAGCAGGCTCACTCGATCCGCAGCGCCGTCAGCAGGCAGCGCCATCGCGTGCACCTCGTGCCCGAGACCGCGGCCACCCTCACCTACCTGCGGCACACCGGCGAAGTCGCTCAGCATGCCACCGTCGCGATCGTCGATTTCGGCGAGTCAGGGTTGTCCGTCGCCGTCGTCGATCAGGTGGACGGCACCGTCCTGCACGCCGACCGCACGAGCCACGTGAGCGGCACCGGTATCGACGACCTGATATTCCACCACGTCGTCGGCCGCCTCTCCACTCCGCATCCCCTGCGGCACCTGGACCGGGATCTGCTCTCGGCGCGGTGCCGCGTCGCCAAGGAGCAGTTGTCGTCGGAGCCGAAGGCGCACGTCGACATCGATCTGCAGGGCATCCGGCCGATCGAGATCAGCCGCACCGGGTTCGACGAGATCGCCGCACCGACCGTTCGGGTCGCGGTCGAGTTCATCCGTGCCACGATCGCCGACTCTCCGCGCCGACCGGAATCCTTGGCGCTGGTCGGCGGCGGCGCGAACGTTCCCGCGATCACCGCCGCCGTCACCGAAGCCTTCACCGCACGGGTCATCGCGGTGCCCGAACCCGACACGGCGACCGCGAAGGGCGCAGCGCTGCTCGCCGTGTCCTCGGCCATCCGCGACTACCCGGCCACCGAGTCGAACCGTCCCGGTTCGGCCGCGAAGGTGTCAGGGGCTCTCGTCGGCGCGCTCGTGGTCGGCGGCCTCGTTCTCGGTTACGGCGTCAAGGAACTCGCGCCCGCACCGGATCCCAACGTCTCCCCCGCGGGGACCGACATGTTCCAGACCACCGAGCAGGTCGCGACCACGACGACGGACGAGCCTCCCGCCACGCGGATCCCGTCCTATGATCCGACGCCGACGTCGGAGTACTACCCGCATCAGGTCGCCCCGCCCACGTCGGAGCCGCAGACGGATCCGACTCCCGTTCAGGTGCCCGATTCGACGACCGAGACGACGGCCCCGCGCACCACCACCCCCCCGCCGACTCCCACGACTCCCGCACGTCCGGCGCTGCCCGGAACCGAGGCGCCGCAGCCATCGTGGCCGCACATCGAGTGGCCCGCGATTCCGCCGCTGTGGCCGCAAGTTCCCGGGGAGTCGACGCCGAACGAACCCAGCCCCGTCGCGCCCGCACCCGGCGGTCCCGCAGTGGCACCGCCGCCGACCGGGGAACCCACCGAATCCCCTGCGCCTGCGGCACCCCCAGCGCCTGCGGCACCTCCTGCGCCCGCGGAGTCCGTCGCGCCCACCGCACCCGAAGGGCTCTTCCCGATGATCCCGGCGCCGGGCACGGTTGCTCCGAGCGCTCCCGCCGGGGCGCAGCCGAGCGGCGCTCAGCCCGGTGCGGCGCTGACTCCCCCTGCCACGCAGACCGTCACCATTCCGGTCAGCTGAACACCTGACTCGTCGCCACCGACAGTCCGGGATCGCTGGCCACGGTCAGCAGGGACGGCGCGGCGCCGCCGGCGATCAGATGCGCGCCGAGCGAGGCGATCATCACTCCGTTGTCGGTGCACAGCCGAGGTTTCGGGACTCGCAGGGTCAAACCGGCTTCGGCGCAGCGTTCCTCGGCGAGCGCGCGGATGCGTGAGTTGGCGGTGGCGCCGCCACCGAGCACCAGGGTGTCCACGCCGACGTCGCGGGCGGCGCGCACTGCTTTCATCGTCAGCACGTCGGCCACGGCCTCCTGGAAGCTCGCGGCTATGTCCGGGACCGAGCACGCCTCCCCGGCCCGCTCCTTCGATTCGACGTACCGCGCGACGGCCGTCTTGAGGCCGGAGAACGAGAAGTCGTGCCGTGCGTCCCGGGGTCCGGTCATGCCGCGCGGGAAGGAAATCGCGTTCCGGTCGCCGTCCTGCGCCGCGGCGTCGAGGGCGGGGCCGCCGGGGAATCCGAGTCCGAGCAGGCGGGCCACCTTGTCGAAGGCTTCGCCGGCGGCGTCGTCCACGGTGGTGCCCAGTTCGACGATGGGCTTCGCGAGGTCCTCGACGTGCAGGAGGTGGGTGTGTCCACCGGAGACGAGCAGCGCCACGCAGGGCGGCATCGGACCGTGCTCGAGGGTGTCGACCGAGACGTGCCCGCCGAGGTGGTTCACCGCGTAGAACGGCACGTCCCATGCCGCCGCATACGCTTTCGCGGCCGCGACGCCGACGAGCAGGGCCCCGGCCAGACCGGGGCCGATGGTGACGGCGAGCGCGTCCGGTTTGACGATCCCGGCGGCGGCGAGGGCCCGCCGCATCGTCGGGACGATCGCCTCCAGGTGCGCGCGGGACGCGACCTCGGGCACCACCCCGCCGTAGCGTGCGTGCTGGTCGACGCTGGAAGCGACCTCGTCCGCGAGGAGCTCGCAGGTTCCGTCGCCGTTCCACCGGACGATGCCGACTCCGGTCTCGTCACAAGAGCTTTCGATCCCCATGACGATCATTGCACCGGCTCCTCACCCGATCCGGGGCGACGCATCGTGAACGCGTCCGCACCGCTCGGTTGGTAGTACTTTCTACGGGTTCCCACGATCTCGAATCCTTCACGTCGGTACAGGGCGATCGCCGCCTCGTTGTCGGTGCGCACCTCGAGAAACACGGGGCCGCCCCGGGTGTCGGCCACGCGCAGGAGTTCGCCGAGGAGGGCCCCGCCGATCCCCCGCCGCTGGCACGCCGGGTCGGTTCCGATCGTGTGTATCTCGGATTCGGGGTGCGAACCGCTGCCCAGCAGGGCGATTCCGGCGTACCCGACGACGTGACCGGTGTCCTCGTCCCGCGCCACGGTGTAGTGCACGTGCGGGGCGGCGAGTTCCGCCCTGAACGCGTGTGCGCTCCAGGGCCCGTCACCGGCGAAGAGGAGGGTCTCGAGCTCCGCGCACCGTTCGGCGTCGGCCGCCGCCATCGGTTCGATGCGGAAAGTCATTTCTTCCGGTCCGCCAGTTCCACCGCATCCGGGCGTCGCAGGTAGAGCGGGACGAGCGCCGCCGGGGCCGCACTGCCGAACAGCGCCTCCGCGGCCACCGCGGCCAGCCCTGCGGGCGAGGGTGTTTCCACCGGTTCGACCGGCAGATCGAAGAAGTCGACGTGTGACGGAGACCCCGCCACCACCTCGGACGGCATGGGTTCGAGTTCGCGCGGCTTCACCACCGCGGGTCCCTCCACCCGGACTCCCGCCGAATAGCGCGCCCAGTACACCTCGCGCCGCCGTGCGTCCGTGACGACGAGCAGATTCCGGTCACCGTCCACCTGCGCCGCGATGGCGTCGAGGCTGCACACCCCGTGGACCGGAATACCGAGGGCGTCGGCGAACGCGGCGGCCGTGGCCATCCCCACACGCAGTCCCGTGAACGGGCCCGGCCCGGCCCCGACGACCACCGCGTCGAGGTCCGCGGGGACGTGCCCGGCCTCGGTGAGGCACTCCAGGATGTGCGGGGTGAGTACCTCCGCGTGCGCGCGCGGGTTGACCGTCACCCGCACCGCGAGCGTGTCGACCGCCTCCACCGATGCGGAATCGGCCGAAACCCGGACGACTCCGGCGGTCACGGCAGGCGTGGACGTGTCGATGGCGAGAACAAGCACGGTAACTGAGGGTACTCGCACGTCAGAACCGCTCCCGACACCCGACCCGTTTAGGAAATCCACTCCCAGTGGGCCGTGCGGACATCCGACTCCGGTTCGCGGCGCAGGCGTACCCGCAGGTGACGATCGGCCAGCTGCTCGACGATGCCCTCGCCCCATTCGACGACGACAACGGCTGCGGCCAGGTCGGTGTCGAGGTCGAGTGCGTCGAGTTCGTCCAGCGCGTGCGGACCGCTTCCGCCCAGTCGGTACGCGTCCACGTGCACCATCCCGACCGGCGCACCCCCACCCGGCCGAGTCCCCGCCCGGTGCTCCCGCGCGATCACGAATGTGGGCGAAGTCACTCGACCCTGCACACCGAGCCCGGCCCCGATTCCCTTCGTCAGTGCGGTCTTCCCCGCGCCGAGTGGGCCGTCGAGCACCACGAGATCGCCGGCGACGAGTCCCCGGGCAAGGGTCCGCCCGAACTCCTCGGTGTCCTCCGCCGTCGCCAGCACCACGGTCCCGCTCACGGGCAGTACTCCCTCCTCAGCCGACATCGGACTGCTCACGCGATTCGAAGGTGGCCAGGCCACGATGCAACAACCGGTCGATCGCGTCCGACACCACGGACGGGAATTCGAGCTGCACCAGGTGACCGGCGCCGCGCACCCGCACCAGCTCGGACTCCGGCAGATCCGCCGCCAGTTTCCGGGAGCTGCCGAACGGGATGGTCATGTCGCTGTCGCCGCACACCACGACGGACGGGGTGTGGTCGAGCGCCTCGAGTGACGCGGACTCGTCGTGCAATTCGAGCGTGCGCAGGAAGTTCACGATGGTGACGACCGACGTCCGGTCCAGCATGGAGTCGGAGAACCTGTGCAGCCGCGGACTCACGTCCGTGCCGTACGACGCCGCCCGCAGGATGGGAGTGATCAGGACGCGGGCCGCGCCGCGCGCGTGCTGGACGAGTTCGGGCGAGGTCCGGACGGCGAGCCGGAACCCGTCGATGACCGGGTTCTGCAGGTTCCGCGTCAACCCGGTCTCGCTGAGCCCGGCCGCGGCCGTGGCCACCAGGCCTGCACCGATCACCCGGGCCGCCACCAGCTCGGGCCGCTGCCCGGCGAAGGCGAGCACCGTCATCCCGCCCATCGAATGCCCCACGAGCACAACCGGTCCGGTGGGTGCCTTCGCCTCGACGACGGTCGCGAGATCGGCGCCCAGCTGAGCGATGGTGCAGCTCGCCGCGGACGGCACACCCGAATCGCCGTGCCCGCGTTGGTCGTAGAACACCATCCGCACGTCGTCGCCCCACCGCTCGGCGAGCTGACGGCGCTGGAAGTGCCACGACGTCATGTCCAGGCAGTACCCGTGCACGAACACCGCCGTCACCGGGGCGTTCTCCGGGCCCACCTCGCGGACGGCGAGCGCGACGCCGTCCTCGGCGACCACCACACTGCGCCGGTCCCGCGACATCAGGGTGAAGTCCTCGTCGCCGTAGATCTCGCGGCCGGGCCGCGCCGCGCTGCGCACCGCGTTGACTCCGGCCACCGAGCCGAGCGCCAGCGCGCTCAGCACACCGCCGACGAGTCCCAACCGCTTCGACACACCCATGGCCTACGTGCCCGTCCCACCGACGTAGGTGCGCACCGTGCGTCCGCGCACCCCCGTCACCACCTCGTAGTGGATGGTGTCGAGCTTGTCGGCCCATTCCTGTGCGATCGGCTCGCCGAGGTCCCCGTTGCCGAAGAACACCGCGGTGTCTCCCTCCCGGACTCCCCCGCCGTCCGGTCCGAGATCGACGACCACCTGGTCCATGCAGACACGCCCGATCCCCGGACGTCGCTCGGCACCCAGCTGGACCTCGAATCGGCCGCTCAGCGAACGCGGGAGCCCGTCGGCGTACCCCAGCGGCAGCAACGCCACCGTCGTGTCCCGGGGCGCCACCCACTGATGCCCGTAGGACACGCCTTCACCTGCCGCCACCTTCTTCACCAGGGCCACCCTCGATCGCAGTGTCATCGCCGGTCGCAACCCGAACTGCCCGAGTTCGGGTACTGGCGACAACCCATATATCGCGATTCCCGGGCGAACCATGTCAAACCGCAGGTCGGGGCGGGTCAGGGTGGCCGCGGAATTGGACAGGTGCACCACTTCGGGGACCAGTCCGTGACGCTTGGCGTCCGCGATCGCGTCGACCAGCCGATCCCGCTGGGAGTCGATCCAGGCGTGATGCGGTTCGTCGGCGTGGGCCAGATGCGAGAAGATGCCGCGCAGCCGCACCGAGCCCTCGGCCTGCGCGCGCGCCAGGTCGACGAGGACCTGCGCCAGTTCGTCGGGCGCCACCCCGTTGCGGTTCAGGCCGGTGTCGACCTTCATCGTGACGATCGCCGGGGT
The DNA here is from genome assembly GCF_000010805.1 of Rhodococcus opacus B4. Lineage (NCBI taxonomy): Bacteria > Bacillati > Actinomycetota > Actinomycetes > Mycobacteriales > Nocardiaceae > Rhodococcus > Rhodococcus opacus. The sequence continues at coordinate 6,843,927 of NC_012522.1, read as the reverse complement.
GCCGACGCGCCGCGCCGCAGCCACCACCGCGGCGAGGTGGCGGGGCGAGGAGACGCCGAGTTCGACGTCGGCCGCGATCGCGGGGGCGAAATCGGCATCGACGGTGTGCAGCCACGCGAGGACGGGCGCGTCGATGCCCGCCCGGCGCAGCGTGAGAGCCTCCGACACCGTCGTCACACCCAGTTCCGACGCTCCCGCGGCCAGCGCCGCGCGGGCCACGGCTACCGCGCCGTGGTTGTAGCCGTCCGCCTTCACGACGGCCATCATCGCCGCGCCCCGGGCGCTGTCCCGCAGGATCCGGACGTTGTGCGCAATCGCATCCAGATCCACCACTGCCTCGGCCTGCGGTGCCGCCGCCTGCGCGGGAGCTGCAGGCTCGCTGTGTCCGTGGTCGTCCGCCGGTACTGCTTCAGCAAGCGTCATATGCTCGATCCTGCCATTCACGAGGTGGCCGGCATTTCCTCGGGTGACACCCCCGCACGGAGAACTCTGATCGACTCCCGGAGATGGGCGAGCAGGGTCCCCGCGGAGATCGGTGCTGTTCCGCGCCCTGCCGAGAGGTCGGCGCCGCCGCCTCGGGCCGCCAGGTTCGCGGCCAGCGAGTGAGCGCGCGCACCCACCGCGGCGGCACGATCCGGCTCGAGACCGGAGGCCATGAGTGCCCCGATGATTCCGGCGAGTACGTCGCCCGCCCCCGCCGTGGCGGACCACGAACCGCCCGCCTCGTTGACGAACACCCGGCCGCCCGGTCCGGCGATCACCGTGGCCCGCCCCTTCAGCAGCACGTGCGCGTTCCAGTCGGCGGCGAGCGCGCGCGCCGACGCCACGCGGTCCGGTCCCGGGTCCTTCCCCGTCAGCCGGGCGAACTCCCCGGCGTGCGGTGTCAGCAGCGTCGCCGCCGTCCGCGAGCGCACCAGGTCCGGGTCCTCGGCGAGCAGGGTCAGTCCGTCCGCGTCGACCAGTACGGGAACGTCGGCGCCCAGCACCGTCCGCAACGTCCGGCGCGCGGCGTCGTCGGTGCCCATGCCCGGCCCGACCACCCACGACTGGACGCGGCCGGCCGCCGCGAGATCGGCGGTCGCGATCACCTCCGGCGCGTGCACGAGCACCTCCCGCGTGCAGGGCCCGGCATAGCGGACGAGCCCCGACGTGGCCGTGACGGCTGCTCCCGTGCACAGGACACCGGCACCGGGGTAGCCGGCGCTGCCCGCGACGACTCCCACCACGCCCTGCGAGTACTTGTCGTCCTCGGCTCCCGGCACCGGCCACGCCGCGCCCACATCGGCGGCGTCCAGAGCGGTGATTCCGGCTTCGCCGAGCGACAGGCCGATGCGCACCAGCTCGACTCGGCCACACTGCGCCGCGCCCAGCGCGTGGACCGGTTTGAGGGCGCCGAATGCCACGGTGACCGCGGCTCGCACGGCGGGCCCATCGACAGCGCCCGTGTCCGGGTCCACGCCACTCGGCAGGTCCGCCGACACGATCGGCGCCTCGATCCGGTCGACCACCGCGGCAGCATCGGGGCGCAACGGTCCCCGGCCGGAGATTCCGACGATCCCGTCGATGACTAGATCGGGCAGGCCGGAGTCGTCGGAAGGGGCGGCCACCCGGCCGCCGGCCGCGGTGAACGCCGCCAGCCCGGCCGCGTGTGCCTTCTCCGGTTTCAGCAGGACCGCGGTGGCGGCGACACCACGCTTCCGCAGCATCGCCCCCGCCCACAGCGCGTCGCCCCCGTTGTCACCGGACCCCACCAGCACCGTGATCGTGCGGCCGGCGACTCCCCCGGTCCGCGCACGCAGTTCCGCCGCCACCACCGTGGCCAGCCCGTGTGCTGCCCGTCGCATCAGCGCGCCGTCGGGAAGAGATGCCAGCAACGGCGCCTCCGCGGATCGAACCTCGTCAGCGGTGTAGTAGCCCCGCATAGGAACTCCTCGTCGTGCCGGCGTCACCGCCGGCCGCTGTGCAGTGAAGGGTCGGTATCGGGGTCAGACTACGCTCGACGTCATGCGTGTTCGTGGAACGTCGTGGATCGCCGGAGTGGCTCTCGCCGCGAGCATTTCGATGACGGCCGTCGTGTCCGGGTGCGCTGCGCCCGCCGACGAGGCGCCCGAGGCACCGACCGGTCCCGTCGTGCAGGTCGCGAACATGGCCTATGCGCCCTCGACGATCACCGTCCGGGCCGGCGACACCGTCACCTGGAATTTCGACGATCGGGGCGTCACCCACGACGTGGTCGGTATCGGCGCCGCCAAGAGCGTGCTGCGGAGCCGGCTGATGCAGACCGGCACGTTCACGTACACGTTCACCGAACCGGGAACCTACGAGTACACGTGTTCGCTGCACCCGGACATGACGGGCACCGTCATCGTGACCCCGTAGGGGCGCGGCCCGGCCGCGCCCCTCGCGTCGCTGCTATTCGACGGTGACGGACTTGGCGAGGTTACGCGGCTTGTCGACGTCGTAGCCCCGGGTCTGCGCGACCTCCGCCGCGAAGACCTGCAACGGCACCGTCGACAGCAGCGGCTGCAGCAGTGTCGGCGCCGCCGGGATCTCGATCAGGTGGTCGGCGAACGGACGCACGGCCTCGTCGCCTTCCTCCGCGATCACGACGGTCCGCGCACCGCGGGCCTGGATCTCCCGGATGTTGCTGAGCAGCTTCGAGTGCAGCACCGCACGCCCCTTCGGCGACGGCATCACCACGATCACCGGCAACCCGTCCTCGATCAACGCGATCGGCCCGTGCTTGAGTTCGCCGGCCGCGAAGCCCTCGGCGTGCATGTACGCCAGCTCCTTGAGCTTGAGCGCCCCCTCGAGCGCCACGGGGTAGCCCACGTGCCGGCCCAGGAACAGCACCGTCGACGACGACGCCAGCTCCCGCGCCAGCGCCCGCACCGGTTCGACCGTCTCGAGCACCCGGCTCACCAGATCGGGCATCGCCTCGAGGTCGGCGTACTCGCGAGCCACCTCGTCCGGATACTTGGTGCCGCGGGCCTGCGCCAGAGCCAGGCCGACCAGGTAGTTCGCGGTGACCTGCGCGAGGAACGCCTTGGTCGACGCGACACCGATCTCCGGACCGGCCCGGGTGTAGAGAACGGCGTCGGCCTCGCGGGGAATCTGGGCGCCATTCGTGTTGCACACCGCGAGCACCCGCGCCTTCTGATCCTTCGCGTGGCGCACCGCCTCGAGGGTGTCGGCCGTCTCACCGGACTGCGAGATGGCCACGACCAGCGTCGACCGGTCCAGGACCGGGTCGCGGTAGCGGAATTCGCTGGCCAGCTCGACCTCGACGGGCAACCGCGTCCAGTGCTCGATGGCGTACTTCGCGAGCAGCCCCGAGTGGTAGGCGCTGCCGCACGCGACGACGAAGACCTTGTCGACGTCGCGCAGCTCCTGATCCGACAGTCGCTGCTCGTCGAGAACGATCTTCCCGTCCGCGAAGTGACCGAGCAGAGTATCGGCGACCGCGGCCGGCTGCTCCTCGATCTCCTTGAGCATGAAGTAGTCGTGACCGCCCTTCTCGGCGGCGGCGAGGTCCCAGTCGATCCGGAACGGGCGGCCCTGCGCCTCGGACCCGTCGAAGTTCAGAATCGAGTACCCGTCCGCGGTGATCACCACGACCTGGTCCTGCCCCAGCTCGACCGCGTCGCGGGTGTGCTCGATGAACGCCGCGACGTCGGACCCGAGGAACGTCTCGCCCTCGCCGACGCCGATGACGAGGGGTGTCGAGCGGCGCGCCGCGACGATGGTGTCCGGGTGGTCGGAGTGCGTGAAGACGAGCGTGAACGCGCCTTCCAGCCGGCGCAGCACGCTCAGCGCGCTCGCGACGAAGTCGCCTGCCGTCTCGCCCGAGGCGTAGGCCCGCGCGACGAGGTGCACCGCGACCTCGGTGTCGGTGTCGCTGGCGAAGTCGATTCCGTCGTGCTCGAGTTCGGCCCGCAGCGGGGCGAAGTTCTCGATGATGCCGTTGTGGACGACGGCAACCGTGTTCCCCGCATCGCGGTGCGGGTGCGCATTGCGGTCGGTGGGCCTGCCGTGCGTGGCCCACCGGGTGTGGCCGATGCCCGTGCTCCCGGTGAAGTGCTCGGCCCCGACCTCGTCGAGTTCGGCCTCCAGATTCGCGAGACGCCCCGCCTTCCGCTCGACCGCCATCCCGCCCTGCCCGTCCAGCACAGCGATGCCGGCAGAGTCGTATCCGCGGTATTCCATTCGCCGCAAAGCCTCCACCACAACAGTCAGAGCCTGCCGGTGGCCGACGTATCCCACGATTCCGCACATGGTTCATCAGGGTACTTGGACCGGCCGACGCCGCGAAGTCGGAGTGTGGGCCGCATCGGCTCTCTCGCCGGCCCGCGAATCGGATAACGTTCTCTCCGTGGCGCCGAAACCGAAGACCCTCGCCCGTGAACTGTCCAAGCGGGGACCGCACCGCGTGCTGCGCGGTGACCTCGCCCTCGCCGGACAGCCGGGCGTCGTATACACGCCCGAATCAGGCTTCAACCTGCCCGCCGTCGCGTTCGCGCACAGCTGGATGGCAGGTGCCGACCACTACCGGAAGACGCTCGAACATCTGGCGTCGTGGGGAATCGTCGTCGCCGCTCCCAACAGCGAACGCGGTCCGGTGCCCTCGCACCTGGGCCTCGCCACCGACCTGCGGGCCACCCTCGACATCTGTGTGGGTGTGCGGCTCGGTCCGGGACAGATCAGCGTGGGGCCCGACCGCGTCGCCTTCGCAGGCCACGGGATGGGTGCGGGTGCGGCCGTGCTCGCCGCCGCCCAGCGGGACGTGGCCGCGGTCGCAGCCCTGTTCCCGGCGCCGACCGCGCCGAAGGCCGAGAGGTATGCGTCCAAGATCACAGCGCCGGGGCTCGTCGTGGCCGGTGCCGACATCGACACCATGAACAGCAACGCCAAGGCGCTGGCCGAGGCGTGGGGCGGCGAGCACGTCCTGCGCGCCGTCAACGGCGCCTCGGAGTCCGGGCTCACCGAAGGTCGCCGCCTGCTGGGCGCACTCGGCATCGGCGGTTCGGAACGCAAGACCCAGCAGATCACCCGCGCACTGCTGACCGGCTTCCTGCTCTACCACCTCACCGAGGACAAGAAGTACGACGTGTTCGCGAAGGCGGACGCCGAACTTCCCCACACCACCCTCGTCGATCCTCACGAGGAGCACACCAACGCTGGCTTCGAGGGCGTGCTTCCGCACATCTGAGGCCGTCCGTCACACCAGCCAGCTGCGGGGACGGTAGTACTCGTCGTCATCGTCGAGTGCGCTCGAGCGGGGCGGCGGCATCGCAGCCACGGGCGCGGTGCGCCCCCGGTTCGCCACGGGCGCGGTGCGCCCCCGGTCCGTCGTCGGCGCGGTGCGCCCCCGGTTCGCCACGGCCGCCTCGTCTCTGGCTCGGCGTTCGTCGATCCGCTCCCGGAACATCTCCAGGTCGGCGCGCATCTGTGCCCGGTATGCCCGTAATTGGGCGGCGCGATGGCTCACAGCGGACCGGCCTCGGCCAGTTCCGCGCCGCTGTCGAGTCCGGCGACCGGAGCGGTCGCGAGTTCGGGTGCAGACCGCGGTTCCTGCGGCTCGGCCGGTTCGTCGGGCGGCGCGGGGGCCGGCTCCGGCTGCATTGCCACCGCCTGCGGCGGCGGGACGGTCGCGGCGTCTCCGGCGGGCGCAGGGGCCGGTGTGTCTTCGTGGTCCGGCACGTCCCCGGCACCTCCGCCCGGCGCCGGACCGGCTTCAGCCGTCGTCGCCGATGGGTCCTCTGCTCCGCCGTCGACCTGCGATTCCGGGTCGGGCTCGGCGGGTGCGCAGTCTCCATCGCCGGAGTCTCCGTCACCGGCAGCGTTGTCGGCGACGATCTGTGGCAGGCCGTCCGGGCCGATCTCGACCCCGAATCTGGCTGTCCCACCCTGTCCGTCGCTCATCTCGAGATGGATACCCTGACCGTTCGCCTCGACGGCGAGCGTCCACGACTGTCCGTCGAGGTCCAGTTCGAGACTCTTGCCCTTCGACGTGCCGGGAGCCGACTCGTCTTCGTCCGCACGCGGATTTTCGAGTTCGTCGCGGTTCTCGTCCTCGTCGGCTCTGTCGGTGAGGCCCGAGACGGTGTCCGCGATCAGCGGGCGGAGGATAGAACCCAGATCCGCCAGACCGCCCGCCAGGCCCTGCCCCACCAGGTCCCCCAGGCCGGGGACGGTTCCCGTGCCCGGGACAACGCCCGGCGCCGGCACGAGCGACCCGGGAATCGCGGGCATCCCGACGAGGCCGGGCATCGCCGGCGGGACCGGTGCGACAGGGGCCGCCGTCATCGGCGATGTGACGATCGGAGGAGCGGCGGACGCCGGGGTGGTCGCGGAAGGCGCGGCGGACGCCGGGGTGGTCGCGGAAGGCGCGGCGGCCGCCGGACCGGTGGTCGCGTCGCCGCCACCGGATCGACGCGGGACGTACGCGGGGCCGTCGTTCGCGGGTGCCGCGACGGGCCCGGTCGGCGCAGCAGGTGCGGGAGCAGGGCCCGGCGTAACTGCCGGGGCAGGGGCCGGGGCGGGGCCGGTGTTCGGCACCTCGGGTGCCCTCGGCGCCGGCGCCGGTGTGTCCTCGGGTCGGAACCCGGGATGCACCTCGATCGACCGCGCCTCGGCGACGACGGCGTCGTAGGCGGCGTGCACCGCTTCGGCGCAGTCCGCGCAGGCAGCGGTGAACTCCTGCTGCTTCTCCTCGTACACGCGCCGGAAGTTCGCGTCGAGCCAGTCCTTGGTGATTCCGGCAGCCCGCCGCACCACATCGTCGCGGTCGAGCAGGCGGAGCGCGCCGGCGCCCCCGTCCTTGTACAGGCCGTTCACGTGGCGGTAGTCGTCGTCGGCGAGTTCGGGAAACCAGTAGGACGCGTCTTCCATGCAATCCTTCGCGACGGAATTGTCGCCGTCCCTGCCCTCGGCGTAGATCTGCGCGAGGACGTCGATCTGCGCGGCGCTGTATCCCCCGACCGTCGGCTGGTGCAGCGACACCACCTTGTACGCCTTGTTCGTCACGGCGGCGCTCAGGGTGAGGTTCGCTTCGAACAGCACCTCGGCGAGGTCTCGGAGCCGATCGACGGTGGCGGCGACCTCGGCGTTCCGGCGGTCGGCGGCGTCGAGCGCTGCCGCGGCGGCGATTCCGCTCCACCCGGTTCGCACCGCGGTGACGCATTTCTCGTTGTCGTCGAGTTCCGTGCGGGCCGTGTCGACGCTGCGTCCGAGGGTGTCGACGTCGCGGGCGAGCGCGTGCAGGCGCATCCCCCGCTCGGCGTCGAACCGCGCGTAGTAGTCGGTGAGTTCGAGGGATTCGTATCCCAGTCTTCTCGCGGCGGGGAGGAACAACTCGAAGAATTCGAGCCCACGAGCGCCGAGATCGAGCATGTCCTCGGGATCGTTGAGGGCATCCGGGCGCAGGTGCTCTCCCAGCGCGGTGCGGGATGCGTTGGCGGCCTGCGCGTCGCTGCCGTGCTCGAGCAGTGCCGCGTACCGCTGGTCGGCGGACGGCGTCCGGTCACGTCTGCCGAGTCCGTACTCGTCGAAGTACGGCTGCCACGACGACTGGTCCTCCTCGCGGGAGGCGGCCCACGCCTGGAGGAGTTGCTCCTTGAATTCGCGGCTCAGGTTCGGGTCTTCGATCAGCGTTCGGGGATCCGGGGTCACCACTGCACCCCGCTCACGTCGGCGGCCACATTCGCGTCCGTTCCGGAGTAGCGGTCCGCGGCCGCCCGGAACGCGTGACCGAACGAGTCCGCGTCCGCGGCCCACTGCGCGAGCGCGACTCCGACGACGCCGAGGGCGTCACGCACCGCATCGCCCTTCGCGGCGTAGTCCCGGCCCGCCTGCGCCCCGGCGAATTCCAGCCGGGCGGTCTCGGCGGCCTGCTGCCTCAGGACCTCCGCCGACCGCAGCAGCCTGGTGCCCGCGTCCGTCACCACCGCGACGTCCACCTCGAGTCCCTCGCCCATTGCCCCACCCTCTCTTCGCGACCTACTGCATTAGACGCGACAGCGCACCGATCGGTTCCCCGGCCGATCGGTGCGCTGTGTCCGCTCACACGGAGGCGACGGTGCCCGCCAGTTCGTCGGCGAGTTTACGAGCCACTTCGAGATCGGAAGCCTCGACCATCACCCGCACGAGTTGCTCGGTGCCGGACGGCCGCAGCAGCACCCGGCCGTTCTCGCCGAGGCTGCGTTCCGCGGCCAGCACCGCGTCGAGCACGACCGGGGACGCGGCGACGGCACGCTTGTCGGCGACCTTCACGTTGACCAGGACCTGCGGAAGCGTCGTCATCGCCGACGCGAGTTCCGCGATCGGCTGCCCGGTTTCCGCCATCCGGCCCATCAGCCGCAGTCCCGTCAGCACTCCGTCGCCGGTGGTGCCGAAGGCGGGAAACACGACGTGACCGGACTGTTCGCCACCCAGGCTGAACCCGCCGGACCGGAGTCCCTCGAGGACGTAGCGATCACCGACAGCCGTGGTCACCAGCGAGATCCCGGCCTCGCGCATGGCGATGTGCAGGCCGAGATTGCTCATCACGGTCGCGACGAGGGTGTCGTCCACCAGTTCGCCCGCATCGCGCATGCCCAGGGCGAGCACGGTCATGATCGCGTCGCCGTCGACGAGGGAACCGCCGGCGTCGACGGCGAGGCATCGATCCGCATCCCCGTCGTGCGCGAGCCCCAGGTCGGCGCCGTGCCGGACGACGGCCTTCTGCAAGCCCTCGAGGTGCGTCGATCCGCAGTTCTCGTTGATGTTGAGTCCGTCGGGTTCGGCGTTGATCGCGACGACGGTGGCGCCGGCAGCCCGGTAGGCGGCGGGGGCGACGTCCGAGGCCGCGCCGTGCGCACAGTCGACCACCACGGTCAGTCCGTCGAGGCGGTTCGGGAGCGCGGTGGTCAGGTGCTGCAGGTACCGGTCCGCGGCGTCCGGCACTGTGTGAACACGTCCGATCCCGGCCCCGGTCGGCGCCCGCCGTGTCGCGGTCCCGGTGGCGACGGACTCGATCCGGTCTTCGACCTCGTCGTCGAGTTTGTGGCCGCCTGCCGCGAAGATCTTGATGCCGTTGTCGGGCATCGGATTGTGCGAGGCGGAGATCATGACACCGAGAGCGGCGTCCAGCTCCGCGGTCAGGAAGGCCACCGCGGGTGTCGGCAGTACCCCGACGTTCAGGACGTCGACGCCGGCAGACGTCAGGCCCGCGACGACCGCCGCCTCGAGCATTTCGCCGCTGGCTCTCGGGTCACGGCCGACCACAGCCGTCTTTCGTCCGCCCGAACCCGGCGACGCCAGCACCGTCGCGGCGGCGGAGGCCACCTGCAACGCCAACTCGGCGGTCAGCTCGGTATTCGCGAGACCGCGAACCCCATCCGTCCCGAACAATCGACCCATAGACCAGACCCCTCGCACCTAGAAAACCCATTACATCTCGGATAAAGCACGAGAGCAGGCGTCCGGTAACGATGGACGCCTGCTCTCGGGAAGAACAGGTGCCGAAGCCGACCCCGGAGGGCGGCTTCGGCGACACATCAGCGCTTCGAGTACTGAGATGCCTTGCGGGCCTTCTTCAGGCCGTACTTCTTGCGCTCGACGGCGCGGGCGTCACGCGTGAGGAAGCCTGCGCTCTTGAGAGCCGGACGGTCCTCGGGGGTGACCTCGATGAGCGCGCGGGCGATGGCGAGACGCAGTGCGCCGGCCTGTCCGGACGGTCCACCACCGTGCAGCAGTGCCACGATGTCGAAGGACTCGGCGCGCTCGACGGTGACCAGCGGAGCCTTGATCAGCTGCTGGTGCACCTTGTTCGGGAAGTAGTCCTCGATGGTGCGGCCGTTGAGCTTGAAGTCGCCCGAACCGGGGGTCAGACGGACGCGGACAACCGCTTCCTTACGACGACCGACGGTCTGGATGGGGCGATCGATCACGATCGGGGCCTGCGGCGCAGCAGCGGCCTCGATGTCCTCGGCGACCTCGGGCTCCTCGACGGACACGTACTCGTCCGCCGCGACCTCGACGACCTCGGTGATCTCTTCGGGGTTGGACACGTTCTGCTCCTCCGGCGCCGTCACTGGGCCACCTGCTTGATCTCGAATGGCACCGGCTGCTGCGCGGCGTGGGGGTGGTTCGGGCCCGCGTAGACCTTCAGCTTGCTGCTGATGGCGCGACCCAGCTTGTTCTTGGGGAGCATGCCGACGACGGCCTTCTCCACGAGGCGGTCGGGGTTCTTGTCGAGAACCTCACCGACGGAGCGGGACTTCAGACCACCGGGGTGTCCGGAGTGGTGGTAGAGGAACTTGCCCTCGCGCTTGTTGCCGCTGATCGCGACCTTGTCGGCGTTGATGATGACGACGAAGTCGCCGCCGTCAACGTGCGGTGCAAAGGTGGGCTTGTGCTTGCCGCGCAGCAAGTTGGCTGCCTGGACGGCAAGGCGGCCGAGCACCACGTCAGTGGCGTCGATGACGTGCCACGTGCGGGTCACATCTCCGGCCTTCGGGGTGTACGTAGACACAGAACTTCCTCGTCTTGTTCAATCCGCTGCTGGCCATTGCGTATCGTCGAGCGATTCCCGGCGGCCAGTTGAGACCCGAGAACCGCCAGCCACTGCGACACGGAGACGCAGCGGCGCACGGCACGCCAACGGAGAACAATACCGGCCAGGGCGCCCCAGGGTCAAAACTCACTCGGCGAGCGCATCGGCGAGCTGTTCGACCGCCCACGTCAGCTCGTCGCGTTCGATCACCAGCGGCGGGGCGATGCGGATCGTGCCCTCGTGCGCGTCCTTCGCGAGGACCCGGCGCGCCAGGAGTCTTTCACAGATCGTGCGGGCGGCCGGCATGCCGTCGGCCAGCTGCACACCGGCCCACAGGCCGCGCCCACGCACCTCCGACACGTGCTCGGGCGGCAACTGCGACAGCATGTCGTGCAGGTAGGCGCCCAGTTCACGGCTTCGCTGCTGATATTCGCCGGTCTCGAGCAGGTCCACTACCGCGCTGCCCACCGCGCAGGCGAGCGGGTTGCCCCCGAACGTGCTGCCGTGCTGCCCGGGGCCGATCACCTCCATTACCGGCCAGTCGGCCACGACGGCGGAGACCGGCATCAGGCCACCGCCGAGCGCCTTGCCCAGCACATACACGTCGGGAGTGACGTTCTCGAAGTCGCACGCGAACGTGTCGCCGGTCCGCCCGAGCCCGCTCTGGATCTCGTCGGCGATCATCAGGAGTCCGCGACGGGTACAGATGTCCCGCACCGCCGCGAGGTAGCCCGGTGGCGGCACCAGAACTCCGGCCTCGCCCTGGATCGGCTCGAGGAGCACGGCCACCGTGTTCTCGGTGATCGCGGCGTCGAGCGCATCCGCATTCCCGTATTCGACGGACGCGAACCCTGCCGGGTACGGGCCGAACCCCGTGTACGCGTCAGGATCGGACGAGAACCCGACAATCGAGATGGTGCGGCCGTGAAAGTTTCCGGCGAACGTGACCACCTCGGCGCGCCCGGGCGGCACACCCTTGACGTCATAGCCCCACTTGCGGGCCAGTTTCAGCGCGGTCTCGACGGCCTCGGCGCCCGTGTTCATGGGCAGCACCGCTTCCTTGCGGCACAGCCGGCTCAGGTCCTCGCAGAACGAAGCGAAACGGTCGTGCTGGAAGGCGCGGCTGGTCAGGGTGAGCCGGCCGAGTTGTTCGCGTGCGACCCGGACGAGCGCCGGATGTGCGTGGCCGAAGTTGAGCGCCGAGTATCCGGCGAGGACGTCCAGGTAGTCGACGCCGTCGATTCCCTTCACCCACGCGCCGGCGCCCGATTCGATCACGACCGGCAGCGGCGAGTAGTTGTGGGCGCTGTGCTCGTCGGCCCTGCGCAGCTGCTCGCGCGTGGCATCCGACACGGATACGACACTGTCCGACATTGCGGTCACCCCTGACTTTCCGTGTCCCGGATCCCGCGGAACCCGCGGAGCTCCAAAGTGCTGCACTTGATTCCGCCACCGGATTTGAGGAATTCCGAATAGTCGACCGGAACGGGTTCGTACCCGCGGTCCGACAGCTGTCCCGCGAGGTGCGAAGCCTGTACGGGCAGCACCACATTGGCACCGTCGCTGACCAGGTTGAGTCCGAGCCAGTCGGTGTCCGTCTCGGTGGCGATCACCGCATCGGGGAACCTCCGCTCGAGCACCTCGCGACTGTCTCGTGAGAACGCGGCGGGCAGGTACGCGATGGTGCTGTCGTCGAGCACGCCCAGTGCGGTGTTGAGGTGGTAGTAGCGGGGATTCACCAGGTTCAGGGTGACCACCGGACGACCGAGGTGTGCCGACGCCTCGGCGTGCGACCGTGGGTCGGACCGGAACCCGGTGCCTGCGAGGATCACGTCGCCGACGACGAGGAAGTCGCCCTCCCCCTCGTTGACGTACCGTGGCAGGGTGGGTCTGACCAGCCCGTTGTCCCGAAACCACCGGAACACGTGTTCGGCCTCGGGGCGTCGCTCGGCGGTCCGGTACCGGGCGCCGAGAGCGACCCCGTCGACGACGAGTCCGCTGTCGGTGACGAACACCATGTCCGGGAGCCCCTCGACGGGGTCGATCGTCAGCACCTCGTGGCCGAGCCGCCGGTAGGTGTCCGCAAGTGCGGACCACTGCGACATCGCACGGTCCCGGTCCACCGGTTCACCGGGGCGCATCCAGTCGTTGATGGCGTAGACGACGTCGAAATACGTCGGCGGGCACATCAAATAAGTCCGTGGGTGGGCGTGGCGGACGGCGCGAGCGGCGTCGCCCGGCGCTACCGCCGGCTCCTCGTACGGGCTCTCGGACTCGATATCAGCGGTGGGCCCCATCTCCACTCCCCCTCGATCGGTGTCGGTGACATCAGTATCCACCCACCAAAAGGCCTGATCAATGCGCTAGCGTTCCATCACATGGACGATTCGTTGCGCTTGGACAGGCTCGATCGGCGGATCGTTGCGCGACTGGAGCGCAACGCACGGTCAAGCTTCGCCACGATCGGCGCCGAGGTCGGGCTGTCCGCACCGGCCGTGAAGCGCCGGGTCGATCGTCTGGTCGAGTCCGGAGTGATCACCGGATTCCATGCGGCGGTCGATCCGCGAGCCCTCGGCCCGGGTGTCGAGGTGTTCGTCGAGTTGTACTGCAGCGGTCGCACGTCGGCCGTCGAGATCGCGCGGATCGTGTCCCGCCACACCGAGGTTCAGGAGGCGTACACCGTCACCGGCGACGCCAACGCCCTGCTCCGCGTCCGGACCACCGACACCGCACACCTCGAACGCACGCTGGAAAACCTGCGGTCGGAGCCTGCCGTCCTCCAGACCAAGAGCAGCGTCGTCCTCAGCCGCCTGATACCGCCCGCCGACTGACCCACTCGTCGTACACGGCGAAGCCGACAGTGCCCCGGCAACCGTGGATTGCCGGGGCACGCGACGTGTCATGTGACGATCAGAGCCAGGCCGTGGCGTTCCGGTCTTCCGCGGTCTGCATGTCGATGGCGCCGTCCTGGACGACCTTCGCGATCGTCTGCAGGACCTGGAGCAGATCCTCGTGAGAGCTGTCCCACTTGGCCTGCACAGCCTGGTAGTTGTCCCGCGCACCGCTCTCCCACTGCGCCACCAGGCCGTTGACGTAGCCCTTGAGCTCGTCGTGCGTCTCGCGCAGCTTCGCTTCGTTCGACTTGATGTCGCTCGCCAGCGCCTGCAACTCGGCAAATCCGTACTTCAATGAAGACATTCGGTGCTCCCCTCGAGCTTCGTAACTGTTCTCGGTGCCGGCGTCAGATGTCGAGCGAACCCGAGGCTCCGGCCGAATGGATCGCATCCTGGTTGGCCTGCTCGGCGGCGTCGTAGCCCTTGCCGTTCTCGCGGATCTTCACCGCAATCTCGTCCAGCGATTCCTGCATACGGCGCGACGCATCTCCGTACCGAGCCATCAGGTTCATGAACGCGGTCTGCGCTCCACCCTGCCATGCCGAAGACGACTCCTCGCAACGGCCCTTGAGGCTGTTGATCGTGCCCTGCAGCTGGCTGTTCACCGTCTGCACGTGATTGGCCGCGACCTCCATCTGGCCGACATCGGTAACAACTCCCGCCATGTGTGACTCCTTCTGCTCTCGGTGCGGCGGCCCCCACTGGACTGCCCGAATTCACCCCTACACATGATTGGACGCGTCTTCCGCCCAATCGGTTCCACCTCTGTGGAAGACTTTCCCGCGAAGAGAACGCGGTCACCGGACGATCACCAGCGACCGCACGACGTCTTCGCATGCGCTCTCGATCGATTCCCACTCCTCGGCCAGGAACTGGCAGCCGACGCTCACCTGGAGGTCCCGTTCGACGAGGACGTGCCAGCGCACTACGGAGCTCTCGTCGGGGAACTCGCTGTACGCGATGCCGGGCCGGCCCCCGAACACGACGTCGCGCTCGAGCTCGCCGAACAGTTCGGGCCGGCCGCGCTGCGCAATCTTCGACGCGAGCGTCGCCGCCACCTCGTCGTATCCGGAACCCTCTCGAACCGAGTTCTGCGTGATGATGATTCGCCGGTCGGCACCACCCACGGGCACCAACTCCAGCCGGGGCGGCGACGAGGTCGACGCGGCGGGTGCCCGCTCCTTCCACCCGCTCGGCAGCGTCACGCGAAGGCCGCCGACCACGAGGCTCGGGTCGGCCGCGGTGGTCGTCGGCACCGCGGACCGCGTGAGCGTCGGGGCGACCGGTGCCGCACTCGCGTCGAGTGCGCGGACCGTTTCGGTACCGGCATCAGGCTTCTGAAGTGTGAAGACGAGAACGGCACCGACGACCACCGCCAGCACCGCAGCCACCGCGAGGAACGTGGGCCGCACGTTCCGTCGGTCCCCGCGATCCGACCCCTGCAGTGCGGGTTCGAGCCAGTTCGCCTGCGGCACAGCCATTGTCGTCGGCACTTCGTCGACATCGACCACGCTGGTGGCGAGTGCCCGGACAATCTCTTCTCCGGTGACGATCCGAACATCGGTGTCGACGGACGCAACCGCGATCACGGCGTCCCGCATCGATGCGCGCTCCTGCGAATCGCCGGCCCCCGTCAGGAGTAGTCCGTCGACGGGGCGGTCGCCGCGGGCCCGCGCGCCGAGTTCCACGATCGCCGCAGCCCACTCGTCGATCCCCTCGTCGGCGCAGAGCGACGGGTCGTGCTCGCATGCGACGACCCGGTATCCGCCGACCTCACCGACCACGTAACTGGCCGTGGCGCCCACGGCCCGGCTTTCGAGCACCAGCCATCGACCACCGGACGACGCTGCAGCCTCGGCCGTCACGACGGCGACCGGAACCAGCACCGTGTCGGCGGCAACCCGGGAACCCGCGGCGGCCAGCACGTCCCGTCGCGCGGAACCCCACTCCGTCGGGTGCGACAGTACCGCCGTCGCGATCGGCGACGCCTCTCCCGCGCCGCCGGTCACAGACCGGAACACCGCGGTCAGCGCGTCGGACACCGCGAGAAGGCCACCGTCGACGTCGACGTTCTCGTCCTCGACGAAGCAGAGCGGCGTCGTCTCGTGCACCGCCCTCGTCACGCCCCGCACGCAGGACCACATGCCGGATTCAGTGAGATGAATCGCGACCGACGACATCACAGCGGGGGCATCCACGCGAGCTGGATCAGGCCGGTACCCGCACGGTTGACCAGCGTTCCGCGCCCGGGAGGCATCGCGCTCGGACGAACGGTGCCGATGAGGTTGCCCTCCTCCCGGTTGCCACTCATCACGAGGCCCGTGGATTGCAGATCACGCAAGCGTGCGATGACCGGCTCGTACATTGCCCGTGCCGCACCGCCGGAGCGTCGCGCGATGATCAGGTGGAATCCGATGTCACGGGCGTGCGGCAGGAATTCGACGATCGCGGAGACGGGGTTGCCGCTCGACGTCACGACGAGGTCGTAGTCGTCGATCACGACGAAGATTTCGGGGCCCGACCACCAGGACCGGTCGCGCTGCTGCTGGCGGCTGAAACCGGGGCCCGGCATGCGCTCCTTCAGCAGGAAGGCGAGATCCTTCATGTTCGTGCCCAGCACGTCCTCGGACGGTGCGTACGAAGCGAGGTGCGCCGTTTCGACGACACCCAGCATCGTGCGCCGGTAGTCGCCGAGAATGATCTTCGCCTGTTTGCTCGTGTTCGACGCCATGATGCCCTCGCAGATGTTCCGCAGGAGCGTCGTCTTACCGCATTCGGTGTCGCCGAACACCAGGAAGTGGGGCTGCTCGGCGAAGTTCAGGAACGTCGGGGCCAGATCGGCCTCGTCGAGGCCGATCGGAATCTGCAGACATGCCTGCGCGGGATCGAGGTAGGACGGCCACCCCCCGGCCGCGTGGAGCAGGTCTTCGCGGGCGATCTGAGCCGGCAGCATTCGCACCGCCGGAGCGGGTCTGCCGTGGGTCGCGGCGGCGACGGCCGACACCGCGTGCGCCACCCCGGTTGCCAGGTCGGTCGGATCCGAACTCCCGTCGAGCCTCGGCAACCCGACCAGCAGATGCAGGCTGTCGCGGGTCATGCCGCGCCCGGGCCTGCCTTCGGGAACGAGTGCCGCGGTTTTGCGACCGAGGTCGGAATCCGAGGGATCGCCGAGCCGCAGCTCGATGCGCGTGCCGAGCTGATCCTTGAGCGCGGGACGGACCTCGCCCCACCGTGAAGCCGTGAGGACGACGTGCACGCCGTACGACAACCCCTGGGACGCAAGGTTGGTGATCTGCTGTTCGAGAGCTTCGAAATCCTGTCGGATGCTGCCGAAACCGTCGATCACGAGGAACACGTCGCCGAACGGGTCCTGCGCGACCCCCGCAGCCGCGCCGCCACTACCGGGGTCGGAGGCGCGCAGACGCCGGAACTCCGCCATCGACTCGACGCCGAGTTCGCGGAAACGCTCCTCGCGTTGCCGGACGACGGTGTTCATCTCGGCGATGGTGCGCCGCACCCGGTCCACGTCGAGGCGGTTGGCAACCGAACCGACGTGCGGCAGTCCCGACAGTCCGGCGAGCGTGCCGCCACCGAAGTCGAGGCAGTAGAACTGCACCTGCTCCGCCGAATGGGTGGCGGCGAGCGACGTGATGAGCGTGCGGATCGCAGTGGACTTGCCCGACTGCGGTCCGCCCACCACCGCCATGTTGCCGGTGGACCCGGACAGGTCCACGATGAGCGGGTCGCGCCGCTGGTCGTAGGGCCTGTCGATGATCCCGATCGGTGCACGCAGCGAGCTCAGCGCGGGAACCGGCTCGGTGAGAACGGACCTCGGCAGCATCTGGTCGAGCGTCGGCGCGGCGTCGAGGGGCCGCAGCCACACCTCATGAGCGCGCGGTCCGCGGTCCTTGATCCGTTCGACGACGACGTCGATGGTAGTGCGGGTTTCCGCCGCCTCCTCGGTCAGGTGGAGCGACTGCGGTTCGTCGGGGATCTCGACCACGTCGGCGGCGACGGGTGCGGCCGTGAAGATCCTGGGCCGCAACGGGGTCGCCGCCGCACCGGGGTGCCGCACGTTGTCGGCCCGCCCGCCCTCGTAGGTGCCGGACACGTACGAGGCCTGGAAGCGGACGATCTCCGCGGAATCGCATTTGAGGTATCCGGCGCCCGGAGTCGCGGGCAGGTGGTAGGCGTCCGGCACACCGAGCACGGTGCGCGATTCGTTGGCCGAGAACGTCTTGAGGCCGATCCGGTACGACAGGTGGCTGTCGAGACCCCGCAGTTTGCCCTCTTCGAGCCTCTGACTCGCCAAGAGCAGGTGGATGTGCAGCGACCGGCCGAGCCTACCGATGGCGACGAAGAGGTCCGCGAACTCGGGCTGCTGACTGAGCAGTTCGGAGAACTCGTCGACGACGATGAACAGGGCGGGCAGCGGGTCGAGGTCGGCGCCGGCCTGGCGGGCCTTCTCGTATTCGGTGACGTTCGCGAAGTTCCCGGAGGAGCGCAGGAGTTCCTGGCGTCGGTTCATCTCACCGGCGAGGGCGTCCCGCATCCTGTCGACCATCGCGAGTTCCTCGGCGAGGTTCGTGATCACCGCGGCCACGTGCGGCGCTTCCTCGAGACCGAGGAACGTGGCGCCGCCCTTGAAGTCGACGAGGACGAGGTTGAGCACGTCGGGCGAATGCGTCGAGATCAGCCCGAGCACCAACGTCCGCAGGAACTCCGACTTACCGGAACCGGTGGCTCCGATGCACAGGCCGTGGGGCCCCATTCCGTTCTCGGCCGACTCCTTGAGGTCGATCTCGACCGGGTGACCGTCCACTCCCACACCGATCGGGACCCGCAACCGGTCGCGGCCCTGACGGGGCAGCCACGCGTGATCCGGGTTGAGACGGCCGACGTCGCCGATTCCGAGCATCTGGCTCCACGTCTGCACCGGCTGGTCATCGTCGCCGGCGTCCACTGCCGACTGCGACGCCGTCCGGTACGGCGCGAGCCGCCGCGCCAGCGTTTCCGCCTGGTGAGCGCTGACGAGGTCCGCTGTCGCGAACATCTCCACTCCGGCCCCGCTGCGGGCGCCGAGCGATCCGTCCTGCGCGACGAGCTGGAGGCCACGCGTGGCCGTCAATCGCGGGCAGAATTTGCTGATGTCGAGAACGGACACCGAGTCGACCCCGCCGTCGGTGATCATCCCCGATTCGCCCTCGAGAATCCCGCCGTCGACGACGATGACGAACTGCGGAACACCGGGCGCGGCGGGCGCGTTGCGCGAGAACCGGTTTCGCATCGACAGCAGGGGGCCGAGCGCAGATTCGAGTTCGAGGATCGAGCCGTAGATCATGCGGGACGAACCGACACCGTCGGACGAGTCCGGATGCTGCGCGTGCGGCAGCCACTTCGCCCAGTCCCACTCGTGCTCCGTGTCGGGGCCGCACACGACGGCGACCAGGAGGTTGTCCGGGCCGTGGAATGCACACAACTGCATGAGCATCGACCGCACCAGGGACCGTGCGGTACCGCGGTCCCCTTCCACGGAGATGGCCGCGAACCCGCGCAGCGACACCGCGGTCGGCAGATCCTGAACGACGGAGTGCGCGCGGACGAAGCGACGGAGCGACACCGCTGCAACCGGTTCCAGATCCTCCACCGGTCCGGTCTCCGGCGCGATCAGACGGGTCGCGAGGCGCTGGCTTACCCGGCCGACGCGCACGTGGCAGTAGTCGGGGTCGGTGATGCGGCGCTCCCACATGCGCGCCGTGCCTGCGAGGGTCCACAGCAGACCGGGTTCGGGGTGACTCCAGTCGAGCGCTTTTCGCTGCTGCTCGCCGGTCTCGTTGACGTCGCGCCGCAGCTGATCCAGGTAGCGCAGGTAGTCCTTGCGGTCCTCGTTGGCCTCTGCCGCTTTCGGGCCGCCACGACCGCCGCCGGCCAGCATGCCGAGCATCGACACCATCATCATGACGGGAAAGAGCATCGACATCGGGTTGCGGGCCATGCCCGAAGAGAACATCAGGGCCATCATCCCGACCATGGCGACGACCATGACCACGGGAAGGAGCTTGGTCAGGAGGTTTCCGGGAACCAGACGTGGAATCTCGGGCGGAGCCTGCAAGCTCACTTCGCCGCCCGGAATGCGTGGAACTTCCCGTCGCGCTTTGCGCACGAACAGAATAGTGCTCACTACCCGCCCCCCATGACTACAACCGCCCCGAAAAAACCGTGCAGCCGATCCGAACCCGAAACTCCGGGTCCGCCCCCCTGGGCTCGATCCGCGAAGTCAGACACTAACCCATGACAGGCGATCGGGCATATAGGAGGCCGGCGCCCTGACGGACACTGGAGGCGCCGCCCGCAGTGTCGTAAGGTCACCCGTGATCAAATCGGATGACGATCCGTGACCGGTCGTCGATCGGTGTCGTAACGGCGCAGATGGGGTTGTGCGTCGGAAGAGTTGGGGGAAATCGTAGTGTCCGTCACCCATGACGAATCGCGGGGATCCGCCTCGTCCACCCGTCCCGGTGCCGCGGCCGATCTGTGCCGCATCACCGTCCTGTCGAAGCATTCGCAGGTCGACATGGCCGTGCCGTTCGGTGTGCCGCTCGCCATCCTCGTCCCGGGGATCGTCGACACCATCCGCACCAATCGCAGTACCAACGATTTCGACGACTCCCTCGAGCAGTACGAACCGAGCGAGTGGGTTCTCGCGAAGATCGGGCACTCGCCGCTCTCGACCACGTTGACGTTGCACGAGCACGGAATCCGCGACGGCGATCTCCTCGTGCTCCAGAGTGTGCACGCCAGCGCACCTCCGCCACTGTTCGACGACATCATGTACAACGTGGCGATCGCCGACGTCGAGGGCGACCGCGAGTGGACCCGTGGCTCCGCGCGGGTCGTCGGCTCCGTTGCCGCCGTGCTCGGCACCGTCGTCGGCTCGTTCGCGCTGTTGTGGTCCGGGGCGGGGACGGAGGGATTTCTGGGGGCGGGTTGTGCCGTCGCCGCGGCCCTGTTGTTCCTGATCGCCGGCGCGGTCACCGCCCGCGTCTACGGCGACGCGCCCAGTTCCGTAGTACTCAGCGGGTGCGCCGTTCCCCTCTCGTTCGCCGCGGGAATGCTGTTCGTGCCCGGCGATCTCGGCGCTGCGCACCTGCTCCTCGGTCTCGCACTGGCGGGCACCACCGCAATTCTGGCGTTGAGGCTGGGCGGTGCCGGGCTGCGACTGTTCACGGCGCTGTCGGTGACGTCCCTGTTCGGTTCGATCGCTGCCCTCGTCGCCACGCTGTTCGGCAACCCGATCGCCGGTGTCGGCGCGGGTGTCGTCGCGGCGGCGCTGATCGGACTCGCCTTCTCGGCCCGGGTGTCGATACTGCTTGCGAAGCTTCCGCTGCCTCCCGTCCCCGCGCCGGGCACGTCGGTCGATCCGTCCGAGGACGACCCGGACGACGAGGTGACGATGCCTTCGTTCGACTCGCTCGCACAGCGTGCCGCACGTGCCCACAAATACCTCACGGGCCTGGTCGGCGCGATGACAGCACTCGCCGTGACCGGCGCGCTCCTCGCGGCACACCCCGGCGTGCACGATGGAATATTTTGGCCCGGACTCTCTCTCGCCGTCGCCACCGCCACCGTCCTGATGTTCCGGGGACGCACGTACAGCAGCGCCGAGCAGGCCGTTCCGCTGATCGCAGGCGGGGTGACGATACTGGTTCTGCTACTCACCGGCGCCGCTGTCGCCGTGCCAGACTTCGCGATCGCGTCGTTCGCGGTCGCGATCCTGTTCGCCGTCGGTGGGCTGGTACTGGGAATCCTCGCCCCGCGCCAGACGTTCTCGCCCGTGATGCGGCGGGTGGCCGAGCTCATCGATCTGGCGGTGATCGCGTCGATCGTCCCGCTGGTGTGCTGGGTGACCGGCCTCTACTCGCTGATGCGTGGACTGTGAGGCGCCGGATCACCCGCGTCGTCCTGGCCGCCGCGATCGTGGCGGTCACCGCCGCCGTGGGGCAGGGCGGCGCGGCGGCTGTGGTGCCCGCTCCCGTGGAGGACGGACTTCTTCCCCCGAAGGACCGCCAGAAGGCCGAGCTACGCCGCAGTTGCAAAGATGCTGTGCGGGTACCGGACAGCCCCGACGTGCCTGCGGCACAGCGCGATCTCGATTTCCAGTCGGTCTGGCCGATCACCAGGGGCGCCGGTCAGCTCGTCGCGGTGATCGACACCGGCGTCTCGCGGCACCCCCGACTCCCCGGCCTCGAGGACGGCGGCGACCTCGTGGGAACGGAGACCGGAACGGTCGACTGCGACGCGCACGGCACGCTGGTCGCCGGGTTGATCGGTGCCGCGCAGGTGCCCGGCTCCGGTTTTTCCGGTGGCGCACCGGATTCGCGGATCATGTCCATCCGGCAGTCGAGCACTGCGTACAGTCCCGTCGGCCAGGCCGACGAGATCGACAACGCGGGCAACACGGTCGGCGGATACGGAAACGTCGAGACGATGGCGACCGCGATCCGGCGTGCGGCCGACCGGGGTGCGACCGTCATCAACATCTCCGAGGTCGCGTGCAAGACCGCTGCGGAGGGGATCGGCAGTAGCGACCGGTACGTGGGGGCTGCCGTGAAGTACGCCGTCACGGTGCACAACGCCGTGGTGGTCGCGGCGGCAGGCAACTTCGGTTCCGGGAACTGCAAGATTCAGAATCCACCGGTCGACCCCCTCCGGCCCGGCGCCGATCTGTCGGACTCCGTGAGTACCATCGCCAGCCCCGCCTGGTACGACGACTACGTGCTCACCGTCGGCTCCGTCGACGCGAACGGGTCACCGAGCAACTTCAGCCTGGCCGGTCCGTGGGTCGACGTCGCAGCTCCCGGAACCGGTCTCACTTCGCTGCACCCGACCACCGGCGATCTGACGAACACTACGTACGGCGCAGAGGGCAACGCGGAGCCGGTGCAGGGGACGAGTTTCGCCGCCCCGTACGTCTCGGCAACCGTCGCCCTGGTCCGGTCGCGCTTCCCGCAACTGTCTGCGAGGCAGGTCATGGCCCGTATCGAGGCCACGGCGCATGCTCCGGCAGAGGGGTGGAATCCGTCGGTCGGGCACGGGATCATCGATCCGCTGGCGGCAGTCACCGCCGACGTTCCCCTCGACGGCGTCACCGTCGATCAGTCGAATTCCGTCGCGATCGAGGCGCTTCCGGCCGCGGCTCCCCCGGACCATCGGCCGCGCGACGTCGCTGTGGCGGCCACCGGAACGCTGGGTGCACTGCTCGTGCTCGGCGTTCTGGCGTCGTTCCCGCTCCGCCGCCGGTTCCGCTCGGCGGCCGACCGGCACTGACCGAACCGGCTCACTTGGATCCGGACGCGACAGCGGCAGGGTCGAGGTCGGGTGCGACTCCGTCGTGTGCGACGAGCGCCGACGACTTCCCGAGCGAGGGGCCCTGCGCCAGGAGGCCGAGAATCTGCCAGGGCGCGAGTGGCTGGGCACCGTCGAGGCCCAATGCCGCTGCAGAGTCCTTGTCCGCGTCCTTGTCCGGGATGCCGAACCGCACTCCCGTGTCCGCGACGAAGAACTTGCTGTCGCGTCGGGTGCTCGTGGGCTCGATGCCGGTGGACTGCACGAATCCGCTGGTTCCCGGCTGAACATAGACCGTGTCGGCGTTGTCGCCCGCGCCGTCCGACTGGGCCAGTTCGACCGCGCGGGCGTCGCCGGGGATCGGGAGGGCACGGCCCGCGACCAGCGACAGTTCGGCCGCCGGACCACTCGCGCCGGTCTCGTCCGGTGCACGGAGTGGCTTCCACGTCAGGCAGCTCACGGGACTGTCGGAGGCATCGACGATCGCAGGCGCCGACTCGGGGAAGCTGTCCACCGCAAGCTGTTCCACCGAGGGAATTCGCTTGGTGGCGTCCGGCGGGACGCTCGACATCTCGGTGTCGCCGTGTGAGTCCGACAGGAAGATCAGATTCGCGACGGCGGAGCTGATCTTCTGAATTCCATCGCGAAGGACCACATAGTGGGCAGTCTCCGAACCGATCAGTGCCGTGAACACCGATCCCACGACCTTGTCCTGCAACGGGTACCGAGGGCTGCTCCCGGCGTCCGGAATGACGGGAGCCGCGAGTGGCGGCACCTCGGGAACGGCGTTGACGAGGCCCTTGCTCACCGGGCGCGGGCGCGCGCCTTCGAGTCCCAGCGCGCGGGTGACCGCCGGGTCGTCCAGATCGACCCTGGCCCGCTTGCCCCCGTAGATCAGGTACGACGCGTCGGAAGTCGACGCGAGCAGCGCCTGATCTCCGGTGAGGGTCGCGCCGCCGTCGGAGCCCTCGGTCTCGCCGACGATGACCGATGTTGTGACGGAGAGATTTCCGTCGGCCGCAATCGAATCGCACACGGTCCACGGTGTCTTCGCCGCGGGATCTCCGGCCGGCAGCGCCGACGGTGCGCCGGGGATCCCCACGAGGGCACCGCGCGGGCGGGTGTCGAGTTCGGATTCCTTGACGATCACCGGATTCTCGGGCTTTCCGACGATGAGCCGGGCGGACGCAAGATTCAGTACGGGACGGAGCGTGTCGCCCGTGACGACGAACATTGCGCCCGAATCCTTGCCGACGACGATCGACGCGTCGCCGATCTTGTCCTGCGGACGGAACAGCGCGAGCGCGGCGCACCCGGCGAGGCCGAGCGACGCGATCACGACCCCCACCGCGAGTGCGCGCGACTGCGACCGCATGGGATCGTGCAACATTCGGACATCGCGACGCACCAGCGCGTGCTCCATCCTTCGGACCAGAAAACGATACCCGTTGACCTGCCACCGGGTAGTGGGTGTTACAGCCATTGTTCCTCCCCCGTGCTGCACAGCGCTCGGGGTGACACAGTACAGTTCCATCGACAATCTTCACGGCGGACGGGTACGGGTCTGCTGGGTTCAGGTATTCGGGGGAGGAACCATGAACCGTTCACGCGTCACACGTCGGCCGTCGTCTCTTCGGTTTTCGGCCACCGAGGTGATCATCGCGCAACTTCTGGGAGTGACCGGTGGAGTCGTGGCCTCGCTGTGCGGGCTGGTCTGGTGGGGCGCCGCCACACTTGCCCTCGTCCTCGTCGTCGGCGCACTCGTCCGGGTGGGCGGCTGGTCGAGCCTGGACTGGGCGCGGACGTACTGGCGGTACTGCACGGAACCTGGGCGGACGGAGTCCCGCACCGTCGGTTTCCAGGCGCCGACCGGCCAGTCCGTCGGGCTCCGCTGGGACGGGGGGAACGTGGTCGCCGTCGTCGAGGTACTTCCTCCCGCGGGCAGTCTCACCCAGATCACCCGTGACGGATTTCAGACGACGCACGAACTCCCGACCGACGCGCTCGCCGCGTGCCTCGTGCAGCACGACATCTCGCTGACCGGAATCGACATCGTCAGCCACGGTTATCGCGCCGCGGCGGGCACGCCCGCAACCGACGTGTACGACAGGCTGGTCGGTCCGCTGCCGGCGACTGCGACCCGGATGGTCTGGCTCGCCCTGCGATTCGACGCCACCGAGAGCGTCGCGGCTGTGGCGCGGCGAGGCGGCGGCGAGGACGGCGCCTCCCGCGCGATCACGATCGCGGCCGGCCGGGTCGTGCGCGCTCTCGCCGATTCCGGCTGCCGCGCACGGATTCTCACCGCCCCGGAGATCGAATCCGCCGCACTGCAGATCAGTCGCGGCGTCGACCCGAAGACGTTCACGCAGACGTGGAAGCAGGCGCCGCTGCCCGGCGTGTGCAACACCGGCTACGGCGTCGACCCGCGGTACCTCACCAGGGATCTGCTGGCGAAGCTGTGGGTCCCGTCGAGCCTCGGCACGACCGTGACGATCCGGCTCCGTCCCAGCGGGTACGACGGGCAGGTGAAGATCGGTGCGGCCTGCCGGGTGACCACCCGGACGATGCCCGAGCCGCTCGCTATTCCCGGGCTCGTCTCGATGCAGGGCAGGCACAGGGACGGGCTGCTGTCCAATCTCCCTGTCGCGATGTCGGATCTCGACGACGTGATGCCGTTGACCGACATGTCCGTCCAGGATCTGCGGGGCTTGCAGTTGCCACCGGCGGGGTGCGGACAGCTCATCGGCTCCGACGACTACGGCCACGGAATCACCGCTCGCATCGCGGGTCCCGGCGTCGGCATGGTCTATGTGGCGGGCGAACTGTACCTCGCCCAGCAACTCGTGTTCCGTGCTGTCGCGACAGGTGCCCGGGTGCTCATCCACACCGATCGGCCGGACGCGTGGTCGTCGTTGATCGATTCCATCGCCACACCCGACCGGTTGCGCATCGCCGGTCGGAGCCCGCAGTCCGACAGCAGGTTCAACACGGTGGTGTTCGACGGCGTCGATGCGCTGCCGCCCCGCGCCGGGGTCACGGCGATCTACCTGTACGGGGAGCCGAGTCAATGGCCGGGCGCCGAACCGGACCTGTCCATTGTCCAGCCGAATGCGCTGGGCGACCGGATTCTCCTGTCGACGGGCGGGACGAGCATCGAACTGATGCTCGTCACGATCTCGTCCGAGACGGCGTTCATCGGCCGCCCGCGTGCGGTGGAGGAGTATCCGCCCGTCTTCCAGTACTAGCCGGGATACGGCGACGTCTCGCGCTGCACCCGGACCGCGTCGGCCCACCACACCAGCTGGGCCAGCATGCGATCCGCCGAGTCGATGGCGGCGCCGTCGGTGGTCTGCCCGTGGTCGTCGAATCTCTTGCGCACGCGGTGGAAGCTCACGCTCTGCCGGACCGACACCATGTGCAGTTCGGCCACCACCTGACGTAGCTGTTCGGTGGCCCGGAGCCCGCCGGCCAGCCCGCCATAGGACACGAAACCGATGGGCTTCGAACGCCACTCGTGTTTGAGACTGTCGAACGCGGTCTTCAGCGCCGCAGGGTAACCGTGGTTGTACTCGGAAGTGACGGCCACGAATCCGTCGGCTCGGCCCACCCGCTCGCGGAATTCGTCCGTCACCGGGGATTCGCCGAGATCCTGCGGCAGCGGTGTGTCGGCGAGGTCGATGACCCCCACGTCCAGTCCCGGGTAGGCGCGCGCGCGTTCGGCGAACCAGCCGGCAACGACGGGAGCAATCCGGCCGACCCTGACCGACCCGATGATGATCTCGAGCCGGACGGGCTCGCCTGCGGTCATGAGCACGCTCCTTCATTCCGGGGTAATCCTGGAGGTCGACGATCAGACTTCAGTCTCCGCAGCAGCCGCCGGGTACGGTCCGAACATCCCGGGTGATCCGATTGCGTGCCGCCAGATCCGCGGCTTCGGGGTAGTCGACGCGCACGAGGCACAGTCCGTGTGCGGGGGCCACGAGAATCGAACTCGACCGCGACGTCTCCCGGAGCAGCCCCTCGATCCAGTCGAGATCGCGGCGGCCCTCCCCCACGGCGAGAACCGCACCGACGAGACTGCGCACCATCGACCAGCAGAACGCGTCGGCGCTGACGAACGCCGTGAACACGTCGCCGTCGCGTTCCCAATCGAAACGCTGCAGATCGCGGACCGTGGTGGCGCCTTCCCGGCGTTTGCAGAACGCCGCGAAGTCGTGCAACCCCAGCAGGGTCGCGGACGCCGAGCGCATGAGCTCGAGGTCGAGGATCTTCGGATACGACACCGTGTCCCGGGCTCGGAGCGGGTCGGCACCGTAGACCGCCGACGTCAGGCGGTACTCGTAGTGCCTCCGCATGGCGGAGAACCGTGCATCGAAGTGTTCGGGCGCGAAGGAGATCTGCTTGATCCGCACATCCTTCGGCAAAAATCGGGCGAGTCTGCGGACCAGCCGGGACGGCTCGTCCGGGAGGGCCTCGACCGGAACGTCGACATGCGCGACCTGACCGGTGGCGTGGACGCCGGCGTCGGTCCGCCCCGCCACCGTGAGCTGCAACGGCGAGCGCAGGACGGCGCCGAGCTTCTCCTCGATCTCCCCGCACACGGTGCGCAGGCCGTTCTGGCGGGCCCACCCGGAGAAGTCCGTTCCGTCGTACGCGACGTCCAGGCGCAAGCGACAGGTCTCATACGAAACGGGCCCGCCGTCCCTCTCGGGGACGACGGGCTCGTTCGATTCAGCGTGTGCCGAAACCAAGTGGACTAGTCCTTCTTGGCCTCTTCGGCCTCGGGAGCGTCGGCCGCGGTCTCGTCCTCGATGGCCTCGACGACGGCGTCAGCGTTCTCGACCTCGGCGTCGGTTGCCTCGGCCTCGACGGCCTCGACGACGTTCTCCTCGGCGGGAGCAGCAGCCGGCGCATCCTGCGATGCCTTCACGCGACGGGCGCGGTCGGCCTCGGAGGTGACGGTCTTCTCCTTGACGAGCTCGATGATCGCCATCGGCGCGTTGTCGCCCTTACGGGGGACCGTCTTGATGATGCGGGTGTAGCCGCCGTCACGATCGGCGTAGAACGGGCCGATCTCCGCGAACAGGGTGTGCACGACATCCTTGTTGCGAATGACCTTCAGAACCTCGCGACGGTGCGCCAGGGTTCCTGCCTTGGCGTGCGTGACGAGCTTCTCGGCGTAGGGGCGCAGGGCCTTGGCCTTGGACTCCGTGGTGGTGATGCGGCCGTGCTCGAAGAGCGCGGTAGCCAGATTGGCGAAGATCGCCTTCTGGTGCGAAGCCGACCCGCCGAAGCGGGCACCCTTCTTGGGCTTGGGCATGATGATCTCCTAGTAAAGGACCGTGAGCTACAGCTGTTCGGTCTCGGCGTAGTCCTCGGTGCCCTCGGCATCACCGAAGGAACCGGCGTCCGTGTCGCTCCACGTTCCGGTGGCGGCGTCGTAGCCGGCAACGGTGGTGGGATCGAAGGATGCGGGGCTGTCCTTGAGGGCCAGGCCGAGCGAATGCAGCTTGACCTTCACCTCGTCGATGGACTTCTGTCCGAAGTTGCGGATGTCGAGCAGATCGGACTCGGTACGGCCGACAAGCTCACCGACGGTGTGAACACCCTCGCGCTTGAGGCAGTTGTAGGAACGGACCGTCAGGTCCAGGTCCTCGATGGGCAGTCCGAACGAAGCAATGTGATCGGCCTCGGCGGGCGAGGGTCCGATCTCGATGCCTTCTGCTTCGACGTTCAGCTCACGGGCCAGGCCGAAGAGCTCAACCAGGGTCTTGCCCGCAGAAGCGAGCGCGTCCCGAGCGGTGATGGAGTTCTTGGTTTCCACATCGAGCACGAGCCGATCGAAGTCGGTGCGCTGCTCGACACGGGTGGCCTCCACCTTGTAGGTGACCTTGAGCACCGGCGAGTAGATCGAGTCGACCGGGATACGGCCGATCTCGGCGCCGGACGCCTTGTTCTGGACGGCGGGGACATAGCCGCGACCGCGCTCGACGACGAGCTCGATCTCCAGCTTTCCCTTGTCGTTCAGGGTGGCGATGTGCAGATCCGGGTTGTTCACGGTGACGCCGGCCGGGGGCACGATGTCGCCTGCGGTCACAGCGCCGGGGCCCTGCTTGCGGACGTACATGGTGACCGGCTCGTCCTCTTCGGAGCTCACGACGAGGCCCTTGAGGTTCAGGATGATGTCGGTGACATCTTCCTTCACACCGGGAACTGTGGTGAACTCGTGCAGAACGCCATCGATGCGGATGCTGGTGACAGCAGCGCCGGGAATCGACGAGAGCAGCGTGCGGCGGAGCGAATTGCCGAGGGTGTACCCGAAGCCTGGCTCGAGGGGCTCGATGACGAACTTCGAGCGGTTGTCAGCGATGACCTCTTCGGTCAGCGTGGGTCGCTGAGAAATGAGCATTGGATTTCCTCCTGTACGGGCGTCCGCTATTTGACGCCCACGATGGGAAAGGCACTTCGTGCCCGTGCGCCTTTCCGGTAGTCGGAACTACCGGAAAGGCGCACGAGTCGACAGGCCTACTTCGAGTAGTACTCGACGATGAGCTGTTCCTGCAGCGGAACGTCGATCTGCGCACGCTCGGGAAGCTGGTGAACCAGAACCCGGAGACGTCCACCGACAACCTGCAGCCAACCCGGGATCGGGCGATCGCCCTGGGTCTCGCGCGCAACCTGGAAGGGAAGCGTGGACAGCGACTTCTCCTTGACATCGATGATGTCGTACTGGGAGACGCGGTAGCTGGGGATGTCGACCTTCTTGTTGTTCACGAGAAGGTGACCGTGCGTGACCAGCTGACGGGCCTGGCGGCGGGTGCGAGCCAGTCCGGCGCGGTACACGACGTTGTCGAGACGCGACTCCAGGATGCGGAGCAGGTTCTCACCGGTCTTACCGGGGCGGTTGTTCGCCTCCTTGTAGTACAGGCGGAACTGCTTCTCCATGACGCCGTAGGTGAAGCGAGCCTTCTGCTTCTCCTGCAGCTGGAGCAGGTATTCGCTCTCCTTGATCCGCGCGCGGCCGTGCTGGCCCGGCGGGTAGGGACGACGCTCGAACGCCTGGTCGCCTCCAACGAGGTCGACGCGCAGACGACGCGACTTGCGGGTGATGGGTCCGGTATAACGTGCCATTTTCTTCTACCTATCCTTCCCGCTAGACCCGACGCCGCTTGGGCGGACGGCAGCCGTTGTGCGGCTGGGGGGTGACATCGGAGATGGTGCCGACCTCGAGGCCTGCGGCCTGAAGCGAGCGGATCGCGGTCTCACGGCCGGAGCCGGGGCCCTTGACGAAGACGTCGACCTTCTTGACACCGTGCTCCTGCGCCTTGCGGGCTGCGTTCTCTGCGGCCAGCTGGGCGGCGAACGGGGTCGACTTACGCGAACCCTTGAAGCCGACGTGTCCCGAGGACGCCCAGGAAATCACGTTTCCGGCGGGGTCCGTGATGGACACGATGGTGTTGTTGAACGTGCTCTTGATGTGAGCGGCGCCGTGCGGGACGTTCTTCTTGTCCCTGCGACGCGCCTTCTGGGTCTTCTTCGGACCGGTGCTACGTGACTTGGGGGGCATTACTTCGCCTTCTTCTTGCCTGCAATGGTGCGCTTCGGACCCTTACGGGTGCGGGCGTTGGTCTTGGTGCGCTGACCACGCACGGGCAGACCACGACGGTGGCGCAGGCCCTGGTAGCAGCCGATCTCGATCTTGCGTCGGATGTCGGCCTGAACCTCGCGGCGAAGGTCACCCTCGACCTTCAGCGACTCCTCGATGTACTCGCGGAGCTTGGCCAGATCCTCGTCCGAGAGATCCTTGCTCCGCAGATCCGGGCTGACGCCGGTGGCGTCCAGGATCTCCTTGGAGCGGGTACGGCCGATGCCGTAGATGTAAGTAAGTGCGATCTCCATCCGCTTTTCACGGGGAAGATCGACACCTGCGAGACGTGCCATGTCGGCATTTCCTATCGGTGTGCGGAGGTCTGCTCCCAGTCCATCCCCTGTGCCTCTTCAAACGTCGGCGGTCTCGCGACCGACAATGCTTCAACTAACTCAGTGGGGCCCCGGCCTCCGTGCCGGGGGTGAACCAGTACCTGCTCGAAAGCCGGAAGTACTGGCTGGTGCTGGGAGGTCATCTTTGCTTGTTGCCAAGCAGATCCTCGAAAAGCGGAGATCTAGCCCTGACGCTGCTTGTGGCGCAGGTTCTCGCAGATCACCATGACCCGGCCGTTACGACGGATCACCTTGCACTTTTCGCAGATCTTCTTGACGCTCGGCTGAACCTTCACGTCTTCTGATCTCCTGTTTTGTGGCAGCCCACTACGCAGAGCCGCAGCGGACGTACTTCTCCCCGACCTGGTCGGGCGGGGAAGCTTTTACTTGTACCGGTAAACGATGCGTCCGCGCGACAAGTCGTAGGGCGAGAGCTCTACGACAACGCGATCTTCCGGGAGGATGCGAATGTAGTGCTGACGCATCTTTCCGCTGATGTGGGCGAGAACCTTGTGGCCGTTCTCGAGCTCAATGCGGAACATCGCATTGGGCAGCGGCTCGACTACTCGTCCCTCGACCTCGATGGCCCCGTCTTTCTTAGCCATATCCTCCGCGATCCATGTGGTTTGGCGTGCTTATTGCATCTGTTTCCGTTACCGTGGCGCCCAATGGGATCTTCACCGGCCGAAACATGAACAATCCGGATCGAATCCGGCACTGGGCACGCAGACAACCGGCACGCATAGCGCACCGTTGATCCATGTTACGGGAAATTGCTCACCAGGCCAAATGCGGTCCCCGGGCGGACCCACTCGTCCACGAGAATTCCGCGTCCCGACCCACCCGGTCACGACTCGAAGGACGGTGTACGTGCGCGCCCTGGTTCAGCGAGTGACGTCCGCGTCGGTCCGGGTGGACGGCGACGAGGTGGGACGGATCACTCCCCCGGCCGGCGGCCACGGCCTGCTCGTCCTGGTCGGCGTCACCCACACGGACGACGAGGCGAAGGCGGCTCTGCTCGCGAGGAAGGTGTGGACCATGCGCATCCTGGAGAACGAGCAGTCCGCCGCCGACCTCGACGCACCGGTGCTCGTCGCCAGTCAGTTCACGCTGATGGCGGACACCCGCCGGGGCAGGCGCCCGTCCTGGTCCGCCGCGGCGCCGAGGCCCGTGGCGGAACCACTGGTGGACGAGTTCACCGGCGCCCTGCGCGAGCTGGGCGCAACCGTCGAGACGGGTGTGTTCGGCGAGCACATGGAGATCAGCCTCGTCAACGACGGCCCGGTGACGCTGCTGATCGACGTGTAGAACCCCGCAGGCGGTCGCTACTCCGGACGCAGGGTGAGGATGCGCGGTCCGTCGTCGGTGACGGCGACCGTGTGCTCCCAATGGGCGGCACGGGTGCCGTCCGCGGTCACGACGGTCCAATCATCTTCGAGGACAACGGTATCCGTGGTGCCGAGGGTCAGCATCGGTTCGATCGCGAGAACGGATCCGACCACCAGCTGGGGCCCCTTGCCCGGGGCTCCCTCGTTGGCGAGGAACGGCTCCATGTGCATTTCCCGGCCGATGCCGTGACCGCCGTAGCCGTCGACGATGCCGTACTTGCGGTCGTGCGCGACCTCGGCGGCGCGGGTGCCGAGTTCGATCGCATGCGAGATGTCGGTGAGCCGGTTGCCGGGCAGCATCGCCGCGATCCCCGCCTCCATCGACAGCCGGGTGGCCTCACTGAGCTGCTCGTCCGCTTCGATGATGTCGCCGACGCCGAAGGTCCACGCAGAGTCGCCGTGCCAACCGTCCAGAATGGCGCCGCAGTCGATGGAGACGAGGTCTCCCTCGGCGAGAATGTCTTCTGCCGAGGGAATCCCGTGCACCACGCGATCGTTCACGGACGAACAGATCGACCCGCTGAACCCGTGGTAGCCCTTGAACGACGGCACGGCGCCGGCGCCGCGGATGACCGACTCGGCCACCTCGTCGAGTTCGAGCGTGCTCACACCCGGCTTCGCCGCTTCGCGGACCGCCACCAGAGCAGCACCGACGATGGCACCGGCGGCCGCCATCGCGTCCAGCTCGCCCGCGGTCCGGAACGGAACGACCTTGCGCTTACGCCCGAAGCCCATTACTTGCCCAGCGCTGCCAGTGCGCGAGCGTTGACCTCGTCGACCTCACCGAGGGCGTCGACGGTCACCAGCTGCTCCTTGTAGTGATCGAGCAGCGGCGCGGTCTCCTCGCGGTACACCCGGAGCCGGTTGCGGATGACGTCTTCCTTGTCGTCGGCGCGGCCACGGGCCAGCATCCGCTCGACGACGACGTCTTCGTCGACGATGAACGACAGCACTGCGTCGAGCTTGGTGTTCAGCTCGGCCAGGATCGCCTCGAGCGCCTGGGCCTGGTCGACGGTCCGGGGGAAGCCGTCCAGCAGGAAGCCGTTGGCCGCGTCCGGCTCGCCGACGCGGGCCTTCACCATGTTGTTGGTGATCTCGCTGGGAACCAGGTCCCCGGCGTCCAGGTACTTCTTCGCCTCGAGGCCGAGAGGGGTGGCCTGGCCGATGTTCGCGCGGAACAGGTCGCCCGTCGAGATGTGCGGGACGCCGAGCTTCTCGGACAGAATCGCGGCCTGGGTGCCCTTGCCTGCACCGGGAGGACCAAGGAGGACAAGTCTCACTTGAGGAACCCTTCGTAGTTACGTTGCATCAATTGACTTTCGATCTGCTTGACCGTGTCCAGGGCGACGCTGACGAGAATCAGCACGGCCGCACCACCGAAGATGCTGCTGGAGGTCTGGCTTCCGGACAGGAAGAAGTGGGGCAGCACCGCGATCAGACCCAGGTAGATCGAGCCGGGAACGGTGATGCGGTTGAGCACGTAATTCAGGTAGTCCGCGGTGGGGCGACCCGGGCGGATACCGGGGATGAAGCCGCCGAACTTCTTCATCTCGTCGGCGCGCTCTTCCGGATTGAACGTGATCGCGACGTAGAAGAACACGAAGAACACGATCAGCGCGAAGTAGATCACGATGTACACCGGGTTGTTCGGATTCACCAGGTACTCGTTGATGATCCGCTGCCACCAGCTGGGATCGGCCGAGGACGTGGCACCGGTGAGCTGCGCGATGAGGTTCGGCAGGTACAGCAGCGAGGACGCGAAGATGACCGGGATGATGCCGGCCTGGTTGACCTTGAGCGGCAGGTACGTCGACGAACCGCCGTACATCTTGCGGCCGACCATGCGCTTGGCGTACTGCACCGGGATGCGCCGCTGCCCCTGCTCGACGAAGACGACGCCGGCGATGATGGCGAGCGCCGCGACACAGATGATCGCGAAGATCAGTCCCCCGCGGCTGTCCAGGATGGCCTTGCCCTCGGAGGGCAGGCGGGACGCGATACCCGAGAAGATCAGCAGCGACATGCCGTTGCCGACTCCGCGCTCGGTGATGACCTCGCCGAACCACATGACGAGGGCAGCGCCCGCGGTCATGACCAGCACGATGATCACGAGGCCGAAGATGCTCTTGTCGGCGATGATCTCTTCCTGGCATCCCTGCAGCAGCTGGCCGCGCGACGCGAGCGCCACGATGCCGGTGGCCTGCAGGATCGCGAGTGCGATCGACAGATAGCGCGTGTACTGCGTCATCTTCGCCTGGCCGGACTGGCCTTCCTTCCGGAGTTCCTCGAACTTCGGAATGACGACCGTCAACAGCTGGACGATGATGCTGGCCGTGATGTACGGCATGATGCCGATCGCGAAGATCGACAGCTGCAGCAGTGCACCGCCGGAGAACAGGTTGATCAGCGAGTAGATGCCCGCGGAGTCGCCGCCCGACAGCTGATCGACGCAGGCTCGCACGTTGCCGTAGTCGACGCCCGGCGACGGGATCACCGCGCCGATGCGATACAGCGCAACGAGACCGAGCGCGATGAGGATCTTCCGCCTCAGGTCCGGGGTCCTGAGGGCCGAGACGAAGGCGGAAAGCAAAGATCCTCCTGGCACGACGGTGGGGAGACGAAGTCGTGAGCGACTTGTCCGTGAATGAACTCTAGAACTCTAACAGTGGCAACTGAACGCACAGCTGGGAGACCTGCGGCACTGCCGCCCGTACAGCCGCAAATGGCCGCAGTACAGCGCGAGGCTGTACTGCGGCCATCTACTGGCTAGCGGTGATAGCTCACAGCTCGGTGGCGGTACCACCGGCAGCAGCGATCTTCTCCTTGGCGGAGCCGGTGAACTTGTCGACCGTCACCTGGACGGCGACAGTCAGGTCGCCGTCGCCGAGAACCTTGACGAGCTGGTTCTTGCGAACGGCACCCTTGGCAACGAGGTCCTCGACCGTGACCTGTCCACCCTCGGGGAACAGACGGGCGATGTCGCCGACGTTGACGACCTGGTACTCGGTGCGGAACGGGTTGGTGAAACCCTTGAGCTTGGGCAGACGCATGT
This sequence comes from Rhodococcus opacus B4, assembly GCF_000010805.1. Lineage (NCBI taxonomy): Bacteria > Bacillati > Actinomycetota > Actinomycetes > Mycobacteriales > Nocardiaceae > Rhodococcus > Rhodococcus opacus. The sequence continues at coordinate 6,808,734 of NC_012522.1, read as the reverse complement.
GCAGCGGCATCTGTCCACCCTCGAAGGCGGCGGGCACGTTCTTGCGGGCCTTGGTGCCCTTCGTGCCGCGGCCTGCGGTCTTACCCTTGGAACCTTCACCACGACCGACGCGAGTCTTCTCGGTCTTGGCTCCCGGCGCGGGGCGCAGGTGATGCAGTTTGATGGTCATGGTTAGACCTCCTCAACTGTGACGAGGTGGCGCACCACGTTGATCAGACCGCGGTTCTGGGCATTGTCCTCGCGGACAACCGTCTGACGGATGCCCTTCAAGCCGAGGGTGCGCAGCGAGTTCCGCTGGTTCTGCTTGGTACCGATGGTGCTCTTGATCTGAGTGACCTTGAGTTCGGCCATTACTTCACGCTCCCAGCCTGTGCGCGCGCACGCAGCATGCCGGCGGGGGCAACGTCCTCGAGGGCGAGACCGCGGCGAGCGGCAACTTCCTCGGGGCGCTGCAGGCCCTTGAGCGCAGCAACGGTCGCATGCACAACATTGATGGCGTTGTCGCTACCGAGCGACTTCGACAGAATGTCGTGGATGCCGGCGCATTCCAGCACGGCACGCACCGCGCCACCGGCGATGACACCGGTACCGGGGCTTGCCGGACGCAGCATGACGACGCCCGCTGCGGCCTCACCCTGAACCGGGTGCGTGATGGTGCTGCCGATCATCGGCACGCGGAAGAAGCTCTTGCGAGCCTCCTCGACGCCCTTCTGGATGGCCGCAGGAACTTCCTTGGCCTTGCCGTAGCCGACGCCGACCAGTCCGTTGCCGTCGCCCACGATCACCAGAGCGGTGAAGCTGAAGCGACGACCACCCTTGACGACCTTCGACACGCGGTTGATCGTGACGACGCGCTCGATGTGGTTCGACTTCTCGGCCGACTGTCCGCCGCGACGATCGTCGCGACCGCCACCACGACGGTCGCCGCCGCCGCGGTTGTCCCCCGTGTTGGGGCCATTCTGTCCGGCGGGTCCGCTTCCGCCGTCACGCCTCTGACGTCCCGGCATCAGGCTGTCCTTCCGTTCATGTACTCGGTCTTGGTCATCAGAACTTCAACCCGCCTTCGCGAGCCGCGTCCGCAAGGGCCGCGATGCGACCGTGGTAGCCGTGTCCACCGTGGTCGAACACGACGGTCTCGACACCGGCTGCCTTCGCGCGCTCGGCGATCAGCTGACCGACCTTCGCACTGAGGGCCTTCTTGTCGCCGTCCGCTGCACGCACGTCCGCCTCGGTGGTCGACGCCGCTGCCAGAGTGTGGCCGGCAAGGTCGTCCACGAGCTGGACGTGGATGTGGCGCGAGGACCGGTTGACGACCAGGCGGGGACGCTCGGGCGTGCCGGAGACCTTCTTGCGGAGACGGAAGTGACGACGCACCTTCGACAGGCGACGCTTCGTGGACGCATCCTTGCCGAGCGGAATCCGCTTGGCTTTCTGGTTTGCAGTCTGGCTCATATCACTTACCCGTCTTTCCGACCTTGCGGCGGATCTGCTCACCCTCGTAACGCACGCCCTTGCCCTTGTACGGGTCCGGACGGCGGAGACGACGGATGTTGGCCGAGATCTGCCCGACCTTCTGCTTGTCGATGCCCGACACCGAGAACTTGGTGGGCGACTCGACCGCGAAGGTGATGCCTTCCGGAGCCTCGATCGGGACCGGGTGGCTGTAGCCGAGTGCGAACTCGAGGTCCTTGCCCTTGAGAGCGACGCGGTAACCGACGCCGTGAATCTCCATCTTGGTGGTGTAACCGTCGGTGACACCGGTGATGAGGTTCTGAACCAGGGTGCGGGACAGACCGTGCAGCGCGCGGCTGCGACGCTCGTCGTCCGGACGGGTCACGCTGAGCGTGCCGTCGTCGTTCTTCGCAATGACGATCGGCTCGGAGATCGTCAGGGCCAGCGTGCCCTTGGGACCCTTGACCGTGACGTCCTGGCCGTCGATCGAGACGTCGACGCCGCCGGGGACGGTGACGGGAATCTTTCCAATACGCGACATTGTGGTGGCCTCCCTTACCAGACGTAGGCGAGGACTTCCCCGCCCACTCCTTGATTGGCCGCCTGGCGATCGGTGAGCAGGCCGGTGGACGTGGAAATGATCGCCACGCCGAGGCCGCCCAGAACCTTGGGCAGGTTGGTGGACTTCGCGTACACACGCAGACCGGGCTTGGAGACGCGACGCACGCCGGCAAGGCTGCGCTCACGGCTCGGGCCGTACTTCAGGTCGACGATGAGGGTCTTGCCCACCTCGGCGTCTTCGGTGCGGTAGTCGGCGATGTAACCCTCGCGCTTGAGGATCTCGGCGATGTTCGCCTTGATCTTCGAGTGGGGCAACTTCACCTCATCGTGGTACGCCGTGTTGGCGTTGCGCAGACGCGTCAAGAAGTCTGCGATGGGGTCGGTCATGGTCATGAGGTTGACCTCTACCTTTCTCACAACGGTTCCCTCTGCCGTTTCCGGCGCAGGCCTATCGCGAAGTAGGTCTTACGTTTCCCGGTCCGAGGTTACGAACCGGAAGTCTGTGGGGGGGTGACGCCGTCGCCGGGGAGGCGACGGCGTCACCGGCTCACCAGGAGCTCTTGTGAACGCCGGGGAGCTCGCCCGCGTGCGCCATCTCACGGACGCAGATTCGGCACAGGCCGAACTTGCGGAACACCGAGTGCGGACGGCCGCAGCGCTGGCAGCGGGTGTAGGCGCGCACCGCGAACTTGGGCTTCTTGTTGGCCTTGTTGACCAATGCCTTCTTAGCCATTAGCTCAGTTCTCCTTGAACGGGAAGCCGAGGTGCTTCAGCAGGGCACGGCCTTCTTCGTTGTTGGTCGCGGTGGTCACCACGGTGATGTCCATGCCGCGCGGGCGGTCGATCTTGTCCACGTCGATCTCGTGGAACATCGACTGCTCGTTCAGGCCGAACGTGTAGTTGCCGTTGCCGTCGAACTGGTTGCCCGACAGGCCTCGGAAGTCCCTGATGCGGGGAAGCGCGACGGACACGAGACGGTCCAGGAACTCCCACATGCGGTCGCCACGCAGCGTGACGCGGGCACCGATCGGCATTCCCTCGCGGAGCTTGAACTGCGCGATGGACTTGCGGGCCTTGCGGATCTCGGGCTTCTGACCGGTGATCAGAGCGAGATCGTTGACGGCACCGTTGATCAGCTTGGCGTCGCGCGCGGCGTCACCGACACCCATGTTGACGACGACCTTGACGACGCCGGGGATCTGCATCACGTTGGCGTAGTCGAACTCGGTGTTCAGCGCAGCCTTGATCTCCTCGCGGTAGCGAGTCTTCAGGCGCGGCTGGATCTTGTTCTCAGTGGAGGTCATGTCAGATGTCCTTCCCGTTCTTCCGGGAAATCCGAACGCGCTTGCCGGACTCTTCGTCGGTCCGGTAGCCCACGCGAGTGGGGTTGCCGTCCGAGTCGACGACCGCGACGTTGGAAACGTGGATCGGGGCTTCCTGCGTGACGATGCCGCCGGAGGAAGCTCCGCGCTCGTTCGCGGAAACCGCGGTGTGCTTCTTGATGCGGTTCACGCCTTCGACGAGGACCTTGTTGGTCGCGGGGTAGGCCTGGATGACCTTGCCTTTCGCGCCCTTGTCCTTGCCGGCGATGACCAGCACGGTGTCACCCTTGTGCACCTTCATCACAGCACCTCCGGGGCGAGCGAGACGATCTTCATGAACTTCTTCTCACGCAGCTCACGGCCGACGGGGCCGAAGATGCGGGTGCCACGGGGATCGTTGTCCGGCTTGATGAGGACGGCGGCGTTCTCGTCGAACTTGATGTACGAACCGTCCGGACGGCGACGTTCCTTGGTGGTGCGGACGATGACGGCCTTGACGACCTCGCCCTTCTTGATGTTTCCACCCGGGATGGCGTCCTTGACGGTGGCGACGATGATGTCGCCGATCCCGGCGTAACGGCGAGACGAACCACCGAGAACGCGGATGCAGAGAATCTCCTTGGCACCCGTGTTGTCGGCGACGCGCAGCCGCGACTCCTGCTGAATCACTTACTTCTCCTTGACCTGGACTGTTGCACGGCAGATTTCCGACCCGACGTGCGCGGTCTGCACCCGTGCCCTGCGAGAGGGGCCGCCCCGGTGGGCGGCACAACGGTGGGGTTGCCGTGCGTCGGCCGCAAGGCAACCCCACCATCGTACCGGATACATTATTCGGTTCTTACTTGGCCTTCTCGAGGACCTCGACGAGACGCCAGTGCTTGGTCGCGGACAGCGGACGGGTCTCCATCAGCTGCACGCGGTCACCGATGCCTGCGACGCCGTTCTCGTCGTGCGCCTTCACCTTGCTGGTGCGCCGGATGATCTTGCCGTAGAGCGGGTGCTTGACCCGGTCCTCGAGCTCGACCACGATCGTCTTCTCCATCTTGTCGGAGACGACGTATCCGGTGCGGACCTTGCGGCTGCCGCGCTCTTCAGTACTCACTGCTTTTTCCTCACTCATGCCGCGTCACCTGCGTCCGGACCGACGGCCAGCCCGAGCTCACGCTCACGCAGAACGGTGTAGATACGCGCGATCTCGTGACGAACGGTACGAAGTCGACGGTTGTTGTCCATCTGACCCGTGGCCATCTGGAAACGAAGGTTGAACAGCTCTTCCTTCGACTCACGAAGCCGGGTGACCAGCTCTTCTTCGGTGAGCTCGCGGAGCTCTGCGGCTGGGGTTCCAGTAGCCATCAGAACTGCTCCTCCCTAGTCACGATCCGGCACTTGCACGGGAGCTTGTGCATCGCGCGGCGCAGGGCCTCACGAGCGATCTCCTCATTGGGGTAGCTCATCTCGAACATCACGCGACCGGGCTTGACGTTCGCGATCCACCACTCGGGCGAACCCTTACCGGAACCCATGCGGGTCTCGGCCGGCTTCTTGGTGAGGGGGCGATCCGGGAAGATGTTGATCCAGATCTTGCCGCCACGCTTGATGTGCCGGGTCATGGCGATACGAGCGGACTCGATCTGCCGGTTGGTGATGTAGGCGGGCTCGAGAGCCTGGATGCCGTAGTCACCGAAGGTCACCTGGGTTCCACCCTTGGCGGCACCCGAACGGCTCGGATGGTGCTGCTTGCGGTGCTTGACCCGCCGTGGGATCAACATGCGTCAGCCCTCCTTCTGTTCAGTCGTAGCGGGTGCATCGGCGGTGGCGGTCGCTGCGCGGCCGGCCTCGGTGCTGGTCGCGGTGGTGCCGGTGGCACCGGAACGACGGGGGCGGCTCGGACGCTCACGACGCGGGCGGTCGCCTGCGGGAGCAGCCACGTTGGCGGCGAGCTCACGCTTGCCACCGACGATGTCGCCCTTGTAGATCCAGACCTTCACGCCGATGCGGCCGAAGGTGGTCTTGGCCTCGTAGAGGCCGTAGTCGATGTCCGCGCGAAGCGTGTGCAGCGGCACGCGGCCTTCGCGGTAGAACTCCGACCGGGACATCTCGGCGCCGCCGAGACGACCGGAGCACTGAACCCGGATTCCCTTGACGTTGGGCTGACGCATGGCCGACTGGATGGCCTTGCGCATCGCGCGACGGAAGGCGACGCGGTTCGAGAGCTGCTCGGCAACACCCTGTGCGACGAGCTGAGCCTCGGCCTCGGCGTTCTTGACCTCGAGGATGTTCAGCTGGACCTGCTTGCCGGTCAGCTTCTCGAGCTCGGAACGGATGCGATCGGCTTCGGCGCCGCGGCGGCCGATGACGATGCCCGGGCGGGCGGTGTGGATGTCGACGCGAACACGGTCACGCGTGCGCTCGATCTCGACCTTCGCGATGCCCGCGCGCTCCATGCCGGTGGCGAGGAGCTTACGGATCGCGACGTCTTCCTTGACGTACTCCGCGTACTGCTTGTCTGCGTACCAGCGAGACTTCCAGTCGGTGGTGATGCCGAGGCGGAAGCCGTGCGGGTTGATTTTCTGGCCCACTACTGAGCACTTCCCTTCCGGCGATTACGGGTCGATGTTCCGGTCTTCGGCAGGCTCTCCACGATCACGGTGATGTGACTGGTGCGCTTGCGGATACGGAACGCACGTCCCTGTGCACGCGGCTGGAACCGCTTGAGGGTCGCGCCCTCGTCCACGAACGCCGTGGCGACGACAAGCGTGCTCGGGTCGAGGTCGAGGTTGTTCTCGGCGTTGGCGGCGGCGGAGGCGATCACCTTGGCGACCGGCTCGCTCGCTGCCTGCGGCGCGAACTTCAGGATGTTCAGGGCGTCTTCAACCGAACGCCCGCGGACCAGGTCCACAACGCGACGCGCCTTCATCGGCGTGACGCGCACGTGGCGCGCTACTGCCTTGGCGGTCGGGTTGGCGGTTTCGGTGTTGCTCATCGCCTCTTCGCCTTCCGATCATCCTTGATGTGACCCTTGAACGTGCGGGTCGGTGCAAACTCTCCGAGCTTGTGTCCGACCATCGAGTCGGAAACGAACACGGGGACGTGCTTGCGGCCGTCGTGAACCGCAAACGTGTGGCCGATGAAGTCCGGGATGATCGTGGAACGACGGGACCAGGTCTTGATGACCTGCTTGGTCCCCTTCTCGTTCTGCACGTCCACCTTCGCGAGGAGGTGGTCATCGACGAACGGGCCCTTCTTGAGGCTGCGTGGCATCCTTCACTCCCTCCTAGCGCTTGTTCTTGCCGGTACGGCGACGACGGACAATGAGCTTGTCGCTCGCCTTGTTCTTGCGGGTGCGGCCCTCGGGCTTGCCCCACGGGCTGACCGGGTGGCGACCACCGGACGTCTTACCCTCACCACCACCGTGCGGGTGGTCGACCGGGTTCATCACGACACCACGGACGGTCGGGCGCTTGCCCTTCCAGCGCATGCGGCCGGCCTTGCCCCAGTTGATGTTCGACTGTTCGGCGTTGCCGACCTCACCGATCGAGGCGCGGCAGCGAACGTCGACGCGACGGATTTCGCCGGACGGCATACGCAGGGTGGCGTAGGTGCCTTCCTTACCGAGCAGCTGGATGCTGGATCCGGCCGAGCGAGCCATCTTGGCGCCGCCACCCGGGCGGAGTTCCACCGCGTGGATGGTGGTACCCGTCGGGATGTTGCGCAGGGGCAGGTTGTTGCCGGGCTTGATGTCGGCGCCTGCACCGGACTCGACCGGTGCACCCTGGAACAGGCCCTTGGGGGCGATGATGTAGCGCTTCTCGCCGTCCGCGTAGTGCAGCAGGGCGATACGCGCGGTGCGGTTGGGGTCGTACTCGATGTGAGCGACCTTGGCCGGCACGCCGTCCTTGTCGTTGCGACGGAAATCGATCAGCCGGTAGGCGCGCTTGTGTCCGCCACCCTTGTGCCGGGTGGTGATACGACCGTGTGCGTTACGTCCACCGCGTCCGTGCAGCGGGCGAACCAGCGACTTCTCGGGGGTCGACCGAGTGATCTCGGCGAAGTCCGAGACGCTCGAGCCACGACGGCCCGGGGTTGTCGGCTTGTACTTACGGATTGCCATGAGTCTTCTCGTCCTCTATGTCTCGTCAAGTCCCGGCGCTTACGCGACCGGTCCTCCGAAGATCTCGATGGGCTTGCTGTCGGCCGAGAGGGTCACGAGCGCGCGCTTGGTGTCCTTGCGCTTGCCGTAACCGAAGCGGGTCCGCTTGCGCTTGCCCTGACGGTTGGCGGTGTTGACGCTGGTCACGGTGACGCCGAAGATCTTCTCGACGGCAATCTTGATCTGCGTCTTGTTCGAGTCCGGGTGCACCAGGAAGGTGTAGGTGCCTTCCTCGATCAGTCCGTAGGACTTCTCGGAGATGACCGGGGCGAGCAGGATGTCGCGGGGATCGGCGATGGTGCTCACTTGCCCTCCTCCTTGTTCTCTTCCTGGGCGGTCTCGGCGGGCCCGTGGATGAACGCGTTGAGCGCCTCGACGCTGAACACGACGTCATCGCTGTTGAGCACGTCGTAGGTGTTGAGCTGGTCGGGTGCGATGGGGTGCACGCCTTCCAGGTTCTGCACGCTCTTCCAGGCCGCGATGTCCGCGCGTCCGACGACGAGCAGGACCTTCTTGCGATCCGAGATCTCGCCGAGGAAGGTGCGGGCGGACTTCGTGGACGGAGTCTGACCGGCGACCAGTTCGGTGATCACGTGGATGCGCTCGTTACGGGCCCGGTCGGACAGGGCTCCGCGCAGGGCGGCGGCCTTCATCTTCTTGGGGGTCCGCTGGCTGTAGTCGCGCGGCTGCGGGCCGTGGACGGTGCCACCGCCTGCGAACTGCGGCGCACGGGTCGAGCCCTGACGAGCGCGGCCGGTGCCCTTCTGGCGGTACGGCTTCTTGCCACCGCCGCGAACCTCGCCGCGGGTCTTGGTGGCGTGGGTGCCCTGACGTGCAGCGGCGAGCTGCGCGACGACAACCTGGTGGAGAAGCGCGATGTTGGCAGGCGCGTCGAAGATCTCCGCGGGGAGTTCGACGGTGCCGTTGGTCTTGCCGCCGGCGACCTTGACGTCCAGCGTCAGCTTGGTCGTCGATGTCTCGGTGCTGGTCATGCTCGTGCACCACCCTTCACTGCACTCTTGACGATCACAAGGCCACCCTTGCGGCCGGGGATCGCACCCTTGATCAGCAGCAGGCCGTTCTCGGCGTCCACCTTGTGGACGGAGAGGTTCTGCGTCGTGATGCGGTCGCTACCCATGCGGCCGGACATGCGCATGCCCTTGAACACGCGGCCCGGAGTGGCGCAACCACCGATGGAACCGGGGCGGCGGTGAACGGCCTGCGCACCGTGCGATGCACCCTGGCCGGCGAAGCCGTGGCGCTTCATGGTTCCGGCGAAGCCCTTACCCTTGCTGGTTCCCGTGACGTCGACGTAGGCGCCGTCCTCGAAGACCTCGGCGGTAAGTTCCTGGCCGACCTCGTACTCCGAGGTGTCGGCAACGCGGAGCTCCACAACGTGGCGGCGCGGGGTGACGCCGGCCTTGGCGAACTGGCCGGAAGTCGGCTTGTTCACCTTGCGCGGGTCGATGGCGCCGAACGCGAGCTGCACGGCGCTGTAGCCGTCACGCTCTTCGGTACGAATCTGGGTCACGACGTTCGGCCCGGCCTTCACGACGGTGACCGGAACGACCCGGTTGTTCTCGTCGAAGACCTGGGTCATGCCGAGCTTGGTGCCCAGGATTCCCTTGATCTTGGTATCAGTCATTGTTTTTGTCTCCGCCGCGCTCACTGAATGTTGACGTCGACGCTGGCCGGAAGGTCGATGCGCATGAGCGCGTCAACCGTCTTGGGCGTCGGGTCGAGGATGTCGATAAGCCGCTTGTGAGTACGCATCTCGAAGTGCTCGCGCGAGTCCTTGTACTTGTGCGGCGAGCGGATGACGCAGTACACGTTCTTTTCGGTCGGCAACGGCACGGGTCCAACGACGCGGGCCCCGGTACGGGTCACCGTCTCGACGATCTTGCGCGCTGACGCGTCGATCGCCTCATGGTCGTAGGCCTTGAGCCTGATGCGGATCTTCTGTCCCGCCACGCTTAGTGTCCTTTTCTTGCCGCGTTTCGTAGTCCCACCCGAGTCGGGCCGAACTACCTCGTCTGCACAGTCCCTTACCTGGGCCGCAACTGTCCGAACGCTAGGCGACCGGGACACACCCGATCCGCTGCCGCTGTTCATCTGTCATGGTTCTCCGGTACACGCGGTCGGGCGTGTCGCCCTCCCACTCATTCTCCGACCCGCAACTTTTCAGCTTTTCGGGCCGGGAACGCGTACCGGATGCACTCGTTTCGAGTGCCAGTAGGTACTGCTTCCGTCTTGCATGTGGCCGCGAGCAGGTCATTCGATCTACACCGCGACGTTTCACCCCACCTGTTTCGGGCCGCAAACGATCGCGTCCCAGACAAGGCAACCCGACCAGTATGCCGTACCGGGCAGGAGAGATCAAACCGGGCTCGATCACTCTCGCCCGTCCCTGAACTTACTTTCAAGTAATATCGGGGCATGACACCCTCGAGCCCTACTTACGCCGCCTGGCAGAAGCTGCCCGACAATGCGCTCGGACACGCTCTGTTCTCCGTCGGCATGTGCGTCCGCGTCCCCTACTTCGGCTCGGTGCTCCCCCGCGTCGTCGAGATGCGACCGGGCCGTTGTGAAGTACGGGCACCGAAATGGTGGGGCGTCCGCAACCATCTGGGCACGTTCCATGCGATCGCCGCGTGCAACCTCGCCGAGGCCGCCATGGGCATGCTCTCCGAGGCGACCGTGCCGTCGACCCACCGGTGGATTCCGAAGTCGATGACCGTCGACTACCTCGCCAAGGCGAACGGGCCGCTCCGCGCCGTCGCGGAACTTTCGGAACTGCCGGACTTCGACGCGATCGCCGCGGGCACCGACGTGGTCGTGCCCGTGCGCATCCTCGACCGCCGGGGAGCCGAGGTGGTGCACGCCGACATCACGACGTGGGTCACCCCGCGATAGCGGAAGGTCACGGCCGGGAGCTCATGTCGAAGCTCACATTCGTCCACGGCGCGTCGGCCGCCGGACCGAATTGCGGTGTGCCACTTCTTCGGAACCGGAACCCCGGCGTACATCACGAGATCCGCCGGAACGTGACGCTCCCCGCCGTGGTCGCCGGGGTCGAAGTGGTACAGGTGTCCGGTAATGATCGCGTCGCCGTCCGCTCCCGTTACAGAAGTTTTCCGGGGGCGCGAGGGTGTTCGCCGGTCTGCCTTGATCGCCCTCCGCGCGTGACATACTCGAGGACATGCCTGCACCTGACACCGCCGTTCTTGTCGAGGGAATCGAGAAATCCTTCGGTGACGTAGCAGCGTTGCGGGGTGTCAGCTTCGAGGTGCCCCGCGGCACGGTCCTGGGCATCCTCGGCCCCAACGGCGCGGGGAAGACCACCACCGTCAACGTGCTGTCGACCCTGCTGCGCCCCGATGCGGGCCGCGCATTCGTCGCCGGACACGACGTGGTCGAGGAGGCCGCCGACGTCCGTCGCAGCATCATGATGACGGGCCAGTACGCCGCGCTGGACGAGTCCTTGACCGGGCGCGAGAATCTCGTGCTGTTCGGCCGGCTGATGGGCCTGCCCAAGGCGTCCGCGAAATCGCGCGCGGAGGACCTGCTGACACAGTTCGATCTGCTCGACGCGGGTGACCGGAAGGTGTCCGGGTATTCCGGCGGTATGCGCCGGCGCGTAGACATCGCCTGTGGCCTCGTGATCCGACCCGAGGTCGTGTTCCTCGACGAGCCGACCACCGGCCTCGACCCCCGCAGCCGCCAGGGCGTGTGGTCTCTCGTGTCCGCGCTCAAGGAGCAGGGCATCACGATCCTGCTGACGACGCAGTACCTCGAGGAGGCCGACCTCCTCAGCGACAACATCGTCGTGATCGACAAGGGCACCGTGATCGCCGAGGGCACGGCGGACGAGTTGAAGGCCCGGACCGGCGGAAGCTACTGCGAGGTCGTCCCGGTGAGCCTCGACGACCTGCCGCGCGTCCGGGAGATCCTCACCAGCCTGTGCCCGCCCGGCCGGGCCATCGAGGAAGGCACCGACCGGTTGTCGATTCCCGCCGAACACGGCGCCCAGACGCTCGCCGAGGTTCTGCGCCGACTCGACCTCGCCGGGGTCACACTCGCCGACATCGCCCTGCGGCGCCCGTCCCTCGACGACGTGTTCCTCTCACTCACCGGCCACGTCCGCGTCGACGAGAGCCTGCCGTCGTGACGGCGCCCGCCCAGCTCGGATTCGAGCGCACCCTCGAAGGCAAGCACCGGCGGCCGCATCCGTCGAGCATCCAGCAGTGGATTGCGCTGTCCCAGCGGAATCTGCACACGATGTGGGTGTTCGGGCAGTTCTTCATCGCGGTGTTCGCTCCCCTGATCTTCACGCTCGGCTTCTATCTGCCGCTGCGTCTGGTGATGAAGTTCCAGGGCATCGACTACGCACAGTTCGTCATGCCGATCATCGTCCTGCAGGCCATGGCGTTCACCGCGATCTCGGCGGCACACCGCGCGGCCACCGAGGCCTCGAACGGCATGAATTCCCGGTTCCAGACGATGCCGGTCAGGGCGGCGGTCCCGCTGACGGCGCGCATGACCGCGTGCCTGGTGCACTCGACTATCTCACTCGTCGCCGCGATCGGCTACGGATACGCGATCGGCTTCCGGTTCTCCGGCGGGCTCGGGCTGACCGCGGCGTTCTGCGGGCTGGCGATGCTGATCGGGTTCACGCTGACGACGGGCGCCGACGCGCTCGGCACCCTCACCCGCAGCCCCGAGGTCACCAGTCAGGCGCTGACGCTCCCCCAGCTGATCCTCGGCATGTTCTCCTCCGGTTTCGTTCCGGTGACGCAGTTCCCCGAGTGGGCGCAGGGATTCGTGCGTAATCAGCCCATCTCGCAGTTCTCCTCGTCCATGCGTGCCATGACGGATGGCACGATCACGTTCCACCAACTGACACCCACCCTGCTGTGGTGCGGCGGGCTGGCGCTGGTCTTCATTCCGTTGTCGATCTGGTCGAATGTGAGGCGCGGATGACCACCGAGTTCCGATCCGACACGCCGGCGACGGTGACGTTTCCCGAGGTGATCGAACCCCACGCGGAGAACTCCCTCGCCGCGCTGTTCTCGCACAGCCTGTTGCAGACCGGGCGCCTTCTGCTCCGCTGGGCCCGGGACCCCTACACGATGCTGCAGGCGATCGTGTACCCGTCGTTGATGCTGCTGATGTTCTGGGCGGTGCTCGGGATCTCGATCACCAAGGCCACCGGCGTGAACAGTGTCTTCGGGACCGTTCCGATGATCACGCTCGTCGGCGCGATGTTCGGTTCCATCGCAGGTGGTCTGTCGCTGAAGAAGGAATGGGCGGACGGGCTCCTGAGTCGCTTCTGGGTGCTGCCCGTGCACCGCGCGTCGGGCCTGCTCAGCCGCCTCATGGCCGAATCCGTGCGGATCGTGCTCACCACCGTGCTGATCATCGCAGTCGGCTTCGCCATCGGATTCCGGTTCAACCAGGGCATTCTCGCCGGCATCGCCCTGATGTTGCTGCCGCTGCTGTTCGGGGTGAGTTTCGCGACGATGGTGACGGCCCTCGCGGTCAACGCGGCGAAGGCTCCGCTCGTCGAGCTCCTGTCGCTGCTGTGCACTCTGCTGTTGTTCTTCAACTCCGGATTCGTGCCCACCGGCGCCTATCCCACCTGGCTTCAGCCGTTCGTGGAGAACCAGCCGATGTCCTGCGCGATCGACGCGATGAAGGGACTGTCGATGGGTGGTCCGGTCGCGGAACCTCTGCTGAAGACGATCGCGTGGTCGGTCGGCGGCCTGCTGATCTTCACCTACCCCGCGGTGCGCGGTTACCGCCGGGCCGCGGGCAATCCGGCGTAGCAACCGTTCTCAGCGCGGGGTGTGCCCCGTCAGCGGGGGTTCGATGACCAGCGGATCGTCCGCGGCGGGCGGGCCGTAGACACCGCCGTTCCTGGTTGCGTTCTCCTGACCGAGGTCGTCTGGTCGAGGGACGTTCACGGCGCCGCGCTGCTCGAGGTATTGCTGCGACTGGCAGGTCCAGTCCAGGGCGGGCGTGCTCGGTTCCGCGTCGGTCACCAGACGGCGTGGGGCGTCGTACACACACATCGGTCCCTGCGTTCCGACGAGGAGCAGGTCGGCGAGGCCGCCCTTCTCGATCGACGCGATCTTCGGCAGTGCGCCGGGCATGATGGTCAGGCCGTGCTCCAGGGAGGGAGTCCGGTCACCGATGATCCCGGTGGGGAGAACCAGATTCGCCATCAGGGCGCCCAGGGAGTCGCGGTTTCCCGACAGCAGCGCGTCGAGGCTCGCCATCGTCTGCGGCGAGCGTCCGAGCAGGTCGACGAGCGCGGAGTCGTGGGCACGCAACTGTTCGAGCACGCTGCGAGCGGTCCTCGCCGATTCGGGGAGCGCCGCGGTGAGGTCGTCCACCGTGTCCAGGAGCGGCAGGCCCTCGTTCACGATGGTCGACAGTGCGTCGGTGCGGGTTTCGAGGGTCCGGGCGATCTCGGCGGAGCCGTCGAGCATGTTCTGCAGGTCGGGTCCCGTGCCCCCGAAGGCGGTGCCGAACGTGTCCGCGAGCGAGGACAGTGCGGTGACGTCCATCGAGTTCACCAGGTCGGTCGTCTGGACGAGCGTTGCGTCGAGCGATCGCGGAATTCCCTCCGGCGGGACCTCGATGAGGTCCCCGTCCACGAGGTACGGCGGATCCGCGCTGCCGGGCATGATGTCGAGCGCCTGGATGCCGATGGCGTTCTCGGTGGTGATCTTCGCGGTCGACCCGGCGGGCACCTGTGTGCCGGGATGCAGTTCGATGCCCAGGACGATGCCCGTCCCCGCCTCGTTCACGTCGACGGAGCTGATCTTTCCCACACCGACTCCGCGGTAGTTGACGGATGCTCCCTGCGCGAGACCGGCGGCGTGGTCGAGCCGGGCGGTCAGATGAATGGGGTTTCCGAACGTGTCCGGGCCGGTGACGTACCGCAGCCCGAACAGGATCGCGGCGACCGAGATGACGAGGAACAGCACCAGCTGCGCCACGACGTGGCGTGTCATCATCGGACGCCTCCGCCGAGAACCTCGGGAAGCGTGCGGGCTTCGGGCACCTCGAGCGGAGCCGAGCCGGTGAGCAACTTCGCGATGACGGCGGTGACGTCGAACGTTCCGTCGAAAGTCGTGTAGTCACCGGGTGTGGCCGCGGCGAATCCGCCGAGGAACGTCGCCACCGAGTTCAGGGTGGGGGCGAGTTCCGACTCGAAGCCGTCGAGGGCGGCGAGCACGGTCCCGGCGTCGTCGATCTCGGTCGACAGTGCCGATCCGGCGCTGCCGAGGACGTGTTCCGCCTCACGGCTGAGCCGGGACGCCTCCCCCATCAGCGCGGTGATCTGATCTCGTTGCGACACCAGGAGATCCACCACCGGGGCCAGGTCGGTCATCGCCCGGTCGAGGACCGGTTGACCGGCGGCGAGTTCCGCGGCGAAGGCGTTGGACGCCACCATTGCCCGGTCGAGTTCGTCCCGGTGGTCGTCGACGACGCCCAGCGTGTCGTTCAGCATGTCCACCAGTTCCCGGATCTTGCCGGAGCGGCCGGTGAAGGCGACCGTCAATTCGTTCATGATGGCGTGTATCTGGTCGATGCCGCTGCCGTTGAGCACCGTGGCCAGGGCCGCCAGCCCGCTCTCGATGTCGGGGCCGCGCGACGTCTGCTCGAGCGGGAGCACGTCGCCCTCGCTCATCGGTGCGCCCGCCGCATCCGCGACGTCGAGTCGGATGAAGGGATTGCCGAGGGCCGTGGGCAATTCGATGCGCGCCGTCGCGTCCCGCGGAATCGGGACGTCGTCGCGGATCCGCATCTCGACCTCTGCGGTGAAGTCCCGGGTCGACACGTCCGCGACGCGGCCCACCACCTCCTGACCCACCCGGACCTCGGCGCCGGGCACGACGCGATCGACCCCGTCGAACTGTGCGGTGATCTCGTAGGACGGACCGTCCGGTGAGCGGCCGACCGACAGTTCCTGCAGGCTCAGCGAACAACCGGCGGCGGGCAGGGTCGCGCCGACGATCAGCGCCGCCGTCAGCGACGTCGTTCTCGTGCGGATCGTCATCGTCCTCCGACCATGAGTTCGCGCAGCCCGAACGGGTCGGACATGCTGGGCGGAAATTGAATCGGGTTCGTGATTCCCGCACCCCGGCAGAGGATCGGATCCACCACCGCGCAGAGCGGGGACGTCGGCTCGGCCTGCGCGAGGTTGGTGGAGATGTTCAACCGGATGCGGGCACGCTGGTCGGGAGTGACCGCGCGCTGGATGTTGTCGATCAGCAACGGCACCAGGTCCATGATCTCGGCGAGGTCGGTGTCGTGTCTCTGCAGCACCTCGCTCACCCCTGCCAGATCGTCGATGCCGGCGGCGATGTCGCCGCCCCGGGCGGACACGAGGTGGTCGATCTGATTCAGCAAGGCGGACAGCTGGCTCACCGTGTCGCCGATCGCGAACTGCTGCCCGGCGAATTCGTCTCCGATCGCGGTGAGTGAACCGGCGAGGGAGTCGACCTGCGCCTGACGCGCCGAGATCGTGTCGACCAGTATTGCGAGGTTGTCGACGAGCGCTCCGACATCGGCGCTGTTGCCCGCGATCACCGAACTCGCCTGCGACAGCGTGCGGATGGCGTCGTTCATCGCGGGACCGAGCCCGTCCGTGGACGCCGCCGCGGCCGAGATCGCGGCGCCGGCGTCGCCGCCGTCGGGGCCGAGAGTCTTGACGACGGTGTCGACGCTGTCCATCAGCTGGTCCCAGGTGATGGGCGAATGACTGCGTTCGGGAGGAATGGTCTGCCCGCTCTCCAGCACCGGACCGCCGGTGTACGCGGGACCGAGTTCGACGAAACGCTCCCCGATCGCGGAGGACACCAGCACGTACGCGTGCGCGTCGGCGGGCAGCACGACGTCGGACGCGATCGACATCGTGACCATCACCGTCGCGCCCCGCGGTTCGACGGACTCGACGGTGCCGACGGGCACGCCGAGCACGGTCACCTCGGTGCCGGGGAACACGCCGTTGACGTAGGCGAATTCGGAGTGGACCACGGTGGAGGACGTGCGGAAGATCAGCAGCCACCCGGCCACGACGAGCGCCACCACGAGCGCGAGCACGCCGCCGATCCCGACGATCCGGCGTGCGGTGCCCGCGTTCACGAGCACCCCGTGATCAGTCCGACAACGCAGAGCAGATTGTCGGCGATCACGGCCGACGGCGCCGACACGTCGGCCCAGTCGCCGTTTCCGGTCGCGTTGACGAGCGCCCTCGCGGCCGGTGCGCCCGTGGTGAGCAGTGCGTCGAGGTTGGCGAGGTTCGCGTCGAGTCGATCCGTCACCTGCCGGGCGTTCGCGAGCAGTGAGTCGAGTTCGGCGGTGTTCTCGCCCAGGAACTGGGACGCCTGCGCGATCAGGGCCTGCAGATCGTCGACCATCCGGCGGATGGCCTCACGCCGGGTGGCGAGCGTGGTCATCACGACGTCGGCGTTGCCGAGCAGGGTGGTGAGCTGATCCTGCTGACCGACCAGCACGTCGGTGAGGGTTCGCGAGCTGTCGAGCAGCTGGGTGACCTGATCCGCGTTCTTCGCCAGGATCGCCGACGCCGCACTGACCCCCGACAGCGCCTCCCGATTGAGGGTCGCGTCCTGTGGCACCGTGTCCGTCACGACGGTGAGCATCTTCTGCAGTCCGCCGAGGTCGAGCTCGTCCGCCGTCTCGATCGCGGACGAGCCGATGTCGTCGAGCGAGTACGGAACGCTGGTGCGGCTCAGGGGAATCACCCCGTCGCCGCCCAGGTCGCCCGGCCCCGACGGTGAGACGTCCAGGTACCGCTTGCCGAGGATGGTCGACAGCTTGACGCCCGCGGACGTCGTCGACCCGAGGTGACGCGCGCCGTCGAGCCGGAAGTGCACGACCACGTGATCGCCCGCCAGGTCCACCGCGGTCACCCGGCCTGCGGGCACCCCGGCGACATACACGTAGTCGGAATCGGTCAGGCCCGCGGCGTTCGCGAGTTCGGCGGTGTAGCCGTCGGTTCGGACACTGAAGCTCACCCGCGGAATCACGAGAACCAGCGCCAGCGCCAGCGTCGCGGCGAGAATTCCCACGATTCCGACGATCAGCGGGTTGACGGGCCGTACCCGCTGGTTTCCGGCCAGCGAGTCCCACACGTCGCGCACCCTGTCGGTGACACTCATCGGCAGTACCTCGAATGCAGGTCGGGACCGAGCGCGCCTTCGCGACCGTCGACGTTGACGATGAAGGTGCACAGGTAGATGTTGAGCCAGGAACCGTAGGAGCCCGAACGGTCGACGGAGGAGAAGAATTGCGGCATGGCCACCATCAGGTGATCGAATTCCGGATCGGCACCCACCATCGCCCCCGTCAGCGATTCGAGCCGGTTCACCGTGCGTCCGAGTTCCGGGACCCGCCCGTCCACGATCTGCAGCGCCGAGCGGCTCACCGCCGCACTCTGATCGAGGGTGTCCATGAGAACCTCGTTGTTCTCGGCGAGCATTCCGGTGAACTGGGTGAGGCTGTCGACGAGGTGGGACAGTTCCGGACCGCGGGCCGCCGCCGTTCCCACCACGACCTCGAGGTGTGTGATGAGATCACCGATCAGCTGATCGTGATTCGCCAGGTTGCCGGTGACGTCCGCCACCCTGCGCAGCAGCGTTTCCATGCTCGTCTTCCGGCCGTCGAACACGGCGACGACCTCGGTGGCGAGTTCGTTGACCTGCTTCGGGTCGATCGCGTCGAACAGCGGCTTGAATCCGTTGAAGAGACTGGTGAGATCGAGTGCGGGCGATGTCCGGTCGAGCGGAATCGTGTCGCCCTCCGCGAGCGTGCCCGCGTCCCCCGACGGGCCCGCCGCGAGATCGAGATACCGGATCCCGAGCAGGTCGCCGTATCGGATCGCGACGGTCGTGTCGGCGGGCAGTGCCTGATCGCGCTGCACCTCGAAGTTCACGAGGGCGGTGGCGCTTCCGGCGTCACCGTCGACGATGTCGACCGAAGCCACCCGTCCCACCCGCACACCGGCGATGGTGACGTCGCTGCCGGGAGTCACCCCCTGGGCGTCGGTGAACAACGCCTTGTACCCGACGGTCGGTCCCTCGACCGGCACCCGCAGTGTGTTCACCACGAGGACCGCGGAGAGAATCCCGAAGACGGCGAAGACCGCCAGTTTGATTGCCGAGTTCCGGACGCTCACCCTCCGCCACCGCCCCCGCAGTTCGGTCCGTTCAGGCCGAGGTACCGCGGGCAGTCGGACGCGGTGTAGGGCCGCGGGTTCGACAGGTCGGCGGCGACCCGCACCGCGAACTTGCCGGTGGAGAAGACGGCGGCGCCGGCGTCACCGAACGGGCCCGCCTCGTCGAGAGTCGCCCGCAGCAGGTCGGACTTGCTGGCCATGGTGCCCAGGGTCGGCGAGACATTGAGCGCCACCGCGATCATGTTGTCCGCATTCTGCTCCAGGACGTCGCCGGTGTTCCTCGACACGACCAGGGAGGCGGCGAGGAAACCGGTGAAGCTGTCGGTGTTCTCGACGAGGGTGTTCGACAGCGACACGGCCGCGTCCATGGTCGCGAGGACGTCGGGTGCGGCCGTGGCCAGCTGTTCGCTGATCCGTGCGATCTGCGGCGCGCGCTCCGCGATGGAGTCGACGAGAGGCCCGGTCGACTGCGCCACCGTGTGGAGGCTGTCGATGGTGTGCCCCAATTGCTCACCGCGCCCGCGTAATGCGTCGGCGACGGCGCTGAGCGCGGCCTGCATCTGTTCGGGTCTCACCCGGGACACCAGGTCGTAGACCTTCGAGTACAGGTCGTACATCTGGACGGTCTCGGCCGACGTGTCGGGTTGCAGCCGGGCACCGGCTTCGAGCCGCGCACCGCCGGTTCCCGCGGTGGACACCAACTCGACGGTCTGGTCGCCGAACAACGTGCGGGGCACCACCCGCACCCGGACGGACGCCGGGATGTGCTGCATCTGTTCGGGGCGGAGACCGATGTCCATGCCCGTCTCGTCCTGTCCGGGGTCGACGCTCGACACGGTGCCGACGGTCGCGCCCCTGTACGACACCGTGGTGTGCGCCTTCACCACACCGGCGTTCGCCGGAAGCGTCGCCGTGACCACGGGGTCGGTGACGATCGCACCGGTGCCGAACCCGACCAGCAGCGCCGATCCGAGCGCTAGGACCGCCGCTCCGATCACACCCCGCACCGCGAGGGCTACGTTGCCCGGACCTCCCGGGCGGCCGCGCATCACGGCAACCCCAGAGCGGGGGCGGACGGGACGAGGCCCCACAGCGCGAGGGTCAGCAGCAGGTCGACGATGCCGATGGCGAGAATGCTGGTGCGCAGCGCGCGCCCGGCCGCCCGGCCGACGCCCTCGGGCCCGCCGTACGCGTGGTACCCGTACGAGCAGTGCACCAGGGCGATGATCGTCGCGAACACGACCGCCTTCACGAACGAGTACGCGACGTCGGTGGGCGTGAGCATGAGATGGAAGTAGTAGTCGTAGGTTCCGGCCGACTGCCCACTGAACGTGACGATCACCAGGCGCGAGGCCAGATAGGACGACAGCAGCCCCACGACGTACAGCGGCACCACGCAGATCAGGCACGAGACCAGCCGGGTGCTCGCGAGGAACGGCAGCGACGGGATCGCCATCGCGTCCAGCGCGCTGATCTCCTCCGAGATCCGCATGGCGCCGAGCTGTGCGGTGAACCCGGTCCCGACCTTCGCGGCGAGCGCAATGCTGGCGATCACGGGCGCGAGTTCGCGGGTGTTGAGGATCGCGGACAGAAGCCCGGACAACGACCCCATCCCGAGCAGGTCCAGTCCGCGCAGCCCCTCGATACCCACCTGCGTCGCCGCGACCGCGGACATCGCGAAGACGACTCCGATCGCTCCGCCGCCTGCGAGCAGCGTCGCACCACCGAAACTGATGTCGCCGATCTGCCGCATGATGTGCCGCCAGTACTTCACGACCGCGAGCGGAACTCCGGCGATCACGCTGCCGTAGAACGTGAATTCCCGGCCCAGCCCCGTCATCAGCCCGAGGGGCTGACGGACCCTGGCCCGCACCCAGTGCGCTGCGGGCCATCGGGTACTCACGACCATCAGTAACCACCTACCGGGACGACGAGAACGGAATAGAGCTGACTGAGCACGGTGTTGACGATGAACACGAGGATGAAGGCCAGCACCACGGCCTCGTTGACGGCGTCGGCGACGCCGCTGGGCCCGCCCTTCGCGTGCAGGCCCTTGAAACTGGCGACGAGCGCCGACGTCACCGCGAACGCCATCGACTTGACGAGGGCGACCACGAAGTCCGACAGCCGCGTGTACTGGGACAGTGCCGCGAGAAAGCTTCCCGCCGAACTGTTCTGGACGACCACCTGGAACAGGAAGCACGCCGACACGCCGACGGCGGTGACCATGGCGCACAGTGCGACGCCGACGATCACGGCCGCGAGCACTCGCGGAACCACGAGCCGCTCGATCACGTCGAGTCCGAGGACTTCCATGGCCTCGACCTCTTCGCGGATCGTGCGCGAGCCGAGGTCCGCGCAGATCGCGGACCCGCCGACCCCGGCCAGCATCAGCGCACAGACCAGCGCGGACGCCTGCCCGACGATCACGAACCCGACGACCGCCCCCGTGTACCCCTCGGCGCCGAGCTGACCGGCGAGACTGCCGATCGTCACGGCGATGAGGACTCCGATGGGGATCATCAGCAGCAGGGCCGGCGCCGACGTGACCGAGGCGATCCGCCAGGCCTGGTCCAGCAGTTCCCGCCAGGCCAGTTTGCGCCGCACCACCACTCGTACGGCGGCCACCGCGGTCGCGATCGAGAACCCGATCAGGGCACCGACTTCGTTGGCGAAATGGCTGACGGGCCCTCTGGCGGGTGGCAGTTGGAATGTCACGCTGGGTCAGACGACCGCGACGTCGGGTGCGCCGTGGGCTTTTCGAAGCTCACCCTTGACCACCTTGCCGCTGGCGTTCCGCGGGAGGGCGTCGACGACGACGATGTCTTTCGGATGCTTGTAACGGGCCAGCTTGTCGTCGAGCCACGCGGCGAGTTCGTCGACCGTCAGATCATCTCCGTCGTCGTCGAGCGCCACGATCGCGACGGGCACCTCGGTCCACTTCGGGTGCGGCCGGCCGACCACGGCGGCCTCCCGGATCCTCGGATGCCCGAACAGGACGTTCTCCACCTCGGCGCAGTAGATGTTCTCGCCGCCGGAGATGATCATGTCCTTCTTGCGATCCACCACGTAGACGAAGCCTTCCTCGTCCTGCCGCACCAGGTCGCCCGAGTGGAACCACCCGCCGGCGAACGCGTCCGCCGTCGCGGCCGGGTTCTGCCAGTAGCCCTGCATCATGGTCGGGCCGCGGTACACGATCTCGCCGACCGTGCCGGGTGCGACGTCGTTCATCTCGTCGTCGACGATCCGCGTCTGGATGGTCGGGACGGGCTTGCCCACCGAGCCCAGCTTGCGGATCGCGTCGTCGCCGTCGAGCACGCACGTGATCGGGGACATCTCGGTCTGCCCGAACACGGCCACGACGAGAGCCTTCGGGAAAGTCGCCGCCATGGCGCGCAGGACGGTGTCCGATGCGGGTGCGGCGCCCCAGCTGATGACGCGGAGGGCCAGGTCGCGGCCCGCGGCGGTGGGATCGGCGCAGACGGCCTGCCACTGCACCGGAACGAGGAAGACCGTGGTGATGCGCTCGCGCTCCCACACGTCGAGCATCTCGGTGGGGTCGAACGCCTTGAGGGGGTGGATCACTGTCGTGGCGCCGAGCATCAGCATCGGGGCCACCGAACCGAGGGCGGCGACGTGGAACACGGGGGATGCGAGGAACCCGACGTCGTCGCCCCTGTCGTAGCGCATCGCCCGAATGCAGGTGATGGACTGCCCGACCATGTTCGAGTGCGACAGCACCGCACCCTTGGGTGTGCCGGTCGTGCCGGAGGTGTAGAGGATGAGCGACGGCGTGTCCTCCGGCAGGTCGACGGGTGCGAAGGCGGGACCGTCTTCCGCGACGAGGTCCTCGTAGCCGAGGACGTCGGCCTCGGTCTCCGCTCCCATGACGATCGCGAGGCCGAGATCGGGAACATCCTGTCGCACAGCGGAGACGAGGGGCGCGAGCGCGGGCTCGGTGAAGACGGCACGTGCGCCCGAGTCCCGAGCGATGAAGGCGACCTCGGGCGGTGTGAGCCGGAAGTTGACCGGAACCGCGATCGCGCCCAGCGCGTTGATCGCGAGCACCGCCTCGAAGAACTCGGTGCGGTTGAGCGTGAGCAGCAGGACGCGGTCGCCGAAGTTCACCCCGCGCCGCGACAGCGCCGCCGCGAGAGCCTGCGAGCGCTCGTGCAGTTCGCGCCACGACGTGCTCTGCCCGAGATGGCGGAACGCGGGATGGTCGGGCTTCGTCTGCGCATGGGTGGCAACCCAGTTGTTCCAGTGGTTGCGGCGGGATTGCAGTGGCTGCGTGAGCGGCTCGCTACGTGATGACATGTGGTGGTCCCTTCGCTGTACTCGCGTTCGCCCCTCGGGCCCCGCGCGGAGGCTGTGACGAGTATTACAGATGTCGACGTCGATCGGAACAGTCTTGTTAACCGCAATTCGCATCAGCTCCGGAAGTTCGGAGCACGTTTCGTGAGCATGGCCGTGACCCCTTCGGCGAAGTCCGGAGACCGGAGCAATTCGGTCTGGCCGGCCTTCTCGCGCCCCAGCGCCCGGTCCAATTCCGTCAGCGTGGCCTCCGTGAGTGCCCGCTTGGTCAGTGCGACGGCCCGCCTCGGGCCGCGCGCCAGCCTCGCGGCGACGGCATCGACGTGGGCCGCGAGGTCGTCGGCCGCGAGCACACCGGCGATCAGCCCCTCCCCCGCCGCCCGATCGGCGGGCAGCCGTTCGCCGAGCAACGCCATCCGAGTGGCCCGCGCCCTGCCGATCGAGGCTGCGATCAACGCACTGGACCCGCCGTCGGGCATGAGGCCGACGTCGACGAACGCGAAGAGCAGATACGCGTCGTCGGCGGCGTACGTCAGGTCCGCCGCCAGGGCAATGGAGGCCCCGACACCGACGGCCGCGCCGCGCACCTGCGCGATCACCGGGACCGGAAGGTCGACGATCGCGCGGATCACGCGATTGGCCGAATCCATCACCACCTCCGGCGGCGCCTCCCGGTCGGCCGCAGTGGCCGCCGCCGCGAGATCCGCGCCGGTGCAGAATGCCGCGCCCGCACCCGAGAGGACGACGACACGGACGGCCGGATCCGCCGCGGCGCCGGTGAGCACGTCGCCGAGTGCGGCCATGTGAGCCAGATCGAGCGCATTCATCCGGTCGGGCCGGTCGATCGTGATCCGGAGGATCCCGCCGTCCACCACCACTCGCAGACCGCCTGCTGCGACGGCGGGGATGGTCGACAGTTGCCGTGGTGAACTCATGAAGCCAGCTACCTCCGAGGGAATCGACCGGCGAGGCCGAGGAAGGGCGCGGCGATGGAGAGACACCATCAGCCGAACGCGAATTTCTGTTAACTTAAGGGCCCAGTTCGATGCGTGTCAATACCTCTCGGAACACATTTCGCACTGTCTTGCTGGCAGTTCATCGAGACGCCGGGCGAACACCCCACCTCGAGAGGGCCAGCCGGGGGTCGTCGGCGCGGGAGTCTCGGTTAAGATGACTGACAGAGAAGCCGGCAGACGACTGCCCACTACTGGAGGTGACCGTGGCCCGGACCAGCACGGCGGCCGGTGCCGCCACCGACCGGCCGATCCGCCGCCGCCCCAAGAATCGCAAGGCCCAGATCGCGAACGTCGCAGCCGAAGCATTCAGCGAGCGGGGCTACCATGCGGTCGGTGTCGACGAAATCGCCGCCACCATCGGCATTTCCGGCCCCGCCCTGTACCGGCACTATCCCAACAAGTACGCCCTGCTCGTCCACGCGGCGACGACGACGGCCGACCTGCTCCAGGCAACGGCGGACGGCGCACTCGGCGGCGTCGCCGAACTCGAACCCGGCGACCGCCTCGAACACCTGATCGCCGCGCTCGTCGCCAACAGCATCGAGAACCGCAAGGTCGCCGGGCTCTACCGCTGGGAGGGCCGGTACCTCGAGGCCGAGGACCGTAAGCGGATTCGTGCCGTCTTCGTCCACGTCACCCAGTGTGTGGCCGCGCCGCTGCGCGAGATTCGCCCCGAACTCACCGCCGTCGACGCGACGACGCTGGGGGCGTCGACGCTGAGCGTGCTGGGCAGCATCAGCGCACACCGGACCACCCTCGCCACCCGCAGACTCGACACACTCCTGAAGTCGGCGTGCGGGTCGATCCTGAACGCGACGCTTCCGCCCGCCGTCCCGAACGCGGGCGGGGGCGCCGGCACCGGTCCGGTCCGGGGACTGGCCGTGACGTCCAAGCGCGAACTGCTGATCAACGAGGCCGTCAAGATCTTCGACCGGCACGGCTACCACGATTCGAGCATCGAGGAGATCGGCGCCGCCGCCGGCATCAACGCCTCGAGCGTGTACCGCCACTTCCCCAGCAAGGCAGACCTTCTGGCGGCGGTGTTCTACCGAGCGTCCGACCGGCTGGCCGTGGCCACGTCGGCGGCGCTGGCCACCGCCACCGACCCCGAGGACGCCCTCCGCAAGCTCGCCGAGTCGTACCTGGAACTGTCGTTCGGGAACCCGGAAGTGCTGTCGGTCTACTTCGCGGAGATCGGGAACCTCCCGAAGAACGAGCGGACGAATCTCCGTAACGTGCAGCGCCTGCACGTCGAGGAATGGGTCCACCTGGTGACCGCCGTGCGGCCCGAACTCTCGGCGCCGGAGGCGCGGTTCCTGGTGCACGCGGCGCTGGGACTGGTTCTCGACATCGGCCGACTCGTCCACTTCGACACCCGCGAGGAGTCGCGCGCCCGTCTCCACACCCTGATGACGGCCGTACTTTTGGGACATTGAGCCCGCGGGCTCCTGGAATACTGAGGTCGCGCCGTGCCCCCGGACGGTTCGCCCGGGGGCAGGAAACATCAGGCGGCGCGGCGACGACCCCTGCGCTGACGATCGTTGTCCGCTCCCAGGTCCCGGGGGCGGTAGCCCACCGGGTATCCGGGGTAAGTGCGGTTGCGCGGATCGCGTGCGGCCTTCGACTCGCGGCGTGGCGGCAGGAGGCGCACGAACCGGGCCCGGACCCGCAGCGCACGGCGGGACGCGTTCTGCAACCAGTGCGGGGCGGCGGGAAATCCGAACGCCGCCAGCATCATCGGGTCGAGTAGGGCGTAGACGCCCTGCGCGACGAGCGGCCGCAGTGGCGCCGGAAACCACGAACAGAACAGCGTGAGCGTGTAGGTGCCGACCCGGTGGTTGTCCTCGGTGTACCGGAAGTGCTTCCGCTCGTACTCGGCCTTGAACCGATAGAAGTCCTCGAACGACTCGGGGATGTTCCTGATTCCCATGCGAATTCCCACCTGACGGTAGAAGTGGAAGCACGCGAGCCGCTCGTTCGGGGTGAGCCGCCGCCACCCGAAGCGGTCGATCCAGTCGATCGGCTCGTAGATGAAGGTGGTCAGCACGTACAGCATGTCGTCGTTGTCGATGTCGTACTTGCCGTGCATGCGGTTCACGACACGCAGCGACTCGATGCCGCGTTCGGAATCGTAGCCGTGTTCGACGAGTTCGGCCATCAGCAGCGCGGTGTCGTCGTATCGCTTCTGCGGCCGCTTCTCGAACTCACCGGTGCGCTGCAGCAGTTCCGAAATCGTGGGGACGCAATACGTTCGGAACAACGCAAACTCGAGCGACCGCTGGTAGTCCCACGGATATTCGTAGCCTGCCGTGATGCGGTGGATCTCCTCGTGGTCCCGGACCGGGTCGAGTTCCTCGATCCGGCGCTGCCAGCCGTGCCTGCCCCGCGGAACCCCACCCGGCGCGCCGGTGCGGGTGCGCGTGGTCTTCGTCAGCATGTGGTGCCCTCCCGTGATCAGCGTCCGTGTCGGTTCTTCAGCATCCAGGCGGAAATCTTCATGTCCCGCGACTTGCGCTGCATGGTCAGCAGATTCAGTGGCGCCGCGAACTTCTGCCGGGCGATGGACTTGACCCGGCTGAACTCCCGCAGCCCGTCCGCTCCGTGTATGCGGCCGAAGCCCGAGTCCCCGACACCGCCGAACGGCAACGCCGCGACACCGGCGAATCCGAGCACCGAGCCGATCGTCACGACGCCGGCCCTGAGCTTCTCGGCAGCCTGCATCGCCTTGGTCGCGTCCTTGGTGAAGATGGACGCGCCGAGACCGAACGTGGTGCCGTTGGCCCGCGTGACCGCCTCGTCGAGGCTCGCGACCTTGTTGACGACCACGGTGGGGCCGAACGTCTCCTCGCGGATCGCGGTGCTGTCCTCGGGAACGCCGGTCAGCACGATGGGTCCGACGTACCCGTCCGCGATGGAGTCGAGTCCGCCGACCACCGCGGATCCGCCCTTGTCGAGCGCGTCCTGGACGTGGCTGCGGACCACGTCGGACTGGCTTGTCATCGTCATGGGGCCGTACGCCGCGTTCCGCGGACCCGGGCGCAGGACCTTCGACTTCTCCGCGACCAGCCGGACGAACTCGTCGTAGACGGAGTCGACGACGTAGATGCGCTCGACGCCCGCGCACGTCTGTCCGGCGTTGCCCATCGCCCCGAACACGGCGAAACCGGCCGCCTCGTCCAGGTTCGCGTCGGCGTCGACGAGCATCGCGTCCTTGCCGCCCGCCTCGACGACCAGCGGGGTGAGCGTGTCGGCGCAGGCGGCCATGACGCGTTTGCCGGTGGCGGCGGACCCGGTGAAGGCGATCTTGTCGACGCCGGCGGAGACGAGCGCGGAACCCGTCGATCCGTCTCCGGTGACCACCTGCAGGACAGGCTGATTGGGAATGAGCGCCGCCCACTTGCCGGCGAGCCACACCGCGACCCCGGGGGTCAGTTCACTGGGCTTGAAGACGACGGTGTTGCCCGCGGCGAGCGCGTAGGAGATGGAGCCCATCGGCGTGTAGACCGGATAGTTCCACGGCCCGATCACGCCGACCACACCCATCGGCTCGTACCCGACACTGCTGGCCTGGTTCGCACTGACCAGACCGGAGGGCACCTTGCGCCGCTTCAGGACCTTGCCCGCGTTCTTCGCGGCCCAGTCGAGATGCTCGATCGCGAGCATCACCTCGAGAAGCGCGTCGTCGTACGGCTTGCCGGTCTCGGCGGCGACGAGGGCGGCGAGTTGCTCGCCGTCCCGTGCGATCGACTTCTTCCAGTCGAGGAGCCACTGCTTGCGGCCGTCGAAGCCGAGAGCGTTCCACCACTGCGCGGCCGATCGGGCCGCGTCGACGGCGGCGCGCACCTCCCGCTCCCCCTGGATCGGGTACTCGGCCAGCACCGTGCCGTCGCGCGGGTCCACGGACGCGAACGTCTTCGGCGCCGGCTCCGTCGGGGCCACGGGCTGCGCGCCTGCCGTCGGCTCGGTCGTCTCCGCCTGCTGGGGCATGGTCGATATCCTCCCTCGAGATCACATCAAATATATGTGATGTGATGTAATGTAGTGGACATCACAGTATGCGGCCGACCCCATCGCGGCAAGCCCCACACAGTCACCCCCGGCCGGCCCGTTCGCCGGCCGGAATCACCCACGAGGAGTTCCCCGGACATGAGCGTCGAATTCACCAGTGAACAGAAGGACTTCGCGGCGGCGATCGCCGATTTCTGCAAGCGCGAGAGCGGCACCCGCGAGCAACGCGACAGGCTGACGAATCACGGCGAGCACAACCACAATCAGGACCTCTACGAGAAGATGGCGAAGCTGGGCTGGCTGGGCATCACCATCCCCGAGGAGTACGACGGCTCCGCAGCGAGCCACGTCGACATGTGCATCCTGCTCGAGGAAGCCGCCAAGGGCATGGCACCCATCGGCGGGATCGGGCCCACCCTGATCACGGGCGGCGCCTACGCGAAGTTCGGAACCGACGCGCAGAAGGATGTCGTGCTGCGCGGCATCGTGGCAGGCCGGTCGCAGTCCATCTCGATGTCCGAGCCGGAGGCCGGTTCCGACGTCGGCAACCTCAGCACCCGCGCCGAGAAGACCGCCGACGGCTGGGTGATCAACGGCCAGAAGACGTGGTGCTCCAACGCGCACTTCTGCGACAACATCCTGCTCGTGGCCCGCACCGGGCGCGGCGACGGCAAACACGAAGGCCTCACGATGTTCCACGTTCCCGCGGATACCACCGGACTGAAGATCAGCGGCATCGACACGATGGGCGGCAAGGAGGTCAACGACCTCTACTTCACCGACTGCGTCCTACCCGAGGACGCGGTGGTGGGCGAGGTCGGCAACGGCTGGCGCCAGCTGATGACCGGACTGAACTTCGAACGCCTCATCCTCGCCGCCATGATGCTCGGCACGGCGCAGCGCGCGTTCGCCGACACCCTCGATTTCGTCACCCAGCGCAAGCAGTTCGGGCGACCCGTCGGATCGTTCCAGGCGCTGCGACACCGCATCGCCGATCTCGCGACGGAGATCGAATGCTGCAAACTGCTCGTGTACAGCGTCGCCAAGGACGTCGACGCGAACCCCGGCAAGATGCTGGCCCGTGAAGCGTCGATGGCCAAGCTGAAGGTCACGGAGACGGCGAAGAAGGTCGCGCTCGAGGGAATGCAGATGATGGGCGGGTACGGCTACGCCACCGAGTTCGACATGGAGAAGCACGTCCGCTCCACCATCGTCTCGAGCATCTACGGCGGTACCAACGAGATTCAGCGGGACATCATCGGCAAGACCTACGGCTTGTAAACATCCACTGCGGTTTATGCTGGTTTGCCGCATCGAAGGAGTTCTCCATGGCATCGCCCTCCGTGTCACGATCCCCCGCGGGCCGCACGCTCCGCCGCCGACCCCAGTTGTCGGACGACGTCGCCGTGCACGTCCGCAACCTGATCATGTCCGGGGGCGTTCGCCCGGGTGACTTCATCCGGCTCGACGAGACGGCGGCGGACCTCGGGGTCAGCGTCACACCCGTTCGTGAGGCGCTCCTGACCCTGCGCGGCGAGGGGCTCGTCGAACTGGTTCCCCACCGCGGATACGTGGTCGCCCCGCTCAGCCGGGACGACATCCACGACCTCTTCTGGCTGCAGGGTCAGATCGCCGAGGAACTCGCGGTCCGCGCGACGAGGTCCGTCACCCCGGAGGCCGTGGAGGAGCTGACCGCGATCAACGAGAAGCTGCGGCGGGCCGTCGAGGACGGCGAGGCCGACCGCATCGAGGATCTCGAGTTCTCGTTCCACCGCGTGATCAATCATCTCGCCGACGCGAGCAAGCTGTCGTGGTTCCTGCTCAGCGCCACCCGGTACACGCCGGTGCAGTTCTACTCGTCCGATCCGGCCTGGGGCGAGTCGGCGGTCGAGAGCCACCGCCGGCTCATCGCCGCGCTCGCCGACGGGAAGGCCGACGTGGTCGGCGCCGAGAACAAGGCCCACTTCATCGACGGCGCCCAGCGACTGGTCGCGCATCTGGACGAGGTCGGCATCTGGGATTGACCGGCGCCGGCCGATCCCCCGCGCCGGGTCAGCACGGCGCGGAGTTGCGGTCTCCGTAGGCGGGGTCCAGCGCCCGCTGAATGATGTACACAGCCCGCGGATCGGTGGTCAGCTGATCGTGTTCCGCGGTGTTGGTGTCGCAGCCGTCCTGAAGCCAGATGTTGTGCACGGTCGCCCACGGGCCGGCCGTCAGGAACGTGTTCTCCGGCGGGGTCGACACGGTGTCGCTGCGACTGGCGACCACCGTGTAGTCGATGCCCGGGTCGGTGTCGCCTGCCGCGTTCAGGAGCCGCAGGAAGGGCGAGCCCACCATCTGCTGGATGTACGACGGCCCGACCGCGACACCGGCGAGCGTCGTGACCGGCACACCCAGTGCCTGCGCGATCGCGCCGAGCGACTGGACGTCCCCGAAGCTGGTGCCGTGGTTGGTAGCGCCGAGCGTGACGAGCGAGTGCACCTTGTTCAGCGCGGGGTTCGCCCGGTCGGCGCCGCCTTCGAATCGCAGGTACTGGCGGGACACCGTGCCGCCGAGCGAATGCCCGATCATGTCGACCTGCGGAGCACCGGTGGCCGTGCGGACCAGCTCGACGAACCCGGCGAGCTGCCGAGCGGACTCCTCGATGTCGGCGCCGCCGAACATGCGCATCATGTTGCCCTTGGTCAGACCGGCGGCCTGGCCGTAGTTGAGGGCGAAGACGCAGTACCCTTCCGCGCTCAGCGCCGGAGCGAGGTCCTTCCACGTCCCCACCATGCCGGTCCAGGTGCCGTGCACCAGCACGACGGGACGAGGATGCGCCGCGGACGGCTTACAGCTCCAGTCGTTCGCTCCCGGCAGCGCGGACGGATCGACCACGGGCGCGGGTTCCGCTTCCACGGGATCCGCTGCCGCCGGTGCCGCACTGCACAGCATCACGATGCCTGCCAGCACGCACAACAGAGCCCTAGTGGCCGACGATATACGCATATTCCTCGTATCCTGAGTTTGCGGAAATAGACTTCAGGTTACGTTAGCCAACCGTCCACCAAAGTCTCAACCTGAGATCGAGACTCCGGGGGTGATGACCCACCTGGTTCGTTTTCGGCCGATCGACCACGGCCCTCCCGGCCATCCGGAAGGCTCATGGAAACGAACCACCAACGACACACGATAGTCGGGATGAGAAAGCTACTGCCGATCGAGTGAGTGGGGCGACTATGTACTTCTCCGTAGAACAGCGGAACGGCGACGATTCCGGAGAGCATTCTGACGCCTCGGCGCAGCACGCACTCGAGGGTCTGCGCGCGGAACTCGACGCCGTCGACGCGACCCTGCTCGAGACGGTCCGGCAGCGTTTGGAAGTGTGCCTGCGGATCGGCGAACTGAAGCGCCGCGAGCACATCGCCATGATGCAGCCGGGTCGGATCCACATCGTCCACGAACGGGCACGCCGGTACGCCGACAGCCATTCCCTCTCCCCGGAGTTCTTCGATTCGCTCTACGACCTCCTCATCGCCGAGACGTGCCGGCTCGAGGACCTCGTGATCAACGCGGAGGCCGGCGACGAGGGCCCTCGCCACAACGGCAACCACAACGGCAGCCACAGCCACGCCGGCAACCACCAGGTTCGCCACAGTTCCGTGCCGTCTGCGAATGTCGAGTCGTGATGAGTACCCGGACGCTGCTGGTCGACAACTACGACTCCTTCACCTACAACCTGTTCACCCTGCTGGCCGAGGTGAACGGCGAACCGCCCACGGTCGTGCACAACGATGTGGAGTGGGGTTCGATCCCCTGGTCCGACTTCGACAACATCGTCATCTCCCCCGGCCCCGGCCGGCCGGACCGGAAACGCGACTTCGGGATCAGCGCACGCATCATCAGGGAGACCGAACTCCCCGTGCTCGGCGTCTGCCTCGGCCACCAGGGGTTGTGCCAGCTGTTCGGGGGCAAGGTGGTGCTCGCGCCCGAACCGATGCACGGCCGCGTGTCCCTCGTCGACCACGACGGATCCGAACTCTTCACCGGCATTCCGTCACCGTTCCCGACGGTCCGCTACCACTCGCTGATCGTCGAGGATCTCCCCGACGACCTCGAGGCCACCGCCTGGACGGCCGACGGACTCCTGATGGGTGTGCGGCACCGCACTCGCCCGCTGTGGGGCGTCCAGTTCCACCCCGAATCGATCAGCACCGCCTTCGGCCACGAACTGCTCGCGAACTTCCGCGACCTCACGCAGACGCATTCCGGGACACCCACACACGGCTCCCTACTCAGAATCCCGATCCCCCACGCGCCGTACGTGGTCCAGCAGGTGCGCGTCGACCACGAAGTCGACCCCCGCACCACGTTCGAGGATCTGTTCGCGTCCGGTCCCAACGCGTTCTGGCTCGACGGGACGTCGGCGTCCGAACCGACCTCGCGTTTCACGATCATGGGCAACTGTTCCGGTCCTCGCGCCGAGTA
Organism: Rhodococcus opacus B4; assembly: GCF_000010805.1. NCBI lineage: Bacteria > Bacillati > Actinomycetota > Actinomycetes > Mycobacteriales > Nocardiaceae > Rhodococcus > Rhodococcus opacus. The sequence goes on along the minus strand of NC_012522.1, from coordinate 6,776,235 downwards.
CATCACGTACGACGTCAGCGAGGCGATCGTCCGGATCACGCGCGAGGGATTGCCGGTCGAACAGGTGCACGCACCATTCTTCGACTACCTCGAACGGCAACTGCAGGCACGGTCCGTACCCGGGCTGCCGGGTGTGCCGTTCGGCCTCGGCTACGTGGGCTACCTCGGCTACGAGCTGAAGGCCGAAACCGGCGGAGCGGCTGCACACAAGTCGCCCACCCCGGACGCCGCACTGGTGTTCGCGGACCGCGCCGTGGTCATCGACCATTCGAACGAGCGCACCTACGCGCTGTGCCTGAGCGATCACCCGGACGATCCGGAATTGCGGCGCTGGCTCGACGAGATGGAGGCAGCGCTGCACCGGCTGGCCGAGCCGGACCAGCCGCCGACCGCGGTGCCGCCGATCCGGAAGCCGGAATCCGCCGAACTGGCTCTGCGCCACGACCACGACAAGTACCTCGACCACATCGCGTCCTCGCTCGGCGAGATCCGGACCGGCGAGTCCTACGAGGTGTGCCTCACCAACATGGCGACCGTCGACCAGTCGATCGATCCCCTGCACACGTTCGAACTGCTGCGCTCCATCAGCCCCACCCCGTACAGCGCGTACCTCCAGTTCGCCGGGCTGTCCGTTCTCAGTGCCTCCCCCGAACGGTTCCTGAGGATCGGCGCGGACCGGGTGGTGGAGTCCAAACCCATCAAGGGGACCCGTCCGCGCGGCGCCACCCCGGCCAAGGATGCGGCGCTGCGGCAGGACCTGCTCGACAGCGAGAAGGATCGCGCCGAGAACCTGATGATCGTCGATCTGACGCGGAACGATCTGGCCCGGGTGTGCGTTCCCGGCTCGGTACACGTTCCGAAGCTGTTCGATGTCGAAACGTACGCCGCCGTGCATCAACTCGTGTCGACCGTGCGCGGAACCCTCAGCGCCGACGCCTCCGTCGTCGAGTGCGTCCGTGCCGCCTTCCCCGGTGGATCGATGACGGGCGCCCCGAAGATCCGGACCATGGAGATCATCGACCGGCTCGAGGCCGGACCGCGCGGCGTGTACTCCGGTTCGATCGGCTACTTCTCCCTGACGGGGACGGCCGACCTGTCCATCGTCATCCGCACGATCGTCGCCACCGACAGCGAGGTGACGTTCGGCATCGGCGGTGCGATCACTGCGCTGTCGGACCCGGAGGAGGAGTTCGACGAGGCAATGGTCAAGGCGGCCACCATGGTGCGAGCGCTGTCGGTGACGGCAGACCGGCCGAACGAGATCGGGCAGTGAACGTCCCGGCCGCATCCACCCGGACCGTCGCGCTGATCGGCGGTTCGGGCGATGTCGGCCGGATGCTCGCCACCCGCCTCCGCTCCGGCGGAAACGCGGTGCGCACCATCGACATCCGGTTCACCGACCGGTCCGACGCCGATCAGATGAAGGGCGACGTCACCGACCCGTCGCCGGAGCTGCGGGCGGTGGTGCGGGCCGCCGATGTGGTGATCCTGGCGATACCGGAAAGCGTCGCGCTGGAGTCGATTCCGTTCGTCGTCGCCGAACTGCGCGACCACGCCCTGCTGGTCGACACGCTGTCCGTGAAGTCCCGATTCGATGCGGCCCTGAGGGAGAGCGCACTGCGGGGCGGCGCGGTGGGCATCAACCCGATGTTCGCGCCGTCCCTCGGACCGGAAGGCCGGCCCGTCGCGGCCGTGACCTACCGGGACGGCGGCGGGGTCGAGTGGTTCCTCTCGACGCTGTCCGGCTGGGGCTCCTCTGTGGTTCGCCTGGACGCCGGACACCACGACCGGCTCACGGCAGCGACCCAGGCACTGACACACGCGGGCGTCCTCGCCTTCGGTCTCGCCCTCGCGGAACTCGGTGTCGACGGCGCCGAACTCACCGCAGTGGGCACCCCTCCGCATCTCGTCTCGCTCGCACTCCTCGCGCGGGTCGGCGGCGGCGTCCCCGAGGTCTACCGGGACATCCAGGCCGGCAATCCCTACGCCGGCGACGCCCGCCGCGCGCTCGCCGCCGCGCTCGCCACTCTCACTAACACCGTCGAGCAGGGCTCGGAGGACGATTTCGCCGCGCTCATGTCCCGCGCGACCTCGCCCCTCGGCGACCGGAGCGAACCCCTCGCCCGGCTGTGCGCCGACCTGTTCACCGATCTCGTTCACCGGCAGCCGCGGAACGGAGATACGTCATGACGACCCAGAACATTCCCTCGCTCCCGGAGTACGACCCGTCCGATCCGGTGGAGAGTGCCGTCGTGACGCGGCTCGCCCGCAACTGGGGACAGCGGGCGACCGTGAAGAAGCCGGAACCGGACCTCGACGCACTGTTCGACCTCGGCAAGCAGGACTACCCGAACGAGTTGCTGCCGTTCGCCGATCACGACCGGTTCCTCCACATGGGCGAGGAGCAACGGAACCAGCTGCGAGCGTGGGCCTGGATCGCGTTCAACAAGAACGTGATGGACATCGAGCAGTACGTGGTCAACCCCGGGTTCGACCTCGTCGCGCACGACGCCCTGGACACCGGGCTCGGGGACACGTTCGCCGTGGCCGTCCACCAGGCGATGGTGGACGAGCAGTACCACACGCTCATGCATCTGAACGCGAGCGCGGTCACGCGCCGCCGGCGGGGATGGGCGATGCCCGACAATGCCCTGCCCGACGTCCTGACGTTGCGCCGCCAACGCGCAGCGACGGCCGAGGCCGCCGACCCGAGGCAGAGGGCGATCACGACGTTCGCCTTCATGACGGTGGCGGAGATCTCGATCAGCTCCTACCTCGACCTGATCTCGGAGAACGACGCCGTCCAGCCGGTCAACCGGGCGACGGTCCGGCTGCACAATCGCGACGAGTACTGTCACGCCTCGATCGCCGACGACATCGCGGGTGTCGTCTACGACACCCTGAACCCCGGCGACCGCCGGCTCTTCCTCGACGGGCTCGTCGACGCGATGACCGCATTCAGCAGCAACGACTACTCGACGTGGCACACCATTGTCGACATCCTGGGCCTCGATGGCGGTCGGGCGATGATCGACGACGCCGAACACGACACCCGCCGATCCGCGCTGGTTCAGGATTTCGGTGGCATCCACAAACTGTGCAAGCACCTCGGGGTCGCGGGCGAGATGTCCTACGAGTGGGCCTGACTCCGCACCCGCCCCTGCCGATCAGCTCGTCATGCTGGCGAACATGCCGGGCTCGTAGGTACCCGCCGGGTTGCGCACGATCACATTGATCCGGTTGGCGGCGTTGATCAGGGCAACCAGGCAGACCAGGGCGGCGATCTGGTCCTCGTCGTAGTGTTTGCACACCTGGTCCCAGGTGTCGTCGGACACGCCGTGGTGAGCGTCGGCGAGCCGGGTCCCCTCCTCGGCGAGAGCGAGCGCGGCGCGCTCCGCCTCGGTGAACACGGTGGCCTCGCGCCAGGCGGCGACGAGGTTGAGGCGAACCGGGGTCTCGCCGGCGGCCGCGGCATCCTTGGTATGCATATCGGTGCAGAAGCCGCAACCGTTGATCTGGCTGGCCCGGATTTCGACCAGCGTCCGGGTTGCCTTCGGCAGCGGCGACTGGTCGATCGCCAGGGCGGCGCCTGCGAACCGCTTGCCGAACTTCATGGCGATCTCGTTGGCGAACAGATTGAATCGGGCGTCCATGACTTCGTCCTCACTCGTGGTGGCGTGTGCTGCACTGAACGAACATGAGATGCCGGCCACCCGGTTTCTGTGACAGCCGCTCCGGTTGTCACAAATCGGCGGGTGGCGGTGTCTGGTGTGTGACACCGTCGAGAACGAACAGGAGCCACCCATGGCCGGCACGTCCCAGACCACTCCGGGCGATCACAGCGGAAGCACGGATGCCCGTTCCGATCCCGCCACCGACGCCTTCGTCACCCACCGCAATCTCCTGTTCACCGTCGCCTACGAGATGCTCGGTTCGGCCGCCGATGCGGAGGACATCCTGCAGGAGACGTGGCTGCGGTGGGCGGGCGTCGATCTGGGCACGGTGCGAAATCAGCGGGCGTACCTGGTCCGGATCACCACCCGCCAGGCCCTGGTCCGGCTGCGCACGCTCGGCAGGCGCAGGGAGTCCTACGTCGGACCCTGGCTGCCCGAGCCGTTGCTGACCGCGCCCGATGTGGCCGAGGACGTCGAGTTGGCCGACAGCGTCTCGATGGCGATGATGCTGGTACTGGAGACGCTCGCACCGACCGAGCGGGCGGTGTTCGTGCTGCGTGAGGTGTTCGATCTGGAGTACGGGGAGATCGCGGCCGCCGTCGACAAGAGCACCGACGCCGTCCGCCAGATCGCGCACCGCGCCCGGGCCCACGTCGCGGCGCGCCGACCGCGGGGCGTCGTCACTCCGGCCGAGTCCCGCGATGCGCTCGACGCGTTCAAACGGGCGCTCGAGACAGGCGACCTGCAGAGTCTGCTCGATCAGCTCGCACCGGACGTCGTCCTCCTCGGCGACGGCGGCGGAGTCAAGCAGGCCGTGCCGCGACCCATCGTCGGGGCCGACAAGGTGGGCCGCTTGCTGGCGGCCGGCCTGCCCCGGATCGGCGGCGAGGTGTCGGTCGAATCCGTGCAGATGAACGGCTCCCCCGCGCTGATCGTCCGGCTTGACGGGGAGATCGACGACGTCGTGGCGGTACGGATCGACGACGGCATGATCACCGGGCTCTACATCGTGCGCAACCCCGAGAAACTGTCGCGGGTCGAGCGGGAAACCTCGGTGAGCCGCTGAGGCCGACCGTGGTGGGAAGGCGCGGAGCCTCCCCACCACGGTCGCTCGGAGGTCAGCGCCCCGACCGCTCCTCCGCTTGCGCCACGAGCGCGGTGAGCGCCGCCACCCAGAACTCCCCGAACCGGTCCACGTCCGGCGCCGAGAGGATGCCGGGAGGGAACGACATGAACGCCGACAGCTGCAGGCCCTCAGTGGTTTCCGAGATCACCGACTGGATGTCGAGAACGGCCTGGGCGGGCATCGCGCTCTTTTCGAACCCGCCCGTGACGGGTGACTCGAAGTCGGGCAGCCAGTCGAGTCCGCGGACCGCCTCGGGAACCTCGGCGGCGCTGACGCGTCCGATGTAGTTGAACACGATCTGCGGTTCCGACCACTTCCTCATCACCGCCGGCGTGTCGGGGTTGAGGTACCGCAGCAGCCCGTACCCGATTCCCCGGTCCGGGATCGCGCTGAGCTGATCCCGCACCGCGCGCACCGCGTCCGCCGCGCCCGCGCCGCCGCTCATCGCATCCGCGATGTCGATCCCGGTCAGATCGAGACGGGCCGGGTACATAGTGGTGAACCAGCCGACGGTCCGTGACAGATCCGCACCCGGCACCGCGGACTCTTCACGTCCGTGACCCTCGAGCGTGACCACCGTCGACGACGCCTCGACTCCGCGGTCACGACGCCACGACGCCACCGCGAGCGCGAGGGCCGCCGCGAGGACGTCGCCGATCTCACCGTCGAGGGCACCCGGGGTGCCGTCGAGCAGCGCCTCGGTGACCGGTGCGGGCACGTCCACCCGTGCCCGTTCCAGCGTGCTGACCAGGTCGGCGCTCAGGTCCAGCTCACGCGAGCCGAGCAGCGGGTCCGGTCCGGTCAGCATCCGTTCCCACACCGCGAGTTCGGCCACCCGCTCCGGTGTCGCTGCCGCCTCGAGCAGACCGTCGGTCCATCGCCGCAGCGAGGTTCCGACCGGCTCGAGTGACGGCGTCGTGCCCGCGGCGATCTGGGCGCCCGCGGTCGCGAAGTCCGGCACCAGGATCCGCCACGACACGGAGTCGATGACGAGGTGGTGCGGCACGACGAGGAGCCGTCCCCGCCGATCCGCCTCGGCCGGGTCGAACCACACGAACTGGAGCATCGACCCGGTGCGCGGATCGAGGCGATCCAGCGCTGCGTCGAAGGCCGCACCCGCCACCGCGTCGAACTCCGGCGAACCGGGCTCCGCGCCGGCCGCGATCTCCACCCGCTGCACGGTGGCGTCGAGATCGACGCTGCCCGCGGGTGCGATCTCGAGTGCGTCCTCGGCACCGCCCGTGACCAGCGTCGACCGCAGCACGTCGTGCTGGTCGACCACCGCGCTGATCGTCGCGAGCACCTGCTCGCGGTCGATCCCGGCGGGCAGGGTCAGCAACAAGGGCATGACGAATCGATCGAAGTCGCCACCGCGCTCGACCATCTTGCGGGCGACCGGGGTGAGCGGCACGGTTCCGACGCCGCCACCGTCGTACTCGGCCAGTGCCGCCGCGGCGGACTCGCCCGAATCGGCCACTGCTGCCAGTTCGGCAACGGTTCGCCGCTCGAACACATCTCGCGCGGTGAAGTGGATACCGGCCGCACGCGCCCGCGCCACCAACTGGATGGACACGATGCTGTCGCCGCCGAGTTCGAAGAACGAGTCGTCGATTCCGATGCTCTCCCGGCCGAGCAGCTCCCCGAACACGGACGCGAGCGCCCGTTCGGTGTCGGTGCGCGGCGGGCGGAACTCGGCCGCCGACGCGAAGTCCGGCACCGGAAGCGCGCGCCGGTCGAGCTTGCCGCTGGTGCCCAGCGGAAGTTCGGCGAGAACCATCACGGAATCCGGGATCATGTACTCGGGCAACGATTCCGCGACGAACGCGTTCAGCGCCGCCTGGTCGATGGCGGAGTCGGGCCTCGGCACGACGTAGGCGACGAGCCGTGCCCCCACCTCGCTGTTGTGCACGATCACGGCTGCCTGCGCCACGTCCCCGTGCCGGACGAAGGCCTCCTCGACCTCGCCGAGCTCGATACGCAGTCCGCGCACCTTCACCTGGAAGTCGGTGCGGCCCACGAACTCGAGGACACCGCCCTCGTTCCACCGGACGAGGTCACCGGTGCGGTACATCCGCACACCCGGATCGCCGAACGGGTTCGCGACGAATCGTTCCGCGCTCAGCGCGGCACTGTTGACGTAGCCGCGAGCGAGTTGCGCGCCGTCGAGGTACAGCTCGCCGGGCACGCCGATCGGCGCCGGGTTCAGGTGGGCGTCGAGCACGTAGGCCCGCGTGTTCCAGGCCGGCGAACCGATCGGTGCGATCGTCGCCGTCCCCGACAACTCCACCACGTGGGCCGTCGAGTTGATGGTCACCTCGGTCGGGCCGTACAGGTTCACCAGCTCCGCCGAGCCGAGACCCGCGACCCTCTCGGCAGCCGACTGCGGCAACGGCTCACCACCCGCGAACACGAGCCGCAGCGAACCGCACCCGTCGGCGGTCACGGCGTCGAGGAACATGGTGAGCACGGACGGGACGAACTGGATCACCGTCACCGATTCCGTGTCGACCGTCGCGGCCATGTACTCGGGATCGCGATGACCGTCCGGTGAGGCGATCACGAGGGTGCCGCCGACCACCAGCGGCAGGAACAGCTCCCACACGGAGGCGTCGAACGTGAACGGCGTCTTCTGCAGCACCACGTCCTGCGCGTCGATGCCGTAGACGTCGCGCATCCACGCCAGCTGGTTGGCCAGCGCGGAGTGCGGAATCGCCACACCCTTCGGACGTCCCGTCGAACCCGACGTGTACAGCGCGTACGCCAGGTTGTGCGGGCGCAGCTCGCCGAGCCGCTCGGTGTCCTCGACCGGACCGTCGCCGTACCCGGACAGGTCGAAGTCCTCGACCAGGTACACCGGCACGTCCACGTCCAGGTTCGCGATGTCGTCGGCCGAACTCAGCACGCAGGTCGGCGTGGCGCTGTCCACCACGTACGACGTCCGGTCGGCGGGGTGCTCGGGGTCGATCGGCACGTACGCGCCGCCCGCCGCGTGGACGGCGTAGAGGCTGGTCAGCATGTCGAGTGAGCGCCGCATCGCGATACCCACCACGGTGTCCGGTCCCACACCCATCGCGATCAGGTGCCGCGCCAGGCGGTTGACCCGTGCGTCGAACTCGGCGTAGGTGAGTCGCACGTGGTCCGCCACCACGGCGGTCCTGTCGGGTGTGCGCGCAACCTGGGCACCGAACATCGACACCACGGATTCTTCCGCGACATCGCGGCTGGAATCGTTCCATCCGGACAGCACGAGGTCGCGCTCGTCCGGCGCGAGCAGGTCCAGATCGCCCACCAGAGTGGAGCTTCCGGCCGCGATGGTCTGCAGGATCCGGTTCAGCCGGGACCCGAGACGTTCGACGGTCTCGGCGCCGAACACGTCCGGAAGGTACTTCAGGACCAACTGCAGTTCGCTGTCCGACTGCGCCAGCAGGCTCAGCGGGTAGTGCGAGGCGTCGCTGATCTGCACGCCGGCGACCCGGAGGCCGTCGATGTCGCTGTCCTCGGTGAGCCCGGCCCGGTCCACGGGGTACGACTCGAACACCGTCAACGTGTCGAACAGCCCGCCGATTCCTGCGATCTGCTGGATCTCGGGGAGACCGATGTGGTGGTGGTCGAACAGAGCGGACTGTTCCGCCTGCAGTCGTTCGAGCAACCCGAGGATCGACTCGCGGGGGTCGACACGCACCCGGATCGGGATGGTGTTGATGAACAGACCCACCATCGACTCGATGCCCGCGACCTCCGGGGGGCGACCCGACACGGTGGCGCCGAAGACGACGTCGTCGGACGCGGTCATCCGGGCCAGCAGCAGACCCCACGCCGCCTGGACGATGGTGTTCATCGTCAGGCCGCGATCCCGCGCGATGCGCGCCAGGTTCTCGCTCACCACCTCGCCGAGATGCAGTGCGAACTCGGCGGGCTCGGGTCGGCCCTCGCCGCCCGGGGCCGGGGCCAGGACGGTCGGCCCGTCCAGCCCGGCCAGAGCGTGCGCCCAGGCGCTGCGCGAGGCGTTGGCGTCGCGTTCGGACAGCCACGTGAGGAAGTCACGGTATCCACGGACACGCGGCAGCACCGAGCCGTCCCCGCGGGTCGCGTACAGCACCAGCAGATCCTTCATCAGCAGCGGCATCGACCATCCGTCGAGCAGGATGTGGTGGTTGCTGATGGAGAACCGGTAGCTGCTCTCCCCCGTGCGGATCAGCAGGAACCGCATGAGAGGCGGACGCCCCATGTCGAACCGCGCCGAACGGTGTTCGCTCAGAACGGAACTGATCCGCTCCTCGCGGTCGGCCTCGGACAGCGCCGACAGGTCGAGCTCTTCCCACGGCAGTTCGACGCGATCGACGACCACCTGGACCGCGGTCCCCGAATCGTCGGGGACGAACGCGGTGCGCAGGTTCGCGTGCCGGGCGATCAACGCCTCCGCCGCGCCGCGGAGGCGGCCGGTGTCGACGACGCCCCGGAAGTCGAGCACCACCTGAGCGGTGTAGACGTCCACCGCGTCCTCGGCGAGAACGGAATGGAAGAACATTCCGGACTGCAGCGGAGCGAGCGGCCACACGTCGGTGGCGGCGGGGTAACGCCGTTCGAGCGTCTCGAGGTCGTCCTGCGTCACGGTCACGAGGGGGACGTCGGACGGCGTGAGACCGCCGCTGTCCGGCCCGGACGCGTGCTCGGCGAGCGCGGTCGCCGCGGCGTGCCACAGCTCCGCGAACTCCCACACGTCCGCCTCGTCGAGAATCTCGGTGGCGAACGCGATCTTGGCCTCGATCTGGGGGCCGGAGGCCGTCTCGGACGTCACCGCGTTGATGCTGAGCACCGCAGGCGCCACCATCTCGTCGTCCATGGCGCCGCCGAACTCACCCGAGTCGCTGTCCGGAATCCAGCCGAGGTCCCGGATCTCGGCGGGCAGATCCACCGAACCCGCCCGGCCGAGGTAGTTGAACCCGATCTGCGGAGTCGGCAGCGACGCCAGAGCCGGAGCCGTCTCGTCGTTGAGGTAGCGCAGCAGGCCGTAGCCGATGCCCTTGTCGGGCACGGCCAGCAACTGTTCCTTGACTGCCTTCAACGCAGAGCCTGCCGAGGCGCCGCCGTCGAACGCGTCGGCGAGATCGGCCCGCGAGACGTCCAGTCGCACCGGGTACAGGCTCGTGAACCAGCCCACCGTGCGGGCGAGGTCGGCACCGGGAACGGTCGACTCTTCCCGGCCGTGTCCCTCCAGGTTGATCAGCACCGAACGATCCGTCGTCCCGCCGCGGAGTTCGCGCCAGCGCGACACCGCGAGAGCGAGCGCCGCGAGCAGGCCGTCGTTGACGCCGCCGTTCACGGACTGCGGGATCGTGGTCAGCAGCGCCTGCGTCACCTGCGTCGAGAACGTCATGCTCAGTCGGTCGGTGCGGGCGATCACGTCGCGTTCCGGATCGAACGCGCGCCGTCCGATCAGCGGATCTGTTCCCGCGAGCATCCCGCGCCAGAAGTCGAGTTCCGCCACGCGGTGCGGGGACTTCGCCTCCTCCGCGAGTCCGTGCGCCCACGCCCGGACGGAGGATCCGACCGGTTCGAGCTGCGCAGGCGCTCCCGCCATGATCTGCGAACCCGCGGTCGCGAAGTCCGGCAACAGCACTCGCCAGGACACCCCGTCGACGACGAGGTGGTGCGCGAGCACGAGCAGGCGCCCGCTCTGGCCCGGCAACGACTCCGCGGGAGCGAACCACACGAACTGCGTCATCCGGCCCGCCGCCGGATCGAGCCGGTCCGCGGCACGATCGAGAGCCGCACGGGCCAGCCGCTCGAACTCGTCGGTGCCCGGCTTGTCGGTGAACTCGATCTGCTCGATCAGCTCGTCCGCGTCGAACGCGCGTCGAACGGACAGCGATTCGAACGACCAGTCGTCCCCGACCCGTGTGAGCCGGGAGCGGAGGATATCGTGGCGCGCCAGGATCGCGTCCACCGTGTCCGCCAGCTGATCTCGCGTGACGGCGGGCGGAGTGGTCAGCAGAACGGCCTGCGAGAACTTCTCGAAGGTCCCGGCCGTCTCCACCAGCCAGTGCGCGATCGGGGTGAGCGGCATCGTTCCGACGCCGCCGCCCGGCAACTCCTCGAGCTTCACCGAGTCGACCTCGGTGGCCCAGGCGGCCACGTCGGCCAGCGCCGCCACGGTCTTGCGTTCGAAGACGTCTCGCGCGGTGAACAGCACTCCGGCGTTCTTCGCCCGGGTCGTCAGCTGGATGGACACGATGCTGTCGCCGCCCAGAGCGAAGAACGAGTCGTCGACGCCCACCCGGTCGACGCCGAGAACCTGCGCGAAGACGTCGGCGATGGCCTTCTCCATCGGCGTCGACGGCGCGGTGTACTCACTGGCGACGGACACGAACTGCGGCTCGGGTAGCGCCTTGCGGTCGAGCTTGCCCGCGGGTGTCAGCGGAACCGAGTCGATGGCCATGATCGACGACGGCACCATGTACCCGGGCAGGGTCTCGGAGACGAATGCCGACAGCTCGGCGACGTCGATCGACGCGCCCGCTGCGGGCATCACGTACGACACGAGCACGGTCTGCCCGGTCTGCTCACGGTGATGGCCGAGTGTGACCGCGAAGTCGACGCTCGGGTGCCTGCCGAGTTCGGCGTCGATCTCACCGAGTTCGATGCGGAATCCGCGGACCTTCACCTGGAAGTCGGAACGGCCGACGTAGTCGAGGACGAGGTCGCCCGTCTCGTCGTCGTGCACCCAGCGGACGACGTCGCCGGTGCGGTAGAGCCGCTCACCGGGACCGCCGAACGGGTTGGCGACGAACCGCTCCGCCGTCAGGGCGAACCGGTTGTGGTAGCCGCGGGCCACGCTCGGACCCGCGACGTACAGCTCACCCGCGACACCCACCGGGACAGGCGTGAGCCGGGAGTCGAGAACGACCACGTCGACGCCCCGGGTGGGACCGCCGATGGTGACGGGCCGATCCGCCCGCATCGGGTTGCTCGACGTGCTCCAGATCGTCGCCTCGGACGGGCCGTACAGGTTGAACATGCGCCGGCCCGGTGCCCACTTCTGCATGAGCTCCGGCGGGCAGGCCTCGCCGGCCACCGACAGCACCTCGACGCGTTCCAACCCGGCTGGGTCCACCGTGGTGAGCGCGGCGGGTGTGATGAACGCGTGCGTGACCTTCTGCTTCTTCAGCAACCGCGCCAGTTCGTCGCCGCCGTAGACGACACCGGACGCGATGACCATCGTCGACGCGGCGGCCACGGCATGCAGCAACTCGAAGACCGATGCATCGAAGCTGGGCGAGGCGAAGTGCAGCACCCGCGACTGCGGGGTGAGCCGGAGGCGCTCGACCTGCTCGGTCGTGACGTTCGCCAGGCCCGTGTGGGTGACGACGACGCCCTTGGGCAGACCCGTCGATCCCGACGTGTAGATCACGTACGCCGCGTCGTCGACCCGGGTCGGACGGATGCGATCCGCGTCGGTGACGGCGTCGTTCGACACGGACGCGCACGCGTCGTCCATCTCGTCGCCACCGAGCACGAGCCAGCGCACGGTGTCCGGGAGTTCGCCGACGTGGGCGCCGGTGGTAAGACCGATTTCCACGCGGGAGTCCGTGACCATGTGCATGATCCGGTCGAACGGGTAGCTCGGATCGACCGGGACGAACGCCGCCCCGGTCTTCGCGACCGCCCAGATGGACAGGATCGATTCGACGGAGCGGGTCAGCGCGAGCGCCACGAAGTCGTCGGCCCCGATACCCCTGCCGATGAGAACGCGGGCGAGACGGTTCGAGCGCTCGTCGAGTTCGCGGTAGGTGACCTGCTCGTCGCCGCACACCACTGCGACGGCGTCCGGGTTCACCGCCGCAGCAGCGCCGAGGATGCGGGGCAGCATCTCCGGGGCGGCGGTGTCCGCGCCGCGCACCGGTGCGAGCACGGCGTGCTCGTTCTCGCTGAGGACGTCGATGTCGCCGATCAGCACGGACGCGTCGGTGGTGATCGCCTCGAGGATGCGCTGGAATCGGAACGCGAACGACGCGATGGTGCGCTCGTCGAACAGATCCGTCGCGTAGGTGAACACGCCGCGCATCGGTGCGTCCCCGTCCACGCCTGCCGCGTCGGCGAGCGTGAGCTGCAGATCGAACTTCGCGGCGTTGATGCCGCCGTCGAGCCCCTCGACCGTCAGTCCCGGCAGTTCGAGGTGCGCCTGCTCGATGTTCTGGAACGCGAGAGCCACCTGGAACAGCGGCGAGAACGCGGTCGAGCGTTCCGGTTGCAGGATCTCGACGAGCCGCTCGAACGGCACGTCGGTGTGGGTGAACGCGCCGAGGTCGTGCTGACGCACCTGTGCGAGGAGGTCGGCGAACGTGGATTCGACGTCGACGTGCGCGCGCAACACCAGCGTGTTGACGAACATGCCGACCAGGTCGTCGAGTGCGGCCTCGCCGCGGCCCTCGATCGCGGTGCCCACCGCGATGTCGTCCGTGGCGCTCAGCCGCGCGAGCAGCACCGACAGCGCCGCGTGCGCAACCATGAACAGCGACGCGTTGTGTTCGCGGGCCAGCGCCCCGAGCCGGTCGCGGAGTTCCGCGTCGATCTCGAAGTCGAAATTGGCGCCGCGCATCGACTGTGCGGGCGGTCGCGGCCGGTCCGTCGGCAACGGCAGCACGTCCGGCAGACCGCTCAGCGTGGTCCGCCAGTAGTCGATCTGCTTGGTGGCCAGCGAATCCGGGGCGTTCTCGTCACCGAGCAGCTCGTGCTGCCACAGCGAGAAGTCCGCGTACTGGACGTCGAGCGGAGCCCAGGCGGGTTCCGAGCCTGCGGCGCGGGCGCTGTAGGCGATCACCACGTCGCGTGCCAGCGGCGCCGTCGAGGCACCGTCGGACGAGATGTGGTGGACGACAATGACCAGCACGTGCTGTTCGGCGTCGATGCGCAGGAGGCGGGCGCGGACCGGAACGGCCTGCGCGACGTCGAATCCGGCGGTGACGAGGGAGATCACGCGTTCGCGCAGCGCAGACTCGTCGGCCACGTCCTCGACGTCCAGTGCACGGACGCTCCGGGCAGGCAGCACGACCTGGCCCGGTCCGTCACCGGTGTCCGGGTAGGTCGTGCGCAGCGTCTCGTGCCGCTCGACGACGTCGCCGAGCGCCTGCCCCAGCGCGGCGACGTCGAGACGACCGGTCAGCCGGATCGCCAGCGGGATGTTGTAGGCCGCCGACGCGGTGTCGAACTGGTTGATGAACCACATGCGGGACTGCGCCGGGGACAGCGGAATCCGGGTGGGACGCGGCTGCGGCACGAGTGCCGGCCGGTTCGCGCCCGCCGAATCGGACTGCTCGGCGCGGGCCGACAACGCGATCACCGTCGGCGCCTCGAACAGCTCGCGCACCCCGATCGACGTGTCGAGGGCCGCGTTGATCCGGGCGACCACGCGGGTCGCGACGAGGGAGTTGCCGCCGAGGTCGAAGAAGCTCGTGTCGGCGCTGACCCGCTCGTGACCGAGGACGTCCGCGAAGACACCCGCCACGATCTCCTCCACCGGGGTCCGAGGAGCACGGTAATGGTCCGCGGCGCCGCCGAACTCGGGCTCGGGAAGCGCCTTGCGATCGAGCTTGCCGTTGATGTTCAACGGCAACTCGTCGAGCGCGATCAGCGCGGACGGCACCATGTAGCCGGGTACCGACTTACCCGCGAACGCGAGGACGTCGGCATCGTCGACGGAATCGCCCGGTTCCGGCACGACATAACCGACGAGCCGGTCGCCGGTGTGCCGGTCGTGGTGCACCACGACGACGGCCTGCGCCACCGCCGGGTGCGCCACGAGGGCACGCTCGATCTCGCCGAGTTCGATGCGGAAACCGCGGACCTTGACCTGGAAGTCGCTGCGGCCGACGTAGTCGAGGTCGCCGTCGCGGTTCCACCGCACCAGGTCGCCGGTGCGGTACATCCGGGCCCCGGCCACACCGAACGGGCTGGCGACGAAACGTTCCGCGGTGAGGTCGTGGCGCCCGAAGTACCCACGCGCCAACTGCTCGCCCGCGAGATAGAGCTCACCTGTGACGCCGGCGGGAACGGGGTGCAGACGCGAATCGAGAACGTAGGTCTGCGTGTTCCATTCGGGCCTGCCGATCGGGACCGAACCGTCGCGTTCGTCGCGGCACCGGTAGTGGGTGACGCTGACGGCGGCCTCGGTGGGGCCGTACAGGTTGAAGATCTCGGCGTCGCAGATGTCGCGGAATCGGAGCACCGTGTCGGCGGGCAGGGCCTCACCGATGCACAGCACCCGCCGCAACGACACCAGCTGGGCCGGCTCCGCCACCGCGACGAACGCGGACAGCAGCGAGGGCACGAAGTGCACCGTCGAGACCTGCTGCTCCGCAACGAGTCCGGCGAGGTACGACGGGTCGCGGTGGCCGTCCGGGGTGGCGACGACGAGCCGCGCACCCGCGGTCAGCGCCCACCAGAACTCCCACACCGACAGGTCGAACGTGGCCGCCGTCTTGAGCAGCACCGAGTCGTCGGCGGTGAGCGGGTATTCCGCCTGCTTCCAGCGCAACTGGTTCGCGATCGCACCGTGCGCGATCGCCACGCCCTTCGGCCGTCCGGTCGAGCCGGACGTGTAGATCACATACGCGGCGTTCTGCGGCCGCAGCGGTGCGATCCGCTCCGAGTCGGCCAGCGGAGCCGGGTCGATTCCGCCGAGATCCAGTTCGTCGAGGAAGAGGTAGTCGACGTCACCGGGCAGTCCCCCGGCCACGTCGCGGGTCGTGAGGACGCAGACGGGTTGCGCGCTCTCCAGCACGTACGCGGTGCGCTCGGCCGGATGGTCCGGGTCGATCGGCAGGTACGCGCCGCCTGCCGCGGTGATCGCGTACATGCCGACGAGCAGTTCCACCGAACGCGGAATGGCCAGGCCGACCACGGTTTCGGGGCCGACACCGCGGCCTACGAGATGCCGGGCCAACTGGTTCACCCGCGCCGAGAACTCGGCGTACGTGAGCGATTCGCCGTCGGACACGAGCGCGGTGACGTCCGGGTTCTCCGCGGCGGCAGCCGCGAACATGTCCGCCAGCGTCGTCTCCGGCAGTGGCTGCGCGGTGTCGTTCCATCCGGACACCACGAGTGCGCGCTCGTCGCTGCCGGCAAGCGGCAGGTCGCCGACCGCGGTCCGCGGCGAATCGACCGCGGCGGCCAGCACACGGCGGAACATGTCCGCGAAACGCTGGACGGTGGCGGCGTCGAACAGGTCGGTGGCGAACGTGAACACACCCGACATCTGCTCACCCTCGGGGCTGTCCCCCAGGATCAGATGCAGGTCGAACTGCGCCGTGTCGCCCTCGACGTCGAGCGGGGTGACGGTGAGGTCGGGCAGTTCCAGCTCGGCCTTCGTCGTGTTCTGGAACGAGTAGCCCACCTGGAAGATCGGGTGATGGGCCATCGAGCGTGCCGGGTTCAGGACCTCGACGAGGCGCTCGAACGGGACGTCGGCGTGCGAGAACGCCTCGAGGTCGGCCTCGCGGGCACGATCGAGGATCTCGTCGAACGTCTGCCGCCCGTCGACCTGCACGCGCAGTGCGAGCGTGTTGACGAACATGCCGACCACGTCGTCGAGTTCGCGTTCGCCGCGGCCCGCGATCGGGGTGCCCACCGCGATGTCCTCGGTGCCGGACAGCCGGCTGAGCAGCACCGCGAACGCGGCGTGCACGGCCATGAACACGCTGGCGTTGTGCCTGCGGGCCAATGCGGCCAGACCGCGGTGCACCTCGGCGTCGACGGTGAAATCGATCCGCGACCCACGCAGTGACTGCACGGGCGGGCGCGGCCGGTCCACCGGCAGCTCCAGGAGGTCGGGCACACCTGCGAGGGTCTTCGTCCAGAAGCCCAGCTGGGCGGCGATCAGGCTGTCCGGGTCGTCCTCGCTACCGAGAAGTTCCCGCTGCCAGATCGCGTAGTCCGCGTACTGCACCGGAAGCGGAGCGAAGCCGGGTTCACGGCCCGCCGCCCGGGACGCGTACGCCACCATGACGTCGCGCACGAAGGGCGCGGTGGATTCGCCGTCGGTCGACACGTGGTGCACGACGAGAGCCAGCACGTAGTCCTGCGGGCCGACCTCGAACAGTCGCACCCGCATCGGCGGGATGTCGGCGGTCACGTCGAATCCGGTGGCCACCATCTCCGTCAACTGCTTGCGCAGTTCGGCCTCGGTGACCGGAACGGGTGCGACGTCGATCGGCACCTGTGCGGTGGGGAGGACGACCTGGTGCGGGCCGTCGGCCGAATCCGGGTAGATCGTGCGCAGCGACTCGTGCCGCCCCAGCACGTCGAACACCGCGGACTGCAACGCGTCGACATCCAGCGCGCCGGTCAACCGGACCGCCAGCGGAATGTTGTAGGCGGGCGAGTCCGGGTCGAACCGGTTGATGAACCACATCCGGGACTGCGCCAGCGACAACGGGACGAAGGCAGACCTCTCCCGCGGAGCGAGGGCGGGCCGCGGCCGGACGTTCTCGTCCGGGGTGGCGATGCGGGCGGCAAGGCCCGCGACCGTCGGAGCCTCGAACAGTTCCCGCACACCGATGCGAAGGCCGAAGACCTGCCCGGCCCGCGACACGACCCGGGTGGCGCTCAGCGAGTTTCCGCCGAGGTCGAAGAAGCTGTCGTCGACGCTGACCTGCTCGAGTCCGAGCACGTCCGCGAAGATTCCTGCGACCGTCTCTTCGGCGGGTGTCGCCGGGGCACGGAACTCCGCGCCCGCGGACACGAACTCGGGCTCGGGCAGGCGCGCCCGGTCCAGCTTGCCGATGCCGGTCAGCGGGATCTCGTCGAGGACGATCACGACGGACGGCACCATGTACGGCGGGAGCGTCTCGCCGACAACCGACTTCAGCGATTCCGGTTCGACCGTCGCGCCGTCGGCGGGCAGGACGTACGACACGAGGGTCGTCAGTCCGGCGGGATTCTCGCGACCCACGGTCACCGCGAACTCGATGTCGGGCTGCGCGGTCAGGGCGGCGTCGATCTCACCGAGTTCGACGCGGAACCCGCGGACCTTCACCTGGAAGTCGGACCGGCCGACGTATTCCACCCGGTGTCCGTCCGCCCAGCGCACGACGTCGCCGGTGCGGTACATGCGGGCGCCGGGCTCGCCGAACGGGTTGGCCACGAACCGTTCCGCCGTGACGGACGGACGGTTGTGGTAGCCGCGGGTCACCGAGGGACCGCAGATGTACAGCTCCCCGGGCACTCCCTCAGGCACCGGCCGCAACCGCGAATCGAGGATGAGGGATTCGACGCCCCGCAGCGGCGAACCGATCGTGACGCGTTCACCGGCCACCATCGGTTCGGTGATGGTGACGATCACCGTGGTCTCGGTGGGACCGTACGCGTTGCGCATCTCACGGCCGGGAGCCCACCGGGCCACGAGTTCCGGCGTGCAGGTGTCGCCGCCGACCACGACGGACGTGACGGAGTCGAGGCCGTCGGGGTCGACGGTCATCAGCGCGGTCGGCGTCATGACCACGTTGTTGACCTGCTCGCGGCGGATCAGGTCGGCGAGTTCGTCGCCGCCGTAGACGTCCGCGGGCGAGATCACCAGGGTGGCGCCCGCGCTGAATGCGGCGAGCATCTCCCCGACCGACGTGTCGAAACTCGGGGATGCCACGTGCAGGAACCGGGAATCCGGCGACACGACGTAGTGCTCGCGCACCTCGCGGGTGAGGTTGGCCAGACCGCGGTGCGTGACCACCACGCCCTTCGGCTTGCCCGTCGAACCCGAGGTGTAGATGAGGTACGCGGGGTGATCGACCGTGAGCGCGCGGCGCAGATCGGCCACCGCCACCGCGACCGCACTGCGAGCAGCGATCTGCTCGGCGGCTTCCGGCTCGTCGAGGACGATCCACTCCGCCGTGCCGGGAAGATCGGCGTGATGGCGGGCGACCGTCAGTCCGAGGACCGCTCCCGAATCGGACAGCATCTCGCCGATCCGCTCGAACGGAAGCTTCGGGTCGACGGGCAGGTACGCGCCGCCGGCCTTGGCGATCGACCAGATCCCGAGGATGGATTCGACGGACCGCGTGATCGCCAGCGCGACATAGTTCTCCGGCCCCACGCCCCGATCGATCAGGACGCGCGCCAGCCGGTTCGACTGCTCGTCGAGTTCGCGGTACGTCAGCTTCCGGCCCTGGAAAGACACCGCGACCGAGTCCGGGGAGATCTCGACGCCCGAACGCAGCAGTTCCGGCAGCGTGCTCGGCTCCACCGACTTCGGTCCACGGACCGGGGCGATCGCGGCCTTCTCCGCGGCGTCGAGGATCTCGATGTCGCCGAGGACCACGTCGCGGTCGGACGACACGGCACCGAGGATCCGGACGAACCGGTCCGCGAAGCCGACGACGGTCTGCTCGTCGAAGATGTCGGTCGAGTAGTTGAACGTCGCGGCGATCCCCGCGGCGGCCCCGTCGGCGTAGCGCTCCCCGACACTGAGCTGGAGGTCGAACTTGGCGACCTCGAGCGGGGCGTCGAGCGCGGAGATCTCGAGACCCGGGAACTCCATCCGGACCGACTCGTTGTTGTCGAACGACAACGCCACCTGGAACAGCGGCTGGTGCGCCGTCGACCGCGGGACGTCGAGGACCTCGACGAGGCGCTCGAACGGAACGTCGCTGTGGCTGAACGCATTCAGATCGGTGGCGCGCACCTGTGCCAGCAGGTCGGCGAAGGTGTCGTCGGGACGCACCGACGCGCGGAGCACGAGGGTGTTAACGAACATGCCGACGAGCCTGTCGAGTTCCTGCTCGCCACGGCCGGCGACCGGTGTGCCGACCGCGACGTCCGTCTGCGACGACAGCCGCTCGAGCAGGACCGCGAGCGCGGCGTGCACGACCATGAAGAGGGTCGTGTTCGTTTCCTGGGCGATCGCGAGCAGCGCGCGGTGGGTCTGCGCGTCGATCGAGAACCTTGCGGACGCGCCGCGCAGCGACTGCACGGGCGGCCGGGGCCGGTCGGTCGGCAGTTCGAGCACCTCGGGGAGCCCGCCGAGCGCCTGCTGCCAATAACCGAGTTGGCGGGCGACCAGCGATTCGGGGTCGGACTCGTCACCGAGCGACTCACGCTGCCACAGAGCGTAATCGGCGTACTGGACGGGCAGCGGCTCCCAGCCGGGGGCACTGCCGGCGGCACGCGCCGCGTATGCGGTCATGACGTCCGTGAACAGCGGCGCCAGCGACGCACCGTCGGCCGAGATGTGGTGCACGACCATCATCAGGATGTGGTCGGTGGGGTTCACCTCGAAGCAGGCGACCCGCACCGGGACCGTCTCGGTGACGTCGAATCCGGTGGCACCGAGTTCACGCATGCGCGCGAACAGGTCCTGCTCGTCCGCGACCGGGGTCGGGGTCAGGTCGGACACCACGTCTGCGGCGGGCAGCACGACCTGGTGCGCGTCCTCGCCGTCGACCGGGAAGACCGTCCGCAGCGACTCGTGCCGCTCGACGACGTCGGCCCACGCCGAGTTCAGCGCGGCCGGGTCGATCGAGCCGGTCAACCGCACCGCCAGCGGCAGGTTGTACGCCGGTGAGGACGGATCGAACTGGTTGACGAACCACATCCGCTGCTGGGCCAGCGACAGCGGGATGCGGGCGGGCCGCGGGCGGGCGGCGAGCGCGGGCCGCTGTTCGGCGGTCCCCGAGGTCGTCTCCAGCAGCGCCGCGAGTTCCGCGACGGTCGGATTTTCGAAGCACTCCCGCACCGACAGGTGCGCTCCGACGGCCGCCCGGAGACGGGCGGTGAGCCGCGTCGCGCTGATCGAGTTTCCGCCGAGGTCGAAGAACGAGTCGGCGGACCCGACCCGATCGGCACCGAGAACGTCGGCGAACACGCTCGCCACGACGGTCTCCATCGGAGTCCGGGGGGCCACGTATTCCACCGCGACGGTGGCGAACTCGGGCTCCGGCAGGGCCTTCCGGTCCAGCTTCCCGCTGGCACCGAGAGGGAAACTGTCCAGGACGACGATGCGGGCGGGCACCATGTACGCGGGCAGCACCTGCGCCGCCGCGTCCTGCACCGACTTCGTGTCGACCCGGGCGCCGGACCGCGGCACCACGTAGGCCACGAGATTCTCGCCGGTCGACTCGCTTCGGTGGATCGTCACCGCTGCCTGCGCCAGGGATTCGTGCGTCAGCAGCGCGGCCTCGACCTCGCCGAGTTCGATCCGCAGACCACGCAGCTTGACCTGGAAGTCGCTGCGTCCGATGTATTCGAGGTTCCCGTCGGCGCGCCGGCGAACGACGTCACCCGTGCGGTACATCCGCTGCCCATGCCCGCCGAACGGGTTGGCGACGAACCGATCGGAGGTCAGATCGCTGCGTCCGACGTATCCACGGGCCAACTGCGTCCCCGCGAGGTACAGCTCGCCGGGAACCCCGACCGGCACCGGGCGAAGGCGTGAATCCAGCACGTGGAGATCGGTGTTCCGCACCGCACGTCCGATGGGCACGGTACCGCGAACGCCCGGGTCGACCTGCCCGGCGGTCGCGTGCACGGTGAATTCGGTCGGTCCGTACAGGTTGTGCAGTTCGGCGTCCGACAGTCCGCGGAACGCCTCGGCGGTCGCGGGCGGGAACGCCTCGCCCGCGACAAGCACCACGCGCAGGCTGAGAAGGTCGTCTCGTCCGGCCTCGCCGACGAACACCGACAGCATCGACGGCACGAACGACGTCGCCGTGACGCCCTCGCGCGCGATCAGCGCCGCGAGATACTCGGGATCACCGTGACCGTCGGGTGACGCGATCACCAGGCGGGCACCCGCGACGAGCGTGCCGAACAACTCCCAGACCGACACGTCGAACGTCGCCGGAGTCTTCTGCAGCACGACGTCGTGTGCGCCGAGTTCGTACTGGTCGACGATCCACGAGATCTGGTTCAGGACCGCCGCGTGGCTCACCGCGACACCCTTCGGCCGTCCCGTCGAACCGGACGTGTAGATGACGTAGGCGGGGTTCGACGCCCGAAGCGTCCCCCGGCGCTCCTCGTCACCCGGCGGCACCGCCGCCTCATCGCCCAGCGGCGCAGCCGCCTCGTCGCCGGAAAGCCGGTCGATCTCCACCACGGTGTGTCCGGCGGGAAGGTCGAGTGCATCCCGCGCAACCGTGAGGATGCAGAGCGGCGAGGCGCTGTCGAGGACGTAGGAAGTGCGCTCGGCCGGGTGGTCGGGGTCGAGCGGAACGTACGCCCCGCCCGCCTTCAGGATCGCGTACATCGCGACCATCGAGTCGATCGACCGCCGAATCGCGAGAGCGACCCGGACCTCCGGTCCGACACCCATCCCGATCAGCGTGCGCGCGAGGGTGTTGACACGCTTGTCGAATTCGGCGTAGGTCAGCGACTCGTCGCCGGACACCAGGGCCACGGCGTCCGGCGTCCGCGCCACCTGCTCGTCGAACAGGTCGACGACGGTCCGCTCGCCGGCTTCGGTCACGGCGGTCGCCGACGTCGCGTCGGCGATCACCCCGGCGAGGACACCCGCGAACGTGTCGGCGAAGCCCTCGCCCGACGAGCCGTCGAGCAGTCCGGGCAGCAGGGTGGACAGGGCCACCGTGACCGCGGCCTCCGGGCCCACGCCCACACCGGCGAGTGTGCGCGCGAGTTCCGCCGACTTGTCCCGCAACTGCGCGTACGTGACATCGGTGCCGTTGTGCGACAGCGCGATTCCGTCCGGGTTGATCGACGCCGCACCGTCGAGGAGTTCGGGCAGCGATTTGGTGGCTGCCAGCTCCTCCGAGATCGAGTGCGCCAACAGGGACTGTCCGCCCTCGTCCGGTACGGCGAGGCCGGCCTTCTCGTCCTCGGTCAGGATGTCGATGTCGCCGACGACGGCGTCCGCGTCGGCCGTGATTGCCTCCAGCACACGGACGAATCGGTCGGCGAAACCGCGAACCGTCGCCTCGTCGAAGAGATCGGTGGCGTAGGAGAACCAGCCCCGCATGCCGTTCGCGACGGAATCGTCGTCGAACCGTTCCTCGACGGCGACGCCGAGATCGGTCTTGCTCGTGGTGAGTCCGCTCTCGAGGACCTCGACGGTCAGCCCGGCGAGCTCGAGCTTCGGCCGCTCGAGGTTCTGGAAACTCAGCATGACCTGCGCGAGCGGCGCGTACGCGGCGGTGCGCGAGGGCCGGAGCACCTCGACGATCTGCTCGAACGGCACATCGGCGTTGCCGAATGCGTTGAGATCGACCTCGCGGGCCTGCGTGAGGAGCGTGCTGAAGCGGGCGTTCTGGTCGACCTCGGTGCGCAGCACCAGAGTGTTGACGAACATCCCGACGAGGTCATCGAGCGCGCGGTCGCCGCGGCCGGCGACCGGGGTGCTGACGGAGATGTCGCCGGTGTTGCTCAGTCGTCCCAGCAGCACGGCGAGCGCGGCGTGCACCACCATGAACAGCGACGCCTGGTGGGTCTGCGCGAGTTCGTTCAGGGACCGGTGCACGTCCTGCCCGATCTCGAACTCGATCAGACCGCCCTGCGGGTTCCGGACCGCCGGGCGCGGCCGGTCGGCCGGGAGGTCGAGGACCTCCGGTGCATCGCCGAGGGCGTGCGTCCAGTACGCGATCTGCTTGCCCGCGAGCGACTCCGGGTCGTCCTCGGAGCCGAGGAGATTCCGCTGCCACAGAGCGAAGTCCGGGTACTGCACGGGCAGCGGTGAGAAGCCGGGCTCCTCGCCCTGCGCGCGTGCGCCGTACGCGCCGAACAGGTCCCGCGCGAGCGGGGCCATCGACGAACCATCCGCCGAGATGTGGTGGACGACGACCACGAGGACGTGGTCGTGTTCCCCGAGCGCGAACAGGGCGGCACGCACCGGGACGTCGGCGGTGACGTCGAATCCTGCCGACGCCAGCGTGACGACCCGCTCCCGCAGTTCCTGCTCGTCGGCCACGCGGACGACGTCGAGCGCGGATTTCGTGTCGGACGCGGACAGGACGACCTGGTAGGGGCCGTCGACGGAGTCCGGGTACACCGTGCGGAGCGATTCGTGGCGGGTCACGACGTCGGCGATCGCCGTCGTCAGCGCGTCGACATCCAGTGCGCCGGTGAGCCGGAGCGCCAACGGGATGTTGTACTCGGCCGATTCGGGGTCGAATCGGTTGGCGTACCACATCCGCTGCTGAGCCAGCGACAGCGGCAGACGGTCCGGACGCGGTCCGGCGGTGACCGGCGGACGGGCGCCGCCGTCGACGCCGAGCGCTTCCAGCCTGCGGGCCAGCTGCGCCACCGTGGGCGCCTCGAAGATCTCGCGGACCGGAGCGTCGATCCCGACGGCCTCGTTGATCCGCGCCATCACGCGGGTTGCGGCGAGCGAGTTGCCTCCGAGCGTGAAGAAGGAGTCGTCGGCGCCGACCTGGTCGACACCCAGCACCTCCGCGAACACTGCGGCGACCCGCTGTTCGAGAGCGGTTCCCGCGGCCCGGAACTCACGGTCCTCCGCCAGGAACTCGGGCTCGGGCAGCGCCCGGCGGTCGAGCTTGCCCACCGGGGTGAGCGGGATCGCGTCGAGCGTCACGATCGTCGACGGCACCATGTACGTGGGGACGAACTCGCCCACGAAGTCCAGCACGCCGGCGACGTTCACCTCGGCGCCCGGCGCCGGGAGCACGTACGACACGAGGACCGAGTCCCCGGACGGACCGGGCAGCACGGACGTCGTCGCGAAGTCGACGGCGGGATGCTTCGCCAGCACCGCGTCGATCTCGCCGAGTTCGATGCGGAACCCGCGGACCTTCACCTGCTGGTCCGAGCGGCCCACGTAGTCGACGGTCAGCGCGCCGTCCGCGTCCTTCTTCCAGCGCACGACGTCGCCGGTGCGGTACATCCGGTCGCCCGGCGCACCGTAGGGGTTCGCCACGAAGCGTCCCGCGGTCAGGGGCGTGCGCCGGTGGTAGCCGCGGGCCAGTCCGAGGCCCGACAGATAGAGGTCACCTGCGATACCGACCGGGACCGGTCGGAGGCGATCGTCGAGGACCAGCGCGCTGGTGCCGCGGATCGGCCCACCGATCGTGACCGGGCCGTCGGCGGCCATCGGGTCGCTGATGTTGGTCATGATCGTGGTCTCGGTGGGACCGTAGCCGTTGAACAGCGAGCGTCCGGGCGCCCAGCGGGCCGCAAGTTCCGCGGGGACGGCCTCGCCGCCGGCGACGACGAACTGGAAGTCGTCCAGCCCGGACGGGTCCACGGAGGCCAGCGCCGACGGCGTGACGAAGCCGTGCGTGACGCGCTGCTCGCGCAGGAACTTCGCGAACTCGGGTCCGCCGTACACGTCGGTGGGAGCGATCACCATGGTGGCGCCGGCGCCGACCGCGAGCAGCAGTTCGAGAACGGACGCGTCGAAACTCGGCGACGCGAAGTGCAGCGTGCGCGAGTCGGTCGTCACCCGGTAGCGCTCACGCTGTTCGGCGGCGAAGTTGGCCAGACCCCGGTGCGTGACGACGACGCCCTTGGGCTGCCCGGTGGTGCCGGACGTGTAGATCACGTAGGCGCTGTTGGCCGGTTCGACCGCCGTCCGGCGCTCCGCCTCCGTGACGGGAGCCGTGGAGTAGCGGGCCGAGGCGTCCACGAATTCTTCGCTGTCGAGGACCAGCCAGTCGACGTCCCGCGGCAGCCTGCCTACCTCGGAGCTCACGGAAAGTCCCAGCGCCACACCGGAATCGGTGACCATGTGGGCGATGCGCTCGTCCGGGTACCCGGGGTCGATCGGCACGTACGCGCCGCCGCTCTTGGCGACGGCCCAGATGCCGACGATGGACGGAATCGAGCGGGTGATACCGAGCCCGACGAACGTCTCCGCGCCGACCCCGCGTTCGATCAGGATGCGCGCCAACCGGTTCGAGCGCTCGTCCAGTTCTCGGTAGGTGATGCTGTCGCCGCCCGCGACGATCGCGTCCCCGTCCGGGTCCGCGGCGACCGCTGCCGCCAGCAGTTCGACGAGGGTGGTGGGCGCGACGCCCTCGATACCGCGGACCGGTGTCAGTTCCGCGGTCTCCTGGGCGTCGAGAATGGGGATGTCGCCCACCGCGACGTCGGTTCCGCCATCCGCGACGGCGGCCAGGATCCGCACGAAGCGGTCCGCGAAGCCCTGCACGGTCTCGGCGTCGAAGATCTCGGTGGCGTACCCGAGTACACCCGTGATCCCGGTGGGCGCACCCTCGTCCGACCACAGTTCGCGCAGGTCGACGGTGAGGTCGAACTTGCTGAACTCGACGTCCACGGCACCGGGTGTCGCCTCGAGTCCGGCGAACTCGAGCGCCGGGATGCCGTTGACCTGATGGGTCAGCACGACCTGGAACAGCGGCGAGTACGCCGTGGACCGGGTCGGCTTCAGGGCGTCCACCAACTGCTCGAACGGAACGTCCTGGTTGCTGAACGCGGCGAGGTCCTGCGTGCGGACCTGCTCGAGCAGGTCGGCGAAGGAGGTGCCGGGCTCGACCTCGGTCCGCAGCACCAGCGTGTTCACGAACATGCCGACGAGGTTCTCGAGCGCCTCGTCGCCGCGACCGGCGACCGCGGCGCCGATGGCGATGTCGGTGCTCGAACTGAGCCGCGCCAGCAGCACGGACAGCGAGGCGTGCAGCACCATGAACAGTGACACGTTGTGCGCCCGCGCGACCTCGCCGAGACGCCGGTGCACGTCCGCATCGACGGAGAAGCCGACGGAGGCGCCTGCCATCGACCGCACCGTCGGGCGGGGACGGTCGGTGGGGAGAGCCAGGACGTCGGGCACACCCGCGAGGGTCTTCGACCAGAAGTCGATCTGCGCGGCGGCCAGGGAATCGGGATCTCCCTCGGAACCGAGCACGTCCCGCTGCCACAGCGCGTAGTCGGCGTACTGGACCGGCAGCACCGGCCAGGCGGGCTCGGTGCCCTCCCGGTGGGCCGCGTACGCCGTCATGACGTCGCGGGCCAGCGGCAGCGTGGAGGCGCCGTCGGACGCGATGTGGTGCATGACGAGCACGAGGACGTGGTCGGTGGCGCCGAGCCGGAACAGGCGGGTCCGCACCGGGATCGTGTCGGTGACGTCGAAGCCGGTGGCCCCGAACTCGAACATCCGGTCCCGCAGGTCCTCCTCGCGGACGTCGACCGGGTCGAGAGCGAGGTCGATGCCGGCGGCGGGCAGGATCACCTGGTGCGCACCGGACTCGGAGTCCGGGAACACGGTCCGGAGCACCTCGTGCCGGGCGACGACGTCCGAGAGCGCCGCGGCCAGGGCCGCGACGTCCAGTTCGCCGCGCAACCGCACGGTGAGCGGAACATTGTACGCGGGCGAGGACGGATCGAAACGGTTGAGGAACCACATCCGCTGCTGCGCGAGCGACAACGGCAGCGCACGGGGGCGCCTGCCCGCGACGAGCGCGGGGCGGCGAGAGCCGTTGTGGGCCCGGTCCTCCACGAGCTTCGCGAGGGTCGCGACCGTGGGCGCCTCGAACAGGTCACGGATCCCGACCTCGGTGCCGGTCGCGGACGTGACGCGGGCAGCCACCCGAGTGGCGCTGAGCGAGTTGCCGCCCAGGTCGAAGAACGACTCGTCGACGCTCACCCGCGGCACCGAGATCACGTCACCGAAGATGCCGGCGACGACCTCCTCGAGCGGCGTGCGCGGTGCGACGAATTCGACGGTGCCGGTGGTGAAGACCGGCTCCGGGAGAGCCTTGCGGTCGACCTTGAGGTTCGCGTTGAGCGGCATCTCGTCGAGCACCATCACCGTGTCCGGGATCATGTGCGAAGGCAGCACGTCGAGCAGTGCCTCCACGGTCGCGTCGGCATCCAGTTCGGCGCCCGCGGTCGCGGTGACGTACGCGACGAGCCGGGGACCCTGCTCGCTGTCGTGCACGACCACCACCGACTTCTGCACCGCACTGTTCGCGGTGAGGGCCGATTCGATCTCGCCGAGTTCGATCCGGAGACCGCGGATCTTGACCTGGAAGTCGCTGCGGCCCACGAACACGAGCCCACCGTGGTCGAGTTCGCGGACGCGGTCGCCGGTCCGGTACATGCGGGCGCCGGGCCCCTCGAACGGGTTCGCCACGAAACGGGACGCGGTGGTGCCGAACATGTTGCCGTATCCGCGAGCCAGGACCTGGCCGCCGATGTACAGGTCACCGGTCACTCCCGGCGGCACCGGGCGCATCCGGCCGTCGAGCACGTGGTACCGGACACCGCGGAACGCGGTGCCGAACGGGACCGGCCATTTCTCGGCGTCCGCGGTCGAGAGGTCCAGTTCGTACGAGGAACACGTGACCGAGGCCTCGGTCGGACCGTAATTGTTGAGCACGCGCGAGTCCGTGCCGATCAGCGCCGTGCAGGCCGCAGGCCGCAGCATCTCGCCGCCGAGGAGAATCACCTTCAGATTGGGCAGGACGCCCTCGGTGTCCAGTTCGGTCAGAACCTCGAACGCACTCGGTGCCAGATTGGTGATCTGGACGTCGCCGGTGCCGATCATGCGGAGAATCGGTCCCGGATCGAAGCCGTCGTCGGCGAGGTGGAGCACACCGCCGTACGCGAGCCCCACCCAGATGTTCTTCTGTGTCTGGTCGAACAGCGGGGAGTTCGCGATCAGCAGTCCGGTGCCGTCCTTCACCCGGAGGTCGCCCTGGTACGACTGATAGTTGTTGGACAGACCCAGCATCGGCACCATCGTCGGCTTGGGCCGTCCGGTGGAGCCCGACGTCGAGATGACGTGCCCCAGGCGTTTGCCTGCGTGCTCGTCCGACCACGGGTCGTGCGGGAAATCGGTGCCGTCCAGCGTTTCGAGGTGGCGCACCGTTTCGGGATCGTCGAGCACGATCGGGTCGTCGAGCGCCGCGTTCCCGGTGGGTGCGCCGGTGAGCCCACTCCAGGACCGGGTGGCCACCACGGCCCGCGTTCCGCTGTCTTCGACGAGTCCCGTGATCCGCTCGATCGCCCACTTCTGGTCGAACGGCGAGTACGCCGCGCCGACCTTCCAGGCGGCGATCATCCCGATCACCCATTCCAGGGAACGGGGCGTGAGGAGCGCGACGACGTCGTCGGGGCGAACCCCGCGCGACACCAGTTCGCGGGCGAGTTGGTTGGCGCGACGGTTCACTTCGCCGCGGCTGGTCGAGACACCCCCGGCGACGACGGCGGGAGCCTGCGGGTCGCGCTCGACCCACTCCTGCCAGCGGCTGACGAAGAGTTCGAGCGGCCAGCCCGGCGTCTCCGCGGTCTCCGCCGCGGGTTCGGCGACGATCTCCGGTGCGGGCGCCACGATCTCGATGTCGCCGACCAGTGCGTGTGCGTCCGCGATGACCTGGTCGAGGATCGTGCCGAAGCCGTCCTTCCCGTCCTGCGACGGCGGGGCCATCATGATGGTGGGAACCAGACCGGACAGCACCACGGACACGATCGCGTCGGGGCCCATGCCCCGCTCGGACAGTGGCGCCGACATCATACGCAGGCGCTCGTCGAACTCGCGGTACGTCACCTGCATGCCGTCGTGAGCGACAGCCACGGCGTCGGGCGCGACCTCGACCGCGGCAGCCAGTAGCTGCGGCAGCTCGCGAACTGTCATCGTGCGGGCAGGTCGCGCTTGGCTCAACTTTGCTCTCTCGTGTTCGGTGAGAATGTCGATGTCGCCCACAGCGACACCGGGATCGGTGACGACGGCCTCGAGGATCCTGACGAACCGTTCCGCGATGCGCTCGGCGGTGCCGCGCTCGAACAGGTCGGTGGCGAACGTGAACCGCCCGCCCAGACCCGCAGGCCGACCCGACTCGTCGGCCTTCTCGGTGATCGTCAACGTGAGGTCGTACTTGGCGCCCTGCGCCATGTCGTCGATCACGCGCACGGTCAGCCCGGGCAATTCGAGCGCGTCCATCCGGTTGTTCTGGAACGACAGCATCACCTGGAACAGCGGTGAATAGGCCGCCGAGCGGCGGATCCGCAGGGCCTCCACGATCTTCTCGAACGGCACGTCGGAATTGCCGAACGCCGCCAGGTCACCTTCGCGGACCCGATCGACGAGACCGGCGAACGAGTCTCCCGGCCGCACCTGGGTACGCAGGACGAGGGTGTTGACGAACATGCCCACCAGGTCGTCGAGTGCCTGGTCGCCGCGGGCGGCGAGCGGGGTGCCGACGGTGATGTCGTCGCTGCTGCTCAGCCGCGACAGCAGTGTCGTCAGCGCCGCGTGCGTCACCATGAAGAGGGACGCTCCACGATCCTTGCCGACCGCCTCGAGGCCGTGCCGCAACTCCGGGGTGATCGCGAAGTCGATCGAATCGCCTCGCATCGACTGCCGGGCCGGGCGGATGTGGTCGAGCGGCAGGTCGATCAGCTCGGGCGCCCCGGCGAGGGTGTCCGCCCAGTGCGCGATCTGCTTGCCCGCGAGCGACTGCGTGTCGGCGGGGTCGCCGAGGACGTCGCGCTGCCACAGCGCGAAGTCGGGGTACTGCACCGGCAGCGGCTGCCACAACGGGGCCGCGCCCGCGGTGCGCGCGCTGTAGGCGACCATGACGTCCCGCGCGAGCGGCGCCATCGACGCGCCGTCGGCGCAGATGTGGTGGACCACGAGGACGAGCAGGAATTCGGTGTCGCTCGTGGCGAACAGCCGGATCCGCAGCGGGGGCGCGACCGTGACGTCGAATCCCTCGGCGGCGAATTCGGTGAGGGCCGTGTGGAGTTCGGCCTCGGGCACCCGCACGGGCGTGAGGTCGAACGGCACCTGGGCGACGTCGACGACCTGCTGGTACGGCCCGTCGGCGGAGTCGGGGAACACCGTCCGCAGCGATTCGTGAC
The DNA here is from genome assembly GCF_000010805.1 of Rhodococcus opacus B4. Classification (NCBI taxonomy): domain Bacteria; kingdom Bacillati; phylum Actinomycetota; class Actinomycetes; order Mycobacteriales; family Nocardiaceae; genus Rhodococcus; species Rhodococcus opacus. The sequence continues at coordinate 6,745,662 of NC_012522.1, read as the reverse complement.
GCGCGAGCACGTCGGAGACGGCCGACGACATCGCGTCGATGTCGAGTGCACCGGACAGGCGAACGGCGAGCGGAATGTTGTACGCCGAGGACGCCGTGTCGAACCGGTTCATCAGCCACATGCTCTGCTGGGCCATCGACAGCGGCACGCGCTCGGGGCGCGGCCGCGCGACGAGAGCCGGGCGGTCCGAGCCGGTACCGGCCTGCTCCGCGACCTTGACGGCGAGTCGTTCCACGGTCGGCGCCTCGAACAACTCGCGCACACCCAGACGAGTGCCGGCGGCGGCGTTGAGCCGCGCAACCGCCTTCGTCGCAACGAGCGAGTTGCCGCCGAGGTCGAAGAACGACTCCGCGACACTGATCTTCGCGAGCCCGAGCACGTCGGCGAGGACACCGGCGACCAGTTCCTCGGTGGGGGTGCGCGGCTCGACCATCTCGCCCTGCAGGGCGTCGAAGTCGGGCTCGGGCAGAGCCTTCCGATCGAGTTTGCCTGCGGTGGTGAGGGGAATCTCGTCGAGGACGACGATCGCGCTCGGCACCATGTGCGCCGGCAGCGTGTCGCCGACGAAGTGCGTCACCTCGGCGACGTCGACCGCGGCGCCCGCGGTCGGCAGCACGTACGACACGAGTGCGGTCGATCCCGACGGCAGCGACGTGCCGAGGGTGACTGCGAACTCGAGATCCGGGTGCGCCGCCAGCGCCGCGTCGATCTCGCCGAGCTCGATGCGGAAGCCGCGGACCTTGACCTGGAAGTCGCTGCGGCCCACGTATTCCACCCCGTAGCCGGCACGGTGCCCGGGGTCGAGAACGAACCGGACGACGTCGCCCGTGCGGTACATCCGGCTGCCGTTCTCGCCGAACGGGTTCGCGACGAATCGTTCGGAGGTGAGACCGAGGCGGTCGTGGTAGCCGCGGGCGAGACCGGGGCCCGCGATGTACAACTCCCCCGCCACGCCGACGGGCACCGGGCGCAGCAGCGCGTCGAGAACGTAGACCGTGACGGCGCAGACGGGACCGCCGATCTCGATCCGGTTCCCGGGCACCAGCATGTTGCTGACGTTGCTCATGACGGTGGCCTCGGTGGGACCGTAGCCGTTGTACATCCGGCGGCCCGGCGCCCAGCGTTCCACCAGTTCCGGCGGGCAGGCCTCGCCTCCGACGACGACGACCTCGAGCCGGTCGAGCCCGGCAGGCTCCACCGACGCGAGCGCGGCGGGCGTGACGAAGGCGTGGGTGACCTCGTTGTCCGCGAGGAAGTTTCGCAGCTCCTCGCCGCCGAACAGGTCGGCGGGGGCCACGACCATCGTCGCGCCGCAACCGAACGCGAGCAGCAGTTCGAGGACGGACGCGTCGAAACTCGGGGACGCGAAGTGCAGGGTCCGCGCCGACGGGCTCACCCCGTAGTGGGTGCGCTGTTCGGCGGAGAAGTTGGCCAGACCCGTGTGGGTGACGACGACACCCTTGGGCAGACCGGTGGTGCCGGACGTGTAGATCATGTACGCCGCGTGCTCGAGCTGCACCGCCGTGGTCCGCTCGGAATCCGTCACCGGCTCCGGCGACTTCGGGGCGCACAGCGACTCGCACTCGGACGAGTCCAGTGCGAGCCAGTCGACACCCGACGGAAGGTCGTTGCGCTGAGCGGACACGGTCAGGCCGAGGACGGCGCCGGAGTCGGCGACCATGTGCGCGATGCGCTCGGACGGGTAGCGGGGGTCGACCGGCACGAAGGCGCCACCGGCCTTGGCCACGGCCCACGTTCCGACCACCGAGTGCAGCGAGCGCGTCATCCCGAGCGCCACGGACGTTTCCGGTCCGACGCCGCGGTCGATGAGCACGCGCGCGAGCCGGCTCGAGCGCGCGTCCAGTTCCGCGTAGGTCATCGATTCGCCGTCCGCGACGAGCGCGATGCGCTCGCCGTGCTCCGCCGCGGTCGCGGCGAGGATCTCCGGCAGCGACAGCGGGTCGGCGGCCTCGGTGCCGTGCGCCGCCAGCAGCGAAGCACGCTCGTCGGGAGCGAGGATGTCGATGTCCGCGACACGTGTGTCGACGTCCCCGGACAACGCGCCGAGCACCCGGACGACCCGCGCCATGATCTTCTCGACCTCGGCGGCCTCGAACAGCTCAGGTAGGAACTTGGCGGTCAGGTGCAGCCGCGGGTCGGTCATCGCGACGATCGCCAGCGGGTAGTGCGTGGCGTCGTTGGACGTCACGTCGAGAACGCGGAGACCCTCGATATCGCTGTTCTTCGTGAGGGCTTCACGGTCGAGCGGGTAGGACTCGTAGACCATCAGGGTGTCGAACAGCGCCCCGAGGCCGAGCCCCTGCTGGATGTCGGTGAGCCCGACGTGATGGTGGTCGAGCAACTCGGTCTGCTCGTGCTGGATTCGGTCGAGCAGGGTGCGCACGGCGTCGCCTGCCTGCACCCGGACCCGCACCGGCAGCGTGTTGATGAAGAGCCCGAGCATCGACTCGATGCCGGGCACCTGCGGCGGACGGCCCGAGACGGTGGTGCCGAACACCACGTCGTCCCGTCCGGTCAGCCGGCCCAGCACGATTCCCCACGCGGCCTGGACGAGCGTGTTCATGGTGACGCCGAGTTCGCGCGCGCGGGCGGTCATGTCGGCGAGGAGGTCGTCCGGCAGATCGATGACGAGCTCACCAGGGGTGAGCGCCGGGGCCGTCTCCGTGTGCGCCGGCGCGAGGAGGGTGGGCTCCTCGAGACCGCCGAGGGCCTTCGCCCACGCGGCCACCGACACCTGCGGGTCCTGCGCGGACAGCCACTCGAGGTAGCTGCGGTACGGACGCGGCTGCGGCAGTGCCAGCGCGTCGCCGTCCACCGCGTAGAGCGTCAGCAGATCCTGGATGAGGATCGGCAGCGACCAGCCGTCCAGCAGGATGTGGTGGTTGGTGACCGCGAACCGATAGCGGTCCGCACCCGTCTCGACCAGCAGGAATCGCACCAGCGGCGGAGCCGTCATGTCGAACCGGTCCGTCCGGTTCGCGAGCATAAGCGCGTCGAGTTCGGCGTCCCGGTCGGGTTCGGACGCGGCCGAGAGGTCGACGTGCGTCCACGGCACGTCCACCCGGTCGACGACCACCTGCATACCGGTGCCGTCGTCGCCCGCGACGAACGCGGTGCGCAGGTTGGGGTGCCTGGCGACGAGCGATTCCGCGGCGCGGCGGAGTCGGCCGGTGTCGACGGATCCGCCCAGGTCCATGACGAGCTGGGTGGTGTACACATCGGTGGCGGTGCCTGCCAGCGACGCGTGGAACAGCAGGCCCACCTGCAGCGGGGCCAGCGACCAGACGTCGGCGAGTGCGGGGTAGTCGCTCTCGAGGGTGTCGATCCGGCTCTGGCTCAGGGGAACGAGGTCGAGGTCCGACGGCGTCCGGCCGCCGGCTCCCGGCCGCTTCGTGTACTCGACGAGCCCTTCGAGCGCGCGCGTCCACAGGCCGGCGAGTTCGCCCACCTCGGACTCCGCGAGGACGCCCTGCGGGAAGTCGACGGTTGCCGAAAGCCGTTGTTCGCCTTCGACGTCCACGATCATCGCGTTGATGTCGAGAGCGAAGTGCACCGGCATCTCGCTGTTGCGGGTGCCGGTCAGCTCCATCGTGTCGGTGTCAGGGACCCAGCCCGCCGCCCGGAATGCGGCGGGAATCTCGCCGACCGACACGCGGCCCAGATAGTTGAAGCTGATCTGCGGGCTCGGCAGCGCCGCGAGAACCGCGCGGGTCTCGGCGTTGAGGAACCGCAGCATTCCGTACCCGATGCCGTGCTCGGGCACCCGGGCAAGTTGTTCCTTGATCGACTTGACGGCCTGACCTGCGGCCGAACCGCCGGTGAGGGCGTCGCGGACATCGACGCCGGGCGCCGACAACCGGACGGGAAACATGCTGGTGAACCAGCCGACCGTGCGGGACAGGTCGGCGCCGGGTAGCACCGTCTCCTCGCGGCCGTGGCCTTCGAGGTGCACGAGCGTGGAGGATTCACCGAACCCGCGTTCCGCGCGCCACGCCGCGACGGCGAGCGCGAGGGCGGTGAGAAGTCCGTCGTTCACGCCACCGTGGAAGGCCCGCGGCACGTCGGTCAGCAGGCCGTCGGTGACGTCCGCCGGGACCTCCAGTCGGACCCGGCCGGTGGTCGAGACCGTGTCGCGGCCGTCGAGGGCCCGTGAACCGATCAGCGGGTCCGCACCGTCCAGCGTGGTGCGCCAGTAACCGAGTTCGCCGACGCGCCGGGCACTGCGCGCGTTGTCGGCGAGGCCGTGCGCCCAGCGGCGGACCGAGGTTCCGACGGCCGGGAGCAACGGGTCGGCGCCGGCGGCGATCTGCCCCCAGGCGGATGCGAAGTCGGGCACCAGCACTCGCCAGGACACACCGTCCACCGCGAGGTGGTGGATCACGACGAGCAGGCGTCCCGTCTGCGGGGCGCTCTCCGCCTCCACGGTGTCGCCGTCCGCGGCGTCCCGAGGTGCGGGTTCGGCGGAGTCCTCGGCGGGCGCGAACCAGACGAACCGCACCACGCTGCCGGTCGCCGGGTCCAGCCTGTCGACCGTGCGCTCGAGGGCGTGCGCCGCCAGCGCCTCGAACGTCCCGGTGCCGGGACCGTCGGTGAACTCGACGCGATCGACGAGCCGGTCGACGTCGACCGAGCCGATCGGAGCGACCTCCAGCGACCACCCGGCCGGAGAGTCGTTGCGCCGCAGCGACGATCGCAGGGCGTCGTGGCGGTCGACGACGGCCGTCAGCGTGCGCACGAGACGCTCACGCTCCACCTTCGGCGGTAGGGCGAGGAGAATGGACTGGGAGAACCGGTGGAAGTCGCCACCCAGTTCCGTCATCCAGTGCACGACCGGCGTCAGCGGCATCGTGCCGATACCGGCGCCCGGCAGCTCCTCGAGGACGTGCACCGTCGACTCGGAGGCGGACTTCGCGACCTCGGCGAGCGAGGCAACAGTCTTGCGCTCGAAGACGTCCCGGGCCGTGAACAGGACGCCGGCCTCCTTCGCGCGGGACACCAGCTGGATCGAGACGATACTGTCGCCGCCGAGCGCGAAGAACGAGTCACCGATGCTGACGCGCGGCAGGCCGAGAACCTCGGCGAACAGGCCGGCGATCGACTCCTCCATGGTGCTGCGGGGAGCCACGTACTCACTGGACTCCGCCGCGAACGTGGGTTCGGGCAGAGCCTTCCGGTCGAGCTTGCCGCTCGCGCCGACGGGCATCTCGGCGAGCACCATGACGGCGTCGGGAACCATGTACGAGGGCACCGCACGGCCGACGTGGACCGTCAGATCGTCGACGTCCACGACCGAACCGGACTCCGGAACGACGTAGCCGACGAGCCGCTGGCCGAGGGAACTGTCGTGCACGACCACAACCGACTGCGCCACATGGGGATACGAGGACATCGCGGACTCGATCTCGCCCAGCTCGATCCGCAGACCGCGCACCTTCACCTGGAAGTCGGTGCGGCCGAGGTACTCGATGCTGCCGTCGACACCCCACTTGACGAGGTCGCCGGTGCGGTACAGGCGGGTTCCCGCCGCTCCGAAAGGATTGGCCACGAAACGTTCCGCCGTGAGTTCCGGCCTGCCCTCGTAGCCTCGCGCCACCTGGGCGCCCGCGAGATAGAGCTCTCCCGCGGATCCGATGGGTGCGGGCCGGAGGTGGCCGTCGAGCACGTACGCCTCGGTGTTCCACACCGGCGTGCCGATGGGGATCGTGTGGACGGACTCCCGATCCACCTCGCCAGCGGTGGCGTGCACGGTGAATTCGGTGGGGCCGTACAGGTTATGCAACTCGGCGCCGGACTTCGCCCGGAACGCTGCTGCGACCGCAGGCGGAAATGCCTCTCCCGCAACGAGAACGACGCGCAAACTGACGAGTTGTTCGCGGTCGGCCTCGGAGACGAACACCGACAGCATCGACGGGACGAACGACGTCGCCGTGACGTTCTGGCGCGCGATCACGTCGGCGAGATAGGCGGGGTCGCGATGTCCCTCCGGCGCGGCGATCACCAGGCGCGACCCGGAGCCGAGCGCGGCGAACAGTTCCCACACCGACACGTCGAACGTCGTCGGGGTCTTCTGCAGCACGACGTCGTTCGCATCGAGGCCGTACCGCGACGCGATCCACGTGACCTGGTTAAGGACGGCAGCGTGGCTCACCGCCACACCCTTCGGGCGTCCGGTCGACCCGGACGTGTAGATGACGTACGCCGGGTTCGCGGCCCGGAGGGCGGCCTTCCGCTCCTCGTCGCGGATCGGGCCGGCGTCGACGCCGGTCGCATCCAGGGCGTCGATCTCGACGACGTCGTGCGCGGCGGGGAACGTGAGACCGTCCCGCGACACGGCGAGGATGCACAGCGGGCGGGCGCTCTCCAGCACGTACGCGGTGCGTTCGGCGGGATGGTCGGGGTCGAGGGGCACGTATGCGGCGCCCGCCTTGACGACGGCGTACATCGCGACCATGGAGTCGAGCGAGCGGCGGATCGCGAGCGCGACCTTCGTCTCCGGACCCACGCCCCGGCCGATCAGCGTCCGGGCGAGGCGGTTCACCCGCGCGTCGAACTCGGCGTAGGTGAGCTCCACGCCCTCGAAGACGAGTGCGGTCGCGTCGGGCGTGCGCGCGACCTGGGCGTCGAACAGGTCGACGACGGTGCCCGCGGGCGGGGCCACGACGTCGCCGTTCCATCCCGTCACGACCTGCTCGTATTCCTCGCCGCTCATCGTGGCCAGGTCTGACACCGAGGCGTCGTCGCCGGCGCCGAGGAAGCGCTCGAAGAAGTCGAAGAACCGACTGTGGTGACGGTCCAGCTCGTCCGCGGAGTACAGGTTGGGGTTGGCCTCGAAGTCGATGTGGATCTTGCTGCCGGCCACACCCTGGTAGATGTTCAGCGAGAGGTCCTCGACCGGCCCGGTGGTGAGGACGTTCTGGTGCCCGGTGACCGTTCCCAGCTTGATCTCGCTGTGGAACATCATGATGTTGATCGAGGGCCCGAAGAAGCCGCGCTGACCCTGGGGCGCGCCGGCGTCGCGGCGGATGTCCTCGTGCCGGTAGCGCTGGCGGCGCAGGGCGCCGGTGAGTTCGATCTGCACGCTCTTGACCAGCTCGGGGACGGTCATCTCCGGGGTGATCTGGAGTCGGAGCGGAACGATGTTCGACACCATTCCGCCGGAGCGGCGCAGCGTGGCGGTGGTGCGGGCCGACACCGGGAGGCTGAGGACGACATCCGTCCGGTCGGTCATGTGGGCCAGGTACGCGGCGAACGCGGCCACCACGACGGGCGCGGAACTGGCGTTGCTGCCACCGAGCGCCTCGTCGAGAAGGGTGGCGGTGGACTCGGGCAGTGCTTCGGAGGACAGGCGTGCGAACTTGCCGACCATCGCCGCACGACCGGCCAGGCTCGGTGCCTCGGGCAGGTGCGCGGTGCGTTCCGCCCAGTACTCGCGATCCTTCGCGAACCGGTCGGAGTTGCGGTACCGCTGCTCGTCCTCGACGATCCGGACCAGGTCCTCGGCGCGGCAGGCCGGCGGCTCGGCGCCCTCGACCAGTGCGGTGTAGATCTCGGCGATGCGCGCGATCAGCGCCATCGCGCCGAAGCCGTCGAGCGCGATGTGGTGGATCCGGCAGAACCAGAAGTAGTGGTTCTCGCCGACGTGGAGCAGGTAGACCACGACGAGGCGGTCCTCGAGCAGGTCGACAGGGGCGCTGTAGTTGGCCCGCATCCACTTCTCGGCGGCGTCGACGGAATCGTCCTCGCCGCGCAGGTCGACGTAGGTGATGGCGTCGTCGAGGGACTTGTCGACGTACTGGTGGGGCATTCCCTCGATCTCGACGAGCCGGAGGAAGCCGGAGCCGAACTCACGGCCGGTACGGACGGTGGCCTCGGTCAGGAGGTCGAGGTCGATGTCGCCGCGAAGCTCGATGTACTGGGCGATAGTGAGGGGAACGTCGCCCATCGCGTGTTGCGCGAACCAGATGCCACGCTGCGCAGCCGACAGCGGAAACGCTCCTTCCGGAGCACCGCTACTACCCGCTGCATGTCCCGACCCCAAGGGTTACTCCGTTCTCGAACGCGTGGCGACTGCCGCCTGTGTCTTTGGTGATTCGTAGCTCTCGGTCCCACGGACTGCGCCGCGGGCCGGTCTTCCGATGAACGCCATCACATGGACGGGCCTTGCCGGTTCGACGCTCGGCGCGGAACAGGGACGTGCCGAGCGCGGGACGACCTGCGCTGATCGAAGAGTTCCACCACACTCGGAGTCGATGTCCGACGATCGTCCGTAACCCGATTGCCTGCGACGCTGAACACTCCAAGGCCCTTACATCCCGAACTACTTGCGGTGAGCGGGTTCATACGTGGCTCCGTTCTCTCATCGATCCAACAAGCGGCCACCCAATCGGTGCTCGTCATCCTCCGAGTCGAGAGCCGAGTCTACGGCGCTGGTGAGGGAACGAAACATCGTCGCGATCATCGCTTCGGCCTCCTCTCGCTCGGTGGTGACAATTTCGGTTCGTACGGTTCCGCGGCAACGCCGGGAATTACATCGGTGTCAGATCCAGTACCGTTACCGGCGCTGGTGTGACGTACCCAACCCTCGATACTTCCAGAACCAGGCCCGAATTCGATCTTCGACGCGCTCATATTCAACAGGCAGAACCACATTCCGGGCGTTGCGTCCAACCGCTAGGCGGATACCGTACCGAGAGTCGGAATTTCGCTAGGTGTACAACTGTCGTATCCAGTTTCATGTTCCGCCTCCCGACTGTCTCCGTGCACGGTGCGGCCGATCCGGTGATCGACCGCGGCGTTGAACACCCACTGCCCCCCGCGACCGCAGTTTTTGCCAACCACCGTGTCTACCAAAGCCCCGCGCAGGTCTCAAAACGGCAAACACCCGAGGTTGCGCGCCGGGAATAACCGACCAGGCCCGTCACCCCTTCGCAACGAGCGGAATACTGGACGCCCGACCACCGCGGTGCGCGCCCCGGAAGGGCGGCAGATCGCCCGCTGACCAGCCACGGGAGGTACAGGCACCGCGGCGGCGAGCACCGGGCGAATCGACGACATTCCGGCCACATCCCAGCATGTGGAACGCTGTTCCGGGACCCGGCGACCTGGGTGTCCGATTGGTCGGAATTGCCGCGGCGCGACCGGGCGGAGCGGGACGGGAGATATGTCACATCGTCGCGCTTACAATGAAGGTAAGACTAACCTAAGCGTTGGCGCCCAAGGGTGCTCAGATCTTCGGGGTCGCCGCTCAGCGTCCGTGCCGCGCGAACCAGTCGAGCAGGGCGGGGTCGTCGACGGCGCTGCGGTCCACCGTGCGCCCCGCGTCCGCACCCTGGAAAATGCGCTTGAGAGGCACCTCGAGTTTCTTGCCGGTCCGGGTGTGCGGAATCCCCGGCGCCTCGATGATGTCGTCGGGCACGTGCCGCGGAGAGGCCTGCTCCCGGATCGCGCCGCGGATCCGCTGCTTCAGCGCGCCGTCGAGTACCGCACCCTCCGAGAGGACCACGAACAGCGGCATCCAGTATCCGCCGTCCGCCTGATCGACCCCGACGACGAGCGCCTCGGCGATCTCCGGGAGTTTCTCCACCACCTGGTAGATGTCGGCGCTGCCCATGCGAATTCCATTGCGGTTCAACGTCGAATCGGACCTTCCGTGCATGAGGACGGTCCCGCGACCGGTGATCGTGATCCAGTCACCGTGCCGCCACACTCCGGGGAACACCTCGAAATAGGCTTCGCGGTAACGCTTTCCGTCCGGATCGTTCCAGAACGACACCGGCATGGACGGCATCGGCGCCGTGACGACGAGTTCGCCCACCTCGTCTCGCACCGGCCGTCCCGACTCGTCGTACGCCTCGACCGCGACCCCGAGGCAGGGGGCGGACAGCTCCCCCGGCCAGACCGGAACGGTGCGCGCTCCCCCGATGAACGCCGACACCACGTCGGTCCCACCGGTGATCGACACGACGGGAACTCGGCGACCGACGTTCGCGGACAGCCACAGCGACGACGACGCCGGCAGCGTCGATCCGGTGACTCCCACCGCGCGCAGCGCGCTCAGATCGTGGTCGCGGACGGGGATCACTCCCGCCTTGTCGCACGCGAGTACGTAGCCGGGGCTGGTTCCCACCACTGTGACACCCAGACGTGACGCCAAGGCCCACAACGCATCCGGAGTCGGATGCGACGGGCTTCCGTCGTAGCAGACGATCGTGGCTCCCACCAGCAGGCCCGCCGTCTGGAAGTTCCACATCATCCAACTGGGGCTGGTGTACCAGAAAAATATGTCTTCGCGGCCGATGTCGAGCTGGAGCGCCAGCGACTTCACGTGTTCGAGGAGAACACCCCCGTGACCGTGCACGATGCCCTTCGGCAGGCCGGTGGTGCCCGAGGAGAACACCACCCACAACGGGTGGTCGAACGGGACGGGAACGGGCTCGAGTGCGCCGCCCGCGGCGGTGGCCTCCGCCCAGGTGACGCCGCCGTCGACGGCGGCGTCCGGGTCGAGGTGGGGCACCACCACCGTGAGGGCCGGCGACAGCCCGGCGCGCAGCTCGGCCACCGACCCCAGTCGGTCGTGTTCCTTGCCCCCGAACCGATACCCGTCCGCGGTGACCAGCGCCGCCGGTTCCAGTTGACCCAGCCGATCGAGCGCGGCCGGCGCGGAATAGTCCTGCCCGCACGCGGCCCACACGGCGCCGAGCGACGCCGTCGCGAGGAACGCGACGACCGCCTCGGGGATGTTCGGAAGGTAGCCGACCACGCGATCGCCGACCCCGACCCCGTGCTCGCGGAGCGTCGCGGCGAGTCCCGCCACCGCGGAACGTAACTCGTCCCATCCGAGGGAGGCGTCGGTGGAACCCTCACCCGCGGACAGGATCGCCGGACTGCCGGGGCGGGCATTCCGGAAGACGTGGTCGACGTAGTTGAGCGTCGCCCCCGGGAACCACACGGCGCCCGGCATCGCGGCGTCGGCGAGGGCGGGCCCGGGATCGGTGGCGGACCGGACGTCGAAGTAGTCCCACACGTCCTGCCAGAACTCCCCCGGCGCCGCCACCGACCAGCGCCACAGCGACCGGTAGTCGTCGACCGTGACGCTGTGGCGCCGGGCGACGAACGCGGCGAACTCGGTGATCACCGCGTCGCGCACGTCGGTTTCGGTGGGAACCCATTGCGGATCGGCAGCCATGGGCACCATCTTCCCCGAGAACGCGACCCGTCCGCGCTCTTTCGGCGCCTACCTCGACCTCAGACCGGCTTGTCCCCTGCCGAACCGGCCTGTGAGCGGCGCAGGATCGCCTCGGCGTGACGCAGGACCGGCGCGTCCACCATCTTTCCCTCGAACGCGAAGACCCCGCGCTGGTCGGCTACGGCGGCAAGCACCCGCGTCGCCCAGTCGACGTCCTCGTCGGACGGCGCGTACGCCTCGCGGATCACCGCCACCTGGCTCGGGTGGATGGCGACCTTGACGTCGAATCCGACGGCGACGGCGTCGAGCGCCTCGGTGCGCAACCCACCCAGGTCCTTGATGTCGAGGTAGACGGAGTCCAGCGCGAGCCGGTGATACCCCTTGGCCGCCAGCAGCGTCGACGATCGCACCTGGGTGGCGACGTCGCGGTAACTGCCGTCCTCGCGGCGGCTGGAGTTGCCGCCCATCGCGGCGACGAGGTCTTCGGCTCCCCACATCACAGCGATGGTGCTGGCCGCCAACGCGATCTCGGTGACCGCGAGCGCACCGAGCGGCGACTCGACCAGGGCGATCACCTCGCGCGGAGCCAGCGACAGCACCTGGTCGGCCGACTCGCACTTGGCCAGCATGAGCCGGGTGTAGCGGGTGCCGTCGAGCGCGAGCAGGTCGCGTTCGTGGTCTTCGGTGCCGACCGGGTTGACCCGCACGACGGTGCGATCGGGATCCAGCGGGGTGTCGATGAGGGCGACCCGGGCCGCCTCCTTGTCGCCGGGCGCCACCCCGTCCTCGAGGTCGAGGATCACGACGTCGGCGGCCGCGGCCGCTTTCGCATACCGTTCGGGCCGGTCGGCCGGGCAGAACAACCAGGCGGGACCGGGCAGTTCCCAGCTCACGACGGCTTCTTCTGGACGAGGGTCTTGCGGACCGCGATCGCCACCACATCGCCGTTCTGGTTGCGGCCGGTGTGCTCGAGCGTGACGATGCCCTCGCCGGGACGGCTCTTCGATTCGCGCTTGTCCGCGATCTTCGTCTCCGCGTACAGCGTGTCCCCGTGGAACAACGGCTTCGGGAAACTGATCTCCGAGAACCCCAGGTTCGCGACGATGGTCCCCTGCGTCAGCTGCGCCACCGACAGCCCGACCAGCGTCGACAGGGTGAACATCGAGTTGACGAGACGCTGACCGAACTGGGTGCCCTCGCTGTACGCGGCATCGAGATGCAGAGCCTGGGTGTTCATCGTCTGCGTCGTGAACAGGACGTTGTCGGCCTCGGTGACGGTTCGGCCGGGACGGTGCTCGTACACCGCGCCGAGCTCGAACTCCTCGAACCACAGGCCGCGCTGGACGATCCGTGTCGCGTGGTCGGATTCGGTCACAGTCCCGCCTCCCGTGCGATGAGCATCAGCTGCACCTCGGTGGTGCCTTCGCCGATCTCCAGGATCTTGCTGTCGCGGTAGTGCCGCGCCACGGTGTACTCGTTCATGAATCCGTAGCCGCCGTGAATCTGGGTGGCATCCCGGGCGTTGTCCATCGCGGCCTCGGAGGCGACGAGCTTGGCGATGGCGGCCTGCTTCTTGAACGGCTTGCCCGACAGCATCCGGGCTGCGGCGTCGTAGTACGCCGTGCGCGCGGTGTGGGCTCGTGCCTCCATGCGGGCGATCTTGAACGCGATGGCCTGGTTGTGCCCGATGGGCCGCCCGAACGCCTCTCGTTCCTTGGCGTACTTGACCGACTCGTCGACGCACCCCTGGGCGGCGCCGACGCTGAGCGCGGCGATGGCGATGCGGCCCTCGTCGAGGATCCGCAGGAAGTTCGCGTACCCGCGACCGCGCTCACCGAGCAGGTTCTCCTCGGGAACGCGCACGTCCGAGAATGTCAGCGGGTGGGTGTCGGAGGCGTTCCAGCCGACCTTGTTGTACGCCGGTTCGGCGGTGAAGCCCGGCGTCGACGTCGGCACGAGGATGGTGGAGATCTCCTTCTTGCCGTCCTTCGTCCCGGTCACCGCGGTGACGGTGACGAGCTTGGTGATATCGGTTCCGGAGTTGGTGATGAACTGCTTGTTGCCGTTGATGATCCATTCGCCGCTGTCGAACTTCGCGGTGGTCTTCGTTCCGCCGGCGTCGCTACCCGCACCCGGTTCGGTGAGCCCGAACGCGGCCAGGCTCTTGCCGCTCGTCAGCTGCGGCAGCCATTCCTGCTTCTGCTCCTCGTTGCCGAACCGGTAGATCGGCATCGCACCCAGCGACACTCCGGCTTCCAGGGTGATCGCGACGCTCTGGTCGACCTTGCCGAGTTCTTCGAGTGCCAGGCACAGGGCGAAGTAGTCGCCGCCCATTCCGCCGTACTCCTCGGGGAACGGCAGGCCGAACAGGCCCATGTCGGCCATCCCGGACACCACCTCGTACGGGAAGGTGTGGTTGGCGTCGTGTTCCGCCGCGACCGGTGCCACCACGTTCTTGGCGAAGTCGGCGACGGTCTTCGCCAATTGCTGGTACTCGTCCGGAAGCTGTCCGGTGGCAAGGAATTCGGTCATGACGCGTCTTCTTTCGTGTCGGTGGGGTCGGTGTGCGGGGTGACGCGGGCGAGCAGTTGGTCGACCATCACCTGGTCACCGGGTGCGACGAGGATGTCGACGACGCCGTCGACGGGCGCGGTGAGCGCATGCTCCATCTTCATCGCCTCGACGACGACGAGCGTCTGGCCTGCGGTGACGTGCGCGCCCGCCTCGGCACCGACCGCGATGACGGATCCGGGCATGGGGCTGGTGATCTCGGCCTCCCCGGCGTGGACGTCGCCGGTGCGGACACTGAGTTCACGGACCTCACGCAGCATCGTCGTGCCGTCGGTCCCGGCGAGCCAGATGTGCCCGTCGGTCTGGGCCACCCGGTACGTCTCGCGCCTGCCGTCGATCACCACCGACAGCGTGGTTCCGTCGAGCGCCGCGGTCAACGACAGGGTGTCGCCGTCCTCGACCTGCGCGGTGGCGTCGGTCGGGCTGCCGGTGATCCGGACGTGGTCGGTGCGGGTGGCGGACGACAACCGGATGCTGGTGGGCGCGGGCGTCCCGACCCGCCAGCCGCTCGGGACGTCCCACGGATCGGCCACGGCGAGGTCGGGCCAGCGCTGCAGCCACCGGTACGCGGCGGCGGCGATCAGGGCGGCATCGGTGGCCTCCGCGGCGACGAAATCCTCGAGCCGCCGGTCGAGCAGACCGGTGTCGAGGGTGCCCGCCACCACGTCGGGGTCGGCGAGCAGGAAGCGCGCGAACTCGATGTTGGTGACCACTCCCAGCACCCCGGTCCCGGCCAGCGCCCGGTCCAGTTTCCGCAGCGCGCCGGCGCGGTCGTCGGCGTGGGCGATGACCTTCGCCAGCATCGGGTCGTAATCGCTGCCCACCACCGTGCCGGGCTGCAGCCCGGAGTCGACGCGGACACCCGGACCTTCCGGTTCGACGACGTCGGCCACGAGGCCGCCGGTGGGCAGGAAGCCGCGACTCGGGTCCTCGGCGTAGACGCGGGCCTCGATGGCGTGACCGGTGAGGGTGATGTCGTCCTGGGTGAAACCGAGCCGCTCACCGGCGGCCACTCGCACCTGCCACTCGACGAGGTCCAGGCCCGTGACGAGTTCGGTGACCGGGTGCTCGACCTGCAGCCGGGTGTTCATCTCCATGAAGAAGAACTCGTCGGGCGTGTCCGCGGAGACGATGAACTCGACCGTTCCCGCTCCGGAGTAGTCGACGGAGCGCGCGGTGTTGCAGGCGGCCTCGCCGATCCGGGCCCGGGTCGCCTCGTCCAGCAGCGGCGACGGCGCCTCCTCGATGACCTTCTGGTGCCGGCGCTGCAGACTGCATTCACGCTCACCGAGATGGACCACGTTGCCGTGCCCGTCCGCGAGGATCTGCACCTCGATGTGCCGGGGCCGCAACACGAATCGCTCCAGGAACAGGGTGTCGTCGCCGAACGCCGACGCCGCCTCCCGTCGTGCGCTGCGCAGCGCCTCGGCCAGGGCGCCCGGCTCCTCCACCAGCCGCATGCCCTTGCCGCCGCCACCCGCCGACGGCTTGACGAGCACCGGGTAGCCGATGTCTCCTGCGGCCGCGATCAGTTCGTCGTCGGACAGGCCCGGCCGGGCGATGCCGGGGACGACGGGCACGTCGAACTTCGCCACCGCGTTCTTGGCGGTGATCTTGTCGCCCATCACCTCGATGGCGTGAGCGGACGGGCCGAGGAACGCGATCCCGGCGTCCGCGCAGGCCCCGGCGAACTTCGAGTTCTCCGACAGGAACCCGTAACCGGGATGGATCCCCTGCGCGCCGGTGGCCTGCGCCGCCGCGATCACCTTCTCGATGACGAGGTAACTCTCCCGGGCCGCGGCCGGACCGAGCAGCACCGCGGTGTCCGCCTCACGGACGTGCCGCGCGTCCCGGTCCGCTTCACTGAAGACGGCGACGGACCGGATGCCCATGGCCCGCAGGGTGCGGATCACGCGCACCGCGATCTCGCCGCGGTTGGCCACCAGGACGGTATCTATCCGAGTCATTTCAGTCATTCCACTCACATCCGGAAAACGCCGTAGGAGACCGGCTCGACCGGTGCGTTCGCACACACCGAGAGCGCCAGTCCGAGAACAGTTCTGGTGTCGGCGGGGTCGATGATGCCGTCGTCCCACAGCCTGGCGGTCGAGTAGTACGGGTTGCCCTGCGCCTCGTACTGCTCGCGGATCGGCGCCTTGAACGCCTCCTCGTCCTCGGCCGACCACGGGTTGCCCGCGCTGTCGAGTTGCTCGCTGCGCACCGTCGAGAGCACCGACGCCGCCTGCTCCCCGCCCATCACGGAGATCCGGGCGTTCGGCCACATCCACAGGAACCGCGGCGAGTACGCCCGCCCGCACATCGAGTAGTTGCCCGCACCGTAGGAGCCGCCGATCACCACGGTCAGCTTCGGCACCCGCGCACACGCCACCGCGGTCACCATCTTCGCGCCGTGCTTGGCGATGCCACCCGCCTCGTAGTCGCGACCGACCATGAAGCCCGCGATGTTCTGCAGGAACAGCAGCGGAGTCTTGCGTTTGTCGCACAGTTCGATGAAATGCGCACCCTTCATCGCGGACTCGGCGAACAGCACCCCGTTGTTGGCGACGATGCCGACCGGGTGGCCCTCGATGTGCGCGAAACCGGTGACCAGCGTCTTGCCGTACTCCGCCTTGAACTCCTGGAAGGTGCCGCCGTCGACGATGCGGCCGATGACCTCGTGGACGTCGTAGGGGGTGCGCGGGTCGGTGGGGACAACGTCGTAGAGGTCGGTCTGCTGCGCCGACGCGGGGACGGCGCTGATCACGTCCCACGGACGCTCGGCGCGCGGGCCGAGGGTCGCGACGATGTTCCGCACGATCCGCAGCGCGTCCTGATCGTCCTCCGCGAGGTGGTCGGTGACACCGGAAACCTTCGAGTGCAGATCGCCGCCGCCGAGTTCCTCCGCGGTCACGACCTCACCGGTGGCCGCCTTCACCAGCGGCGGGCCACCCAGGAAGATGGTGCCCTGGTTGCGGACGATGACGGCCTCGTCGCTCATGGCGGGCACGTACGCGCCGCCTGCGGTGCAGGAGCCGAGGACCGCCGCGATCTGCGGGATCCCGGCCGCGCTCATCGTCGCCTGGTTGTAGAAGATCCGCCCGAAGTGCTCGCGGTCGGGGAACACCTCGTCCTGCCGCGGCAGGAACGCGCCACCGGAGTCGACGAGGTAGATGCACGGCAGCTGGTTCTGCAGCGCGATCTCCTGCGCCCGCAGGTGCTTCTTCACCGTCATCGGATAGTAGGTGCCGCCCTTGACGGTCGCGTCGTTGGCGACGATCACGCATTCCCGGCCGGACACCCGGCCGATGCCGGCGATCACACCCGCCCCGGGGCATTCGTCGTCGTAGAGGCCGTTCGCCGCGAGCGGCGAGATCTCCAGGAACGGACTACCGGGATCGAGCAGCGTGTCCACCCGATCGCGCGGCAGCAGCTTGCCTCGGCTGACGTGCCGCTCGCGCGACTTCTCGCTGCCGCCGAGCGCGGCCACGGCCAGCCGCGACTTCAACTCGTCGACCAATTTCGTGTGCTCTGCCCGGTAGCCCTCCCGTGCAGTGGTTCCGCCCAGTGCCATCCTGCCGCCTTCTCGTCTTGACGCCCGTGCCGAGTGAGTTAATCCTCGATAACTGAAACTAAGATAACTGTGATTAACTGAGTTGTCCAGACCGCACCCCGGGAAAGAGCAAGACGATGACTGCAGACGTCGACGGCACCGAAGCCCCGACCCCGAACATCGACGGCGCCCCGATCACGCGCCGCGAGCAGATGAAGGCGGATCGCCGCCGCCAGCTGCTCGATGCCGCCGCCCGCCTCATCGCCGAACGGGGCTTCCTCGGGGTCCGCCTCGAGGATCTCGGTTCCGCGGCGGGAATCAGCGGCCCCGCCGTGTACCGGCACTTCCCCAACAAGGACGCCGTCCTCGTCGAACTGCTCGTCGGGATCAGTACGCGACTGTTCGAAGGCGGGTCGCTCGTCGCCGCGGAGGCAACGTCCCCGGACGCGGCACTGGAAGGTCTGATCGACTTCCATCTCGACTTCGCACTCGGGGAACCCGACCTCATTCGCATCCAGGACCGAGACCTGGAGAGCCTGCCTGTCGACGCGCGCCGGGAGGTCCGGCAAACGCAGCGGCGTTACGTGGAGATCTGGGTGAAGGTGCTTCTGCAGGTGGATTCGTCGCTGGACGAGACGGATGCCCGCACCAAGGCGCACGCCACGTTCGGGCTCATCAACTCGACCCCGCACAGTGCGGACCCCGCCACCCCGTCGCGTACCCGGAAAGTGCTGCGCGACATGACCTTCTCATGCCTGCGGCCCGTGAGTACTTCTTAACCACGGGCGGTTGAGAAGTACTCACGGGCCGCAAGGCACTGCCGGGTATCTACACCCTGTTCTTACTCGTCATCGCGGTGTATCCGAGCGTCAGCACGGCCGCTGCGGCGATGCTGATGACCCACCGGATCCAGTCGATCCCTCCGGTGTCTCCCTTGTCGAGGAGCCCCTCCCACACCCAGTACCCGATCAGCGCGCCGATGACGCCGAGGACGACGGTGATGACCCATCCCATCGCCTGCTTTCCCGGAATCACGAGACGCGCCAGAACGCCGATGACCGCACCGAAGATGATGGTGCCGATGATGTCCATAACCATGGCCCTTGTCCTCTCAACACGCAATTCATGGTGCGAGCGGAAGGTCACCGCTCATTTCGAACATAACCACCTGGACAGCTGTTCGACAGGGCTTCGGCAAATCGTTGCCAAAAGGTTTACGCAGTGTACTACCGCGAAAACCCCGGTTCAGCGGATGCCCTGCCGCCGCAGTGCGACGGACACGGCCGCGGCCCGGGTGTCGACACCGAGCTTCGAGTAGATGTGAGCGAGGTGCGTCTTGACCGTCGCCTCGCTGATGAACAGGGCCTTGCCGAGTTCCTTGTTCGTCATTCCCTTGGCCAGCAGGGTCAGCAATTCGGCCTCCCGCGGCGTGAGTGCCTCCTCGGGACGCTGCATCTGCTGCAGCAGTCGCGACGCGACGGGCGGCGACAGCACACTCTGGCCGGCCGCCGCGCCGCGGACGGCGGCGAAGATCTCCTGGGGCGTCGAGTCCTTGAGGAGGTATCCGATGGCACCGGCGTCGATGGCGCGGACGACGTCGGCGTCCGTGTCGTAGGTCGTGAACACCAGCACCGGCAGGGTGCGGTCGACCTGCCGGATCCGGCGGATGGCCTCCACCCCGTCGATGCCCGATCCCAGCGCGAGGTCCATCGTCACGAGCCGCGGCCGGGAGGTGGTCACGGCGTCGACCGCCTCCTCCCCCGTGCCCGCCTCGGCGATCACCTCGATGTCCGGCTGGGAGTCGAGCAGCGCCCGCAGTCCGGCGCGCACGACCGCGTGATCGTCGACCAGCAGCACGGTCACGGTTGTCATCCCGAGACCCCTCTCACGCACGGTATCTGGGCGGCCACCACGGTGCCCTCGCCCGGTGCGCTCTCGACGGTGAACTTGCCGCCGAGTTGCTCGACGCGACTGCGCATCGCACGCAGGCCGTATCCGCCGCGGTCCGTGGGAGGTGCGGTGGGCGCGGGGTCGAAACCGGCGCCGTCGTCGTAGATGTCGAGTGCGACGGCGTCCGGAAGATACGTCAGGGTGACACCCACGGTCTCGGCCCGGGCGTGCCGGGTGATGTTGGAGACCGCGCTCTGGGTGATCCGCAGCAGCGCATGCGCCACCTCCGCCGGTATCGCGATCGGAGTCCCCACGATCCGGAGTTCCGCCCGCGGGTGGTGGGAGCGCGCGGCGGCGAGCAGTGCCGCGTCGATCGGCTGGGATTCCAGGTTGGGCGCCGCGAGATGGTGCACGAGACTGCGTGTTTCCGCCAGGTTCTCACGCAAGGTCCCGGTCGCCACACGAACGTCCTCGCGGGCCCGTGCCTCCGCCCGAGGATCTGCCTGCGCCCAGATCTGCTCGGCCGCCTCGAGCCGGAGGAGGCTGCTCGTCAGTCCCTGCGTCACGGTGTCGTGGATCTCGCGGGCCAGCCGCTCGCGTTCGGCGAGGACCCCCGCCTCCCGCTCGGTCTCCGCGAGCCGGGACCGCGTCTCCGCGACCTGACGGAGCAGGCGCACCCGCTCCCGGCCGTCCCGCTCGATCTGGCTGTACGCCATGACGATCAGCGCCCCGGTACACAGTGGTCCCACCAGCACCGCCCATTCGGTACGCCCGGAGAACGTGAAGAACGCCACCGACGTGAGCACGGCGAGAACACCGACGACGGGATACGCGATGCGGCTCGGGTAGGCCCTCGTGCAGAGGAAGAACATGGGAAACGCGCACCACGCGAAACTCGGGGCGAGCCAGACGAGTACCGCCCACGTCGTCAGGACCGGCCACACCCACGGCTCCCACGCCCCGCCCCGTCGCGCCACCACCACGGTCGACGCGTACAGCGCGGCGAGCGCCGCGATCAACGCGACCACGACGACGAACTGCCCGCTGACACCGTGGTACGTGAGGTACCGCGCCGTCGACGTCGCGAGGAGGACGTAGAAGGAGACGTGGATGGCAGTACCGAGCGGGCCGCGCAGACCCTCGCCGTCCGGCCTGTCCACTCCGTCCGCGCGTCCAGTCACGTCTTCGGATCCTACGGACCCGCGGCAGGTCGCGGATCCACCGTTCGGATGATCTGCCGGTGCCGAACGGATGAGTCCGGGAGCGCCGTCGGCCCGATGCGGTGACCGGTGCCCGCGGGCCAGGCTGGACACGTCAGCTCGCCCTCCCCCGAAAGGCCTCCCGATGCGCACCTTCCACCGCCTGCCCCGCATTCTGGCGATCACCGTCCCGCTGGCCGCGATCGTCGCGACCGCCGCGTGCGGATCGTCCGCGACGGACGCGGCGACGGCGGCGTCGACGCCGGTCGCGACCGCCGCCGCACCCGCTCCGGTCGACGGCGCGGACGGCGTCGTGAGCCAGAACCGTCTCGGTGTCGGGGCCGCGCAGACCGCCGCGCAGGCAGCACTCGCGAAGTGCCAGGCCGACGGACTCGGCTTCGTCACCGTGTCGGTGGTCGACCGGAGCGGCAACGTGCAGGCCATGCTGCGGGGGGACAATGCGGCGCAGCACACCGTGGAGGCGGCCCGGCAGAAGGCGTACACCGCTGCCGCGTTCGGCGCGAACACCAGTGACCTGAGCGAACGGGCCAAGGGCGACGGCGCGACGGTCGCCGACCTTCCCGGCACGTTGTTCCTCGCCGGCGGTGTGAGCGTGAAATCGCCGAACGGGTCGATCGCGGGTATCGGCGTCGGCGGCGCCCCCGACGGCATGCGGGATCAGGCCTGCGCGGCCGCCGGCCTCGACGCGATCGCCGGAACGCTGGGCTGACGAGCCGCCCGGGGGACGGTCAGGCCTGCCCGATCAACGACAGGGACTGCTCCCGCATCTCGACCTTGCGCACCTTGCCCGTCACCGTCATCGGGAACTCGTCCACGACATGCACGTACTTGGGGATCTTGTAGTGGGCGAGTTTGCCGGTGCAGAATTCGCGCACCTTCGCCGCGTCCAGGGGTTCGGTGTCTTCCTTCATCCGCACCCACACCATCAGTTCCTCGCCGTACTTGGCGTCCGGCACCCCGATCACCTGAGCGTCGAGGATGTCGGGATGGGTGTAGAGGAACTCCTCGATCTCCCGGGGGTAGACGTTCTCGCCGCCGCGGATCACCATGTCCTTGATCCGTCCGGTGATCGCGACGTACCCGTCGCAGTCCATCACGCCGATGTCGCCGGTGTGCATCCACCGTCCGGCGTCGATCGCCTCCGCCGTCTTCTCCGGGTTGTTCCAGTACCCGAGCATCACCGAGTACCCGCGGGTGCACAGCTCCCCCGGCTCGCCCCGCGGCACGGTCAACCCTGTTGCCGGATCCACGATCTTGATTTCGAGGTGCGGGCCGACCCGGCCGACCGTCGACACCCGCTGATCGATGGTGTCGTTCGACCGCGTCTGCAGCGACACCGGCGACGTCTCGGTCATCCCGTAGCAGATCGAGACCTCGGCCATCCCCATCAGTTCGATGACGTGTTTCATCACCTCCACCGGGCAGGGCGATCCGGCCATGATCCCGGTCCGCAGACTGGACAGGTCGTAGGAGTCGAAGTCGTGGTCGGCGAGTTCGGCGATGAACATCGTCGGCACCCCGTACAGCGACGTGCACTTCTCCGCCTCGACGGCCTGCAGCGTCGCCTTCGGGTCGAACGACCGGCCCGGAATCACCATGGTGGCACCGTGACTCGTGCACGCGAGGTTGCCCATGACCATGCCGAAGCAGTGGTAGAAGGGCACCGGGATGCAGACACGGTCGTTCTCGGTGTAGTGGCACAGCTCGCCGACGAAGTATCCGTTGTTGAGGATGTTGTGGTGGCTGAGCGTCGCACCCTTCGGGAACCCGGTTGTCCCCGAGGTGTATTGGATGTTGATCGGGTCGTCGGGCGACAGCGCGGCCTGCGCCGCGGGCAGCCGGGCCGGGTCCGCCGCGTGCGCGGCCATGCCGTCCGACGCCAGCCTGCTCCACTCGGCACTCCCGAGCAGCACGACCATCTCGACGTCGCCGCACTCGGGCCGGACCTCCTCGATCATCGCCGCGTAGTCGGACGACTTGAACTGCGGAGCCGACACCAGCAGCCGGATCCCGGCCTGGTCGAGCACGTACTTCAATTCGT
This sequence comes from Rhodococcus opacus B4, assembly GCF_000010805.1. Taxonomy (NCBI): domain Bacteria; kingdom Bacillati; phylum Actinomycetota; class Actinomycetes; order Mycobacteriales; family Nocardiaceae; genus Rhodococcus; species Rhodococcus opacus. The sequence continues at coordinate 6,723,184 of NC_012522.1, read as the reverse complement.
GCGCCCGGTAGGCGGGGTTGATGTTGACGAGGATCGCGCCGATCTTCGCGGTCGCGTACTGGATCAGCGTCCATTCCGGGCAGTTCGGCGCCCAGATCCCGACCCGGTCGCCCTTGACGATGCCCCGCTTCAGCAACCCCGCCGCCACCGCGTCGACGTCCCGCTTCAGCTCGGCGTACGTCCACCGCCGCCCCGACGGCCGGTCGACGAGGGCGTCACGGTCGGCGTGCGCCGCCACGGTCCGGTCGAAGTTGTCTCCGATGGTGTCGCCGAGCATCGGGGCGTCCCACACGCCGTGGGTGTAGCTGGGGAGCGGGGTTGTCATCACTCTTCCTCTCCAGGAGCCCGTTCGGGCGCCTACGGGACGGGCAGACCGGAAGGCCCTTCCGCGGTCGAACTTACTCTTGGTTGTTGTGATCCAGGGCATACTGCACGGCGAGGGGTGCCGGTAACTGTGCGAAGTCCGGACACCCCTCGCCTGCGCCGTCAGAGCGCGTCGTCTTTCGTTTCCACCAGGGCCTTCGTGCACACCAGGCTCACCACGCCGAGGACTGCGAGCAGCACGCCGATCGCGGCGCTGCCGTACGCGGACGCCAGGGGCGCGGCGATCAGCGGCGGCACCGCGCCGCCGAGCACACCGGCGAGGTTGTAGCCGAGGCCCGCGCCGGTGTACCGGTACCGCGTCTGGAACATCTCCGGAAGCAGGGCGCCGCAGGGACCGTAAGCGACGCCGAAGATGGCGAGCGTGACCATCACACCGATCGTGAACGCGACGGGAGAACCCGTGTCGAGCAGCGGGAACAGCGCGAGCGCCCACACGACGGCCAGCCCGCAGGAGATCATGATGACCCGTCGACGTCCGATCCGGTCGGAGTAGAGCGCGGAGACGACGATGGTGAATCCGAAGACCACCGCCGACGCGATCCCGACCGTCAGCACGAACGGGCGGCTGAACCCGAGGGTCTTTGTGCCGTAGCTGGTGAGAAACGCTGTGCCCATGTAGAAGAACGCGAACAGGGTGGCCAGCGCGCCGGCCGAGAGCAGGATCTCCTTGGTCTGGTACCGCCAGGCGTCCATCAGCGGGAGGGTCCGCGGGGCCGCGCCGGCCCGGTCGGCCTGCTGAGCGGCACGGAACACCGGCGTCTCCTCGATCGCCAGGCGCATGTAGAGACCGATTCCGACGAGGACGGCACTGAACAGGAAGGGAATCCGCCACCCGTAGTCGAGGAAGACCTCGTTGGTATCGCCGAGCAGGCTGCCGGTGACGAGGAACGTGGCGCTGGAGAGGATGAAGGCCACCGCCGGCCCGAGTTGCGGGAACATCGCGTAGAGGCCACGTTTGCCCGGGGGCGCGTACTCCGCCGTCAACAGCGTGGCACCCGCCCACTCGCCGCCGACGGCGAATCCCTGCCCGAAACGCAGTAGCACCAACAGGATCGGGGCGGCGACGCCGATGGTCGCGGCCCCGGGCAGCAGGCCGATGAGGAAGGTCGAGACGCCCATCAGGATGAGCGTCGAGATCAGGGTCTTCTTCCGTCCGATCCGGTCACCGTAGTGGCCGAACAGCATCGCGCCCACCGGCCGGGCGACGAAGGCCACGGCGAACGTCGCGAAGGAGGCGACGGTGCCCGCGGTGGAGCCGAGGGCGGGAAAGAACACCGTGGGGAACACCAGGGCTGCGGCGGTGCCGTAGATGAAGAAGTCGTAGAACTCGATGGTCGTTCCGATGCCACTGGCAATGGCGACCTTGCGGACACTGGTACCGCCCTGTCGCACCGGTGTGGGGGCGTGGGGGACGCCCGCACCCGAGTTGGAGACTGTGGTCACTCGATTCCTCCGTGGTCCGTGGGGAACGCCCTGGTGGGCGTATCCCGGATGAGAGGAAAAGTAGTGATCCGGCTCACTGCGTCACCACCCCCGAATAGGGGGGTGGTGACGCGGCTCACGTCACTCGGTGGCGCCGGACGCGCCGATCAGCTCCCTGCGCAGCTCGCTCCACACGGTGGCGTACGAGTCGATCACCGGCTCGGAGATCCACTTCGTCTCCCCCGCGGCCACCTTCGCGAGAGCGTCGGCGAACAGGTCCTGGTAGCGGGACAACCGGGGCACGAACGCCGACAGGTCGTCGAACACGACCGACGCCCGGCGGTCCAGGTCGGCCAGCTGATCGGCGTCGGCCGTGTCGATCAGTCCGACGAACTCCTCGTGGAACGGCACGAAGCTCTCGTACACCTCGGCGATGGAATCCTCGTCGATGGACACCCGCTCGGCGTCGAGTTGGTCCTCGAGCTCCGACAGTCCGGCGTCGGTGAGCGCGATCCGGCCGTCCGAGGCTTCCTGCGCCTTGCCCTGGGTCAGCAGCGCGTCGTAGGCGGCCTGCGCGGACGCGGCGCTCACACCGAGATGCTCGGCCAGAACCGCGGCGCTGACCTGCTCTTTCAACCGGACCGCCTGCAGCAGGGCCAACTCGTCCACATTGCCAGCGAAGGCCATAGATCTCTCCTCGTCACGCCCCGTCCAGGGCGGTTCTCCGCAGGCCCGGTCGGACCTGCCGCCCTTTAGATAACACGACTACAGTTCGAGGATCTCCGAGGGGGCTGCCAGCGCATCCGCGCGGGAAGTGTCCTTCAGCTCCACCCCGGACCGGCCCAGTTTCCGGGCGCCGGACACGAGGCCCGCCACGACGCGGGCGGCGAGTTCGTAACCGAGTCCCTCGGGCGGGTGGATGTTGGACACGCAGTTCCGGTCGGCGTCGGTGCGTCCGGGCCGCGGGAGGTGGGTGAGATAGACGCCGACGCTGTCGGCGACCGACAGTCCCGGCCGCTCCCCGATCAGCAGGACGAGCGTCTGCACACCCAGTGCCTGCGCGATGTGGTCGCCGAGCGCCACCCGGGCCTGGGTCGCGATCACCGGCGGCGCCAGCGAATACGTTCCGCCGAACTCGTCGACCAGCGCGGACAGCAGGGACACCCCGTGATCGGTGAGCGCGCGGGGCGACAACCCGTCTGCGAGGACGAATCCCACCTCGGCGGTCCCCGCGGACACACCCGACAGGTCTGCCGGTGTGCGACCCAGGTCGGGCCGGCGCAGGTACTCGCTCCGGTCCGATGCCTTGCTCGTGACGATCACCGGCCTGCCCAGGCCCACCTCCTCGACCTGATCTGCCAGCGCCTGCGCGTCGAGCGGCTGGTGGACGGCGTCACGGGCCGCGGCGTGCGCCGACCGGAACTCGAGAACACGCTGCGTGGGGAGGGCGTCGCCGGTGCGGCCGAGACCGATCCGCGCCTGCGTCGTGGCTCGCAGTTCCGCCCAGAAGTCTTGTGCGACAGGATCGGTCATGGCGCCACCGTCAGTGCTCGAAGCGGCGACGCCGAAGCGTCGACCGGCAGCACGCGGCCGGCTTGGTCGACCATGCCGAGACGGCGCATCCAGTCCTCGAATTCCGGCGCCGGCCTGAGTCCGAGCACTTGGCGCGCGTACAGCGCGTCGTGGAACGACAGACTCTGGTAGCCGAGCATGACGTCGTCGGCGCCGGGTACCGCGATGACGAAGGCCGCACCCGCCACCCCGAGCAGGGTGAGCAGCGTGTCCATGTCGTCCTGGTCCGCCTCCGCGTGATTGGTGTAGCAGACGTCGACGCCCATCGGCAGGCCGAGCAGTTTCCCGCAGAAGTGGTCCTCGAGCCCGGCCCGGATGATCTGCTTGCCGTCGTACAGGTACTCCGGCCCGATGAACCCGACGACCGTGTTGATCAGCAGCGGCTCGAGGTCGCGGGCCACCGCATAGGCCCGGGTCTCCAGGGTCTGCTGGTCGACGGGCCTACCACCCGTGCCGAGGTGCGCCCCGGCGCTCAGGGCCGACCCCTGCCCCGTTTCCAGATACATGACGTTGTCGCCGACGGTCCCGCGTTTCAGCGACCGGCCTGCCGCGTTCGCCTCACGGAGCAGCGAGATGTCGACGCCGAAGCTGGAATTCGCGCCCTGCGTTCCGGCGATGGACTGGAACACCAGGTCTACGGGGACGCCTTCCTCGATCAGCCCCATCGTGGTGGTCACGTGCGAGAGCACGCAGGACTGCGCGGGGATGTCGAAGCGCTGCCGGATGTCGTCGAGCAGGTGCAGCAGTTCCGCGGTGGCGTGCGGCGAATCGGTGGCCGGGTTGATGCCGATGACGGCGTCACCGCACCCGAGAAGCAGGCCGTCGAGCGTGGCGGCCGCGATTCCGCGGGGGTCGTCGGTGGGGTGGTTGGGCTGCAGCCGGGTGCCCAGGTGCCCGGGCACACCGAGCGTCGTCCGGAACCCCGCGGTGACGGTGACCGCCCGCGCGACCGCGATGAGGTCCTGGTTGCGCATGATCTTGCTGACCGCCGCGACCATCTCCGGGGTGAGACCCGGTGCGACGCGGCGGAACGTCCCGGCCGCGCCGTCCCGCGCGGCGACATCCAGCAGCCAGTCGCGCAGGCCGCCGACGGTGAGGTGCGAGATCTCGCCGAACGCGACCCGGTCGTGCGAGTCGATGATGAGCCGGGTGACCTCGTCGTCCTCGTAGGGCACGACGAGTTCGTTCAGGAACGTGCCGAGCGGGACGTCGGCCAGCGCCCACTGCGCGGCGGCGCGTTCGGCGTCGGACGACGCCGCGCACCCGGCGAGTTCGTCTCCGCTGCGCAGCGGCGTCGCCTTGGCCATGAGGTCGACGAGACCGTCGAACGTGTACCCGGTTCCGGCGACTCCGTGACTGTAGGTGGTCATTCGAGTTCTTCCTCTGCCTTCGCAAGAACAGCAAACTCCTCGTCGGGCGAATTGGCAACGAGGTGATGGCGGCTGTACAGGCCGAAGTACGCCATGAAGGCCGCGAACGCGATCAGCGTCCAGAGTGCGGCGACGGGATCGACGAGGAACGTGGCGATCACGGCGGCGGCCGCGATGACCAGCGCGAACGACGTGGTGACGATGCCGCCGGGGGTGCGGTACGGCCGCTTCATCTCCGGCTCGCGCCTGCGGAGGACGATGTGGCTGACCATCATCAGCACGTAGCTGACGGCCGCGCCGAACACGGCCATGTTCAGCAGCATCGCGCCCTCACCGGTGAGCGAGAGTACGAACCCGATGACACCCGGCACGATGAGTGCGAGCGTGGGCGCCTTCCGCGAGTTGGTGACCGACAGGCTCGTCGGCAGGTAACCGGCGCGGGACAGCGCGAACGTCTGCCGCGAGTATGCGTACATGATCGAGAAGAAGCTGGCGACGAGGCCGGCCAGGCCGATGTAGTTGACGACCTTCGCCGCGGTTCCGTCACCGAGCGCCTCGACCAGTGGGTTCCCGGACGTCGACAGGCTCTCGGCGCCCAGTGCTCCCGTGGCGAGGAACAGGACCGATGCCCCCGTGACGATGAGGATGAGCATGCTGATGATGATTCCGCGCGGCACGTTCTTCTCCGGCTCGCGTGCCTCCTCCGCGGCCAGCGGCACGCCTTCGACGGCGAGGAAGAACCAGATGGCGAACGGGACGGCCGCCCAGATGCCGAATGCGCCGAACGGCAGGAAACTCGACGCCCCCGCCGCATCCGTCGCGGCGATGTCGGTGAGGTTGCCCGCGTCGAACAGCCCGATCGCGGAAACCGCGAAGATGACGAGACCCACCAGTGCGATCGCGGTGATCACGAACATGGCTTTGAGCGCCTCGCCGGCGCCGGTCAGGTGGATTCCGATGAAGATCGCGTAGACCGCCAGGTACACCCACCACCCGTCGGTGATGCCGAACAGGTTCAGTGATTCGACATAGCTGCCGATGAACGTCGCGATGGCGGCGGGCGCGATCGCGTATTCGATGAGAATGGCTGTGCCGGTGGCGAATCCGCCCCACGGCCCGAGCGCCCGCCGGGCGAACGTGTAACCGCCGCCCGCGGCGGGCAGGGCAGAGGACATTTCGGCCATCCCGAGGACCATGGCCAGGTACATGCCCGCGATGACGACACCGGCGATCAGCAGTCCGCCGAATCCGCCCTCGGCCAGCCCGTTGTTCCATCCGGCGTAGTCGCCGGAGATCACGTAGCTGACGCCGAGGCCTGCGAGCAGCACCCAGCCCGCCGAGCCCTTTCGGAGCGTGCGTTTTTCCAGATAGCTGTTGTCTTCCGAGTGGAAGTCGGCAGCATCGTGGTGTTTACCGGTTCCGGAATTCTTGGATGGTTCTACGAGTGACATTCCGTCCCCTACGTCGATCCGAATGGTGCCCCACCGAGCCGCGCGAAATGCGGGCGGACGGCCGAGGCCAATGGTGAATGAGCTGTGTGCACGTCGTGTCAGGAGAACGTGACCACGACGTAAAAACCGCGGTCGCAGTGAAACTTCGGGCGCTAGGGGCCCGGGCGGCGAGCGGGTACGGGACATGCGTCGACGGCTTCTGCGACCACTTGCGGTTCGGGTGAGGGTGCGGGCCTCCAGCCCTGCTCCCACCGCTCGCCCACGATGACGTCCTCCGCGGCGAGGCTGGTGTTCTCCTCCGGGGTGAAGGCGCGCGCCCGGCTGAGGAAGCGCATGCCTTCCGGGCTTTCGAGGCTGAAACCCGATCCGCGACCGGGCACCACGTCGAGCACCAGCTGGGTGTGCTTCCACGCCTCGAACTGGGATCCGGAGATCCACACGGGCACGGCGTCGGCGCCCTCCGGCCGGGTGGACGGGGTCTCCCCGACACCGAGACGCAGGTCGAGGACACCGAGCAGCACGTCGCGGTCGCCGACGATGAATTCGCCGTCGGGGTAACACATCGGCGCGGACCCGTCGCAGCATCCGCCGGACTGATGCATCATCAGCGCCCCGTGGGTACCGCCGAGGCGGCGGAGAAGCTCCACCGCCCCGGCGGTTGCCTTCAGGCGCTGAGGCGCCCGGGCTGCGTCCATCAGAAGAAGCCCTGAGCCTTCTGGGCGTAGCTGACCAGCAGGTTCTTCGTCTGCTGGTAGTGCTCGAGCATCATCAGGTGGTTCTCGCGGCCGATGCCGGACTGCTTGTAGCCACCGAACGCGGCGTGCGCGGGGTACTGGTGGTAGGTGTTGGTCCACACCCGGCCGGCCTGGATGTCGCGGCCCGCCCGGTAGGCGACGCCGCCGTCGCGGGACCACACGCCGGCGCCGAGGCCGTACAGCGTGTCGTTGGCGATCTCGATGGCCTGGTCGTAGTCCTTGAACGACGTGACGGACACGACGGGACCGAAGATCTCCTCCTGGAAGATCCGCATCTTGTTCTGACCGGTGAAGATGGTCGGCTGCACGTAGTAGCCGCCGGACAGGTCGCCGCCCAGTTCGGCGCGCTCGCCACCGGTGATCACCTTGGCGCCTTCGCCCTTGCCGATCTCGATGTACGACAGGATCTTCTCGAGCTGATCGTTGGACGCCTGCGCGCCGATCATCGTGTCGGTGTCGAGCGGGTCGCCCTGGCGGACGGCCTTGGTGCGGATCGCGGCCATCGCGAGGAACTCGTCGAAGATGTCCTCCTGGATCAGCGAACGCGACGGGCAGGTGCACACCTCCCCCTGGTTGAGGGCGAACATCGTGAAGCCTTCGAGCGCCTTGTCCTGGTAGTCGTCGTTGGACGACAGCACGTCGGAGAAGAAGATGTTGGGGCTCTTGCCACCGAGTTCGAGGGTGACGGGGATCAGGTTCTGCGACGCGTACTGCATGATGAGCCGGCCCGTGGTGGTCTCACCGGTGAACGCGATCTTCCGAATCCGCGGGCTCGAGGCCAGCGGCTTGCCCGCCTCGACACCGAAACCGTTGACGATGTTCACCACACCGGCGGGCAGCAGGTCGCCGATGACGGAGATCAGGTGCAGGATCGACGCCGGGGTCTGCTCGGCGGGCTTGAGGACGACCGCGTTGCCTGCGGCGAGTGCGGGGGCGAGCTTCCACACGGCCATCAGAATCGGGAAGTTCCAGGGGATGATCTGGCCGACGACGCCGAGCGGCTCGTGGAAGTGGTAGGCGACGGTGTCGGAGTCGATCTCCGACAGGGCGCCTTCCTGCGCGCGGATCGCGCCGGCGAAGTAGCGGAAGTGGTCGATCGCCAACGGGATGTCGGCGTTCAGGGTCTCGCGGATCGGCTTGCCGTTGTCCCAGGACTCGGCGAGCGCGATGGACTCGAGGTTCTCCTCGATACGGTCCGCGATCTTGTTCAGGATGATGGCGCGCTCGGCGACCGACGTCTTGCCCCAGGCCGGAGCCGCGGCATGTGCGGCGTCGAGGGCGAGTTCGATGTCCTCGGACGTCGACCGCGCGACCTCGCAGAACGGCTGCCCGGTGACGGGGGTCGGATTCTCGAAGTACTGGCCCTTGACGGGCGCAACCCACTGGCCGCCGATCCAGTTGTCGTAACGCGATTGGAAGGACATGACGGCGTCGGGCGAACCCGGGCGGGCATACACGGTCATCGATAACTCCCTGTTGTCGTGAAACTCGATGGAACTTTCTCGGTGTGACTCACAACACTAGGGACCGTACCGTTGCAACTACGTTGCGTACTGCTGATCGAACAGATCGATCCTCGACTTGACCTGGGAATACAACGGGGAACGCGGATCGAGACCCGCGAGGTACGCCTCCCACGCGGCAACGTCCTCGCGGCCGTGGACGGACGTGGTCCACTTCGCGAGCAACCGCTGATCGCCCTCCCGCAGCAGCGCCGCCTGGACGCGGGCCCGCAGTTCGCCGCGCAGGTCCTCGACCCCGGGCGCCTCCGACCCGGGAAGGACCGGACCCGAGTAGACGTCGAGGGCGGCGGCGAGCTCACCCCGGTCCAGGGCGCTGCGCACCTGCCGGACGTCGGACGTCAATTCGGCGAGCAACCGATACGGCCGCGAGCCGAGGTTCGCCGGACCGAAAACCTTGCGCAGGCGCGACATCTCGGCACGAATGGTGACGGCGTCGAGTTCGTTCTCGTCGAGCAGCACCGCGAGCCGGTCGGAACTCAGCCCCTCGGGGTGTTCCGCCAGGAGCAGCAGGATTTCCGCGTGCCGCTGCGAGAGCGGGATCCGTTCGGCCCCACGAACCAGAACCGGTCGTCCCGAACCCAGCACCTCCAGCCGCAGCACTGTCTCGACCAGCGGCTGCGGTGAGCGCAGCAGGTGCAGCCGCAGTTCCGCCTCGGCGGCCGCGACGGTGGCCCGGATCAGCGACAGCACCTCGGGCACCGCCACCCGCGGGCCGCCGGTGATGTCGATGGCGCCGACGATCAGCCCCGTCGCCGGGTCGTGGACGGGTGCCGCCGAGCAACTCCAGTCGTGCACCGACCTGCTGAAGTGCTCGGCTCCGAAGATCTGCACGCAGTGGTCGAGCGCCAGTGCGGTGCCCGGAGCATTGGTGCCGACGGTGTCCTCACTCCAGTCGGCGCCCTCGACGAAGTTCATCTCCAGCGCCCGGTCCTTGGCGGACGAATCGCCCTCGACCCACAGCAACTGGCCCTTCTCGTCCGTGATGGCCACGAGCAGACCGGTGTCGGCGGCGTCCTCGACGAGGAGTTTGCGCACCACCGGCCGGATGATCGACATCGGGTGCGACGCCCGGTATGTGGCGAGATCCGCGGCCGCCAGATCGACCGCGCGGGCGGACCCGTCCGGGCTCACGCCCTTGCTGGTGCTGCGCATCCACGAATCGAGGATGACCGAGCGCACCGAATTTCCGTCGCCCGCCTGGTCTCGGCCTGCGGGGGCATGACGCTCGACGAACAACTGATGCGCCGACGACACCCTGCGCGCCAGCATCGCGACGTCGTCTCCCGGGCGCACGGCGACCCACGGATTGCCCCCTGTGGGCGGTTGACTTTGCATCGAACTCCTCCACGGCGTCTCTGCCTACTGTAACCCGGGTCACACGGGGCCGGGTTCCGCCCTCCGTCACTCCCTCAGGAAGGTACTGACCCGTTCGGCGACCATGACCGCGGTGGCATGCGGCCCGCGGCTCGGGACCACCGGGAACACCGACGTGTCCGCGATGGTCAGACCTACCGTTCCGCGGACGTTGCACCGCTCGTCCACCACCGCGCCCGCGTCCGTGCGTCCGCCCATCCGGCAACTGCCGCACAGGTGCAGCGACGTCCCCAGGTGCGCGAGCACCGAGCGGTCGGACACCTCCTCCGACAGCGGCAGCACAAACGGGCCGAGTTCCGGCGAGCGCAGCAGGTCCAGTGCGATGGCCTGCCCCTCGCGCAGCGCCCGGCGGTCGGCGGCCGATTGCGCGTAGCGGTACTCGATCCGGGGACGGTCCCGGCGGTGGCCCGACGTGAGCCGGATGTCGCCCCGGCTCTCCGTCACCATGAGCCCGATCCCGAGGACCGGGTCGGGCTGCCCGGATCCGGGGACGAGCACGTCGAACGGAGCGGTGTACGGACGGATCTCGAGGTCATCGATGTTCAGTACCGTTTCGACGACCGGACTCGTGTCGCTGCGGCGGAGTATGTCACTGCGCCGGAATGTGTCTCGGATACGGTACGGCAGAGCGACTTCGGGGTGGTCGCTGAAGTCCGTCCCGACGCCGGGAACGTCGAGGACGACGTCGATACCGTTGTCCCGCAGATGCTCCGCCGGACCGATTCCCGAAAGCATCAGCAGCACCGGGGTTTCGACGGGGCCGGCAGCCAGTACGACCCGGTCCGCGCGGATCGTGCGCCGGGTGCCGCCCGACTCGACCTCCACCCCCACCGCCTCGTTACCGGAGAACAGAATTCGCACGACGTCGGAGTCCGGCTCGACGGTCAGGTTGGGCCGCTCCGACGCCGGCAGCAGATACGCGACGGCGGTGCTGACCCGGCGTCCGCCGTCGATGTTGAGCGGAACCGGGCCGATCCCGCCGCCGCCTGCTCCGTTCTTGTCGGGTTCCTCGGGATGTCCCGCGCCGAGCGCGGCGGCACGGAACGCCGCACTGATCTCGCTCAGCTGCTCCGCGGGCTGCCTGCGGACGGGCATCGGACCGGTGGTGCCGTGCCGGAAGTCGCCGAAGTCGGCGTCGCGCTCGAGCGCCCGGAAGGTGGGCAGCACGTTCTCGTACGACCACGACGCCGGCCAGTGCCGGAAGTCCGTCTCCGTCCCGCGGACGAAGTAGGCGCCGTTGACGGCGCCCGACCCGCCGAGGACGCGGCCGCGCACCATGGCGGAAGGCACGCTCGGCGCCAACTGCACGCCGTACGTCCGGGCGAATGCGCTGCCCGGACCGACGGGCAGCGTCCGGTAGTCGAGGACGGGACAGTCGAGCGCCGACCGGTAACCCGGTCCGGACTCGAGGAGGAGCACCGATCGTCCGGGATCCTCGCTGAGCCGCGAGGCCACCACGCATCCACTCGAACCGCCGCCGACGACCACGACGTCGGCGGCGCGAATCGGATCGGCCACTACGACTTCAACCGCGGCTTCAATGCGTCGAGGTCGCGGGCGGCGACGGCGCCCTTCCAGAGTCCGGCACCGTACGCGACGTCGTCGATCCGCTTGAACACCGTGTGCCGCACCGGTCCCAGCCCTCCGGGCTCCCGGTGGGTGACCCAGTCTGCGACCCCCTCGGCGACGGCGATCGCGAGCGCTATCCGGCGAATCCGTTTCGAGACCAGCACCGCCAGCAGCGTGACGGGCCAGTAGTGGCGGCACATCGCGGACGCCAGCTGCCAGGCGCCACCGGCGAAGCCCTGGGCGGCGAGGATTGCGGCGATACGGGTCGGCTGGTCGAGTCCGGTGAACATGCGGCGCAGGCGCACCAGCATCATCGCGAGCGTGGCGACGGCGCCGAGCAGACCCAGCCGGGTGCAGGTGGCCGCGGCGATGCACGCGAAGAACGTCCACGGCGACATCGACAGCGGTGGGACCATGCCCGAATGCCTCGCCGCCAGCGGCGCCGCACCGGTCCCGTAGAACAGCTTGCGGTCGAACCACTTTCCGAACGTCACGCGGTGGTCGTGCGCGACGTGGGCCACGGGCTCGTACCGCAGTCGCCAGCCGGACTCCTGGAGCCGCCAGCACAGGTCGACGTCCTCCGCCACGTGCATGGACTCGTCGAAGCCGCCGAACTCGTCGAGCACCTCACGGCGGGCGATCATCGCGGCGCTCGGGACGTACGACACCGGCCCGCCGGACTGGACCGCGGACTCCTTCCGCCCGAGGTCGAGGGAGGAGCGGGCGTGCTCGTACCGCGCGAGGGTGCTGGCCTCGGGTTCGAGCGCAACGATCCGCGGGGCGACCAGGGCGACCGCTGGGTCGCTGAAGTGGCCGAGCATGACCTCGATCCATCCGGTGCGCGGCAGGACGTCGGAGTCGAGGAACGCCACGAACGGAGTTGCGGCGTAACGCAGACCGGTGTTGCGGGCCGCGGCGGGCCCCTTGGCCGTGTCGTGGCGCAGCACGGTGACGCGGCCACCGCACCCGTTCTGCAGCGCGGGGGCCGCGACCGGAACGTCGGAGCCGTCGTCGACGACGACCACCTCGAGTCCGCGGAGCGCGGCCAGCACCCGGTGCAACCCGGACGCGTTGTTCTTCACCGGTATGACGACGGTGACGTCCCGCGGGGACGGCGTGCTCATGGGGCGCGGGTTGGCGACCCCCGAGTCGAGGAGGCGGCGTGCGACGACGGCGGACTGCGGATCGACGACCTCGAGGTAGCCGTCCCCGATCATGGCCGCCGCTGTGGGCGCCAGCTTCAGCATCCGAGTCGGCGAACCGCCGATGAGCACTCGACCTCCGGAATATGCGCGTACCTTGGGGTCGATTCGGATCCCGAATCCATCGGGAAGTCGAGCTTGGCGCATCAGTCGATCGTAGGCGGATCGGACAGCGCCGGCAGGGCATGCCGGAAATTAGCCGCAAGGATGTGCCGAAAATCCGCCCTCGGCAACTCGAGGGCGCCCGTCCGGGTCATTGGAGCCTCCCATCGGCGCCCGGTTCCCACCGGAGCCTTCCATCGGGGCCCGGTTCCCACCGGGCCAGTGCATTGGTGACCGTGTGGACGAGCACGCCGAAGATCTGCGCCCCCTCCGCGGCCGTTGCGACCGTCGGGTCACCGAGCACCCCATTGGCCGACACGGCGACCATACCGCCTTCGCGCAGTCTTGGCATCAACCTCGCGACAGGTTCGGTATTACCGGGCTCCGCCCTGGACAACCGCACCCGACCCGGTGAAAGGTGTAGCAACAAGGACGTTTCCGTACGCCCGGCGTGGGCGTCGGCGCCGGGGACCGCGCACGGCACCCAGGCCACGTCGCGGGCCTCGTATCGAAGCAAGGCGACAGCCTTGACCAATGCGGGCCCGTTGCCGCCGTGCCCGTTGACGAACAGCACGCGGTCCGCCCACCGGCACGCAGACCTGCCGTACTCGACCAGGACGGTCTCGAGCGCCTCCGCCCCCAGCGAGACGGTTCCGGGAAACCCCTCGTGCTCGCCGCTGGCGCCGTAGGCGATCGGGGGCGCGACGAGCACGTGCGGCAGCGCGCGGGACACGGCATCGGCGATGGTGGTGTCGGTGTCGAGCGGCAGATGCGGTCCGTGCTGCTCGAGCGAGCCGACCGGCACGACGACAGTCGGCACGTGGGACACGAGGTCGGGCCACACCGCGTCGTCGAGGTGTCCGGAATGGGGCATCCCTCGATGCTAGGCGACCGCGGCGAGTCGACCTGCACTAGAGGGACAGAGCAACCCGCTCCCCCTCGATGACGGCGGAATGCGCGCGGCGCGGAGCCACGGCATCGCCGATGCGATGGACCTCGATACCGCTGTCGGCCAGCTGTTTCCAGAGCCCGTCCTCCGGTTGCTGGTGCGCGGACGACACCACCCAGTCGACGACGAGTCGACGGGACACGCCGGTCGGGTGGTGCAGGAGCGTGACCGCGATCCGGCCCCCGCCGGCGTCGTCGCACCCGGTCGGCACGACGTCCGTCATCTGGATGATGCCCTTGCCGTGCGCCCGCCGATTCCAGCCCTCGAGGTCCAGGGTGATCCCGAGGTCCTGGCCGACGATCATCCCCGGCGTGCAGATCGTGACGGCACACCCGGCGTCGGCGACGAACTCCGCGACGGACGTGCCCTGATGAAATCCCAGTTCGTCGACCACCAGTACCGTGCCGGACGGATGCGCACGACGCTCCAGCACGTCCCGCACATCCACCAACCGGTCCGAGGCACCTGCCCACCGCGGACGGCGCGGACGCGCCCCGGTGGCGAGCACCACCACGTCGGGACACCCCTGTTCGAGTGTCTCCGCGGTCGCCTCGGCGCCGGTCCGCACGTCCACCCCGTGCCGGACGCATTCCGCTTCCAGGTCGACGACGAGGTCGAGGAACTCGCGGCGCCCCGGGACGACGGCCGCCGTCCGGACCTGACCGCCGAGGACGGGGCCGCGTTCGAACAGCGTCACCTGGTGTCCCCGCTGCGCGGCGGTCGCGGCGGCCTTCAGCCCGGCAGGTCCGCCGCCGACCACCACCACCCGCCTGCCGCGGACGGTGGGTTCGGGCAGCAGGACCGATTCCTTACCCGCGCGCGGGTTGACGACGCAGCCGAGCCACCGGCCCAGCCCCATCCGTCCGATGCATTCCTGATTGCACGCCAGGCACGATCGGATGTCGTCCGCTTCGCCGGCCAGCGCCTTCGCCGCGAAGTCCGGGTCCGCGATCTGGCCGCGCACCACCCCGATCAGGTCGCAGTGCCCCTCGTCGAGAGCCCGGTCGGCCTGATGCGGATCCGAGAACCGGCCGACACCGACCACCGGAAGTCCGACCCGCTGCCGGATGGCATCGGGGACGAACAGCGCGTACCCGCGCGGGACGGCCATGGACGCCTCGATCATGTGCAGCGTCTCGGTGGCCATGCCGATGGACGTGTTGAGGTAGTCGACCCGCCCGTCCGACTCGAGTAGGGCGGCCACCTCCACCGCCTCGTCGAGGTGTACCCCACCGTCGAACAGGTCCTCCCCCGCAAGACGCACCCCGAGTGCGCGGTCCGGGCCGATCGCCGTCCGCACCGCCTCGACGACCTCGAGGAGGAACCGGGCGCGGCCCGCCAGCGACCCGCCGTAGCGGTCCGTGCGCTGATTCGTCGCGGGGGCGAGGAAACTGCGCACGAGCGACGAGTGCGAGCACTGCAGTTCGATGCCGTCGAATCCGCCTCGGACGCAGTGCTCGGCCACCAGTGCGTACCCGTCGACGAGGGCCCGGATCTCGCGTTGATCGACCGCCTTGGGGACTTCGCGGAACAGTGGGTCGGGGACGGCGCTCGGCGCCCACAGTGGTCGCCGCGAATACATGCTCGATCCCTGGCCGCCGTTGTGGTTGACCTGAGCGAGGATCGGGACTCCGTGCGCGTGGACCGCGTCGGTGATCCGTCGGTATCCGGGGACGACGTCCGGCCGGTAGCCGGCGATCACCTTCTCGTACGGCCAGTCACCGGGATGGGTGGCGTGCTCTTCGGAGATGACCAGGCCCGCACCGCCCTTCGCGCGCGCCGCGTAGTAGGCGGCGTGCTGGGCGGTGGGGAGACCGTCGACGGCGTACCCCGTGAGGTGCGCCGAGAAGACCACCCGATTGCGCAGAGTCAGCGGTCCCAGGCGCAGCGGGGTGAACAGGTGGCGGTACGCGGAGATGCTCACACCTTGGTGTTGCCCATGTCGACGGCGACCTGACTTCCCGTGACCCGTTTCGACCCGTCACCGGCCAGCCACAGCACGGCGTCGGTGATGTCGTCGGTGTCGGCCAGCGGGTGTTCGGTGAGGATGGTGCCGAAGCTCGACAGGTAGTGCGGGTGCTTCTCGAGAATCACGAGGCTGCCCGGATCGGTGCCCATCGGGGTCTTCACCCCGTACGGGTGGATGGAGTTGACGCGGATGTCGTACTCGCCCAGTTCCTTGGCCGCGGTCTGGGTGAGTCCCACCAGCCCGAACTTGGAGGCGGCGTAATTGGCCTGCCCCGGAAGCGGCTTGATCCCGGCGACGGAGCTGATCACGATGATCGACCCCCCGCGGCCGCCCTCGATCAGTGCCGGGACCGCAGCCTTCAGCGTCTTCCACGCGCCGGTGAGGTTCACGTCGATCAGTGTCTCCCACTGATCGTCGGGCATCTCCCAGAACCTGCTCCAGTTGCAGATCCCGGCGTTCGCGATCACGATGTCGAGGCGGCCGAACTGTTCGACTCCGCGGTCCACGACAGCTTTCAGCTTCGAGCTGTCACGCACGTCCGCCTGTTCGGCGAGGATCTTGCCGCCCTCGGATTCCACGAGCCGCACCGTCTCGGCGAGATCGTCCGCCGTCGCCGGCTCGTAGGTGTTGTACTCCGACACCGGACCGCAGATGTCGACGGCGATGATCGCCGCACCCTCGCGCGCCAACCGCACCGCGTGCGTCCGGCCCTGCCCACGGGCCGCCCCGGTGATGAACGCGACCTTGTCGTCGAACTGTCCCATGAAGTGTCCTATCTCTCGGTGACGAGGGTGAACGGATGGTGATCGAACTCGGACCGCCGGTGTGCGGTCACGGCCAGCGCCTCGGCACGGCCCTCCCGGACCGCCTCGAGCAGTGTGCGGGGGGCCACGCAGTCGCCGGCCCGCACCGCGTCCGGGCGGGTCGAGCCGAGCGTGTCCTCGGGGAGACGATGCGAACAGTCGATCAGCACGGCGCACGGCACCACCGACTCCTCGGCGGTGTACCGGTTGCGTAACCGCAGTCCGTCGCCGTCGACCGACACGATGCGGCTGTCGAGGTGACGTGTCACCTCCGCCCGTTGCAGGCGCGTGTTGGCGTCGGCGAGGTCGCCGGTCATGCCGAGTCGCGAGCCGGCCACGGAATCCTGGGTCACGATGCTCACGTCGCGCCCCCGCGCCGCGAGCCATTCGGCGACCGCCACGCCGAGCGGTCCGCCGACCGGGTCGAAGACGACGTGGGGACCCTCCGCGTCGTCACCGTCCCGCAGATCCGCGGCGCCGAGACACCGGACAGTCCCCTCGACGGGGAACGGCAGCGGCCGGGGCGTGCTGCCGGTCGCGAGGATCACCGTCACGCCGTCACGTTCCGCGGCGTCGAGCTCGGCATCGGAAACCGCGGCGCCGAGCCGGAATTCGACTCCGAGACCGTGGCATTCGTTCTCCAGCCAGTCGGTCAGCGCCTTCAGGTGCGGCGCCCCGACCGCAGCCCGCACCATCCCGCCGAGCCGAGCGGACGCCTCCGCCAGGGTGACCCGGTGACCTCGCAGCGCGAGCACGCGCGCCGCCTCGAGACCGGCCGGCCCGCCACCGACCACCAGTGCCGGGCCGGCGACCACAGCGGCGTCGACTGCCTCGTCGGGATCGACGGTCTCGTGCCCGGCCGTCGGATTTCCGACGCACGTGACGACCGGGTTACGGGGGTCGAGTACCTGGCACGTCTGGTTGCACAGGACGCACGGCCGCGGCGCCGCACCGCGCAGCGTCTTGACGACGAGATCGGGGTCGGCGATCTGGGCACGCGTCATTTCGACGACGTCGGCGACACCGTCGTCGAGCGCCCGCCGGGCATCGGCCGGATCGACGACGCTGCCCTGGAGAACGACCGGGACCGCGCCGGCGACCGCCATGCGGATGTCGCGGCAGAGTTCGGTGCCGAACGCGGGCGGCCGGTGGAAGTCGGGGCGGTAGGCGTTCGGCGACAGCGGCCCGCCGCGGACCACGACGAGCAGATCGAGCGTCTCGGCCAGATCTTGCGCATACCCCGCCGCGATCGACGGTGTGATTCCCGCCCAGGGCGTCTCCTCGTCGCAGCTCAGGCGCAGCGACAAAATCCGGCCGGGTCCCAGCTCTTCCCGGACGGCGGCGACGACCTCACGGATGAGCCGGAGCGGGTCGGCACCGTACTTGTCCTCGCGCACGTTGGTGAGGTCCGAAAGAAACTGTCTCAGCAGCGCTCTCGGACCGGCGTCGAGTTCGACACCGTCCACGTCCGCCGCCACCGCCGCGGCGGCCCCCGCCCGGAACCCTTCGACGAGGCCGTCGATCTCGGCCTGCTCCATCCGCATCGGCATCTCGCGGGAGATCACGTCCGCGATCCCCGACGGTCCCCACAGCACCGACTGCGAGTAGGCGCTCGACCCCTGCAGTCCGGTGTGCCCCAACCCGGCCAGCACCAGCGTGCCGTGCGGGCGGCAGGCGGCGACCACGTCCCTCCACCCGGCGACGCAGTCGGACGCCAGCGGGGCCCGCTCGTACGGCCAGTCCGAGGCATGAACCGACGCCACCTCGGTGACGACGATCCCCGCGCCACCCCGCGCCCGGCGTTCGTAGTACGCGACATGACGCGGGGACAGTGCTCTACCCGCACTGAGGTTGGTGGGGTGCGGACCCAGAAGCACCCTGGACGGAGCGCGGCGTCCGGCCAGGGTGATCGGGTCTGTCAGTTGCGCAGACATCTACGCCGTTCGTGGGTTCAGGATTCGGCGCCGAGTACGCGGGTGAATCCGGGCGGGATCACGACGTCGGAGGGGGTGAGGTCGTGGATGTTCGAGTGGCCCAGACCGAGCAGTGCCGAATCGATACCGCCGCGCAGGACGTCGAGGACGTTCTCGACGCCGGCCTGACCGTTCGCCGAGAGGCCCCACAGGTACGCGCGGCCGATCATCACCGCCCGCGCACCGAGCGCGACAGCCTTCACGACGTCGCTACCGCGGCGGATACCACCGTCGAGGAGCACCTCGACCTGATCGCCCACGGCCTCCGCGATGGCGGGCAGCGCGCGGATCGGCGCCGGGGTGCCGTCGAGGTTGTTGCCACCGTGATTCGACACGGAGATCGCGGTGACGCCGGCGTCGACGGCGCGCTTGGCGTCGTCGACCCGCATGACGCCCTTGAGCATGAACGGCCCGCCCCACTGTTCACGCAGCCACGCGATGTCGTCCCACGTCGGCAGCGGCGTCTGCATCCACTCGCCGTAGGCGCCGAAGAACGTCGGCGGCTGCTGACCGGGCTGCGCCAGGTTCGGGGTGGTCAGATCCGGGATCTTGCGGGTCTTCGCGAACTCGTACAACCACTTCGGCCGGGTGATTCCCTCCGGCGCGAACTGGAACATCGCCTTCAGGTCCATCTTCTCGGGGATCGCCGGGCTGCCCCAGTCACGTCCGTAGGAGAACGACCAGTCGGTGGTGATGATCAGTCCGGTCGCCCCGGCGGCGCGGGCGCGTTCCATCCGCTGGATCAGCACCTCCCGGCTGCCGACCCAGTACATCTGGAAGAACGTCTGCGGATTGGCCGCCGTGACCTCCTCGATCGACTTGCTCGCGAACGAGCTCAGACCGATCGCCGTTCCCCGCGCCGCCGCCGCACGCGCGACAGCGACCTCGCCGTCGGGGTGCACAGCCTGCACACCGGTCGGGGAGATCACGACGGGCAGCGAAATCGACTGTCCCATCACGGTCGTGGACAGCTCGCGCTTGTCGGACAGTCCCACGACGTGCGGGGCGAATCCCAGCTCGCCGAACGCCGCGATGTTGTCGTCGACCGTCACGCCCCGCTCGGAACCGGCGATCAGCGCCGCGTACACCGACTTCGGCAGGCGCTTCTTCGCGCGTCGCTGAGCCTCGGCCACCGTCTCGAAGAACGGATTCTTACCCATGGAAATACCTCTCGTACCCGGCAGACGTCGTTACGTCTGGTCCATGCCCGCAAGCGGGTTCTCGTCACAAATCTTTGCCGGCGGACGCACCATCAGCGTCAACGGAACCGGCGCCCGCGGAGTCCGGCGCTGGCCGGTGCGGGAGTGGTCGACACTGGATTTGGGGATCTCCCCCGCGGCAGCCAACGCCAGTTCGCCGTTGCCGATCACACATTCGGGGTCCGGGCCGTCCATCGGCAGGCCGGTGAAGAACTTCGCGGCCATGCACCCGCCGCGGCAGGAGTCGTAATGGTTGCACTTGCTGCACGCACCGCCGGTCTGCGGGGACCGCAGCTCCTGAAACAGCTCCGACGTCTGCCACACCTGCTGGAAACCGCCGTCCGCCACGATGTTTCCGGCAAGGAATTGGTCGTGGATCGCGAACGGGCACGCGTAGACGTCGCCGATCGGGTCGATCAGGCACACCACGCGTCCAGCGCCGCACAGGTTCAGGCCGGGCAACGCGTCGCCGTAGGCGGACAGGTGGAAGAAGGAGTCGCCGGTGAGCACGCCCTCGCCGTTGGCGACCAGCCAGTTGTACAGCTCGCGCTGCTGCGCCTGCGTCGGATGCAGTTCGTCCCACACGTCCGCGCCGCGCCCGGACGGTCGCAGCCGGGTGATGCGCAGGGTGGCACCGTACTTGTCGGCCAGCGCCTTGAAGTCGTCGAGCTGGGACACGTTGTGCCGGGTGACCACCACGGAGATCTTGGCGTCCTTGAAACCCGCCTCGGACAGATTCTCGAGGGCCCGCACGGCCATCGCGAACGACCCCGGACCACGGACGGCGTCGTTGACCTCGGCCGTCGCACCGTCGAGGGAGATCTGCACGTCGACGTAGTCGCTGGCCGCGAGCCGGGCGGCGACCTTCTTGTCGATCTTCACCCCGTTCGTGGAGAACTTCACCCCGACCTGGTGGGCGGTCGCGTAGTCGACCAGCTCCCAGAAGTCCGAACGAACCGTGGGCTCCCCGCCACCGATGTTCACGTAGAACACCTGCATGCGCTGCAGTTCGTCGATGATCGACTTGCACTGCTCGGTGCTCAGCTCCCGTGGGTCACGCCGGCCCGACGAGGACAGACAGTGCACACACGACAGGTTGCACGCGTAGGTCAACTCCCAGGTCAGGCAGATCGGGGCGTCGAGACCGAGTTCGAACTGGTCGACGAGGCGGCCTACCGGGGCGGCAGGCCTTTCGAGCATGGAGGTCATGGGCTGTGTCCTCTGGTACGGGGCGAAGTGAGCTGGTCAGGCGGGGACGATCATGTGCGACTCGGCCAACGTGCCGAGCGCTCGCGCGTACTGCGCGGCAGTGTCGTCCCCGATACCCTGCGCCCGCAGTGCGGACCGGGCGTCGGCGTGCGAGGGAAGCGATTCGACCACCGCGACGATCGTGCGGTTCTTCAGGAACGACAGCTTGCGCGTCCCGAAGTGGTAGAGCAGCGCCCCGAAAGGTTCGGGACGCAGCGCCACCTGCGGATGAAGCTTCCAGCCCACATCGAGATCGATACCGGCCTTGCCGGTCACTGAAGCAGATGCTGGAGCGGACATGATCAGTACACGCCGCACATGCCGTCGATCGAGACCTCTTCCACCAGGGATTCCTCGACCAAGTCGTTTTCCAGCACGTTGTTGTCGCGATCCGACATGATTTCCTCCTACTGTTCGGTGATACGGCGCGAGCCGGAGGGATGTTCCCCGTCATAGACGACCATTCCTGTGACTCGCCTCACCACTGTAATGGCATCGAGTGCAGAATGACAGCTCGGGAGGGCACGAAAGTTGAGAAGTCGGCGAAAACCATCCAGTCGGATAGGGCGACGCCCGTCCACGACGCAGGATCGGATCAGTACCGTCGGGATCGAGTTGTTCACGGAACAGGGGTTCGACGCCACCAGCGTCGACGAAGTCGCCGAAGCGTCCGGCATCGCCCGCCGCACCCTGTTCCGCTACTTCCCGTCCAAGAACGCGATCCCGTGGGGCGACTTCGACGCCCACCTCGCCGAAATGCGCGCCCAACTCGCCGCGCAACCCGGCGACATCCCGATCGTCGACGGACTCACCGCAGCACTCCTGCAGTTCAACGCGTTTCCCGAGAGCGAGGAAGCCAACCACCGCAAACGCATGGGGCTGATCCTGCGAGTGCCCGCCCTGCAGGCGTATTCGGTGGTGATGTACGAAGGGTGGCGCAATGTCATCGCCGAGTACGTCGCCGGCCGGTTGGGAGTCTCACCGACCGACCACGTTCCGCGGACCGTCGGCTATCTCCTACTCGGCGTTGCAATGTCGGCGTACGAGCAGTGGCTCGACGACGATTCGCTCGAACTCAACGAACTACTCGCCAGCGGAATGCAATCGCTCTACGATGGTCTGAGTTCCCTCGGCGAGCCGGACACCTGATCCCCCTCCCGCCATCACCTCTCGGCAAGGTTGCTTCGAATGACTTCCACCCTCGACACACAAGCCTTCGACTCTCTCGCTCCGTGCGAACCCGGGCTGTGGTCACACGGTCACGTCACGGTAGAGCGGATCGCGGACGGGCCGCTCACCCTCACCCGCGACGGCGACCGGTTACGGGTCACGCACGCCCTGACACCCGAGGATCTGAGCGAGAGACTCGTCGCCTCGGTCACCGCGTCCATCGAGGACGCCGACTTCGGTCAGGGCGAGTTCGAATCGACCATGGTCGGACTGGTGCGCTCCACTGTCGACGGTGCGCTCGAGGCGTGGACGGTCTACTACCGCAACTCCCTCGGCGAACTGCTCGACGGCACCGCCGACTTCGCGCCGATCCACGAGAAGGCGGAACAACTGGTCCGCGGTTCCGTCCTCGACCTCGGGTCGTGCTTCGGCTTCCTCCCGTTGAGACTCGCCCGCGCAGGGCGCACCGTCACGGCAACCGACATCCTCCCCGGCACCATGACCCTCCTCGACGCGGTGGCGCCGGAACTCGGACTCGACCTGCGCACGCTCGTGTGCGACGCCGCGCACGTCCCGGTCCCCGACGACAGCGCAGACACCGTCACCGCCATCCACCTCCTCGAACACGTCGACGAAAACATCGGGGCCACAGTGATATCCGAGGCCCTCCGCATCGCCCGCGAACGCGTTGTCGTCGCCGTCCCCTACGAGGACGAGGCAACGGCCTGCCACGGACACATCCGCACCTTCGACACCCCGGCACTCACCAGACTCGGCGAATCGACGGGACGCCCCTTCGAGGTGTTCGAGCACCACGGCGGTTGGCTCGTCATCGACTGCTGAACCCCTCATGACGCGCGGAGGTGTGCGATGAGGATCGCCTCGATTTCCGACCTCCGCGCCGCGGACGGCAGCCGGGGCGCCGTCGACCGGTAATGATGCCCGGTCGGAGCCCGCAGATCGAGGAGATGCCGGCGACCGGGCCGACACACCGGACGAGCGGCCCACCCGTCACCCTCCTTCGCGTAATTGCACGCCGCGCACAAACCCGCCCCATTGTGTGCCCTGGTGACACCCTTGTTGCGGCGCGAGCGGATGTGATCGTGATGCCGGATCGGCGCATCACACCACGGCGTCCGGCATGTGCGGTCCCGCAGATCGATCAACTTCCTCAGGCTCCTCGGGAACGTGCGGGCCTGCGATTCCATCGCCGTCAACGCCCCCGACACCGGGCAGGCATAGACGTTTCGCAACGTCACCTCCGTGTCACCATCGAGGGCGTCCGCCACCAACCGCCGCGCAATCGACGCCGGCACCGGACCGAACCCCTGCAGGTCCGCCGCCTCGCCCTCACCCGCCAGCAACGTCTCGTCGGAAATCACCAGATCCACCGCCACCGGCACACCACTCGCCACCGACACCCCGGTGCCACGCTCGAACAACAAGTCCGCCATGAGCTGGTTCCGGGTCCGGCCGCCACCGTCCCCGGTCGCGATCAGGCTGTCCGCGTCCCGCCCCAACGTGGCCTGCACGCAGACCGCCTGCTCCATCGGCATCAGCACACTCAGGTACGCCATCGCATCCGGTGCCGGCCGCGTCGTCACCCGCCGCTCCGACACCGCCTTACGATGCCGCGCCACCACCGCCGCGGCATCGAGTTCCACCGCCAGGGCCTTCGCCTTCGCGACCACACCGCGGTCACCCACGCCGTCGAGAATGTCGGGGTCCGAACACAACCGCCGATCCACGATTCCCCGGTCATGCGCCGACAGACAGGCCGTCTCCCGCACGAGCAGCGTGGCCCGCCATTCGTTCAACCGACCCGACCGCAACAACGCCAACGTGTGCGGCATCTCGTGCACCACCGCCCGCGCGAACCCCAGATGCCGGCCACCACGATTCGGAGACTCCCTGCGCGCCAACCCGATCTGCGACGCGATCCCCCGCCCCCACTCCGCCTGGGGCAACCCACGAGCCCTCCGGTCGGCGCGGATACTCGTCGAGACGTCGTCGGTGATCACCGCCTGCGCCGCACACCCGACCGACTTCAACGCCTCGATGGCATCGAGCAGGTCGATCCCCAGCGCCGCGTCTCCGTCAGCGGAAACCACCCGCAGCCGCGCCGTGAACGCCCGCAACTCCTCCAGATCCGGTGCCACCACGTCCCCCACAACCAACCTCCCCCAAGGCTATTCGAATCTTTGTTCGATTCTAGCAGTGAAGCCTTCACCAGGCAATAGGCTGAGGGTCGTGGGACACACAGGCGTCCATTCGATAATCCTGTGGGCGGGCACGCGTCCGTGGATGACGAAGAGGGCCGTGGGTGATGAGTTGTTCAAACGGTGTCGGCGTTGTCGGCAGCGGTGCATTCGATGACGAAAGGCCCTTCAGGGTGTCGACGTCGTCGAAGGTTTCGGCTCGGGTTGCGTTGACCAGCAACCAGGTTCAGGCGATCTCCGCTTCGGCCCTGCGGGCGGCCGTGATGAGTTCGTCGGTCATCGTCCTACCGTCTCCTGATCGACCGGGTGCGCCGGTTCGCGCCCGGCGAGAACGTCGATCACGGCCTGCGCGGCGGCCAAGCCCGCACGGGTGCGGGCTTCGGTGGTCTGCCCGGCCAGGTGCGAGGTGATCAGTACGTTGCCGAACTCGCGCAGTCAGCTGTCGGTGGGGTGTGCGGTGTGCACGGTCACCGACATGCCGAAGGCGCGGGTGAGGTGTGCGACGGCGCGTCCGCTGGGTCCGTAGCCGATGATGCCGAGGGTGGAGCCGCGCAGTTCGCGGCCGGCGTGGCGGGGCCAGCGGCCGTCGCGGACACGCCTACCTCGAACGCCGCGGCATCCCGGCCGAACCGAAAGATCTCGAACACCACAACTGCATCGTGATCCGCGAGAACGAAGGCGACTACGCACTGTGGCGGTTCGGCGCCGAGCACGACGAGACCGCGATCCGGGTATCCGGGAACCTGCTGTGCAACGACGGCGACGCGGCGACCCAGTGGTGCGTAGACGGCCACGGCGTGATCATGCGCTCGATCTGGCACGTCGCCCCACTACTTCGGGACGGCACCCTCGTACAGGTGCTACCCGACATCCCCACCCCCGCCGCGGACGTCCACGCGCTGTACTCGGCCACTGCCCCCGTCCCTCGCCGCATCCGCGAACTCGTCGACCACCTCGCGACCGGTCTCCACGCGAGAATTGAGGCATGAGTGCAGCACAGTGTGTGGTCTCCCACGGCACCGCTACGAATTCGTGAGGTCCCGACGCCGGAACAGCACTACTCCGGCAGCACCCACGACGGCGGCAATCGCCGCGAGCCAGACCAGCGGAGCGGCCGTGACTTCCGCGGCGGGCAGGGCGGGGACGTGGGTGAACGGTGACAGATCGCGGACCGCCTGCGGCAGCCCGAGCAGCGATCCGAGGAATCCGAAGATCAGGCAGAGCGCGAGCACGCCCCAGGACAGCCCGGCCGACCAGGCCGGGACGGCGCCGAACGCCAGCACCACCACTGCGGCGACGACCAGGATCGCGGGCACGAAGACGAGTGCGGCCCCGGTGAGATTCACGACCTTCCCCGGCACATCCTCGGTCACCAGACCGTACGCGAGGCCGGTCGCCGCCCCGGTCAGCGCCTGCAGGACGACGATGCCCACCGTGACCAGGCCGACGTGCGCCAGCATCCACCGCGGACGCGAGACCGCCGTCGCGAGAACCGGTTCGAGTCGCCCCGCCGACTCCTCGCCGCGCATCCGCAGCAGCGCCTGCACTGCGTAGCCGGCGACCGCGATCGCCATCATGCCGAAGATGGCGGCGAAGTAAGCGTCGACCATGTCGGTCGTGCCGCCACCGAGCTGTTCCATCATGTCGGCGACCTGCTGACCCTCGCCGAGGAAGTCGTCGATCTGGTCTGCGATCGCGCCGTACACCACGGCGAGGACCGCGATCCCGAACGCCCACCAGAACAGGATCGTCCGTTGCATCCGCCACGCCGACCCGACCGCCGTCGGCAGCGAGCGGGACGCGCGGGCGGGGCCCGGGCGGGTCGGCACGAGCCCCGAGCCGACGTCCCGGTGCTCGGTGAGGGCGAAGCCGACCGAGCCGACCACGAGTGCGAACACGACCGGCAGCGTCAGCACCCACCAGGCGTTGTCGTCGTAGGGGCGGACCTGCTCGGCCCAGCCGATCGGCGACACCCAGGTCGGCCAGCCACTGATCACCCGCGTGCCGTTCTCCGTCACCGTCCCCGTCATGTCCCCCACCGCACGCAGCAGGAAGGCCACCCCGAGCGCGGCACCGGCCAGCCCGTTGGCGGTGCGGGCACTGTCCGTCACCTGCGCCGTCACCGCGGCGATCGCCGCGAACGCGATACCGGCGCCCGCGACCGCCGCGCCGAGCGCCACCGACCCGTCCAGTGGCAGCCCCGCCGCCATCAGCACGACCACGTTGAGCAGCGCCAGGACCAGGTTGGCTCCGACCGCGACCACCAGCGCGGCGGTGAGCAGCGCCTTCCGGCCGACGACGGCGGCCTCGACGAGTTCGGCGCGGCCGGTCTCCTCGTTCTGGCGGGTGTGCCGCACCACCAGTAGGGTGGTCATCAGGCAGGCCGCCAGCGACATCGGCATGACGATCTGACAGGCGAGCACCGCGCCGGCGCTGTACCCCGACACCAGACCGTTGGTGGCCAGCGCGACCGGCGACGCCGCGGTGGCCATCGCGAAGCTGCGCAGGTCGGGCTCCGTAGGATACAGGCCGAGCACACTCGACGCCGAGAATGCCTGCAGCGCAGCGAGAGCGAGCAACCACACCGGCAGCTGAACACGGTCGCGGCGCAAAGCCAGCCGCACGAGTCGTGGGGTGCCCGCGTACCGGCCGCGCCCGGTGGTCGCCGGCGCCGTCGCCGTGCTCATCGTGCCCGCGTCCCGGACTCGGCCCGACGGTGGTTCTCGCCCTCGCGGGCCAGTTCGTCGCCGTAGTGGCGCAGGAACAGCTCTTCCAACGTCGGAGGCGTCGAGGTGAGCGAGGCGATCCCGTACGACAGCAGGTGTCGCAGCACGCCCTCGATCGCACTGGTGTCCACCTCGCATCGGGTGTGCAGCCCGTCGACCCGCACGTCGTACACGCCCTCGACGTTCTCCAGTCCGGTCACCGGCTGCT